>DXCM01000090.1 GCA_019116025.1 Candidatus Companilactobacillus pullicola | reverse complement strand
TATTGAACTACCAGATGGTGTAGAAATGGTTATGCCTGGTGACCAAGTTACTTTCGAAGTTGACTTGATTGCTCCAGTTGCTATTGAAAATGGTACAAGATTTACTGTTCGTGAAGGTGGCCGTACTGTTGGTGCCGGAGTTGTTACAGAAATCTTAGACTAATTTCTAAGTGGTAATGATAAATAAAAAAGAGTTGGTTAATCCAGCTCTTTTTTTTATGGCTAAATTATTTAAAAATTATAAAAAGTGTCATATAATATACAAATGATGTCTTAAAAAACCTATTAAATAACGATGAATGTTTACAATATCACCATTTTAGGGTAATATTACAAAGTATGAGATCGTTGAAATACCGGAGGGATAATATAAATGTCTGCTAAGGCTAAATTTACAAAAAAAGAAAACAATACTGGTGAATTAAAATTTGAAATTGACCAAGATACAATTAAAAAAGGTTTAGATACTGCTTTTAATCGTGTAAAGAAGAGCTTGAATGTTCCTGGATTCAGAAAAGGAAGAGTTCCTCGCCAAATCTTTAACCGTATGTACGGTGAAGAAGCATTGTACGAAGATGCATTGAACGCTGTTTTACCAGCTGCATATCAAGATGCTGTTGATGAAACTAAAGTAGAACCTGTTGACCAACCACAAATTAGTGTTGAATCAATGGAAAAAGACCAACCATGGGCTATTACTGCAACAATTACAGTTAAACCAGACGTTAAACTTGGTGACTACAAGGGTATCGAAGTTACAAAGCAAAAACGTAATGTTATGAAGGCTGATGTTGAAGATCGTCTAAAGGAACTTCAAAAGCAACAAGCTGAACTTGTTCTTAAAGATGGTAAAGCTGAAAAGGGCGACACAGTTATTATTGACTATGTTGGTTCCGTTGATGGCAAAGAATTCGATGGTGGTAGCGCACAAAACTACTCACTAGAATTAGGTTCAGGTTCATTCATTCCTGGATTTGAAGATGAATTGATCGGTCATGCTGCTGATGAAGATGTTGACGTAAACGTTACATTCCCAGAAGATTACCAAGCAAAAGAACTTGCTGGTAAGAAAGCTATCTTCAAGACAAAGATTCACGAAGTTAAGTCAAAAGAATTACCAGAATTAGATGATGATTTTGCTAAGGATGTTGACGAAGACGTTGATACTCTTGAAGAATTAAAGACAAAGATTCATGATGAAATCAAGGATCAAAAGAAACAAACTGCTGAAGAAAACATTCAAGAAGAAGCAATTGCTGGAGCAGTTAAGAATGCCAAAATCGATGACATCCCACAAGCTATGATTGATACAGAGGTTGAAAATCAATTGAACCAATACTTAGCTAACCTACGTCGTCAAGGTATCGATCCTAAGTTGTACTACCAAATGACAGGTACAAACGAAGAAAGCTTGAAGAAGCAATTTGCTAAGGATGCTGAAGAACGTGTTAAGACTGACTTAGTTATCGAAGCAATTGTTGCTAAAGAAGATATCAAACCAACAGAAGACGAAATCAAGAATGAAGTTAAGTCACTAGCTGATGAATACAAGATGGAAGAATCCGCTGTAAGAAACGCACTTAGTGATGACATGCTTGCTCATGATATCGGTGCTAAGAAAGCTATCGAATTGATCGTTGACTCAGCTGTTGAAAAATAATGCTTTTTAGAACTGAGATTAGGGAAGCCATTGGGCTTCCTTTTTTTTTAATTATAGTTTCAAACTAATTACTTTACTCAAAGTTATTACAATGCTAGACTTTCAAAGTAATTGGAACTATTGAAGGAGAATAACTATGTTTGATAGTACAGAAAATACTGGCACAATTAGCTGTTCGTTCTGTGGTAAAACACAAGATCAAGTAAAGAAAATTGTTGCTGGACCAGGTGTGTACATTTGTAACGAATGTATTGATTTGTGTAAAGAAATCATTGATGAAGAATTAAACGATTCAACACCAATGGATCTTGAAAATATCCCAACACCTATTGAGATCAAAAAAATTCTTGATGATTATGTAATCGGCCAAACTGATGCGAAGAGGGCATTGTCAGTTGCTGTTTATAATCATTACAAGAGAATTAATAAAATGGAACATCTTAAAGATGGTGAAACAGAGCTACAAAAGAGTAATATTGCTTTAATCGGACCTACTGGTTCTGGTAAAACTTTCTTGGCTCAAACTCTAGCTCGTATCTTGAAAGTGCCATTTGCAATTGCTGATGCAACTACTTTGACTGAAGCAGGTTACGTTGGTGAAGATGTCGAAAACATTCTTTTGAAGCTTTTGCAAAATGCAGATTTTGATGTAGATAAGGCCGAACACGGTATCGTTTATATCGATGAAATTGATAAGATCGCTAAGAAGAGTGAGAATGTCTCCATCACCCGTGATGTGTCTGGTGAAGGTGTTCAACAAGCACTTCTAAAGATTCTTGAAGGAACGATTGCTAGTGTGCCACCACAAGGCGGTAGAAAGCATCCTCAACAAGAATTAATTCAAATTGATACAACAAACATCCTCTTTATCGTTGGTGGTGCCTTTGATGGTATTGAACAGATTGTTAAGAATCGTTTAGGCGATAAGACAATTGGTTTTGGTGCTGAACAAAAAGCAACTGTCGCAGAAGAGAAGAGTTTGATGCAACAAATTATCCCTGAAGATTTGATGAAATTTGGTATTATTCCAGAATTCATCGGTCGTATTCCAATCGTAACAGCTCTTGAGAAGCTTACAGAGAGTGATTTGGTTGATATCCTAACAAAACCAAAGAATGCTCTTATTAAGCAATATAAGGAACTATTAAGCTTGGATGGAGTTAATTTGATCTTCACTGATGGTGCTTTGAAAGAAATTGCTAAGATGTCGATCGAAAGAAATACTGGTGCCCGTGGATTGAGATCAATTGTTGAAGAAACAATGCTGGATACTATGTTCGATATTCCTGGTCGTGACGATGTCGAAAGCGTCAAAGTTACTAAAGAAGCAGTTAGAAAAATTAAAGAACCAGAATTGATTCTTAAAAATGGAGAAGTTGCCTAGTAGGCAGCTTTTTTTGTTTATGGTAAAATTACTTCATTGAGGTGAATTATGCAGGTAAATAATGTATCGATGAATTTGAGCGCGGTCAGCTCAAAACAATATCCAAGTGAAGGTTATCCAGAAATAGCCTTATTAGGCCGTTCTAACGTGGGAAAGTCTTCTTTGATAAATACACTTATCAATCGTAAAAGCTTTGCGAGAACGTCTAGTACGCCAGGTAAGACGCAAACACTTAACTTCTACAATATCGAGGATCAATTGTATCTTGTCGATGTTCCTGGATACGGATTTGCTAAAGTATCTAAGAAGCAACGTGAAGAATTTGGCGTTATGATTGAAGAATATTTGACTACTCGTGATGTTTTGAAAGGTGTAGTTATTTTGGTCGATGGTCGTCATCAACCAAGTGAAGACGACGTTTCAATGTACCAATTTGTGAGTTATTATCATATTCCTACATTGATCGTGGCTACAAAGATGGACAAGGTCAAAGGCAATCAGTGGAATAAAACAATCAGTCAAGTTAAGAAAACAATGCAGATCAATCAAACAGATGATCTACAGTTATTCAGTTCTGAGACGAAACATGGTAAAGATGAAGTCTGGGATTGGATCGAGAGACATATGTAACAAAAATAGAGATAATAATCATAATTTGATTACTATCTCTATTTTTTATAATTGTTAACTTAATTAAAATTAATAATTTTGTCGAAAGTAAATTCTCCGTCTGCAAATTCGAACTCTAAGATACTGCAGTTGCCAAAGCCGCTATCTTTTATTTTACCAATATCAGTCCATTGACTGGTAAAGTTCATGATAGAGCCAGCATGACTAACTACCAAAACTGATTGGTGATCTTGTTCCATAATGTCGTTTAAAGTCTTGTTTACACGATCCTTATTTTGTTGGGCACTTTCGCCGCCGTATTGGACAAAGAAATCACCAGATTGTTTTTTAGCATCAGTAATTTTGGGATTTAAATACTCATGTTCACCTTCAAACTTGCCAAAGGACATCTCACGTAATCCTTTTAAGCGTGTATAGGGCATGTCAGTAACTAATTCTAAGGTGTCGCTTGATCTTTCAGCCGTTGAACAAAAAGCGGCGTCAAAATGGATATTATTGTCTTTAAAGTATTTTCCAGCTGTTTTGGCCTGTTGAATGCCTTTATCTGTCAGTGGTGAATCACACCAACCTTGAATTTTGCATAAAACGTTAAAAAGCGTTTGACCATGACGCATTAAGTAAAGTTTTTTCCTCATGTTTCCCCTCCATAAAAGCACTTACATTATACAATAACTTTGCTTTTCTAAAAAAGACCTTGAAAAAGATATCACTCCTGTGTATCATCGTATTTATAAATAGTTTTGGTTTTAAACTAAGTAGTAATTTACTTCGGTGTTCAGAGAATTGACATTTGGTGAGAGTCAAGCAGGGTAAATTATCAAATACGAAACTAAAATTCGTGTCCTACGTTATAGGAGTAAAGAGCAAGTAGAAATACTTGAATTTGGGTGGTACCGCGCATAAGCGTCCCTGCATAACTGCAGGGGCGTTTTTTTTCTATAACGGGGATAATTATTGGAGGAAGATCTATGAATATTATTGATGAACTATCATGGCGTGGCTTGGTCAATCAACAATCTGACGAAGAGGGCCTACGTAAATTAGTTGATGAAAAAGCTATTTCACTTTACTGTGGTATGGATCCAACTGGTGACTCGATGCATATTGGTCACTTATTGCCATTTATGACTTTGGAAAGATTTGCTAGAGCAGGTCATCATCCATATGTTGTTATTGGTGGTGCTACTGGTTCTATCGGTGATCCAAGTGGTAAAAAAGCCGAACGTCCTATGCAAACAATGGATCAAGTTAATCACAACGTTGAAGCTTTGAGCAACCAAGTTACTAACATTTTCAGCGACTTCACAATGGTTAATAACTACGACTGGACAGAACCAATTGGTATTCTTGATTTTCTACGTGACTACGGTAAGTTATTTAACGTTAATACTATGCTTAACAAGGAAATTATCTCAAGTCGTCTAGAAGTGGGTATTTCCTTTACAGAGTTCACATACCAAATCCTACAATCACTTGACTTCTTGACACTATACCGCAAGCATAATGTTCAATTGCAAGTTGGTGGTGGTGATCAATGGGGTAATTTGACTGCTGGACTTGATTTGATTCATAAAGCTGAAGGTCAAGATGCTAAAGTTTATGCTTTGACAATCCCATTATTATTAAAAGCTGACGGTACAAAATTTGGTAAGACTGCTGGTGGTGCGGTTTGGCTTGACCCTAAGAAGACTTCACCTTACGAATTTTATCAATTCTGGTTCAATCAAGATGATAAAGATGTCGTTAACCTTTTGAAGAAGTTTACTTTCTTATCAAAAGAAGAAATCGACGAATTGGCTGAATCTATTAAGACAGCTCCAGAAAAACGCTTGGCTCAAAAAACTTTGGCTCAAGAAGTAACAAAATTCGTCCATGGCGAAGAAGCTTTGAAGACAGCTGAAAAAATTACTGATGTTTTATTCTCTGGTGAAATTCAATCACTAACAACAGCCGAAGTTGCTGAAGCTTTCCATGGTGTTCCTAGTGAAGAAATCTCTTCTGATCCAATTAATTTAGTTGATCTTCTAATTGCTACAAACGTTGATAAATCAAAGCGTCAAGCACGTGAAGATATTCAAAATGGTGCTATCAGAATCAATGGTGAAAAATTGACTGATACAACAATTGAAATTGATCCTAAGACATCATTTGATGGTAAGTACATCGTTATCCGTCGTGGTAAGAAGAAGTACTTCCTTGCAGAAATTAAATAAAAACCATTGACTGAGAATGTAAAATCGTATATATTATTTGCAACGAAAACTTTTAATCGAGTCCTGTGAGGCTTGGAAGGTATTAACTACATTTGGCAGAAAAAGTGTAAACTTCCTTTCCTTGTGGGATAGGAAGTTTTTTGTTTACTTAAGAAACTAGGGAACTTTTAATCAGATCCAGTGAGGTCTAAAAGGTTTAAGGGATAATACTAAACTTTTTAGGGGTAGCTGGACTGACAGCTACCCCTTTTAATTTGGAGGAAAACAATGAAAAACATACTTTCTATGTCACAATTATCAAATCAAGAGGTTCAAGATTATCTCAATGCAGCCTTGGAATTCAAAAACGGTCGACAATCCAATATTGGACAAGGTAAATTTGCCGTCAACATGTTTTTTGAAAACAGCACTAGAACTAAATCAAGCTTCCAAGTTGCGGAAATGAAATTAGGGATGCAACAGATCGTCTTTGATGCTGAGAAGTCTTCAACGAAGAAAGGCGAGAGTCTTTACGATACTTGTCGAACATTAGAAAGTGTGGGTGCTGATTTAGCTGTTATCCGTCATAGCCAAGATGAGTACTACAACCAACTATTGAATCGTAATCTTAATATTCCAATCATCAATGCTGGCGACGGTGCTGGACAACATCCTTCACAATCCCTACTCGATTTAATGACAATTTATGAACACTATGGACGACTAGATAGCTTAAAAGTGGGAATTATAGGTGATTTAAGCCATTCCAGAGTAGCCCATTCCGATGCGGAAATTTTGACACAATTAGGATCAGAAGTTTACTTCGGCGGACTTAATTCCTGGTACACATCAGAATTTCAAGCTATGGGACCTCACAAAGCAGTCGATGATCTTTGTAAAGAAATGGACGTTGTCATGTTGCTTCGAGTTCAGCATGAAAGACTATCCGCAGAAGAGAATCAAAACTTTTCTAAAGCTGATTACTTTGAAAAATATGGAGTAGATATGCGCCGTGTTAATTTAATGAAACCCGATGCTATGTTGATGCACCCAGCCCCAGTTAATCGTGGAGCTGAAATAGCTGATGATGTGGTTGAAAGTGATAAATCGTATATCTTTAAACAGATGGTCAATGGTACATTTATTAGGATGGCAATGATTGAATCAGTTTTGAAAGGTGTTAAATGATGAAAACATTAATAAAGAATGCACAGCTATTTTATCAAGGGCAGTTGACTCCGGCCGACCTGTTAGTAGAAAATGGAAAATTTACGGAAATTGCAGAAGAGATATCGACCGATGATGTTAACGTGATCGATGCGAAACAACAATTAGTCGCTCCAGGTCTAATCGATGTTCATGTTCATTTTCGTGAACCAGGACAAGTCCATAAAGAGACCATTAAAACTGGAACCTTAGCTTCAGCTCATGGTGGCTTTACAACAGTGGGAGCTATGCCCAACGTTATTCCAGTACCTGATGATCCTGAAAAATTTCAAAAGCAATTGGACTTGAACAAAAAGAATTCTTTGATCAACACACTACAATATGCACCTGTAACTAAAGATGAAACAAGCGATGAATTAGTTGATATCGAAGCTTTAGACAAATTAGGGGCCTTTGCTTTTTCTAATGATGGTCACGGAATCATGAATGCTCAATCAATGTTTGAAGCCATGGAAAGAATTGCAGCAATCAACAGTCATTTGGCTGCTCATGTTGAAGATAAGAATCTTTTCAACCATGGCGTGATCAATTTTGGTTCAGCTTCGCAAAGATTAGGCCTACCAGGTATCCAACAGGTTGCTGAAACTTCGCAATTGGCCAGAGATTTAATTTTAGCTAAAGAAACTGGCGTACATTATCACGTCTGTCATATTTCTACCAAAGATAGTGTTGACTTGATCAGAATGGCTAAGGATGCCGGTATCAATGTTACTTGTGAAGTGTCACCACACCATCTATTACTGAATGATGGCAATATTTTAAAAGATGACGCTAATTTCAAGATGAACCCACCATTGCGTTCACAAAAGGATCAAATGGCCTTATTAGATGCTTTAGAAGATGGAACAATTGATATGATTGCAACCGATCACGCTCCTCACGCTAAAGAAGAGAAGAATCAAGGCTTTGAAAAGAGTGCTTTTGGTATTACTGGGATTGAAACTTCGTTCCCATTAATGTATACACGTTTAGTTAAAACAGGCATGATCAGTTTAGAACGATTAATTGATCTGATGGCTGTAAAACCAGCTAAGTTATTTGGACTTAAAGATGTTGGTACGATTGGCTTAAATCAACAAGCTGACTTTACCATGATCGATTTGAACCAAGAGTACACGATCAATGAAGCTGACTTCTTATCTAAAGGCACTAATAGTCCTTTTATCGGACAATCTGTTTTTGGAAAAGTTATGGGCACTTATGTTAATGGCAAAGCAGTATATACAAGTAATCACGAGGGGTAAAAATGGATAAACCAGTTATAGTAGCATTAGATTTCGCAGATGATTTTGAATGCATTAATTTCTTGAATCAGTTTCCTAAGAATCAATCGTTATTTTTGAAGATCGGCTTAGAAATGTTTTGTCAATATGGCTATCCATTCGTCAAACGTTTACGAGAACGTGGCTATAATATCTTTTTGGACTTGAAATTACACGACATCCCTAATACCGTCAAAAGAACTTGTCAGGTAATCGCTAAGTGGGATGTTCAATTATTAACGATTCATGCTAGTGGTGGCGCAGAAATGATTGCAGCTGCTAAAGAAGGGCTAGCGGGTTCAAATACTAAATTATTGGCTGTTACCCAATTAACATCCTTAGGACAAGTTGAATTAACTAACGAGTTACAAGTTTCATTGCCGTCACAAGACTATGTTACAAGATTAGCTAAATTAGCTTTTAACAGTGGTGCTGATGGTGTTATCTCATCGGCTTTGGAAGTTCCTATGATCAAAGAGGCAACTAATGAAGACTTCCTCTGTGTGAGCCCTGGGATTAGACCTAAGTCAGCTCAAGTTGGCGATCAAAAGAGGGTAACAACGCCAAGTCAGGCTAAAAAATTAGGTAGCGATGCAATTGTGGTTGGACGTCCAATCACCCAGGCAAAAGATCAATACAATGCTTATATGAATATTGAGAAGGAGTGGACTAAATAATGGATAAAGAAGTAGCAAAAGATATTGCCAGTCAACTATTAAAGATCAAGGCGGTGACATTAAGTCCCAAAGAACCTTTTACTTGGGCCAGCGGCATCAAATCACCAATTTATACTGATAATCGCCTAACTATTGCCTATCCTAAATTTCGCCAAACAATTGCTGAAGATCTAGCAAAATTGATTAAAGAAAAATATCCCGAAGTAGAAGTTATCGGTGGAGTTGCTACAGCTGGTATTCCTCATGCAACCGGTGTTTCCAATATTCTTGATCTACCTTTGAATTATGTTCGCCCCAAGAAAAAAGATCATGGTAAAAAAGGACAAATTGAAGGTCGTTGCCAAAAGGGTGACAAAGTTGTATTGATCGATGACTTAATTTCAACTGGTGGCAGCATTTTGAAAGCAGTCGATGCCGTACGTGAAACTGGTGCCGAAGTCATTGGAACTGTAGCAATTTTTTCTTATGATTTGCCAGAAAGCACAACAAATTTTGCCGCAGCCAAGACACAATTGTATACGTTAACTGATTTCCCAACTTTGACTCAAGTAGCCAAAGAACAAGACTACATCGAAGCAAACGATACTGAACTACTAGAACAATGGTATAAAGACCCAGAAGGATGGTGCAAATAATGGATTTATATAAAGCAGTACGCCCGCTAATTTTTAAAGTTGATCCTGAAGTCGATCATCATCTCGTGGCCAATGGTTTAAAAATGTTTAATCGCTATCCTCAAGCACTACAAACAATGTTTCAAGCTAAGAAACCAGCTAACTTGAAAGTGACTGTAAAAGGAGTCGACTTCGATTCACCAATCGGTATCGCAGCTGGATTTGATAAAAAAGCTGAATTTTACAACAGTTTGGGTGCCTTAGGCGCTGGATTTGTTGAAATTGGTAGTGTTACTAAGGACAATCAACCTGGTAATCCCAAGAAAAGAATTTTTCGCTTAACTGAAGATCAAGCTATCATCAACCGTATGGGCTTGAACAACTTGGGTATTGAAGAAACTAGAAAACACTTAGCTAATACTCCAAAACATGTGACTTTAGGCATCAGTGTTGCTCCTGGACATGGTCTAAGCAGTGAAGAAATGGTTGACGAGATGGTGGATGATATCAAAGAAATTCATTCATTTGCCGACTATATTGCCTTGAATCAAAGTTGTCCTAATCAAAAAGGGGTAACAACACTACAAGAGATTCCAGTAGCTAAGCGATTGTTACAAAAAATCCATAATTTACATATTAAGGAACCGGTCTTTTGTAAATTTGGTAATGACATCACGGCTGAACAGTTGATTGAATTAATCAATGAAACTAAAGGATTGATGGATGGAATTATTTTAACCAACACAGCCTCTAATCCAAGTAAAGTTTACGATAATTTGAAGTCAGCCAATCGCGTTGAGGGTGGAGGCTTGAGTGGTAAACCAATCTTCTTTAAATCATTGAATTTGACTAAAGCAATTCATCAAGTTTTCCCTGAATTACCAATTATGTTTTCCGGCGGAATATTCACACCAGAGGATGCACAAACGGCTCTAGAAGCAGGTGCCAGTTTGGTACAAGTTTATACAGGTTTTATCTATAACGGACCTACGCTTTTGGAAAAAATCAATCGTCACTTGGCTGATAACGATGTGGTAAGTCGACTAGATTACTCATCAGTTTCAGAAGCTCCAGTTCGTGATGAACAAGATGTTGAAGTTACCGATATTAATGAAGATAAAAAAGTTGAATTAGATGCCAATTCAGGTGCATCATTCCACGAAGAATAGCTAAAAAGACTGTCAGATAAGGATTTTTATCCGGACAGTCTTTTTT
Organism: Candidatus Companilactobacillus pullicola; assembly: GCA_019116025.1. Taxonomy (GTDB): domain Bacteria; phylum Bacillota; class Bacilli; order Lactobacillales; family Lactobacillaceae; genus Companilactobacillus; species Companilactobacillus pullicola. Next base: position 159,680 of record DXCM01000090.1, on the reverse strand, counting down.
TTATGGAAAAAAATTTATTGTTTAAAATTGCTATCTTCAAATTTCATTAGAAGATAAAATTACCTTTATTTATATTATGAGGGAGATTTTATGGGGTATAAATTAATTACCATTGATATGGACGACACACTTTTGACATCAGCTAAAGAAATTTCAGAGAAAAACAAAGTCACGATTCAAAAAGCCATGACCAATGGAACTAAAGTGGTTCTCTGTTCAGGTCGACCACACGAGGCAATGTATGACTATGCTCGTAGTTTGGGTATTAATGGCAATGATAATTATCTGATTACCAACGGTGGGGCCATTATTGAAAACATGAATGGTGAAATTTTTTATCAAAAAACACTTAATAACGATTTTTACCGAGAATTTGTCGATTTCGCTAAAAAATATGCATTTCCGTATTGTGTTTTGGACGTTCAAGGCAATACTTATACGAGCAATTTTGAATTCATCGACAAGTACACGATAGATATGGCTTATGAGAATAACCGTGGGTTATATATCAAAGAACCAGAAGATCTACCAGTCGATTTCGAGATTACCAAGGGAGTCATCAATGGTAATGAACAACGTTTGGATGAAATCACCGACTTTATCAATCGACAATTCAGTGATTACTTTGTCGTGAGAACTGGAGTTGGCTACCTGGAAGTTTTCCCTAAGAATGTCAATAAAGGCGAAGCGGTGAAATATTTAGCTCAACAGTTAGAAATCGAACTGAACGACGTTTTAGCAATTGGGGATCGTGACAATGATATCTCGATGCTTGAGATAGCTGGCAAGGGAGTAGCTATGGGCAATGCTCAGGCAGGTGTAAAAGCTGTCAGTGATTACGTAACAACTGATAATAATCATGATGGTGTGGGGAATGCAATTGAAAAGTTTGTTACGGCATAAATGTTAGATTTTGACCTTTTTCAAATCATCAATTAATTTAGTGATCTGAGATTGCTGCTCAGATGATAGTTGATCAGAATTACCAATAACATTGATAATGGTATCTCCCAATTGAATGATTTTGACAGTAGTGTCATTTGTAGCTAAAACTAAGTAGATTGAAACAAATTTTGTTAGTTCTTCGAATTGAAGCGACTCTTGAATTTTTGTTTGAGGTAAAAGCTTATTCGAAGTTTTAATGATGATCTGTTTTGCCTGCTGATTTTTTTCTTTGTTGGCTTTGCGTTTTTGGTAATAGGGTAAAAAGAGTGCAACTGAGACGGCTAAAATTTCGGCAAAACTTTCAACCCATTCAGCCAGAGAACCTATTTCCATAAGATCACTTCCGTAAAATTATTTGTGATAAGAATAGCATTGAATCGATTGATTAAGGTATTAGAAAGCACTAAAAAAGTTCTGAGTTAAAAGGATTATTCCTCTTAATTCAGAACTTTTTGATTATCTACATAAATAGAGTAAAGACAAAGCCAACGATACCAACTAAGAGTCCGTATAGTAAAGCTGGTAGAACGGTCTTACGTAAAATGTTACCTTCCTGACCAGTAAGCCCAACAACGGAGCTAACTGAAACAATGTTGTGAACACAGATCATGTTTCCGGCCGCAGCACCAATCAATTGAGTAGCCAAAACTAATTCGGTGCTGACATTAGCCTTGGAAGCAATATCGGCTTGAATTTGTCCGAAAGTCAAAGTAGAAACAGTTGTACTACCAGTAACGAAGGAACCTAATTGGCCTAAGAATGGTGCAATGATGATCCAGATACCGGAGAGATATTTGGAAATTACTTCGGCGATGTACATAGGCATACTAGGTAGTTTGGCCAAATTAATTTCAGAGTTAGTAAAAATTTGAACCATTATCAAAGTTACGGTTAAGGCTAAAGCAGTCGATTTCATGGAGAAGACAACCTTTTTAGCAATTGGGAAAAATTTCTTTAAAGATTTAAGTTGGATCAGTAATCCTAAAGCTGCGGCGATGGTTAAAAGTGTACCGGGTGAATATAGAAATTCCCAATCGGAACTAATTTGTGAGAAACCAAGAATATTTTTCCATGATAGATTGACATTTGTTACTAAAAAATTCTTCAAAGGAGCAATAGTTCTTGTAGCTAAAAGCATCAAAATAACGATGATGTAAGGTGACCAAGCTTTGAGTAAGGACATCTTTTTTTCGGAATCGATGGTTTTAGTGGAAGTAGTCCAAGGATTAGTGAAACTGTCCTTTGGTAATAAGAACTTCAATCTAATAGTGAGGATAGCAATGATGATTGTAGCAAATGGAGCCAAAATAGAGACAAACTCGTAACTTAAAACAGAGGAAATCAACAGTGCAAAGATGCTATATACTAAGCCAATAAATAATGACCAAGGGACTAATTTTAAGAAGTCTTTTTTCTGTTGCCCATCTTTTTTACCGAAGATGAAAACCAAAATAAAGATCAACATCAATGGCATAAAAGTACCAGCAAACAGATCTATTTGCGTGATTCGTTGCCCAATAGAATTCAGAAAACTAGTTTTTTCACTGACATTACTAAGACCAACAGTTAATGGCGTACCCACAGCTCCAAAAGAAGCAGGAGTCGAATCAGCCACAAGTGCCAGTGTTACAGCTGCCATAGGTGAAAATCCTAAAGCAATCATCAGAGGAGCAGTAACCATAGCTGGTGTTCCAAATCCAGAAACACCTTCAATAAGTCCACCGAATAAAAATGCTACCAAAATTAGTTGGATACGCATATCGGCCGACAACGTGTGAAAACCAGAGTTAATCCGGTTAATCGCCCCAGTTCGTTGCAAAATATTGAGCATCATTAAAGCTCCAAATAAAATCCAAAGAATTGGTAAAGCCTTATGGATTGATTGGAAAATTGAAGCTAATAGAGCCTTAGGTGGCATTTTCCAAAAGAAGTAGCCTTCCAGTAGAACAACGAAAGCACTGATCGACATACCTTTGTTTGCCGGCATATTGATGATTCCTAGAAGTATTAATGGCAAAATAACAGCCGATAAAGCGACAATGATCATGGATTTTCCCCTTTAAACATATTTTAAATATTATATAATTTTTCACTTATTCATTGTAGTAGAAAATCAGAAAAATATTTTTCTATAAATGAACTTAAAAGTAATCTAAGATTTTGGTACAAATTGAGTTATGACTAATATCAACTAACATGGTGTAAGTATGCCCGTCGGTAGAGGAAAATCTGTGGGCCACTGGAACGTGGTGGACACGGCTTGAAGCTAATAATTTTGCACTTCGTACAAAATTATGGATCTCCAAGTCCGGTCTTCTACTAACCTTGCTTCGCAAGATAAGTAGAATTTCACCACTTAGGGCCCACAGATTTTCCTCTACCGACTGTATTTTTGATTCTATTGTTATTTATCAAAACTGCAGTATTAGATGGCATGTAATCAGGTATGAATTTTAATTTAAAAATTGCTTATTAATTATATGAATCCACTTAGAATTCTTAGTGCATATTATTTTAACTATTTAATATTTTAAGAGTATACAAACAATAGAATAGGATACTAGTCCGGAGCAACAAGCCCGATTGGTCTCAGCCGTGAAATTATACTTAGCGATTTATCGCTTAGTATAAGACCTGTATTTGAGACAATTGTGATTTTCAATTGGCTCAAATCAGTGTCCACAATTCCAGACCAATCGGGCTTGTTGTGGAGGACGGCAAGTTACCACCATAACCGAATTTGAGCGAAAATCTAATCTAACTACCTTAATAGTATGACAGATTAGGCTAAAAAGGTAATGTTTGACTAGATTATTTGTAGATGAAATACTATTTTGAATAAATTACTTTGACACACATAGTAATTGGTGATACATTATCGATATAGAAAAGAAGGTAGATGAGAATAATAATGAAACCACTAATTTCCAAAGATATTATTCGCGGACATACAGCTACTATCGTTTTAAATATTCTCAATCAGGGTGACAGTTATGGTTATGAAATTGCTAAACGTGTCAAAGAACTGAGTCACGATGATTATGAGTTGAACGAAGCCACTCTTTATACCGTTTTTAGAAGACTAGAGAAGAATGGAGACATTGTTGGCTATTGGGGCGACGAAACTCAAGGTGGCCGTCGTAAGTATTATCAGATAACTACCCAAGGGAAACAGACGTTAACGGACAATATCAAGGCTTGGAATTTTGCTAAAAAGGTAATTGATGAATTGATTTTAGGAAGGATCGATAATCATGAGTGAAGAAATAAAAACATTAGTAAATCAAAGATTAAATAAAATCTTTAAAGATTACACTGAAACAGCTGAATTAAACGATCTAAAAGAAGAGTTGGCCTCTGATCTAATGTCCTCAGCCGAAGATAAAATGACTGACGATACAACTTCAGAAGAAGCAGTTGCAAAGGCTTTTAAGGAGTTCGGCGATATTGATGAGGTAATCAACCAAGTTGTGAATGATAATCATGAAAATGAACATCACAAGCATGCGGCGGGCCACACTTTTAATATTGACGATTCGGGGATCAGTATTGATAACGGTAAATTACTCAATATTACTGACGATGGCATTACAGTTAACAATGGCAAAACGATTAAGATTACTGATGAAGGTGTTAAGTTCGGTAACCTGGTGATCAACGACAATGGAATTAACTTTAATGGTAAGTTGAAACCATCTAAGAAAAGCAAAGATGACTTCGATTCGTACTTTGATGGAGCATTCGATGATTTTGATAAAGATTTTGATGACGATGACTTCAACACCGAAGTACATGTTGAAACATTGCCATTGACTGATGAATATGAATTTGATTATACGGATCTGGATAAAATTAAAATCAATTACACTAGTGCTGACGTAAGAATTGTGTCGACCGATGATGACAAGATTAAGGTCAGTGAGTATATATCACGCCCGAACCCTAATTATCAGATGAGAACTGATGTCTCCGATGGTGTTTTGAAAATCAGTCAGGGTGCCATTCCTCATTTTTTACCATTAAAGATCAGAGTAAAAATCATGCTTCCAAAAGGTTACACGAAAGCACTACAAATCTTTAATGCTAGTGGTAATCTGCAGATTCAAAGTGTTAAAAAATTGGAAAAAATTGCAGTTGAATGTCACAGCGGTGCAGTATATTTAAATAATCTTGAGAGTCAAAATTTAATGTTTGATATTAGCTCTGGAAAATTAACTTTGGATCATGTTTTAGCTAAGGAACAGTTAACTATCAGTGATCGTAGCGGCCTAGTTAATATGGACACTGTGGCAACGCCTAAATTCAATATTTCTTCAAGAAGTGGTTCAGTTAATGCAATTGATCTCAACGGTGCAGGTAATATCCTCGTTAAATCAGGTACAGTCCATATCAATTTTGCCCAAATTACTGATGATGTAAATGTTGAGAATAGTAGTGGGACCGTTAAACTAAAGATGCCAGAAAATGATTCTTATAAGTTTGACCTAGAGGCTAAAGATGGAATTGTACATATGAAACAAAAGGCCGAATTAGTGCACGATATTATGAATCTAAAAGAAGGAACTGTCGGAGATGATCCTCAGTATCAATTGACAGTCCGGGCAAAATCCGGAATTATCAAAGTTTCATAATTAGAATTTACATATTGGATAGTTGAAATCGTCTTCGTTACAATTTGATCGATATTAATTTATACTCATAGATAATTTTTGAGGGTAATACCTAGGTTAGGAGTATTGATCATGATTGAAAAGATAATAAATCAACACTTTATACCAATGTTTGATGTCGATAAGCTAAATATTGTCTGTAATAATGCCAATATTAGAGTGGTGTCGACAGATGGAGAAAAATTTATAGTACACGAACTCATGTCACGTCGTAATTTAAAATATATGTTTGACGTTGATGTTACAGGTAACGGTTTATCTATTAATCAAGAAAGATACCCTCGAATTCCCATCACAAAGTTTGAACTGCAAGTCTCCATTCCCAAAAGCTTTGTTGGTGATGTGGTAATTTCCAACGGTAACGGATCAATTTTGTTACATGATTTTGATTGTCAGCAGTTGTTCATCACCGATATTTCAGGGAAAGTAGTTTTGGATGACGTAAGAATCGAGAAAGGATTCTTTATCCAGTCTCGTAGTGGCGATATTAAATTGGACAATGTTAGAAGTCGTCGATTCTATATGAACTCTTACACCGGAATGATTAAAGCTGTCTCACTGAGCGGTGCGGGCAATGTGTCTAGCTCATCTGGGTATGTTCAACTGGATTTTGAAATGATTTCAGGAAATGTCGTAATCAATGATACTAATGGGACAGTTAAGGTGTCGATGCCGAAAAAAGAATCATATAATTTTAAATTGCAGTCTAAAGCGGCAAGAATAAAACCACCAATGGCTGATTTTAGTCATGACCTTCTGGAGTATAAAGAGGGAGCGGTGGGCGAGGATCCTAAATATCAGTTGAGCGTCCAAACCAAGTCCGGTCGAATTAAAGTTAAATAACATAAAAAAAACAAGTTCCATTAGAATTGACAGTACGCAATGTGTCCTGTACTTCTAGTGGAGCCTGTTTTTTAATTGATTTTTTCAGTAATGATCTTTAAAACATTGCTGACACGATAAAGTGTGTTCTTAGGATCGTGTCTTTGATTCCAAGATAGATCCAATGAAATATGTCCCTTATGGAGCTCAAGTACGAGATAGAATGGCTTCCTCAGCCAAGGGAAAAAAGACTGCTTAGCAGGTTTAATGGTGAGAATATTTTGCAGATCATACTTTTTATTATCTTCTAAAATATAACAATCTTTGACTTGTGAAAAACTGATAAATTGGTAATCAATACGGTCGGGGAAAAAGATCATTTTCAAACGATCACGATAAGTCAGCAATTTGTAGTAGGAAACACCATGAAGTTCTAATTGCCAGTGACCAAAAAGTTTTTGTAGATTTCTAGGATAGTAGACGAAAATTAACAAAAAGAAGATACCTAGGAATAGGCTCAATGCTGCTGAAGGACTAATTATTAATCCCAGTCCACCAAAGATTAAGCTAAGTAACAGACTGACTATTAAAGGACGACGATTAACTTTTTTTCCAAATTCAGTTTTTTCAATCATTTGCGTTATCCTTTCTTATATGCTAAGAATATTGTAACGGTTTGTAAACGCTATCACAAGCGAGATAATAGGAATTTAATTTGAAACTATTTTTTTAGAAAGCATTGTAATAACTAAATTTATCGTATATTCTACATGTATATTATGAAGATAGAGGAGGATGATGTTTATGGGAAAAAAGGCTAAAAAATGGCAAGTACCTTCTGCGTATACAATACTGTTTTTCTTAATAATTCTGGTAGCAATTTTAACTTGGATTATTCCTGCTGGCGAGTACGCCACTACCAAAGCAGGTAATATTGTAGCGGGGACTTACAAAGCTCGTGCCAGCAGCCCGCAAGGTATTTGGGATGTTTTCCTAGCACCAATCAATGGAATGGTAGGAACTTCAGAAACAGAAGGCTCCATTTCAGTATCACTGTTTATCTTAGTTATCGGTGGATTCTTAGGGGTCGTCAATAAGACTAAAGCCTTGGATGATGGAATCAGTGCCACCGTTAAAAGATATAGCGGCAAAGAAAAAGCTTTAATTCCAATTTTGATGGTATTATTCGCTATTGGTGGATCAGCTTACGGAATGGGTGAAGAAACAATCGCCTTTTATCCGATCCTGATCCCAGTCATGATTGGAGTAGGTTACGATTCAATCACAGCTATTTCGATTGCTTTAATCGGAACGCAAGTCGGATGTTTAGCTTCAACTGTCAATCCCTTTGCCACGGGGGTTGCATCACAAACTTTGGGTATTTCACCAGGTGATGGATTAATTCAACGTTTGATTTTGTTAGTTATTGTTACAACAATCAGTATCATTTATGTTATGCGTTACGCTGATAAAATTAAAAAAGATCCGTCACAATCATATGTTTTCGATCGACGTCAAAAAGATTTAGAGGAATTTTCAATGCCTGAACGAGATATCGACGAAAAGTTGTCTACTCGTCAAAAGGCAGTTCTATGGCTATTTGGTTTAACTTTCTTAGTTATGATCGTTAGTTTGATTCCTTGGTCAAGTTTGAATGACAATTGGACGTTCTTTGACAGTTTCACTAAATGGTTAACAAATATTCCTTTCTTAGGTGCTTTGATCGGTAAAGACTTAGCGCCATTAGGAACATGGTACTTTACAGAAATCACGACGTTGTTCTTCATGATGTCAGTGGTAGTTATGTTCGTTTTCCGCATGAAAGAATCCGAATTCATTGATGCCTTTTTAGGCGGGATGAACGATTTCTTGAGTGTTGCAATTATCGTTGCTGTAGCCCGTGGTATTCAAGTTGTAATGAATAATGGTTATATCACAGCCACAGTCTTACATGCTGGTGAAACTGGATTACAAAGTTTATCAGCCGGTGTCTTCATTGTTTTAACTTATATTTTCTACATACCAATGTCATTCTTGATTCCTTCTACTTCAGGTTTGGCAGCCGCTACAATGGGAATTATGGGTCCATTAGGTAAATTCTCAGGTGTTGACGGTTCCTTAGTTATTACGGCCTACCAAGCTGCTTCAGGTTGGGTAAATTTGATTACACCAACTTCTGGAGTTGTTATGGGAGCCTTGGCTATTGGTCACGTTGATATTGTTAAGTGGCTCAAGTACATGTGGAAATTGATGGTAATTCTTTTCGTTGTCGTAGCAGCATTCTTAGTTGTTTGTGCAATGATCAAATAGGGGGAATTTAGTAATGGAAAAATTTATAACAGATGAGATTCAAACTGAGGCAATCGCTGACTTGGCTAAAATTGTTGGTGTGGCTTCATACAATGAGCCCGCACAAGATAAGGCACCATTCGGTAAGGGGCCTAAAAAAGCTTTAGATGAAGTTTTAAAGATTGCTGAAAACTTAGGCTTTAAGATTTACGAAGATCCTGAAGGATACTATGGTTATGCCGATATCGGTGAAGGCGATGAGACCTTTGGTGTTATTGGACATATGGATGAAGTGCCAGCAGGAAATTTGGATGATTGGGATGTAGAACCTTATCAATTAACTGAAAAAGACGACAAACTATATGGTCGTGGGACACAAGATGACAAGGGCCCAACTATTGCTTCGATGTATGCAATTAAAGCTATTCTAGATAAAGGCTACAAATTTAATAAGAAGATCCGAGTAATTTTTGGTACTGACGAAGAAATCCTTTGGAGAGGTATAGCCGAATACAACAAGAAAGAAGATTCAATCGATTTGGGAATTGCACCCGATGCGGAATTTCCATTGATTTATGCTGAAAAAGGATTACAACAATCATATTTGGTTGGTTCGGGATCAGATGAATTGAATTTGGATTTGGAAAATGCTTTTAACGCCGTACCTGGTAAGGCTGTCTATGATGGTCCTAAACAGGATGAAGTTTTAATGGCTTTACAAAAACATAATTTTGCAGCCGATGAAAATAACGGAACTATTGAAGTTCACGGTAAGTCAGTTCATGCAATGAATGCTCCCGAAGGAACTAATGCTGTAGTCAGATTAGCAATCGCTTTAGCAGATGTGTTCCCAGATGTAGCCGTATTGAAGTTCTTAAAGGCTTTTGGTGAAGATGCCAACGGAACGAATCTTTTAGGTGATGTTTCTGATGATGTATCTGGAAAATTAACATTCAATATCTCTAGTTTAAAGATCACACCTGAAGAATCCAGAATGCAAATTGACTTGAGAATTCCTGTTAAGATCGATCATGATCAACTAATTCAAAAGATTTCAGATGCTGTTGCTAAATTTGATATGAAGTATGAGAACTTTGATTACGTTGCTCCATTGTATGTTCCAACAGATAGTGAATTAGTCAAAACTTTAATGTCGACTTATCAAGATTTAACTGGTGACACTGAATCACAACCAGCTATATCTGGTGGTGCTACTTTTGCTAGAACAATGCATAACTGTGTAGCTTTTGGTGGGATGCTACCAACAACTCCTGACTTCATGCATCAAGCAAATGAAAACTGGAGTAAAGCCGATATGAGAAAGGCTATGGAGATCTTCGCTGAAGCAATTTATCGTTTATGTGTTTAATAGGGCAATAGCCCTATTTTTTTGTTTTCAGGACAAAAAATTTGTTTTATAGGAAGAAATTAGGTAGCGTAGCATTAAGAAGTATCGGTTATATAAATGACCGTTTAGACATATTGAGGTGTAATGAAAATGTTTGATTATAATACACGCGCATCAAAGTTCAAGCTCCAAGGTGAAGTTATTGTCCCAGGTGATAAGAGTATTGCTCATCGGGCGATTACTTTCGGTGCATTAGCAGACGGTGTTACACAGATCAGTAATTTTTCCTATTCAGACGATTTGGCCGTAACAACTAAAGTTTTTAAAGAACTTGGTGCCAAAATCCATACAGAAATGAGTAACAACGACATGATCATCAAGGGCATTGATCATCAGCTCAACCCCCTAGATCATCCGTTACAGATTGATAACGTTGGTACGTTAGAAAGTCTCTTGTTTGGCGTTTTAGCAACTAGTGAGAATGAATATACAATTCAAGGCGGCAATTTTTTAAGTAAACGTCCGCTTGATCGTCTAGTAACGCTTTTACAACAAATGGGTGGCAAGTTCCAACAAGTATCAGAAGATGCTTTGCCGATCAAAATTCAGGGAAGTAGTGACTTACAGGGGATAACTTACCAACAAGATATTTCTAGCGCCCAGATAAAAAGTGGGCTCGTAATGGCAGGAATATATGCTAAAACACCAACAACAATTATTCGAAAACTTCCAACGAGAGATCATACAGAGGTTCTGGCAAACTATTTTGGTGCAGATGTTGACGCTAAACCAGATATAATTAAGGTCAATCCAAAACATACTCATTTAACCGGTCAGAGTTTAATGATACCGGGTGATTTTTCATCGGCAGCACCATATATTGCTGGAGCTCTAATCTCAAAAGATAGTGAAGTCAGATTACCTAAAGTTGGATTGAATTCCACGCGTATAGGTTTATTAAACGTTGCCAAACAGATGGGTGCCAATATTATGTTGGAGAGCCACTCAATCAATAGCGTTGAACCATATGGTGATTTGGTAGTGAAATCTCAACAGCTTCATGGAGCAACGGTTACATCAAAACAAGTTCCATTTATTATTGATGAAATCCCACTAATTGCATTACTAGCATCACAAGCCCAAGGCCAAACGGTAATAGAAGGGATTCATGATGTTCACTTGCAATTGAGTGATCGGATTCGAAATATGCGTGTTGAATTAGCAAAATTAGGTATAGTTATGCAAGTAAACGATGATTCAATCGTAATTGATGGGGACCAGACTATCAACGTGAAAGATGATGTTGACAGTCATAATGATCATCGAATTGCGATGATGCTCTGCGTAGCTTCAATTTTGACAGAAACACCTTTCAAAATAAAAAATATTGAATCAATTGATATATCATATCCTAACTTTTTGGCTGATTTTAAGAAGGTCTTAGTTGCAAGAAATTAGAAAGAGACTTCTTTTTTATTAGGTAGTGTCGTATTATTAATGTAATTGAGATTTATGTAAGGGGTTACTTTATTAATGATTAAGTTTATTGGAACTGACTTAGACGGAACATTGCTGAATAGTTACAGTAAAATATCTACCCAAAACGCTCAGGCTATTCGCAATGCTGTCAATTCCGGAATTGTGTTTGCCATTTGTTCAGGGAGAACATTGCATTCCGTTAATAAATTTTTTGAAAAAGATTTGAAAGTACCAGGATATCGTGTGGTCTTAAATGGGGCAGTCGTAGTCGACTCTAAGGGGAAAAAAGTTGTCGACCAACCTTTAGATCGGGATGTAATTGCGGAAATCTTAAAACGGGCACAATTTAGCAAATTTAAGATAGTCTTAGATGGACTTAATGACACCTATATTTATGATCCCAATCGTCATTGGAATACTTATTTTGAAGGGATGGGACGGCATCACTTTAAGGAACAATCTGTGAACGATCTAATGAAGCTAAATGATCAAACAGACATAGATATCTATAAGGTTTGTTTCAGTTGTCCTCCAAAGAGACTACATGAGTTACAAAAGAAGTTAGAGTCGTTTACGGCCCTACCAATAACGATCAGTCGTTCAGGCAGTACTTATTTTGAGATCAACGGCCAAGATGTAACAAAGTTGTCAGCTTTGCAACATATTTCAGAACACGAAACAATTCCCATGAACGAATTCATGTGTTTTGGGGATTATGGCAATGATCTTGAAATGGTTAAAGAAGCTGGCTATGGAGTTGCTATGGCTAATGCTATCGATAAAGTAAAAGAAGTTGCTTGGAAGATTACGGATAATAATAATCAAAATGGTGTTGCAACAATGATTACACGTGTATTGAATAAGGAATTTGATTAGAGAGAGGGTAGGTTAAATGTGCCGTCCTCCACAAAAATTGGGAATACTGTTGGAACGCTATGGGCGCGATTCGGAGCTAATTATTTTACACTTCGTGCAAAATAATGGATCTTCGAAGTCGGCCTTATTGTAATCGGCAAAGCCGATAACAATAATCTCATAGCTGAACGCATTCCCAATTTTTGCTCCGGACTAAAGAGTACTTCTATTGTTTGTTCGTCTTTAAATATTTAGATAGTAAGATGGTAAATTACAGTTATTTCATTAGTATGGATTTTAACCATGTAAGGCTAGAAGATATCTAATCACTACATCATTTAGTGCTAGCGCTACAACAAAGTTTGAGCAAGGATCAGAATCTCATGGCTGAGTCAATTTTCTTGTTGTTCCGAACTAAATCCGGTTCTGTTTATCAGTTATTGTAAAATCTAAATATTAAAAAACAGACTCTATTAAGAGATTCAGACATATTTGCATGTCTTGAAATACTTAGTGGGTCTGTTTTTAGTTTAGACTTTAAAAGTTTCTATTTTGATCATGTAAGGTTAGATGATATCTAATTGCTGCATTTTTTCGATAATATTAGAAACGAGTATCTAGTCGGTAGTAAAAAATCTGTGGGCCCTCAGTGGTGCCATTCTACTTAGCTTGCGTAGCAAGGTTAGTAGAAGACCGGACTTGGAGATCCATGATTTTTCACAGAGTGAAAAACTATTATCAAGCCGTGTCCACCACGTTCCAGTGGCCCACAGATTTTTTGCGGACGACGGCATATTTCAACTACCTCAGTTGGTATCGGATACAATTTAATTAGTAACCGTAACCATCAAATTATCCACGTCTAATAACGATTTCGAAGAAAATTTATAAATTCAAAGTGTTTTTTGGTAAAAACATCTTGATAAATGTTGAAACTAGTTATACAATCTAATTGTTCTATGAAAGCGTTTTAAGTAAACGTTTTAAATAAAAAACAAATAAATATTTTATTCAAAGGGGTATTATATTATGGCTGAAAAAACAATTATGCTTTGCTGTGCTGCAGGTATGTCAACAAGTTTACTAGTATCAAAGATGCAAAAGGCTGCTGAAAGTGATGGCATTGATGCTGAAATCTTTGCTACTGCTGCTGCTGATGCTGACGCAAAATTGGAAGAAAAACATCCTGATGTTTTAATGCTTGGACCTCAAGTTAGATATCTAGAAGGCCAATTCAAAGAGAAGTTGAGCATTCCTGTTGAAGTTATCAACATGCAAGACTACGGAATGATGAACGGTGAAAAGGTTCTAAGAGAAGCCGTAAGCTTGATCAAATAATCATTCATTTATAAACAACAAAAGGGCGCATAATTAGCACCCTTTTCGTTTTTTACAGGTAAAGTAAGCGCTTAATAAATAAAAATAATAATAATCTAATTTAGGAGAAAAGAAAAATGTCAGAAGAACAACATGATGAAGAATTACAAACAGTTATGGGATTGATCATTAACGGAGGAAATGCTAAGAGTTCAGCCTTCGAAGCTATCAATGAAGCTAAAAAGGGTCACTTCACAGTTGCTGATCAAAAATTAAAGGAATCAGACAAGTTCTTAGTTGATGCACACAATTCTCAAACAGATATGTTAACTAAAGAAGCTAACGGTGACCATGCTAAAGTTACTTTGTTGATGGTACATTCACAAGATCACATCATGAATGCTATTACATTCAGAGATCTAGCTGGAGAAATCGTTGATCTATACAAGAGACTTGATAAAGAATAAAAAGGAGCATGAACTTAAATGAGTGAGGGAATTCAAATGCCCAAAGGTTTCCTTTGGGGAGGCGCTGTTGCAGCACACCAATTAGAAGGTGGCTGGAATGAGGGTGGCAAAGGCGTAAGTATTGCCGATGTTATGACAGCTGGTGCTAAAGGTGTTGCAAGAAGAGTTACTGACGGTGTCAAGGATGGAGAAATTTATCCTAATCATTGGGGTAATGATTTCTATCACAAGTATCCAGAGGATATTAAGTTATTTGCTGAATTAGGCTTAAAATGTTTCAGAACTTCAATCGCTTGGACAAGAATTTTTCCTAATGGCGATGAAGATGAACCTAACGAAGAAGGCTTGAAATTCTATGATGATATGTTTGACGAATGTTTGAAATATGGCATTCAGCCAGTAATTACTTTGTCACATTTCGAAATGCCATATCACTTGGTTAAGGAATATGGTGGTTGGAGCAATCGTAAGATGATCGAATTCTTTGATCGTTTTGCTGAAGTTTGTTTCAAACGTTATAAAGACAAAGTTAAATATTGGATGACATTCAATGAAATTAATAATCAAACCGATTGGCAAGATCCACATCCATTGCTTCAAAATTCAGGCTTGCAATTAGGCAAAGATGACAACTGGGAAAAAGAAATGTTCCAAGCTGCTCATTATGAATTTGTTGCTAGTGCAAATGCGGTTCAAATTGCTCATCGAATTGATCCAAGCTTACAAGTTGGTTCAATGATTGCTATGTGTCCTATCTACCCATTGACTTCAAAACCAGCTGATATCATGAAAGCTGAACGTGCTATGCAATATCGTTATTACTTTGGTGACGTTCAAGCACTAGGATTCTATCCGGAATGGATTGAAAAGTATTGGGCTCGTAAGGGTTACGATCTTGATATCACTGCAAGTGATTTGGCAACAATTAAGACTGGAACAGTAGACTATGTCGGTTTCAGTTACTACATGTCCTTTACAACAAAGGCACATGAAGGTGAGACTCACTTTGATTATGATGAGCATGACGATTTGGTTTCAAATCCATATGTTGAAAAATCAGATTGGGGTTGGCAAATTGATCCAGTTGGATTGAGATATGCTATGAATTGGATGACTACACGTTGGCACAAACCATTATTCATCGTTGAAAATGGTTTTGGTGCTTACGACAAGGTTGAATCCGATGGTAGTATTCATGACCCATACCGTATTCAATACTTCCACGATCACATTTTACAAATGGAAAAAGCTGTTAAAGAAGACGGTGTTCAATTACTTGGTTACACTCCATGGGGTCACATTGATCTTGTGTCAGCAAGTACTGGTGAAATGAAGAAACGTTACGGAATGATTTATGTTGACGAAGATGACGAAGGTCATGGTAGTTTGAAGCGTTCCAAGAAAGATTCCTTCTACTGGTATAAGAAAGTAATTGAATCAAATGGTAAAGATTTAGATATATAGTTGAAAGAGGTTTTCGTATGACTGAGACAACAAAAAGCGGATTAAGAAAAGATTTTCTATGGGGAGGAGCCGTTGCAGCAAACCAACTCGAAGGAGCTTGGAATGTTGATGGCAAAGGTGTCAGCGTGTCAGATATTATGACTGCTGGTGCTTATCAAAAACCCCGTGAAATTACTGACGGCATAATTGCTGGTAAAAATTATCCTAACCACGAGGCAATTGATTTCTATCATCACTACAAAGATGATATTAAAATGTTTGCTGAAATGGGCTTCAAATGTTTTAGAACTTCAATTGCTTGGACAAGAATCTTCCCCAATGGCGATGAAGATGAACCTAATGAAGCAGGTTTAAAATTCTATGATGATATGTTTGATGAATGTTTGAAATATGGAATTGAACCAGTAATTACTTTGTCACATTTTGAAATGCCATATCACTTAGTAACTGAATATGGTGGTTGGAGAAATCGTAAGGTAATTGATTTCTTTGTTAAATTTGCAACTGTTTGTTTCAAACGTTACAAGAACAAAGTTAAGTATTGGATGACATTTAATGAAATCAACAACCAAACTACTTTTACAAATGACTTCTCAATTGCAACTGACTCAGGTTTGATTTTTAGAGATAATGAGTCTGAAGCAGAACGTGAAGCTTTGATGTATCAAGCCTCACATTATGAAGTTGTCGCTAGTGCTTTGGCTGTGAAGATTGGTCATAAGATCAATCCTGATTTTGAAATTGGAAATATGGTCAACTTCACACCAGTTTATCCAGCATCGTCAGATCCTAAAGATATCTTGTTAGCTGAAAAAGCTATGCAAAGACGTTACTGGTGGGCTGATGTTCAAGCCTTGGGTGAATACCCAGTCGGTATGGAAGCATACTTCAAGAATCATGACTTAAGACCAGATATTACAACTGAGGATCGTGTTGTTTTACGCGAAGGAACAGTTGATTATGTTGGTTTCAGTTACTATAATTCTATGACTGTTAAGTACAGTGACGACAATCCAGAATTCAAGTTTGTTGGTGACCGTGAAACTGTCAAGAATCCTAACCTTAAGTACAATGATTGGGGCTGGCCTGTTGATCCAATTGGTTTGAGATATTCAATGAACTGGTTGACGGAACACTATCACAAACCAGTGATGATCGTTGAAAATGGTTTTGGTGCATATGATAAAGTTGAATCAGATGGCAGTATCCATGATGATTATCGTGTTGATTACTTACGTGCCCACGTCAAACAAATGATTACAGCAGTTAATGAAGATGGCGTAGATCTTATGGGTTACACTCCATGGGGCTGCATTGATTTAGTTTCTGCTGGAACGGGTCAAATGTCTAAACGTTACGGATTCATTTATGTCGACAAAGATGATGAAGGTAACGGAACACTTGCACGTTCAAAGAAAGATTCATTCTATTGGTATCAAAAGGTAATCCGTACAAACGGATCAGATATAGACTGAACCTAACAAAAAAAGCCGAGACAAAACTAAATCAGTTGTCTAGGCTTTTTTTATCGCTAGAAAGTGTAACATGTTACATGTATACTGAAACTTGTTTAGTAAAAGTGATATATACCAATAGAAAGGAGGATGAAAAATATGTTTCCTTATCAGAAAGTTCATGAATTGAACCGATTAGAATTGATTGTTTACAAATATATTATTGGTCATACCAAAGAAGTACAAGATATGACGATTCGTGAGATGGCTAATGCAGCGCATGTTTCAACGACAACCATCTTGAGATTTCTTAAGAAGATGGATTATAGCGGTTTTTCAGAATTCAAATTTGCTTTAAAGCAGAGTTTGAAACAACCATCTAAGGCGCAACAGGATCCAAGCATGGAACCAATCAAGAACTTCTTCCAATTGGTTGCTGACGAAGAGCCGTTTGATGATAAGATCGATCAAGCGGCTGACATGATCAACGCTGCTGACCTAGTTTTGTTTTTTGGAGTCGGTAACAGTGGTCGCATTGCACAGTATGGAGCAAGTATCTTATCAAGCTATGGGATTTATTCGTTGCCAATCATTGATCCTTTTCAACCAGAACCATTCTCCAATCGTGATTTCAGTAAAACCTTGTTAGTTTTAGTATCTATCTCAGGTGAGACGGATGAAGTTCTGGAACAAGCACGCTATTACAAGAAAAATGGGGCAGAAACGATAGCCTTAACAGCTAATTCATACTCTGTTTTAAATCAGGTAACAGACTTTGCAATTTCCTACGATACTCCTCAAAATCGCAAAGGACACATTAATGTTACAACGCAAGTACCAATTGTTTATACCCTGGAACAGATCTCAAACTGCGCCTATCATAAGATGGTAGACCAAGTAGATAATAGATTTTCGGAACATGTCACGGATTAGTGACATGTTTTTTAGGTTAAAACATATTATTTCATCTCTAAAAGCATACACATTTTGATGAAAAGGGTTACAATGGTATTTGTAAGCGGATAACAGTGTTTCTGCTTAGTAACAAATTTTATTTTTGAGGGGGTTTTGCTCATGGCTGAAAAGAAATCCAACAGTTTTATCACCGACAAAGTCATTCCACTCGCTGGTAAACTTGCTTCTTCTCGTCATTTGATTGCATTGCGTGATGGTATGACATTAGCTGTTCCTATGATCATCATTGGATCAGTCTTCATGATCATCGCACAATTTCCAATTCAAGCCTATCTAGACTTTATGGCTAGTGTCTTCGGTAAGAATTGGGCAACTGTTTTACAATATCCAACTAACGCATCATTCCATATTATGGGTCTGATTGCTGTTATTGGTATTTCTTATAACTTGGCTAAGAGTTATAAGGTCGATCCAATTTCTGCTTCAATTGTTTCATTAGGTGCTTTTGTACTTACTATTCCATTGAAGACAGATAAAGCTGGCGCATTGTGGATTCCATTGACACAATTTGATTCAGCTGGTTTATTTACAGCTATTATTGTAGGTTTGTTCATTACCGACCTTTATGTATGGATGGTTCACAAGAACTGGACAATTAAGATGCCTGATACAGTTCCACCTGCAGTAAGTAACTCATTTGCTGCTTTGTTCCCAGGTTTCATCGTTTTGGCTCTTGTTTGGGTAATTCGTTTAGGTGTTGAAGCAACTCCTATGCAAAGTATTCCAAATATCATCTCATTCTTCTTGGCAACACCACTAAGTCACTTGAGTAACACATTGCCTGGTGCTCTAGTAGCTGAATTCTTAATTTCCTTCCTATGGATCTTTGGTATTCACGGTGCTAACGTTGTTTCTGGTGTTATGATGCCTATCTGGTTAACAGCTTTGAACCAAAACCACGCAGCCTTCACTGCTGGTAAAGCTCTACCAAACATCGTTACAACATCATTCTTTGATAACTTCGTTCACATGGGTGGTTCTGGTGCCACAATCGGTTTGGCTATGTTGTTAGCCTTCGCCGCAAAGAGTAAAGAACTTAAGACTTTAGGTAAATTGGTTGCTGGACCTGCATTGTTCAACATTAATGAACCTATCCTCTTCGGTCTACCAATTGTTATGAACTACAAGATGTTAGTTCCATTTATTGTTACACCATTAATTAATGTAACAACAACATACATTGGTATGGCTACTAACTTGGTTGCAAGACCAATGGGTGTTTATATTCCTTGGACAACTCCACCAATTCTATCAGGATTTATTGCAACTGGACATATTTCTGGTTCTGTAATGCAAATTATCAATATCATTCTTGATACTTTGATGTACTTCTACTTCTTCAAGTCAATGGATAAAGAAAAATTGGCTGAAGAATTAGATCCAAAGAGCGCTAAAGCTTAATATTAATTTCTTGGAGGTTTCGTTTTGAGAAGACTTGGATTGTCACTATATCCCGAACATTCAACTTTAGAGGAAGATAAAAAATATCTTGATACAGCTAGTAAACTAGGTTATTCCAGAATATTTGCTTCATTGTTAGAGTTGGGTGACGACAAGGATACGACTATCAACCGTTTCAAAGAAACAATTGCTTATGGAAATAAGCTTGGATTTGTCACGATTGTAGATATGAATCCTGGATTATTTAAAGAATTGAATATCAGTTACGAAGATTTATCATTTTTCCATGACCTTGGAGCTTATGGAATCAGATTAGACGAGGGCTTTTCCGGAATGGAAGAGGCTAAAATGACTCGTAATCCTTATGGCTTGAAAATTGAGATCAATATGAGTTCTGGTACTCATTATTTGGATAATATTATTTCATATCATCCAGATACGAACAACTTACTCGGTTGTCACAATTTCTATCCTCAAAGATATACTGGCTTGGGTGAAGATTTCTTCATTAAATGGTCAAACTTCTTTAAAGAACGTAATATTCATTCGGCTGCCTTTGTAAGTTCACACCACGCAACTTTTGGGCCATGGCCGGTGCAAGATGGTTTACCAACTTTGGAAGATGATCGTGATTTACCAATTGCTACTCAAGTTAAGCACTTATTATTAAGTGGTGTAGTTGATGATGTAATTATTGGTAATACTTATGCATCTGATGAAGAATTAGAGGAAGCTTCAAAAGCTTTCTACGCACCATATCCAGTTTTGAAGGTAGACTTTTCTCAAAATGCTACTGAATTAGAAAAAGAAGTTATTTTAAAGTCTACTCACGTTTATCGTGGTGACGCATCAGATTACTTGTTGCGTAGTACGATGACTAGAGTGCATTATCGTGATCGTGATTTTCCTGCTCATGATACTGATGATATTAAACGAGGCGACATCATTATTGTTAACGAGAAATACGGACAATATAAAGGTGAAACTCAAATAGCACTCCGTGATATTAAAAATGATGGACGACGCAACGTCATTGGTCATTTGAATTCAGACGAGGCTTTCCTATTGAAATACATAGAGCCTTGGAGTAGCTTTAAGTTAACTGACTAAGATAAAGAATACTATTCTCAATTGAATAGTATTTTTTTATAGGGAGAAAATTATGAATAAATATTTGCTTGGAGAAAATGAATTCGATAAGTTTTATGACTTATATTTATATTCCTTTAATCGTCAAGATTCTGAACAACGTAGACGAGTATTTAAAGAAAGATACGATCATTCTTTAGTTTATGGAATTATGAACAGAGGGAAATTAGGTAGCGGACTGTTTAGTATTCCTCTCGAAGTTAATTTTCATGGCGTCGATTATAAGATGAATGGAATCGGAGACGTTATGAGTGCTCCTGAATTTGGTGGCCACGGTGGTGCCGGTACATTAATGAATGAGGCACTATTCGACATGTATAAGAATCATGTGACCTTGTCTTATTTAGCACCATTCTCTTTTGGTTATTATCGTCAATTTGGTTTTGAACAAGCCTTTGACCATACTCAAATAGAAATTAAAAATACCGACCTACCAAGAATTAAAAATGCAAGCCACGGTTACGTTGAAAGAATTGCCATCAAGGATATTCCAGATGAATTAAAGAAATTATATCTGGATAATAATAACCAAGGTGGCGTTAATCGTGCAAAGTGGTGGTGGGATCATATGCTTGATAAGCATTCTGATTACCGCGCTGCTTTGGCCTATGACGATGATAATGTCTTGATTGGTTATTTAATCTATTACGATCAAGACCAGACATTTTACATTCATGAATGGATCAACCTCAATCCATTAAGTCGCCAATTGTTAGCAAAATTTGTTATTAAGCATCAGTCAATCTTTTTAAGTTTTGTCTATGAGTCAGCAGATCCTGATTTCAAGGCAGATATTTTAGAGAATCCTTATTCGGCAAACTTAAAAGTGACACCTTATATGATGGCTCGTATCGTTGACTTGGAAGACTTCTTGAAACGTTATCCAATTCAAGTAAATTCATTAGAAAAGATATATTTCAAAGTTAAAGATACATTAGAGTGGAATGACCACACTTGGGCTTTGACTATCAACGACGGCAAAGTGGAATTAAGTAACGCTGACGGTGAGGGGGCTGATCTGGAATTGACCATTCAGACTCTTACTAAAGCTATGTTTGGTTACCGTGATTTGAATTCATTAGCCGATTATGGCTTGGTCAAAGGTGATTTGACTAAGATCAAACATTTGTCAAAAGTCTTTGTTTCTGAAAAGCCACAGTTGATCGACTACTTTTAAATTGGTAAGGACCAAAATATAATAAAATATATAGAATAAAATTCATAAAAAATATGCGATAAATAATGAAAAAATAAAAAAATTATAGTACTCTTGTCATGGGGTTATAAATTATAGAAGGAAAAATACTATTGGGAGGTTACATTCTTTGACATGGCGTAGCACCGTTCGTCACCAGTATCTTTTTTATACTGGGTGTATTTACGTTGTATCAAGTCCTATATGATTGGCTCAAGTCCATTTTTCATTATAAGAATATCAAAGTAAATGATGATCAGTTGAGGGATGTTTTTGGGATCCTTTACATGCTAATTTTCATTTTTGGTATGCAAGCCACGATTGTAGGAAAATCTATTTCATGGGAATTCATGAACTTTCAAATAATAGGACTGATTTTCTGTGCTTACTTTTTGAATATTAAGATTCCTTATCGTTATTTTATTCCTATCATATTAGTTTATATGATTTTTAATTCTTCTATTGGTTATTGGGAGTCTTGGTGTCATGCATGGACCTTAATAATGAGTTACGAATCGTTTAATCATATTAGAAGAATGTCAGAGGGCAACTATCGTTTTGCGAGATACATGATGGTAGGTGTCACTTATGGCGGTTTAATGTGGTTCTTCGTAATGGTCAAGTTCAACCTGACATTGGCCACATTTTATGAAGAGTGGTTTTACTTAATCATCTTCGAATTTTTACTTTATAGTTACGTGAACATGGTTCGGCGCGACAGTAAAATGAAAATGCATCTACTGGAATTTGCTAACCACGATGCATTGACCAAAGCTGAAAATTATGCGGCTTATACTAATGAGATTCAATATGAATTTGAAGCTTGTCAGCAAAATAAGTTACATTTGTCGATGATGATGTTTGATATCGATCATTTTAAACATGTAAATGATACTTACGGTCACCTTGCAGGAGATAAAGTTTTGCAGCATGTTGCGGATGTTGCACAGACAATTATTGATGCTAATGATCCCAAAGTGAAATTTTATCGAACTGGTGGAGAAGAGTTCAATGTGGTTTTTCCAGGATATGACTTGGAATCAACTAAGGATATCGTGGATGAAATCTTTATGGCTCTCAATCATTTACCGATTGATATCAATGGTAAGAAAATTTATATTTCTATCTCGATGGGAGTGTCGTCACTTTCAGCAAAGGACATTCAACCAAACGATTTATACAGTCGTGTGGATGGTAATCTTTATCATTCTAAGAACAACGGCCGTACGCAAATCACAGCTTTCTAAAAAAATTCGCTATTTCTATGATTGTAATGAAATAACGGATTTTTTTATGCTAGAATTAATTGTCATGAATATAAAAGTTTATGAAAATTAAATAAATTATTAAATGAATTCAAATCCGAGGAGGTTATGCGTCTTTGACATGGTCTGTGTGGCACGTATCACCGTTTATAACAAGTGTTTTCTTTATTTTAGGGATCTTTACGCTATACCAAGTTCTTTATGATGGATTAAAGACGTTGCTACATTCTAAAAATATTAAAATCGATGATGATTCATTAAACTCTATATTTGGAGTTTTTTATATGTTGATTTTTATTTTTAGCATGCAGGCCACCTTAGTGGGCACACCCATATCGTGGCAATTTATGAATTTCCAATTAATAGGATTGATCTTCTGTGCCTATTTCTTGAATATTAAAGTTCCAGCTTATTTTTTCTTCCCAATTATGGTTTTGTACATGCTTTTTAATGGTTCGATTGGTTATTGGGAATCATGGCTTCACGGATTCATTTTGATGATTTTCTATATTTCATTAAATCGATTACGTCGTCGTCAAAAATATAGCCATCCGTTTGTCTGTTACATGTTGATGGGAATTGTTTTTGGAGGGGCATTGTGGATGTGTATGAAGATCAAATTTAATCTTCCAATGTCAACCTTCTTTGAAGAATGGGGTTACTTAGTAATCTTTGAAGCCTTACTGTTTAGTTATGTAGGGATGATTTTGCGTGATAGCCAATTAAAATTGAAGTTGTTACAATTTGCAAATCATGATGCTTTAACAAAAACTGAAAATTATGCAGCTTATAGCGCTGAAATCAATAATCTTTTTGATAGCAGTTCGAAAAATAAGTTAGATCTATCAATGATGATGTTTGACATCGATCATTTTAAACAAGTTAATGATACATATGGTCATTTAGCAGGGGATAAGGTATTGAAACACGTTGCCGACGTTGTTCAGACTGTTATCAATGCGAATGATCCGAATGTAAAGTTGTACCGTACCGGTGGAGAAGAATTCAATGTGATTTTTCCAGGTTATGATTTAGATTCAACAGAGCCAATCGTCAAAGAAATATTTGCGGCTTTGAATCATTTGGATGTTAATATTGATGGACAAGATATTTCAATAACAATATCCGTTGGTGTTTCCATGATTTCTAAAAAAGATACTGAGCCTAATGATTTCTATACACGAGTTGATAGTAATTTGTATCGCTCAAAGAGAAATGGCCGCATGAGAATCACAGTCGCATAGAGAGAGCGGAGCAGGCCTGCGAAGCTCGTTTCCACTATAAAACACAGAACAATGGTTATTAAAAAGGAAAAAGCCCATGTAACAATCAATCTCTTATAAAAGAGATGATTGTTACATGGGCTTTTTTAGTATCTATCTAAGCAGTTTCAACCTTAGAAACTTTTGCTTTAGGCATAACCAAGTTTAAGATAATAGCGGCGATAGCTGCTACAGCAATTGGAGAACCTAATAAATATTGAAGAATTTGAGGTGCGTTCTTAGTTACGTCAGCAGGTAAGAGTACTAAAGCAAGTGTAAGAACAATTGGTAGACCAATGATGTAAAGGTCACGATCGGTTGTTTCGAGACCACGGATAACGTTTAGACCATTAAGCATGATCGTAACTGTGATAATAGCGAACACGCCACCGATAACTGGGGCAGGAATGGCTGCTAAGAAAGCAGATAACTTACTGAAGAATCCTAAAATGGAGAACCAGATTCCGGCAAAAAGGAAAACTCGTTTACTTGCGACACCGGTGATAGAAATCACACCAGCGTTAGTTGAGTAACCTGTAACAGGAGTTGTACCAAGTAAAGCAGCGACTAAACAACTTAAACCTTCACCGATGATACCGTGGTTCCATTGCTTGTCAGTGATTTCATGATTAGTAACGGCACCCATGGCAAACCAAGTACCAGTTGTTTCTGTAGTGATAACGGCATAGATGATAATGAAAGTAATGATAGCTGAAGGTGAGAAGTTAATACCCCAATGGAAAACCGTTCTTTGTGGAAGTCCAAACCAAGCAGCGTCAGCAACAGTTTTCCAGTCGAACATACCCATCAAACTAGAAACTAGTGTACCAACACCTAAAGCTAGAATAATAGAACTTGTTCTGAAGAAACGACGAACCTTAGGGAATTTCAAACTAATACCAACGGAAACAACTAAAGTAAGAGCTGTAATTGAAGCTAAAATAATATTTTTGTCGATACTTCCAGGAGCATTGAAGATGTTGCTGTTTAAAGCTGTGGGAATTAAAGAAAGACCAACGCAGGTGATAATAGTTCCACCGACCATAGCGGGAACTAATTTGTTGATGATTTTTTGGAAAATACCTGTGGCTCCAAGGATAACTAGGATAATCGAACCGATCAGTAAGGCACCAATTAGAGTACCCATACCGTTACCCTTAAGACCACCTGAAGCTAAAACAACACCGGCTGCGGCGCCCAACGGAACAAAGGAAGGTCCTTGTGAAACTGGCATTTTCATAAAGACAAAGGTTTGAAGAATAGTACCAATTCCGGCAGCTAGGAAAGTAGACTGTAGTAAGCCCATTTGATCTCCTAGACCCATTGCCATCATTCCTGCAAGAATGATAGGTGGTACGTAGATATCCATTGCAAGGACGTGTTGAAGTCCTAAAAATCCAGCTTCTCCTAGACCAATTTTATCATCTGGTCCAACTAATAAATTACTTTTATTATTTTCCATTATTTTCCCCCATATTATCGTGAACTAATTTTCCAGATACATAGACTTGTTTGATATTTTCTTTATTGGTGTGATAAATCAATCTTTCGAAAATTTCTTGTGGATGATTAGACGATAGTTCATAGTATTGATCTTGAACAATTTGTAAGTCAGCTTTAAAGCTAGCCTTGATTCGACCAGTTTTGAGATGGAGTGCTAAAGCGCCACCAACAGTTGCTAGATAAAAGACATTGGCAGCTGTGAGACGGGTGTTTTGATTAGTTTCATCTTGTAAAGTTTGAGATGACATAATTGCTTGTTGCATATTACGATAAATACTTGGAGAAAAGCCTCCAGAGATGTCCGTTCCTAAACCAACTTTTACATTTTTGTCATGAGCATCTTTCACTCTCATAACATTATTACCAAAGTAAACGTTGGAAATAGGGCAGTGAGCCAAGGCAGTTTGCTTGTTGCGAAGTAGTTCTAAGTCGCCATCTGTGAGTTGAGTGCCATGAGCTAGAACAGTCTTATCAGTCAAGAGACCGAATTGTTCTAGTACTTGGGCATCGCGTTTGTGGAAACGTTCAATAGCGTATTGATCTTCCCAGATACTTTCACTACAGTGTGTTTGAACAGGAAGATCATATTTAGCAGCTAACTTTCCTAATCCATCAAGTGTCTCGTCAGTGCAGCTGGGTACAAAACGAGGTGTAATGACAGGAGTGATGTCAGCACTATTTGTTTTTTGAAGTTTGAGAACTTCTTCGATAAATCGTTTGGTTTCATCAAGTGCTTCTTTGGAAGAATTGTCTCGATAAAAATCAGGTGTTTGTTCAGGATTATCCATCGCAACTTTACCAATGAAGGCTCTTTGTCCCAATTGAGCACAAATTTTTGCGAGGACTAAATTAGCGTCGGTGTCGACAGAACCAAAGAAAAGTCCCGTTGTTGTACCGTTTGCTAATAACTCAGAAATGAGGTTTCGGTAAACTTTTTCAGCATAAGCTAGGTCCTTGAACTTAGCTTCCAGTGGAAAGGTATACGTATTGAGCCATTCCTGTAGTGGCCGATCCAAAGCCAAACCAGCTTGAGGCCATTGCGGTGCGTGAATATGTAAATCAGTGAATCCCGGCAATAGATAATTACCAGGTGGTAAAATATGAAGAA
This sequence comes from Candidatus Companilactobacillus pullicola, assembly GCA_019116025.1. GTDB lineage: Bacteria > Bacillota > Bacilli > Lactobacillales > Lactobacillaceae > Companilactobacillus > Companilactobacillus pullicola. Next base: position 132,712 of record DXCM01000090.1, on the reverse strand, counting down.
TCTTTTGTTGCTCAGCTCTTTGTTTGACAGATTGATAATCAGAATCTTCAACGGAAATTACACGGTCAATAATGCCTGACTGGTCTACACATATAAGTACTTTTGGTGTAAAATCCGCCTTGTCAAACGTAGCTGAAGAAACAATAGGTCCTTCAAAAACGATTTGATAGGTGATAATCTAACACTTCCTTAAATTTGATGTTCTTAGAATAACATGAATGATTGTGTAAATAAATAGTAAAATGTTCGGATTTTGCTTAAATAAGGAAAAAGACACGTTCTTATATTTTTAAGAACGTGTCTTTTTTGATATAAAAATAATTTTGAAACAGGTTGTAATTGTTAATAGGACGGTGTTTTTATATGTGACAAATAAGCCGTTATAAAAATTATTTTTGTTAAGAAATTATGGAAATTTCTTTATAAAAAAGTTTAGTTTTGATTAAATTGACTGATTGTAATTATTCTTTACAAAAGATTGATTAAAGTTTTGCTTGATTGTATATACAATCCTGATTATACTATTCATGAAAACGTTTACTAAGGAGTGATAAAATGACATATGCAATGATTGGAACTTGGAGAATGGCATATGAAGGATTGGAAAAGGGTATGGAGCTTTTAAAAAATAAAGGAGAAAGTTCAGATGCCGTTGAGACAGCCATAAAAGAAGTTGAAGATTATCCATTCTTTAAATCTGTTGGCTATGGTGGATTGCCTAACGCTAATGGTCTAGTAGAAATGGACTCTGCATTTATGAACGGAGATACTTTTGAAGTCGGTGCTGTAATGGGAATTAGTGATATTAAAAATCCGATTTCAGTAGCAAAAAAGTTAAGTCATGAACATTTTAATAGTGTGATGGTCGGAGAGGGTGCTACCCAATATGCAGCTCAAAATGGATTTGAAAGAAAAAACATGCTAACCGATCGTGCAAAGAAAATATGGGAGAACAGAAAAAAGGAAATAGCTGAAAAAAATCTCTCCCCATATGATGGTCATGATACCGTTGGAATGGTGAGTCTAGATCAAAAAGGTTCTATTTCAGTAGGGACATCAACATCAGGCCTATTTATGAAAAAACCAGGTAGAACTGGAGATTCAGCTTTAGTAGGTGATGGTTTTTATGCTGATAGTGAAATTGGTGGAGCCGCAGCAACTGGATTAGGTGAAGATATTATGAAAGGATGTCTGTGCTATGAAATTGTTCGCTTGATGGGTACAGGACTGAGTCCACAAGATGCTTGTGACCAAGCTGTTTATCCATTTGTACAAAAGCTGAAGAAACGTTATGGCAAGGCAGGCGAATTTTCATTGGTAGCTCTTAACAAGAACGGTGAATGGGGAGTTGCAACTAATGTTGAGTTCACTTTTGCCGTAGGAACTGAGAAGGAAGAACCTAAGATTTATATTGCTCACCCAGAAGATGAGAATGAGACCAAGATCGAACCTATTACTCAAGAGTGGTTAGATGCTTATGAAAAAAGGATCAAAGCTCCAATAAATTAAGAGGAAGTTTTTATGAAGTATTTATACAGTAAGATAGCCGATAAGATAGAAAAAGATATCAAAGATGGTGAATTTGGAATTCATCAAAAATTACCCGCTGAAAATGAATTATCATTTCGCTTCGAAACATCACGTTTAACAATTAGAAAAGCCATTGAGGAATTACAAAGACGTGATTTAGTTGTAAAAGATCGTAACCGTGGAACCTTTGTTATGCCACCGGAAACTAAAAAGATTTCTAGTGGCTTGAATGGTTTGTATAGTTTCAGTGAAGTTGCTCGAAGACAACATATGAAACCAGGAACGGTTGTCCTGAATTTGGAGACAGCACGTAATATCCCTGATTTAGTAAAGAAACAACTTCATCTGCGAGGCGATGAACCAGTGTGGAAGCTAGAAAGATTAAGATTGGGTGATGGAGAACCGTTAACTCATGAGGAAATTTATTTACAAAAACGTTTTGTGCCCAACTTAACAAAGGAGAATGCTGCTACCTCATTATTTGAAATGATTGAGAAAAATATTTCCATTGCATATGCGAGTCAAGAGTTAGAGGCAGTTATTCTTGAGGGACGAATCAGCAAACTTTTACATAATAAGGCTGGTGAACCGACATTTTTAGTTCATACGACATCATATTCGGCTGATGGATATCCAATTCTACATGATGAATCTTACTATCGATCTGATAAATACAGTTTCCATAATATTTTATATCGTCATCATTAGTTAGGAGGTTAAGAAAATGAAAGTGATCATATTTTTGGATCAAATTCAATCTGGTTTGGGAGGTAAAGAAAAAGCTGATACTGAACTAGGTGGTAAAAAGTTAGCAATGGGTGCGGCTGATACGATTGATAAAACCCTGAAGAAGCAGGATTCTTCAATTATGGCAACTTTTTTCTGTGGAACAGAATACTATGAGGCTAACAAAGACATTGTTCAAGGAAAAATCACACGTATGTGTCAAAAAATGCAACCGGATGTAGTTTTAGTTGGACCGACATACGATTATAGTGCTTTTGCTAAGATGGCTTGTGAAGTAGGCTATGCAGTCGAAAGTAATTCTGACATCCCAGTAGTAGCAATGGTTGCTCAAGAAAAGAATGCTGACACCATCGAAAATTATAAGGATAAATTAAACATTGTGAAGATGCCTAAGAAAGGTGGGACCGGATTATCAGACTCAATCGATCACGGAATTGAGCTATGTTCAAAGAAAGTAAAGAAGGAAGATATAACTGAATTTGTAAATGAGTATTGTTTTTAGAAAGGGATGATTTTCATGCAAAAGAAGTTTGAACAAGTATTAATGCCTGTGGCAACAAAATTGGCTAACAATGTTGTATTACGTTCCCTACGTGATGGATTTCTAATTATTACGCCATTGATTATTGTTACTTCAATTTTCTTGCTGATTGGAAACTTTCCAATTCCCGGTTGGGCCGACTTTTGGACAGGAGTTCTCGGTCCACATTGGACAGAATGGTTTAGTGCCGTTTCCGATTCTGTATTTAGCTTTACTGGTCTTTTAGCATGTTTTGGTATTTCTTATGCTTATGGTAAAAACCGTGGTTTGCGTGCAGTTCATGCTAGTGCCGTAGCCATCGTTTCATTTTTAATTATGACACCTACAACAGTTGAAGTAGGTAAGAAAACTGTTGGAGCTGTTCAAACAATTTATTTAGGACCTAATGGTATTTTCTTAGGATTATTTACGGCCTTAGTCAGTGTTGAATTGTTCCGTTTTGCAATTAAACGTAATTGGACAATTAAGATGCCTGACGGTATTCCACCTGCAGTAAGTGAATCATTTGATGCTTTGTTACCTAGTGGTTTTGTAATTTTGGCCTTTTTCTTAGTTAGAATTATTTTTAGTTTGACTGATTTTGGTACTGCTTATAACTTTATTTACACAATGTTACAAGCACCATTAAAGAATGTTGGTAACTCATTACCATCAGTTCTACTTTATAACTTCTTAGCATCATTACTTTGGTGCTTTGGTATTAATGGACCAACTATTACTAATAGTGTCTGGTCACCAATCTTTTTCGTTTTAACACAAGATAACCTTAAAGCTTTCCAAAATGGTACTGATCTACCACATATCTATACACAACAATTTATTGATATTTTCACAACTTATGGTGGTGGCGGTAGTACATTGTCACTATTGATCGTGATGTTGTTTGTCTGCAAATCTAAACGTATTAGAGAATTAGGTAAATTAGCTGTTGTACCGGGAATCTTTGGTATCAATGAACCATTGATTTTCGGATTGCCAGTTGTTTTAAATCCTATTATTGCTATTCCATTTATTATTGTGCCAGTTTTGAATACTTTAATTTCTGGTATTGTCTTTAGCTTGCACTGGGTCCCTTATACCAACGGAGTTATGTTGCCATGGACTACGCCACCATTGATTTCCGGATGGCTCTCGACAGGTAGTTGGACAGGCTCGGTATTGCAACTGTTTGAGTTAGTATTAGGCGTTTTGATCTACTATCCATTTGTCAAGATGCTAGACAAACAATACTTGAATGAAGAGGCCGCTGCCGAAGAAGTAGAAGATGTTGATATCGACTTTAGTAATATTTAAAGACGAGGAGAATAGTATTGAAAGAAATTAGAACAGATTTTCAAAAATTATTTGATGAATCTAAAGATGAATTTTTGGCCGACTTTAAACAATTGATCAGAATTCCCAGTGTTAATGGTAATAAAACTTATCAAGCACCATTTGGAATTGGACCAAAGCGTGCTCTGGAGTATATGCTGGACTTGTCGCAGAGACTAGGTTTTAGAACTGGCCAAGCTGGCGACTGTGTTGGTTGGGCCGAATATGGTCCGGAGACTGAAGATTATTTCGGTGTTTTAGGACATATCGATGTTGTTGATGTTGTTGACGACTGGAACTATCCTCCATTTGATCTTACGTTAAAAGATGGATATTTCTACGGTCGTGGGGTATTAGACAATAAGGGTCCCCTGTTATCAACCTTGTTTGCCTTGTATTTGATTAAGAAGCAACAATTACCATTAAAAAAGAGAATCCGTATCATGTTCGGGACAGATGAGGAAATGGGAAGTCGTGATATTCCGTATTTCTTGAAAGAACAACAACCTCCATATGCAGGATTCACCCCCGATTGTAAATTTCCAATTGTTTACGGAGAACGAGGAATCGTCGATTTGACAATTACTTTACCAATTGAAGATGGATCATTAGAACAAATTGATTCAATTGATGGTGTATTTGATCATAGTTTTTTGCCGGACTATGCCGCTATAACGGTTAATGGTCAAACAAGTGAATTTCATGGTAAAAAGGCTCCTAGCAATGCTCCCGATATGGCTGAAAATGTTTTACCCGTTTTGGTTAAAAATAATCAGTATTTGACAGGTCGTACAGGTGATGTATTTAAATGGCTCAATGAAAAAATTGCTGATCAGTATAACGGTGAAAACTTAGGCCTTAATTATCGAGATGAGGATTCAGGGGAACTTCAATTGTCATTCTATGATTTGGAGAAGAGCGTAGATGAGATTAGTTTCAGTATTTCAATGCGTTATCCAGTTACAATATCTGAAGAAAAGATTTTAAGTCAATTGAAGAGTCAGTTATTGGATGGAATGAAGATAAAGATCAATCGTAGTTTCCCATCAACTGTTAAAGATAAAAACTTACCTTATATGCAAAGATTCTCGAAAATATATGCAGAAGATACTGGTTTGAATGGGGAGCCAGTGACTACTACAGGAGCAACCTATGCAAGAGAGATGCCAAATATCATTGCTTTCGGACCGTCTTTCCCTGGTCAAAAGGGAATTGCGCATAAAGGTGATGAGTGGTTGAAATACAGTGATTGGCTAATGATGATGCAGATTTATTATGATTGTCTCATTGATGAAATAACTAATTAATTAACTAAAAGTGGAGTCTAATAGGCCCCACTTTTTTTATGTAAAGGATTACAATAAAAGTAGATACTACTGTAAGGAGAAAAGCGTATGGACTATAAATTAATTGCACTAGATATGGATGGCACTCTTTTAAATGATAAAAAAGAAATTACAGATAAAAATAAAGAAGCCATTTCTAAGGCTACCGCTCAGGGTGTAAAAATTGTGCTTAGTTCTGGGAGATCCTATGACGGTATAGCCTATGCTTACAAAGAACTAGGTATTTCGGGCTCAGATGAATACATGATCAATTGCGGTGGCAATTTGATTGAAAGTTTGGACAAAGAAATTATCTATGAAAAAGTATTGGACAACAGTGTTTGTGAAAAAGTTGCTCGTGAGTTGAATGAAAATAAATTAAATTATATTTTGATTGATGAAGAAGGAAATTCATACGATTCCTATCAAGAATGGATGGAACAACATATGTTGAACAACGAGTTGGGTATCGTGAAATTCATGGTGCATACGCATAAACGTAAATTGTTGGAGGCGGCAAAGTTACTCCATCAAAAATTTGATCAGGAATTCTTTGTCGTTGTAACTAGCAAGCAAGATATTGAAATCTTTCCTAAGGAGGTCAATAAAGGAAAAGCTCTCAAAAAATTAGCTAAATATTTGAAGATAAAAGCTGACGAGATTTTGGTCATTGGTGACTGGGATAATGATGTTCCAATGATTAAATTTGCTGGCTTAGGAATTGCTATGGGTAATTCTCCAGAACACGTAAAGAAAGCAAGCGATGAGATAACTGCAGACAATAACCATAGCGGTGTTGGTCAGGCAATTGAAAAATATGTTCTAAAAGAGGGAGAAGCATTAGATGAGTTATAAATTAATTGCTTTGGATATGGACGATACCTTATTGACGACAGAAAAAACTATTTCTGCTAAAAATCAGGAAACTATTAAACGAGCTTTAGAAAAGGGGATTAAAGTCGTTTTGTGTTCTGGACGGACGCATAACGCTATTACAAGTTACGCAAAGACCCTCGGAATTAGTGGTGAGGACCAATATATGATCACTAATGGTGGTGGCATGATTGAAAATATGGCTGGAAAAGTAATTTTCTGTAGAACAATGACAAATCAGTTTTATCGTGAATTTGTCGACTTTATTAAGAAGAATCAATTACATTACAATGTCGTCGATGATAAAGGAAACACCTACACTAGTCATGTAGAGTGGATCGATAAATATACTATTACGCAAGCATTTGAGAATGAAAATGGTCTCTATATCCGTGAGCCCGAAGAGTTACCGGATGACTTTGAGATTGTTAAGGCCATTATCAATGGTAAAGAGAAACAATTGGATGAGATATCCGCAATTGTTCATCAACACTTTGATAAAGACTACTTTGTCGTACGGACTGGTGTGGGTTTTCTAGAAATTTTTCCCAAGGATGTCAACAAAGGAGAAGCCGTCAAACAATTGGCTGCTAAATTGAAGATTGACTTGAGCCAAGTTATGGCTATGGGTGATCGTGATAATGATATTTCCATGTTAAAAGTGGCTGGCAAAGGTGTCGCAATGGAGAATGCTACTAGTGGTGCTAAAGCAGCTAGTGATTATGTAACAGCCGATAACAATCATGATGGTGTTGGTTTAGCAATTGAAAAATTTGCTCTGTGAGTATGGCGTAACTATTAGATTGAAAATGGAAGGAATGGATTAATTTATGAAGAAAATCATTAATAATACTGAGGATATTGTTCCTGAAATGATTTCAGGACTGGTGAAAGCTAATAGTGATTTAGTAAAACAGATTGAAGGCACAACCGCCGTTGTCAGAAATGATCCTAAGTTCACTGAAGAAAAGCAAGTTGGTGTCGTTTCCGGTGGTGGTAGTGGTCATGAACCTTTACACGCCGGTTACGTTGGTGACGGGATGTTGAGTGCTGCAGTTGCCGGCGAGGTCTTTACTTCGCCAACTCCTGATCAGATTTATGAAGCCATAAAAGCAGTTGATCAAGGTCTAGGTGTTTTGTTGATTGTGAAAAATTATTCTGGTGATGTTATGAACTTCGATATGGCTAAAGAAATGGTTGAAGCCGATGACATTAAGATTAAATCAATAGTTGTCGATGATGATATCTCTGTTGAAAACAGTGAATTTACACAAGGAAAACGTGGTGTGGCCGGAACTGTTTTGGTTGAAAAAATTGTTGGTGCCGCCGCTCGTTCTGGAATGAATTTAGATGATTTGGCTGCACTAGGTCAAAAAGTTATTGATAGTACTAAGACTGTAGGAATTGCTCTTCATGCCGCAACTGTTCCAGCAGTGGGTCATCCTGGATTTGAATTAGGCGACGATGAAATCGAATATGGCATTGGGATTCACAACGAGCGTGGTTATTCAGTTGAGAAGATTCAGCCATCAAAAGAATTAGCTCATGAATTGATCAAAAAAATTATGGGTGAGTTTTCGGATCAGACTGGTCATTTTGCAGTATTGATCAACGGAATGGGTGCCACTCCATTAATGGAGCAATATATTTTTGCTAATGACGTTTTAACTGAACTTGAAAATGACAAAATTGCGGTTGAGTTCAGTAAGGTAGGTAACCAAGTAACATCGCTTGATATGCAAGGAATATCTTTGACGATAATGAAAGCTGAGGATTCTTGGATCAAGATGTTAAAAGAACCAGTAACAACAATTGGTTGGTAGAAAGGGAGTAAACTGATGGAATTAAATTTAGCGGATACGAAAAAGTGGATTGAGTTATTTGTTAAAAAAGTAGAGGACAATACCTCAGAATTGAATGAACTGGATACAGCAATTGGTGATGGTGATCACGGCAGCAACATGGCTCGCGGGATGGCCGCAGTGACTGATGCCCTTAATAAAAAAGAACCAACTGACTTGGCAGACTTGTATAAGACAGTAGCGTTTGCGATGATTCAAAAAGTTGGCGGAGCTTCTGGTCCATTGTATGGAACGGCTTTCTTAGATATGTCAAAGAAGGCTAAGGACACGACTGATTTAGCTGAACTAGTGCAAGTTGGTTGCGATGGCTTAAAGCGTCGTGGTCAATCAGACATTGGCATGAAGACAATGATCGATGTTTGGCAACCAGTTGCGGAATCGTTAAAGGTTGATCATTTTTCTAAGAATGTAGTAGAAGACGCTTTGAACTCTACCAAAGATATGGTCGCTACAAAGGGCCGTGCCAGTTATCTAGAGGAAAAATCCAAGGGTCATTTGGATCCCGGATCACAATCAAGTGCGTACTTATTTGAATCCTTACTTGAAGTGTTAGGAGAATAAAAATGAAATATGGAATAGTGATCGTGTCTCATTCATTTGAAATCGCTGAAGGAGTTAGAAAATTAATTTCTCAAGCTGCACCCGACCTTTCAATTACCACAGCTGGGGGAACTGATGATAATGAAATTGGCTCTTCATTAGAAAAAATTCAGAAAGCCGTTGATGAGAATACTGGTGATGAACTTTTAGCATTTTACGATTTAGGAAGTTCCAAGATGAATTTGGAAATGTTGATGGAAATGACTGATAAAACAATTCATAAGTATGATGTTGCCTTGGTCGAGGGTGCTTATACAGCAGCAACCTTGGCAGAAGTTAATAGTCCTTTGGCGACGATTGAGACTAATTTAAAGCCGTTAAAAATAAAATAATTTTGTTTTAAAATCCGATAATCTAATTTAGAATTGTCGGATTTTTTATTTTTTAGCCAATTTCTATTAGAAAAAGAAGAAATTTTATCCAAAATGTCTATAATATTAGAGACCCTTTAATATTGATTGTATGAATCAGCTTTATTATACTAAATTATAAGTGTAAATATTAGACTTTTATTAGTATTTATTTAATATTATTAATAAAAGATTTGACAGATTAATTTAGAGTGCTAATCTTACAATTAAAATTATAAAAAGGGGGTTCAACTCTATGGGCAAATTAATTGGTATTACTGCGGATGTTTATTTAGGGTCAACTGATGTAATAAACCAAAAATTAATGGACTACGTGCCACGACCAATTGTTGATGGGGTGTTGATGGCAGGAGGTATTCCGGTCGGATTACCGATTTTACCAGTTGATAAAGTAAATCAATTAATTGAGAGAATGGATGGAATTATCTTTTCTGGTGGACCAGATATTGATCCTAGCTTTATGGGAGAAGAACCAATCCCAAAATTAGGTGTCACCAATCGAAATCGTGACCGTTTTGAAATTGCAATGATTAGAACTGCTGTAGCAAAAAAAATTCCAATTTTTGGTATCTGTCGTGGTACGCAGATGATAGATGTAGCTTTAGGTGGAACGATTTATCAGGACTTGGGGAGTCAGTATTCAGGTAAATTGATCAAGCATAAGCAACAAGCTCCGGGGGACCAACCAACCCACTTTGTAAGAGTAGACTATAATTCTAAACTTTATAAAACGATAGGCGATAATGTCTTTGTGAATTCTCGACATCATCAGGCTATTAAAGAAGTTCCTGATTTCTTAAAGGTTGTAGCGACAGCCTCTGATGGAGTAATTGAAGCAATTGAAAATGAGGATGCCAGTATTCAGGCGGTACAGTGGCATCCCGAAAATTTATGGAGACATGATTCACAACAACTGGCTTTATTTAGTGATTTTATCGGTCGTATTGGCAATGAAAGTACAATTCCATCAGGTTTGAATTGAAAGAAAATAATTATATAAAAATGGACTCTGTGAGAGCGATGATTTTTGGGAAACTAAGAATTCAATGCTCTTTTTTAATTTATTAGATAAAATATAATAAAAGTGTATTTGCTAAAATTATTTTTTTATAGTACTATCGTTTTTGAAAACTGAATAGATTTCTTCGGGGCAGGGTGTAATTCCCGACCGACGGTAACAATTCTTTGAAATTGAAGTCCGTGACCCGCGAAAGCGGTGGATCTAGTGAGAGTCTAGAACCGACTGTAAAGTCAGGATGGTAGAAGAAAATAATATTTCATGCTATTGATAAGTCTTTTTTGGACTGCACTCGTATGAAGTCTTATTTAGCTTATCTTGAAAGCCCCGCAATAATTATTGCGGGGCTTTTTTTGTGGGGTGAATAAGCATTGGAAAAATTTATGAAATTGGCTTTTATAGAGGCTAGAAAGGGAAAAAACACTTGGACTAATCCACAAGTTGGTGCCGTTATAGTTAAGGACAATCAAGTTCTAGGACAAGGACACCATGAGACTTTTGGTCAAAACCATGCAGAAATTAATGCTTTGAATAGTTTAAGTGATATAGCACAAGCTAAGGGATCCACTCTGTACGTTACTTTGGAACCCTGTTCGCATTTTGGCAAAACACCACCTTGCGTTCAGAAAATAGTTGAAGTGGGAATTAAAAAAGTTGTGATTGGACAAATTGATCCTAATCCTATCGTTAGCGGACGAGGAGTTGAATATCTAAGAGATCACGGTGTTGAGGTAGAAATACTGGAACTTTCTTCGGATTTAAATTCTGCATATAATTTTTTCTATAAAAATAAACGTCCGTTGGTTACCTTGAAGTACGCCATGACCTTGGATGGAAAAATTAATCGAAAAAAAGGAACTCGCTCAATGATCTCAAATCAATTGGCCTTTGATGATTCCCAGAAGTTACGTGAACAGAATCAAGTAATTCTAATTGGTGAAAATACGTTAAAGGTTGATGATCCCAAATTAACTGTCCGCACAAAAGATTTGATGTTTCCACCAATTCGAGCGGTGATGGTACGTGATATTAATACGATTGCTTTAAACGGTCGATTGTTTCAAGCATCAGGTCCTATTTGGATTTTTAGTGGAACACAATCGCAGCAAGAATTTCCTCAAAATGTACGGATTTTGGTGAATGATTGGACCCCACAAAGGGTTATTGATTATTTAGGCAAGCAGGGTTTGGAGTCGGTTTTGGTTGAAGGTGGCAGTCATATTCAAGCTGATTTTTTTGAACAAGAGTTAGTTGATCATATCATTATCTACCTCGCCAACAAGATTTTTGGCCAAGGATTACCAGCAATCTGGGGTAAGCAGTTACCGACAATGAATTTCAGTGATTTGACTGTAGAGCAGTTGGGTTCAAATTTAAAAATCACAACTTGGAGGTTAGATTAATGTTTACAGGAATTGTAAAGGATATTGGTAGTGTGATTGCTATTGATCAGACTAAAGAAAATTTTGTTTTGACCATTCAACACAATTTTGGAACAGTACACTTAGGCGACAGCGTTGCGATAGATGGCATTTGTCTAACAATTATTGATTCTCAGAATAATCAGATCCAAGTTGAAGTCATGCCGGAAACAGTTAAAAGGACTAATATTGCTGATTTAACAACTGGTCAAAAAGTTAACTTGGAACCGGCGTTGAGACCAAATGATGAACTAGGCGGACATTTTGTTTTGGGACACGTTGACACTACAGGTCAACTTTTGAAAAGAGAATTAGCTAAGAATTCAATCTTATTAACTTTTTCTATTGCATCGCAGTTTTTACCTTATCTAGTTGAAAAAGGATCAATTGCCATTGATGGTGTCAGCTTAACCTTGATTCAGGTAACCGATAAAGATTTTCAGGTCGGTATTATTCCTTACACGAGTAAAGAAACGGTTTTAGGAAATTTGGAGATTGGTCAAACTGTTAATTTGGAAACCGATATTTTAGGAAAATATATTATTCAAGCATTTAAGCGGGGGTATCAAAATGTCAATTAATGAGACAATTCAAAAAGTGGAACGTGCAATTGAAGAATTAAAGCAAGGAAAGCTAATTATCGTAGCTGATTCAACAAAAAGAGAAGCCGAGGGCGACATGATTGGTCTAGCGGATTTTGTTACTCCTGAAGCAGTAAACTTTATGATCAGTCATGCTAAGGGTTTGCTTTGTGTACCAATGAGTTCGAAGCAAGCTAATAAATTGGACCTTCATTTGATGACAAAAGGACACGATGCTTTTAATACTGCTTTTACCGTCAGTACTGATGCCAAGACAACTACTACGGGTATTTCAGCGTTTGACCGTGCAGATACGATAAAGAAATTAGCAGTTTCACAAGATCCACAAGACTTTTATCATCCGGGACATATTTTCCCATTGATTGCTAAAGATGGAGGAGTACTAGAACGTGATGGCCATACGGAAGCAGCCGTTGATTTAGCTAAACTTTCCCAATCTTCTCCAGTTGCCTACATTTGCGAGATGGTTAAAGATAATGGAAGAATGGCCCGTAGACCAGAATTAAAAGCTTTTGCCAAGGAGCATGAAATGTCTCTAATTACGATAAAAGATATTATTGATTATCGTTTTGCACGTGATGTTGATGTATTAACAGAAGTGTCAGATGTAGATTTGCCTACTAAATATGGACATTTTCGATTAAAGTCATTCCTATTCAAACAAGATCCCATTCTGATTATTTATAAAGGCGAAATTCAGCAGCAAAAAAATCTCTTAGTCCGTGTTCACTCAGAATGTTTTACGGGAGACGTTTTAGGCTCAATGCGTTGTGATTGTGGAGAGCAATTGGCGACTGCATTGCAAAAAATTGAAGAAAATAAATCCGGAGCCGTAATTTATTTGAATCAAGAAGGTCGTGGGATTGGTTTGATCAATAAATTACGAGCTTATCAATTACAAGATCAAGGCTTAGATACCGTCGAGGCCAATCTAAAATTGGGTTTTCCAGCAGATCAACGTGATTATCGAGTCGTTACTGCCGTGTTGAACAAATTAGACATAACTTCTATTTCGTTGTTGACTAACAATCCTGATAAAGTTGATCAATTAAAGCAGATGGGACTGACAGTTACACGAGTGCCTTTAGAAATGCACCCCAATAAAAGTGACATAAAGTATTTAGAAACTAAGAAACACAAATTTCATCATCTATTAAGTGAGGTAGAGTAGAATGCCAGAAATAGTCGGTCAATTGAATGGAGAAAAATTAAATATTGCGATTGTTGTAGCTAAATTTAATGACATTGTCACTAATAAGTTACTAAACGGAGCACGAGAAAAATTGTTGCAACTGAATGTGGCAGAACAGAATATTACCGTAGTCAAAGTTCCAGGAGCAATGGAGATTCCACGAATTGTTAAATTGTTGTCTGAAAGTGAACGCTTTGATGGCATTATTGCTTTAGGAGCCGTTGTTAAAGGTGAAACAGCCCATTTTGATTATGTCTGTGCTGAATCAGCAACAGGAGTCAGTCAAACTTCTCTAAATGGTTTTGTACCAGTAATGTACGGTATTCTAACAACAGAAAATATGGCACAAGCATTGAATCGTGCTGGTGGTAAAGCTGGTAACAAGGGTTCTGAATGTGCAGTAGACGTTGTTGAAATGGCAAATTTGGAAATTGAGTTAAAAAAATAACGTGAGAAAAGTCTCACGTTAAAATAATTAAATAGTTTCAAGGGATGGTTCACTAGTAGGTTTAGGGTAACTTTTATCTAGAAGTTCTAATTCGTCAGCAGTGAATTGAACATCAAGAGCGGCTATATTACTTTGCATATGATTTGCGGAACCAGTCTTTGGAATACTCAACAAATCATGATTACGAAGGACCCAGGCCAAAAGCAACTGATGAATTGAAATGTTCTTTTGTAAAGCCATCTCTTTGATGACTGGTTTGATATTAAGATATTCGCTGCCATCAGAACCAAAAGGAGAGTAACCAACAAATGACATGTCATGCTGCTTTTGCCATGGTAAAATCGAATACTCGATTCCTCGACTACCAATATTATAGAGATCTTCGTTGATACGACAATGGTTACCATTTTCCAGATTGGATAATTCCTTCAAATCATTTAAATCAAAGTTGGAAACACCCCAATTTTTAATGAGGCCAGCTTGGACCATTTTTTCTAATCCAGAGACAGTTTCTGAAAGTGGTGTATTACCACGCCAATGAAGTAAATACAGATCTAGATAGTCGGTTTGAAGTCGCTTGAGACTAGCTTTTAAACTTGTTTCGATTAACTGTGGAGTTGCGTGAAATGGATAGAATTTAGAAATCAGTTGCAAATCTTCACGATGATAATCTTTTAGTACATTACCAACTAGTGATTCCGATAAGCCTTCACCGTACATTTCAGCAGTATCGATAAGATTAACGCCATGATCCAGACCATATCTGATAGCCTGCATTTCTGCTTCAGTTTGGGATTGGTTTCCTTCGCCGATATGCCAAGTGCCAATACCAATGGCGGAAGTCTTCTGATGATTAAACGTAATGTATTGCATAAAAGTCCCTCGCTTTCTCGTACATCTTTACTATCATTATAAGTCAGTGAATTTGTTTTATATATGAAAATACCAACCAATCGTTAATCTAAATTGGTTGGTATTTTTTAGTGTCAATTAATTTAAAAATTCCAATGTGGAAGTTAAGTCAGAGACTGTATGTGTCGGTTGAACAGAACTTGATGCTGAAGCTTTTGAACGATTGACCCAAATAGACGGCCACCCCATTTTGTCGGTTGAAATAATATCACTTTCATAACCTTCAGCGAGGTGCCAGTGATTTTGGGATGTAAAACCGTATTCCTTTTCAACAGTCTCAAAAAAGTGAAGGTCAGGTTTGTAAGCATGAACATCCTCAGCTGTCCAGATGTCAAAAGGTACTTCGAGTTTTTGAACGTTTTTATCGATGATGTCCCATGAGGAATTGGACATGATAATAAGATGGTAATCACGCTTAACCAGTGTTTTTAGTGTCTTAATTGTTTCTGGAAAGGGAACTAAATTTTGATGAGCAATCATCACATCAACAAAATATTTTTCGAATTGATGTTTTAAACCAAATTGATAATCTAAATGAATCAAATTATTACGAATGAGTAGATCATAATCCAAATAGGGATGTACATTGTTGGAATCATTTTGATAAGTTTCAAAACGTTGTCGGGCAATTGAGGGGTCAACCCCAACTTGAAGAGCTATTTTTTCGATCTCGTCGTAAGTGTTATTTTCTTGAAGCAAAGTGCCATAACAATCAAAAGTAAGATATTTTTCAGACATGATAGAAGACTTCTTCCATAAAAAGATTTCATATCCATAATATCATTATATAAATATATTTATATGAAAGCTATGATAACCAATCAAAAATATTCTGGATGTTGCTGCTCCAAACTTTCCAAGAATGGTCTCCTTCAACTGGCATCCAAGTGTAATGATCTTTAGCGTGAATCGTTAAGAAATTCTTGAACATAACGTTGTCTTCATGCATAAAATCAATATCACCACAGAGTGTTAAGATAGGTAACTTTGGTTGGCGATTGTTATAAATATTGATCAGTTGATTTTTGGCTATCTCTTCAGGACTGTCAAAAATAGCGTTGAAGGTATCTTTAGACATGGGGCATTTAGGATTGTCTCGGAAATGTTCGATATCGGTAATGGGTGATAAAGCAGCTACTTTACCGAATTTATCGGGATTTTTAAAAGCAAATTTTAAGGCGCCGTAGCCACCCATACTTGAACCGACGATATAGTTTTTGGCCGGATCTTTAGAGATCGGTAATAGGTTTTGCATTTTAGGAATAAATTCATCTATGAAAAAAGAGTAATAAGGAATGAATTTAGAATCAGAATAAAATGAATTTAGACCGTCAGGCATGATAATTGCCATGTTATATTTACGAGCGATTTCTTCGATATAAACATGCTTACCCCAAGCAGTATTGTCACCAGTATATCCATGCAACAACCACACAGTCGTGTAATTATCTTCATTAGTATCAGGAATGACGACGGAAGTTTTGAA
The DNA here is from genome assembly GCA_019116025.1 of Candidatus Companilactobacillus pullicola. Lineage (GTDB taxonomy): Bacteria > Bacillota > Bacilli > Lactobacillales > Lactobacillaceae > Companilactobacillus > Companilactobacillus pullicola. The sequence continues at coordinate 116,473 of DXCM01000090.1, read as the reverse complement.
ATAAGTGTGTAAATAATTTGTACGATAATTAAGATTCATTAATACCATTATTAGACCTCTTTAGATTAATTATTAGTCTTCGTGAAAATGGTAAACATAATGTCAATAAAAGTCTAGTTAGACGGTAACCATTTATTTTCGTAAAGATATTTTTTGAAGTGCAAATAGTTAGTATATAGCTCTAACATATCCGTAATATCATGCAAGTCGAGGTTAAAGTAGTCAGAAATTTTGTTCAGACGGTAGTTGGTAGTATTTCGATGTATATTTAATCTGGTGGAGGTGTCGGTTACGTTACCATTCGACTTGAAGTAACAATCGAGTGTGTCGATCAATTCCTTACCGGCTCTAGTTTTGAGTAAACCCTTAAAGGTGTTGATATATTTGTCCGAATAAAGATGGCTTTGCAACAATTGGTTGAGGAAAGTGATTTGTTGATAGTAATAAACATTAGTCAACTGCAATTCGTGAACTACTTTGATAGTATCGATGGCCTGTTGAACAGCCTTCTTTAAATTGGCACTTTGATTACTAATACCAATCACAATTTTGTTTAGACGACTGTACTCTAGATACTTTTCTAAGTTGTCAGTGTTTCTAGTAATAATTAACTGTTGATGTGGTGTTTTGCTAAAGTAGAAATCACCCTCTAAAATAGTAGGCTGGTTATCGGTTTCTAAAATGAGAGCATAACGTTTTAATTCAAGATTAATATTTAGAGCCTGAGCGCGTGATTTCAATTCGAAGTTTTCAGAAATATTGTCAATTGTCGTCCATTGATAGAGAAAGTGATTTAAAGATTCTTTACGTTGATTTTCAGCCTTGGAACTGTTGATCTGTGTGATTAACAGTTCAGTCGAAACTTTAAGTAGTGAAGCCAAGGGGGTGACTTTTTCAGGGTCACCAGTAATACCGATAACACCGATAGTTTTGCCTTGGAATTCAACGGGGATATTAACGCCCGGCTGACCAAATTTACCAAAAGATTCGATCATCGGTTTAGTTTTACCGCTTTCTATGGTTTCGATAGCACCAATATGTAAAGTATTGATTCGATCTTTATTGCCACTAGCAATGATGTAGCCTTTTTCGTTCATCATATTGATATTATAGGGGATGTAATCCATCATTTTATCAACAATAGATTGTGCTAATTTAGGGTCTAATTTCATAATTTTTTCCTTGTTAAAGATCAAGCAAAGTTATGCAAAAGCTTGAATCTGTTATTTGTGCATATAAATATTTTACATTATTTTAAAATTTAAAAACATTGATTTATCAATAAAATTCATTATTTTTTAAAGTATCACCCAATTATTTTTGTGCAAATGTACATTGATTTAGTGATTTCATCACGGTATTATACAAAAGTTAATAATTGTTCAATATTTAACAATTACCGTGTTTTTGAGGAGGAAGTTTTAAAATGGTTATTGCTTGGTGGGCAGCCTTATTAGGTTTGCTTTTAGCAATTGGATTGATTTTATTCAGAGTTAATCCTATTTATGCATTAATTTTTGGCGCAATCGTTGGTTGTTTAATTGGGGGAATGAACCTTTCGCAAACGACAGACGTGATCGTTAAAGGTAGTTCTGGCGTTATGGGTACAATTATCCGTGTGATTGCGGCTGGTGTTTTAGCTGGAGTCATGATGGAATCAGGTGCAGCCAACGTGATCGCATCTAATATTGTTAATCGTTTTAATGATAAGTTAGCGATTTTAGCTCTAGCGTTATCGACGATGGTTCTAACAGGTGTGGGGATATTCATTCCTGTGGCAGTTTTGATCGTGGCACCAATTGCTCTAGAGGTAGGGCAAAAGATGCACTACAGTAAGCTCTCATTATTGGTAGCTCTTTCTGGTGGTGGTAAAGCGGGAAATATTATTTCGCCTAATCCAAATACAATTGCAGCTGCAAAAGGTTTCAATGTTGAACTTTCACAAGTTATGATTGCTGACTTTGTACCAGCAGTCGTAGGTCTTATTGTGACAGTACTTTTAGCTACCTTGATCAAAAATAAAGGATCTTTTGTACCAGCTGATCGTAAGTTTGAAGCCAAAGAGGAAAAAGACTTACCAAGTTTAAAGGCAGCCATTGTGACACCTTTAGTGGCGGTCGTCCTCTTATTGATCACTCCTGTAGGTGATATTTTGGGAATCAAAGCCTTAGCATCATTTAATTTGGATGCAATGTATATTTTACCGATTGCTGGTTTAATTGGAACTTTGGCAATGGGACAACGTAAAAAGTTTTTGAAATATATGACTGGTGGATTAGCACGTATGACCGATGTGGTACTGATTTTGATTGGTGCTGGTGCAATTGCTGGTTTAGTTTCAGCATCTGACTTGCCCCAGAAGGTAGTTGAGATAGTAAAAGTTTCCGGAATCTCTGGAACGTTCTTGGCACCAATTGCCGGTATCTTGATGGCAGCAGCAACGGCATCAACATCAACTGGTGTTATCTTAGCTTCAAATTCATTCAGTAAGTCAATCATGTCATTTGGTATCTCCGGTACTGGCGCTGCAGCAATGGTTCATACCGGAGCCACAGTTATCGATCAATTGCCACATGGTAACTATTTCCACGTGACAGCCAAAGCTGTTGACATGCACTTTAAGGAAAGAATGAGCGTTGTCTTCTGGGAAATGCTCGTTGGACTTTCAATGACGATTGTAGCAACATTAATGTATGGAAATCTGTTCTAGAGGTGGATTATAAATGAAAATAGTTTTGGCTCCAGATTCATATAAAAATTCATTAACAGCTAAGGAAGTTGCTCAAGCAATGCACAAAGGCTTTGCTAAAGTTTATCCAGAAGCCGAGTTTGTCAATGTACCAATGGCCGATGGTGGTGAAGGAACAGTTCAATCATTAGTCGATGCTAAAAATGGTCAAATTATAACTGAGGAAGTTGTTAATCCTTTAGGCCATAAGACAACAGCTCACTACGGTTTGATCGATGATGGCAAGGTGGCTGTTATTGAGATGGCAGAAGCTAGCGGGATTCAATACATCAATCAATTTACGCAAAATCCATATATCACAACAACTTTTGGAACTGGTGAGTTGATCAAGTCAGCCATTCAAAAGGGCGCTAAGACGATTATCATTGGAATTGGTGGTTCGGCTACTAATGATGGTGGTGCTGGTATGGCTCAAGCCTTAGGTGCTCATTTATTAGATGAAAAAGGCCAAGAACTCCAATATGGTGGTGCCATGCTGGAGAAATTGGATCGAATCGATATCTCAAATATGTTGCCAGAATTAGCGGATGTTAAAGTTATTATTGCTTCAGATGTAACCAATCCTTTAACGGGTCCCAACGGTGCCAGTCATGTTTTTGGGCCTCAAAAGGGTGCTAATGAGAAAATGGTTGAATTTTTGGATAAAGCTTTATCACATTACGCTGACATTTTAAAAAGAGATCTTGGAAAAGATTTAGAAGAAGTTCCTGGAGCTGGTGCTGCTGGCGGATTGGGTGCGGGACTCTTAGCCTTTACGCACTCGGAAATGCGTTCAGGAGTCGAAATTGTCGTCGACTATACTGATTTAAAAGATAAAGTAAAAGATGCTGATGTTGTAGTGACAGGAGAAGGTCAAATTGACTTTCAAACTAAGTTTGGCAAGACACCGATTGGAGTGGCCAAGGCAACTAAAGCTGTTAATCCAAAGGCAACAGTCATTGCGATTGCAGGTTCTGTTGGTGAAAAAATATCGGAACTTTATCCTTTGGGAATTGACGCAATCTTTACTTGTGTGCCTGGAGTTGAAGAGCTGTCAAAGGCTATTGCGGATACTGATAAAAATTTACAACAAGTTTCAGAGAACATTGCACGTTTAATTAAAAATACAAATATGAAATAGATGATTTAAGCACTTAAAAAGGCATCCGTAACGTCCAAATTTTTTTGGTTGGTATGGATACCTTTTTTGTGAATTAGTCTGCATCAGTTTTTTTCATGTGTAAAATAGGATAAGGATTACCGGCATCATCAGTTTCAGTACGGCGGTAAGTTTCAAAGCCAAGATGTTGATAAAATCCAATGGCTTGAGGATTCTGTTCGTTGACCGTCAATTTATTCACATTAAAATTTTTGATTCCATAAGTAATTAATTGCTTGCCAATGCCATGGCCACGGAATTCTGGAGCCACAAATAACATTTCAAGTTCTTGATGAGAGATACCCATGAAAGCAATAGGGGACTCATCCTCTGCAATTATCAAATCAGGAATTTTTCGTAAAATTTCTGGTAAAGAAGTCTTAATTGTTTGAACTGCCTCTTCAGATAAAAAGGAGTGGGTAGCTCTAACAGATGATTCCCAAACATCGGTCAATTGAAGTATTAGATTTTCGGACCTTTTAGAAACAATTTTTATTTTCAAATTACACCTCAGAATAGATTTTGCTTATTAGCAAAGAATTAATTATGATTGTAACAGGAGTTAAAGAAGGTTAAAAGGATAAGAGGAATATCTAATGCTTATAGATAAAAGTTGGTATGACGAACTGAAGTTAGGTCAGATTCAAAATGTCCAAGCTGTTTCTGGCGGCGATATTAATTTGGCTTTTAAAGTGGTTTCAGATACAGGTGAATATTTCCTAAAGGTTCAACCAAACAACAATGAAGGCTTCTTTGATCATGAAATTGAAAGTCTCAATCTGATTAATTCAGTGGCTAATGCTCCTAAGGTAATTCGAAGTGGAACTTTTCAAGATAATGGCTATCTGGTTTTGGATTATATTCATTTTGGAACGGGTTCCCAGTATGATCTAGGTCGATTAGTGGCTAAAATGCATCAACGTCATTCACTACGTTTTGGTTTGGGACATGATGTTTTAAATGCAAAGAATCCTAAAATAAATACTTGGCGCGCTAATTGGGGTGACTTCTATATCCAACAACGTTTGAATGTTTTGATCAATGAAGTTCAGAAAAAAGGTTTGTGGAATGATGACCGCGATAAGTTAATGCGTCAATTTGAGGAAAAATTAACAGATTATTATCAAGTTCATCCCATCACGCCGAGTTTGATGCACGGTGATTTGTGGAATGGTAACGTTGGTTTTCAACAAAATCATCAACCAATTTTATTTGATCCCGACGTCTTTTTTGGTGACCGTGAGATGGATATTGCAATGACTTTGTTGTTTGGTGGCTTTAATGAAGAGTTCTATCAAGGATATCAGGATCTTTACCCATTAGATAAGGATTGGCAAAGAAGGGTACCTTGGTATCAGACTTATTATTTACTGGCACATCTAAATCTTTTTGGTGAGACTTATGGGGCAAGTTTTAATAATACATTAAGACAAAGTGTAGAAAATTAAGACTAACTTCCTTGTCAATTTACCAAAATAAGAGCGATACTATAAGTAAAGACTTTTCTTTTTAGCGGGAGTGAATTAAATGAATAACGAAATTAAATATATCTTAAATGAACTAACGGTTATTTACGGATTTTATCAAGATAAGTTTAGTTTGGAGAGAATTAAGACTTATATTTTAAGCATGCCCGAAGGTTCAAAGTTAGTTAAGGTGGAAGAAGGGCAAGTCCCAATGTACGATCATAATGTAACTTTGCCTATTGGAAAATTTAACGATGATACCGATTCTGTCAGCTTGTTGTTAGTAACTCACACCATGGTCAAAGAACGCGATATGGATATGATTGCTAGTGACGCTAGACGAGTAGTGGCTTTAGTCAATCGTTTAATTAGTTTGATCTCACCTCAAAAATAGAATATTTTACCGATATTTTGGCCAATGACTACACGATTTTTATCGTTGTCATTGGCTTTTTTTGTTGATATAAAGCCTTTTTTGATGGAATAGAAAAATAAAGGTAAATTTGACTTATATTTTTGACTTCATTAAATTGAATGAGTATTAAATAAATCAACGATTGAGGGAAGAATATGAGTTTACAAGTTTTATTAGTTTGTGGTACTGGTGCTTCGTCAGGATTCATGGCTGTTAGCATGCGAAAAGTCGCTAAAAAGAAAGGGTTAGATTATCAAATTAAAGCCCGTAGTGAATCTGAATTAGAAAATTATCTTGCTGAGACCGATGTTATCATGATAGGCCCACATTTATCTTTTATGGAAGCAGAAATTAAACAATTGGTGACAGGTACTGATAAAAAAGTTATTCTGATGAATTCTGATTACTATGCCACTTTAGACGGTGAAAAAGCATTAGATCACCTTCAAAGCGTACTTGATTAGAAAATAATTGGAAGGATTTGAAGCAAATGAATAACTTTATGACAGTTTTTAAAAATAAAGTAGCACCCAAAATGGATCGAATCAGTCGTAATATTTGGATCAGTGTTTTAAAAGATTCGATTTTACAAACATTGCCCTTTATTTTGGTTAGCTCGGTAATTACTTTTTTAGGTTTGTTCGCTAATATTTGGAAATGGTGGCCTGATTTATCAGGTATCAGTAATTTTACTTTTGGAATTATTTCAATTTTTGTCGCATTTCTAATACCTTTTAATATGATGGAAAAAAAGAAATTAGCAAAGCAGAGAATTATTTCTGGACTAGCTTCTTTAGGATTATTTTTACTTCTAACTAATCCCGTGATGGGAAAAGATGGTAGTGCGATATTTGAATTCAGTCACTTTGGTGCAGCAGGGATGTTTGTAGCCATTATTTGTGGTATTTTCGCGGCCTTAGTTATGGGATTCTTTGGAAAATTCAGTTTCTTTTCTGAAGATACTGTTATTCCCGACTTTGTGACGGCATGGTTTGATTCAATGTTACCGATAGGAATTGTTATCACAGCCGGTTTTATTTTAGTCGATGTCTTAAAAATCAATGTTTATCAATTGATCATTCAAATGTTTTCACCTTTAGCTAATATTGTTGAGACTCTACCTGGATTTGTATTAGTTATGTTGATCAATTGTTTGATTTATTCAATGGGGATTTCAACATGGATTTTGACTCCAATCACAACGCCGGTATATTTAGCAGCTATTCAAGCTAATCAAATACATGGGGCCCATAATATCGTTACTGGAGAAACAATGTTTTCAACCTATTTATGGATTGGTGGGGTAGGTTGTACGATGCCATTAGTTTTAATGATGTTATTTTTAGCTAAGTCGCAACGATTAAAAATTTTAGGAAAAGCCTTTATCGTACCTAGTATTTTTAATATCAATGAACCGGTTGTCTTTGGTTCGATCGTCTGGAACCCATATTTGATGATTCCGATGTGGATTCAAGGAGTAATTTTGCCAATCATTGTTTGGCTTGGTTTGAAAACAGGATTAGGACATATCCCTGATGCAGTTTTCCAGATGTGGTATGTTCCTTTCCCAATCAATACGTGGATCAATGGACATACGATCGGTTCAATTATTTTGGTATTAATTATTTTCCTAGTCGCAGCAGCAATTTGGTATCCATTTTTCAAGGCTTATGACCGTGAATTAATAAAGAAAGAAGCAGGTAAGTAAGATGATAGATGAATCTGAAAATAATGCTGACCTACGTCGATCAATGCAGATGATAATCTCTTCTGGTGATGCCAGAAAATTTATTATGCAAGCGTTAGACTTAGTTGGAGATGCTAAATATGATGAGTCTGAGCAATTATTGAAGCAGGCACATGAGAAACTATTAACAGCACACGCATTGCAGACAGATAAGATTCAAAAAGAGGCTGAGGGTGAAAAATTAGAGTATTCAGTTTTGTTCACTCATGCTCAGGATACGATGATGTCCGTTAACAGTGAATATAACTTAGTTAAGCATTTGATTGAGGTATTTAAAAAATTGAAGCAATAAAAAACTCCTTAACCTGGATTCTTGTCCAAGTTAAGGAGTTTTATTTTGAAAGAATCAAACACGGAAAGCTCAATTCTTTATGCGAAAAGATAATTTATAGGAGGTTTTGAATGTGTGAATAGTTTGATTAGATCAAGTTTGCTACTTGCATCAAGATTGGAACGACGATTACGAACAAGACAGTTGATGTTGTAACAAGATTTGTTGCGTAGTCGACGTCACCATGTGATTGGTCAACCAAGATAGGTAGAACAGCAAGTCCAGGAGCAGCAGATTGAATGATGAATGAGCTACTTTCTAGAGCAGGTAAGTTAGTACCCATCATTGATTTACCTAATAGGATGATACTGATCATTAAAGCAGGGGCGATAATGAATCTACCAACTAGGGCTAGAATTGTATCACGGTCGAATTTGATAGATTTCAAACCAGCATCAGCTAAGATAATACCAATGTAGATAAGTGACATAGGTGTAACGATACCACCGACCATGTCCAAAGTCTTATTGATCCATTCTGGAACAGGAATAGCTAGTAATAAGAAGACTAATGAAACTAAGAAACCAACAAGTGGAGCAGGTAGAAGTTTCTTCCAGTTGAAGTCCTTCTTAGCACCCTTTTCAACGGTTGGATCATCACTTGAGATGAAGAAGATACCGACAGCCCAAGTTGAAATTGTGTTCATAACATAGTAAACAAGGAAGTAAGGTAAACTCTTTGTACCAAATAGAGCCATGTTCAATGGTAAACCAATGAAGATAGTATTAGCATTAACGAACATGTTAATGAAAGTACCACGACGACCTTTTCTGATACGGAATACTTTAGTTAAGATCCAAGCTACGATGTAACCTAGAGTGAAACTGGCGAAAGTGAAAATCAAACCGCCAGACAGACTTGCTAATTTATCTCGATTCAAATATTTAAGAACAGAAACGAAGATAGAAGCAGGTAAAGCAATTTTCATGATGATGAATGAAATATTGCCCTTGAATTCATCACCTAGGCGACCAGACCCTCTTAGCCAGTATCCTAAAGCAATGACAATAACGATTTCAGCAACACTTTCTAGTGAAGTGATAAATGCAGCCATAAAATAATTCCCCTTTGTTTGACAAATTTATATATTAATATTTAGGTTCCCACTTAAGGTCAGCAACGGCCTTCTTGGCGTCAGTAGCTGATGATAATTTTTCATCAATAGCTTCTTGTGCGACACCTTCAGCAACAGTAATACTGAACTTATCTAGTTTTGAAACAGGAGGCAATACTGCAGCACCTGCTTCTGTAGGATCAACGATACCACCCAATGAGTGAGCAGCTTTGTTGATCATACCGTCACTAAGCAACTTAGCGTTAACAGCCATTGAACCAAGTCCAAGACCAGGATATACCAAGGCGTTGTTAGCTTGTCCAATATTGTAAGTTACACCATTGTATTCGATTGGATCAACAGGAATACCAGTAGCGATAAGAGCTTTACCATCAGTCCATTTCAAAAGATCTTCAGCCTTAGCTTCAGCAAGCTTTGTAGGATTTGATAGTGGGAAGATGATTGGACGTTCAGTGTGAGCAGCCATTTCCTTGATAATTGATTCAGTGAAAGTACCAGGTTGTGTTGATGTACCAACAAGAATAGTAGGATGAACAGCCTTAACAACAGCTTCTAGATTTGTTAGTTCATCAGCATTAGCAAATTCACTACGTTTTCTAGTAAATGGTTTTTGTTCTGGTGTTAGATCTTCAGTGTCATCGAACAATAGACCTTGCTTATCAACTAAGTAGAAGTGTTTCTTAGCTTCTTCTTCAGATAGGCCTTCTTCAACCATTGAGTCAAAGATTCTCTTAGTAATACCAGCACCGGCAGTACCAGCACCAAATGATAGATAAACTTGATCAGTAAGCTTTTGCTTAGAAATGTTCAAAGCACCAAGGATACCGGCAAGAGTGATAATACCTGTACCTTGAATATCATCGTTAAATGTAAGAATTTGATCCTTGTACTTGTTTAAGATATTGGCAGCATTGCTACGACCGAAGTCTTCAAAGTGAAGATACATATTAGGGAACAAGTTTTCAGCAGTTTCAACGAATTGGTCAACAAAGTTGTAGTACTTGTCGCCTGTGACACGTTCGTGATGGTTACCCATGTATAGGTCATCATCAAGTAATTCTTTTCTGTTTGTACCAACATCAAGAACAACCGGAAGAACTGACTTAGGATCAACACCAGCAGCAGCTGTATAAACCATCAATTTACCAACAGAGATGTCAACACCTTGAACACCCCAGTCACCAATACCAAGAATACCTTCACCATCAGTAACAACGATAAGTTTGATATCACGACCCTTAGCAGCATTCTTTAGTGATGCTTCAAGATCATCAGGATCATCGATTGATAAGTAAGCAGCATTTTGTGGATCTAAGAAGAGATGACTGTAGTTTTCAATTGTATCGGCAATTGTTGGATCATAAACAACAGGCATGAATTCATAAACGTGTTGACTGAATAATTTATAGAATAAGGTAATATTCTCATTGAATAAATCCATCAAATACATTCTCTTATCAAGGAATGTTTTCTTACTTGAATAGTTCTCGTAAGCTTGTTCAACTTGTTGGTCCAAAGTTTGAACGAATGGTGGAAGCAAACCTTCAAGATGATTTTCTTTTCTTTCTTCTTTAGTAAAAGCAGTACCTTTATTTAAGAAGTGATTATTTAATAAATCTAAACCCTCATATTTCATAGAATTAATTCCTCCTAATTATTTTTTTATACAAGTAAACACTACAATAATTGATATACGTTTATATATCACGTTATATAAAATAAATTTTCGAATAATGAATTTTATATATAGAACGGTTGGCATATTTATTATTGGTGTTCGTAAATAACTTTCGTATGGTACTATAAAACATAATAAAAAATATAGTCAAATATATCATCTTTGATAAATAAAATTTATAGGTGCAAATATGAATATAAAAGATTATCAGTACTTCAAAAAACTGTCCGAGTCTAAGAGTTTCTCTGATACAGCTAATTTTTTTGGTGTCAGTCAACCGACGATTACTTATTCGTTAAAGCGTTTGGAAGATACATATGGCATTCCTCTGATCAAGCGAAAGAGTTACGCTAATTCGTTATCTTTAACCTATGCAGGGGAACAGTTGTTAGCTCATATTGATAAGATCTTATTAGAGAATGATTTGATTAGCGATGACATGAAAAGAATCAAACGTAAGAAGATTGTCATGGGATGGCCACCGATTATTAGTAATTATGTAATCCCTAAAGTCTTTGATCAGCTGCGGGACGCCAATCTGTTAAGTGCAATTGTCCCAGAGGGTGCCAGTTCACGTCAGTTATTGTCGGAATTAAAAAATGGCAAGATAGATCTATCCTTATTAGGATCGACCATCTTGCCACAAGAAAATCACTTGGATTATCAATTAATTAAAGAACATCACTTCAAATTCATTGCTTCCGCAGATCGGGATGTCTCTAATATTAAAACAGTAGAGGCACTATTCAATGAAGATTTTATTTCCCTAGACGAAAAATCAGTTCACAGTCAAGTTTTACAACGAATTACTGAACGCTATAATGTCAAGCCACACACAATGTTTAAAACAAATGATTATCGGTTGATGTTAAGTCTAGTTAAACAGAATAAAGGTGTCAGCTTTGTCACGGAAACGGCCATTCAGGATGTCCCAGGCATCCAAGAAATTCATATTGATGATTTAGATTTGCCTTCATTCTATATTTTGTTTGTTTATCGTCATAATATGGTGGGAAGTGAAAGGCTTCAACAATTAATGAAAATTTTCAAAAATATTTAGATAATAATTTTTATTTATAAATAAAACGAGGTATACAGGTCTAGTCCATTTTAGTAAAATATAAATTGTCAGTTGATATATCTAATTGGCAATAGGGGATTAGTGGTAATTATTTAAAAATTAAAGACTATATCTCATCAATATGGTTTCTAATTTTTGTGAATATATTGTGTAATTATCATTTTTTATAATCAAAATGGATTAAAAAATTATGGGATAGGCATGTTTTGATAATCTGTTTACTGATAGAAGGCCATTTGTATAGACCTTTTTGTATAAAAGAATTGATTTATAAAAAGTTGTCGACTTTTGTAAACCCACTTATCTTTCTGAGGGAATATGGTAGTATTATTTGTGGACAGAGATTCTGCTAAATCTTTGTTAGATGATTTTATGATTACAAAAGAATATAAAATTGATGGTAGTTCCTCCCTGAGCTGCCATTTTTTTGTGGTTTCGATTTGCTAAACTTTGTTATATCAATAATGGTATTGCGTTCTATGGTATAATTTTTTGTAATAAGCTATTTAGGAGTTTTTAGTATGAATTACAATGTTGATCAACAAAAAGAAATTGCCCAATATGCAGTAGAACATGATAACAACTACAAAGCTACTGGTGAAAAGTACGGAATTTCATACCAACAGGTAGCTGCATGGGTTAGAAAATATAAGAAGTCACAAACTAAATCTGAAGAAAAAACTGCACCAACTTCCAAGCCACAACAATCATCACAACCTAATATGCTGGATGTGCTGAGTCGTAAAGATCCTGTTTTGGAAGCTCAATTACGTGAAGTTAAAAAAAGATTAGGACTATTATAATATGAAGAAAGTCATCTTCGTTTGTTTAGGAAATATCTGTCGTTCACCAATGGCAGAGATGATGATGAAACAATTGGTCGAACAACAAGGCCTTGATTCAGAGATTAAAGTAGAGTCTCGGGCTACTTCAACTTATGAGATTGGTAATTCGCCTCATCTAGGTGCAATTGCGGAATTGAAGAAGCAAAACGTACCTATTGTTAGACACACTGCTCAGCAAATAACGTCTCAAGATTTTGATAGTGCCGATTTAATCATCGGAATGGATAAACAAAATATTGTCGACCTAAAGCAAATGGCACCTGCCGCTGATGAGAGTAAAATACATATGGCCTATGAAGCGTTGAATAGTAACGCCGTAATTGAAGATCCTTGGTACGATCATAAATTTAATCGAACCTATCATCAGTTAGCGGAGGTTTTACCCATTTGGCTAGAAAAATTGAAATCATAAGAGTCAAACTCTATTTTAGATTTTGACTTTTTTTATTTAATTTGGAGGTTTTATAATGCATCAATCATTGTGGGACCAGCTAAAGAATGTTTTTAAAAAGAAAGAAAAGAATGACGATACCATTTTAACGAATGATATTAACGATCCTCAAAATAAAGCTCGAAGCAAAGAGGAAGAAACTAGTGATTTTTCACAGATATTGAAAGTAGAAAATGTCCAAGTAGACGTTACTGTTGCTTCTGAAAATGAGCTGTTGAAGTACCTATCTAAGTTTGCTAGCCAACGACAGACAGGGTTAGATGAAGAAAAAATATATGGTCAATTTTTATTACGTGAACAACAAGCATCGACTAATTTAGGTGATGGAATTGTGTTACCTCATGTTATTGATGATTCAATTAAAGAATTGACAATGTTGGTTTTGAAATTAGAGAATCCTATTATGTGGAATAATGAAAAAATTGACTTAGTGATCGGTTTGTTGATTCCTAAATCGGAACCAAATTTTCTTCATGTAAAATATCTAGCCAGTATTTCGATTTTATTATCAGATCCTAAATTTCTTTACTCTTTAAAAGAGACTACTAGTTCTAAAGAGATAGCGGATATGTTTATTAACAGTAATAATTAATAAAACGGATAATAATGTTATAATAATTGAGTTATTTAACAAGAAAATTGGAGGGATTATTTTTGAGCCAATTAAGTGTGCTAAATGTAGTAATTCGACTCCTATTGGCTGTGATATTTTCAGGTATCATTGGTTTAGATCGAGCATATAAGCATCGTCCAGCAGGATTAAGAACGCATATCTTAGTGTGTTTGGGTGCTTGTATTATTGCGATGATTCAAAAGAATATTGGGTTCGATGCCTTAGAGATGGCACGTCAGTATCCTCAATATAAAGGTGTTATAAGAGCAGATGATGCTCGTTTGATAGCTCAAGTTGTTAGTGGTATTGGTTTCTTGGGTGCTGGAACGATTATTGTGGAACATCACTCGATTCGTGGATTAACAACTGCCGCCAGTCTTTGGGTAGTTGCTTGTCTAGGAATTGCTATTGGTATGGGTGATTATATTATTGCCATAGTCGGCTTTTTAGTAGTTTACGCTGTTTTAGGTTTTTTGAAGAAGATCATCAAGATCAGTCCAGTCAGAAAGCTAAAGATCGAGTACAAACATAAGCTGGATACTAAGAAGTTTATTGATGATTATTTTCAAAGACACGATATAACAGTTGAAGGTGTTAGATTCAGCGTATCCAATTTGAATGATACGAAGATATATACTAATGTTTATTCAATTGATTTTGGAAAAGATATTGATTACGTTGATATTGTCGAGGGACTGTCAATGAATGAAAATATTCTTAAGGTAGAAACGATTAATGTTTAAAGTAAGAATATCCCTAAATTATTAACTTAGAGATATTTTTTTATGCTCATTTTTAGTAATGGTATATTTAAATATTTTAGTCTGGATAATTGATTGAAATTTGTCTAGACCTTTGCTATCTTTTGTAATTGGGGGAATTAAATGATAAGAATTTTGCGATCCAGATTGTTAATTGTTTTTTTGTGTACGTTATTAGTCTTAGTTGGTTATCTATTATTATCGAAAAATAAAGTAATTGGTAGTAACCGCGAAAGTATTATTTTAGTAAGTGAAGCAAAACATAAGCAGAAGAGTATTTCGGAATTTAGTAACGAGAGTAAAAAATACTCTTATGTTTCTTTTGACAATTTATATGAGAATACAACTTTATATTTTGGATCGAAGATTTTTCAATTTGGACATGTTAAAAAATTGGATCCAGAAGATAAATATATGTTAGTAGCATTAGATGGCAACGATGCGTCAAGAGTTTGTAAAGTGAAGTATACTGACTCCAATTTTGCGAGAAACATCAGTAGCTTACAAGAAAATGACGCTATAAAGTTTTATGGTGAAGTTCTTTCAATGGATAATTATATTAACGAAAAGGGCCGCCAGATTAGACGTCCCGTGATAAGTGCTAACTTTATACAATTAAAATTAAACAAATAAGGGGAAAAAATGACTCTATACAACAGTATCCTAGATGATAACTTTGAATACTTGATGTTCCAGGAATTGATCGATTTAAGAGAAATGGAATCAGAGACACTTCCAGAATAATTAAATTCTAACTAAATTGTCGAGAAACATCTTATGAAAAAGCAGTATCCGTTAAAACCACCTTGAATGTGGATTTAATGGATACTGCTTTTTAGATACAAAAAACCCTCCAAGCTCGGACGGCAAATATCCAAAGTGGAGGGCACACATTTTATATCAAAAGGGTTCTTTAAGAAATAGTAAAAATCAAATGGCATCTCAATTAAGAGAAGTGACATCAAACAAGAGAAGTTTTAATTACTACTTTTTAGATTCCTTTTTATTCTTAGCAGATTTCTTATCTGCGGAATCTACGCGTTTTTCGTTTTCTTTTACATCATCGGGAAGAGAGGCAAACTTATCAAACAAACTGCCAAAATCACTTTCACGTTTCACTGTTAAGCCCATCGGAATCAGCCCCTTTCAGGTTTTCTTTATACTGCTATTATATAGCCTTTCAAAAAGAATAACAATTATTTGGATAAATTAAATTAGTCGATTAGTCAATTTTTTCAATCTTGCCCGCCGCAATAGGCAAAGTAGTGTGAGCGTCATAATCACCCACAGCACCGCCCACGCTTTCAGGTAATTGGAGACTGTCAGGAACACCATGGATATAAATAACACGTTTATCTAGTTCTAGTTCGTCAGTGCCAAAGACCTCTTTAAACTTCTTTTGTAAATCTTTCAAAGGTACATCTATTTCATAGGCAAAATGACCATTAGCGTCAGAAATAGGATAATTATCATTAGGTACATTCATGTTTTGAGGGGCATCGTCAAAGGGAACCATCGTAGTACCTGAAACAATCTCTGTTTCAGGAAGGTCAACTAAACCATCATGATTAACATCTTGGGCCATGGTAGCGATTTGAGCTATTTTACCATCAGGAAAACCATGGAAGTGTTCCCAGTGTTGAGTGTTCTTAGGAGTATCAAACATTTCAATCTTAATATGTAGATTTTCGTCAGATTCAATAAAACTCGCATTACCATGAGCCTTAGTACCGATAAATTCATCATTTAATGGAACTATATCTGCTTTATATTCTGTCATTTTTCTTATCTCCTATTCAAATTGTACACAAATATATTGTATAAAATCAATTATATTCTCAAAATATATAAAAGCAAATAAAAACAACTCGAAATCCCCAAAGGGGCACTTAATTTGACAATTACGCAGATTAACTTAATATTAGATAAGTTCGAACTATACGAGGGAGGGGTATTTATTGGCAACTGAATATCTTGAACATAAATTAAGCCTTTTGCCACCACGTCCTGGTTGTTATTTAATGAAGGATATTAATTCCAAAATTATTTACGTTGGTAAGGCTAAAAACTTACGTAATCGAGTGCGTTCTTATTTCAAAAGTTCTCATGAAGGCAAGACGGCTCGGCTAGTATCAGAGATTCGCGATTTTGAAACAATTATTACTTCCAATGATAAAGAAGCATTTTTGTTGGAAATTACTTTAATTCAAAAACATCAACCATATTACAATATTAAATTAAAACGTGGTACAGGGTACCCTTATATAAAAATTACTAATGAACGTGATCCTAAAATGGAAATCACGGGCTTGGTTAAGAAGGATGGTGCCTATTACTTTGGACCCTATCCTAATGTTTGGGCAGCGTCTAATACTTTGAACTTCTTACAAAAGGTTTATCCATTAAGAAGATGTCAAGGTAACCTGGGCCGTCCCTGTTTGTATTACCATATGGGGCAGTGTTTAGGAGCTTGTTTCCAAACCGTTCCGAAGGAAAAATATGATCAACAGATTGAAAAGATTAAAAAGTTCTTGGGCGGTAACGTTGGGGAAATTAAACACCAACTAGAAGACAGAATGGAACATGCTTCGGAAAAATTGGAATTTGAAAGAGCGGCTGAATTAAGAGATCAGATCAAATATATTGAGACAACTGTAGAGAAGCAGAAAATTATTTCTAATGATAGTACGCCTAGAGATATTTTTAATTACTATGTCGAAAAGGGTTGGATTTCAATTCAAATTTTCTTTATTCGTCAAGCTCGCTTAATGAAACGTGAAAAAAAGGTTTTTGCATGTATCAATACGCCAGAGGAAGAATTATCGACGTTTATTTTGCAATTTTATAATCGTCGTAATCAAGTCCTACCTAAAGAAATTTTGGTGCCTGATAACTTGGATAAGGATACTTTATCTCAGGTTTTGAATATTCCATTTAGGACGCCACAACGTGGTCAAAAACGTGATTTGATGGATATGGCAGCAGAGAATTCTAAATTGGTTCTACAAGAGAAATTCCGTTTGATGGAATTGGATAATCGTCAAACATATGGTGCTCAGAAACAAATTTTTGAGGCGCTTGATTTACCATACGGCCATATTATTGAATCGTTTGACCACTCACATATTCAAGGAACTAATCCCGTTTCAGCAATGGTTATGTTTAAAGACGGCCGACCTGAAAAGAGTGGTTATCGGAAGTATAAGATCAAAGGTGAAGTAGAACACCAATCTGGTGCGGATGAAGCAGCCAATACCAGAGAAGTTATTTATAGACGCTATTCACGTTTGATTAAGGATGATTCCCCATTACCTGATTTGATTTTGATGGATGGTGGTATCATTGAATTACGTGCAGTAGTGGATGTCTTGAATAACGAATTGGGAATTGACATACCAGTAGCAGGGATGGTTAAGGATGATCACCATAATACTTCACACTTAATTGTCGGCGAAGATGGGATTGAGGTACCATTAGATCGTAAGAGTCAGGGATTCTATTTGCTACAGAGAATTCAAGATGAAGTTCACCGTTTTGCCATTACTTTCCATCGTAAGACGAGAAGTAAAAATGCGTTATCTTCGCAACTTGATAATATTCAAGGTGTCGGTCCGAAAACTCGTACTAAGTTGTTAAAGAAATTTGGTTCAGTTAAGAAGATGAAAGAAGCTTCGGTTGAACAATTGACCGATCTGGGAATTCCTAAGACAACCGCACAAACGATCAAGATAACGTTAGCAAGCACAGATTTTCATAAGAAGTATCATAAAGGTTAAAGGGAGAGATTTGATGATTACATTGAAATCAGAACGAGAAATCGAAGGTATGCGTGAATCAGGTAAGATATTAGCCGGAGTCCATTTGGGCTTACGTGACTTGATCAAACCTGGTATCTCAGCTTATTCGATTGAAGAATTTGCTAATGACTATATTGTTAGCCATGGTGCAGTTCCTTCAGAAAAGGGTTTTGAGGGTTATAAATACGCTACTTGTGTCGATGTTAATGATGAGGTTGCACATGGTACACCACGTCGTGATTTAATCTTACAAGAGGGTGACTTGGTTAAGGTAGATATGACTGTTAGTTACAAGGGCTATCAAAGTGATTCTTGCTGGAGTTATGCTGTTGGTTCAGTGACTCAAGAAACATCCGATTTAATGGAAGTTACTAAGAAGTCATTGTACTTAGGGATTGCTCAAAGTATTGCTGGTAATCGTTTAGGCGATATTGGTTATGCTATTCAACACTATACAGAAGATGAACATGGCTATGGTGATGTCAGAGAACTTTGTGGACATGGTATTCAACCAACAATGCATGAACAACCAGATGTTTTACATTATGGTGAACCAGGCCGTGGATTACGTTTAAAGAATGGTATGACAATTACAATTGAACCTATGATCAATGAGGGTACATGGGAAATTGTTGATCGTTCACTAAAGGACCCTAACGACGATTGGATTTACTACGCTAGTGCTGACGGTTCTTGGTCTGCTCAATATGAACATACTTTAGCAATTACCGAAGATGGTCCTAAGATTTTGACTTCTCAGGATGCTGCAGAGGATGAAAAATATCTAAGTTGGGCTCGTAAATATTTAAAAGAACACAACCAAATGAAATAAGACGAAAAAAACAGCCCTTTGAGAGGACTGTTTTTTTCGTCTTATTTTTTGTTTGCATCACTATGATGAACGAATTCGTTAGAAGCGACACGATAATGTTTTTCTTCTTTATCACCTAAATAGGCAATACGATCATATTTCCAAGAGGTTTTAGAACCTAAGGCACGATTAGTGATAGATTCAGAATTTGAATTGACTAAACTAGTGTATTCCTTATCTTTAGTTTCAATGACACCGGATTCTACTTGATAACGGTAGACATCTTTTGCACTGACCCATTCGTTAGAAGCAACACGGTAATAAATTTTTCCATCGACCTTGATACTTTGATCGAATCTCCAGTCGGAGTGTTTTGATAACTTCTTATCGGTAATAAGTTCCATCTTGTTTTTGTCCAAGCTATATAACTTAACATGTTCTTTCATAGTACCAACAAAACCATTCATTTTGTCGGGGTTAGGATTTGGAGCTGGGTTAGGGTTTGGAGCTGGGTTAGGATTTGGAGCTGGGTTAGGATTTGGAGCTGGATTAGGGTTTGGAGCTGGATTAGGGTTTGGAGCTGGGTTAGGGTTTGGAGCTGGATTAGGGTTTGGAGCTGGTTCAGGGTCTGGTGTTGGTTCGGGAGCTGGAGTAGGTTCAGGCTCAGGAGTTGTTACTGGTGGCTTAGTATTACCATTACCTTCATCATCCTTGATCAACTCATATTTAACTTTTTCATCAGTAGTGATGGTTCCATCTTCGTTTACCTTAGCTGTTACAGTTTCTTTATCAGGTTTGTAGCCATCAATTTGGGGAACTTTAACAGTTACGGTTTCACCTTTTTTACCAGTGACATTCTTAACAGTTTGCAAGCCCAAGTTAGAGCTAATCACTACGTTGGAAGTTACAGTTGAGTTTTCGTCTTCATCAGAATAGTCTTCTGATTCGTAATAAATTGAGAGATTTTGAGTACGTCCAGCCATGAACATTTCGATTATTGGATCCTCATCGTCACCAGAATAAAAGGCTAGAGCTTGTCTTAGAAAACCTTCGGTTCGTGGAACAAGTTCGCCGTCTTGTCGGTCGAAGATATACTGATGAAAGGCCTTACCAGTTCTTGAATCCAAGCCAAGTTGTGGAAAGTATGAATAACTAACGTCAGAGTGGGTTTTATTAGGATTCAATTTAGCTTTTGATGAGTCCGGCAATTTTTCGTCAATTTGTTGAGGAACTTCTGTAAAGATTTCGTTTTCAGTACTTTGTTTGGAGAAAAGTTTACCATCGAGATAAACATTGAGATTGAAGACTGCTGGTTTGGCCCGTTCTAATTTAACAGTGAATTCAGCATTATCTTTAGTGATCTTATCGGGATCAAATTCCTTTTCGAGAGGTTGTTCATTAAAATCGATATCAAGAGGATTATTGGCATTTTCGATGTTAGGTAAATTATCCAAATCGATGAATACAGCATCAAAGTGTCCTTTTAATAGATTCTCTTTATGTAATCTATATAATTTTTCGACTGTAAAGGTTGATTCATTAGAGCTAAGGTCAGACTCATGCACATGCTGATAAATTTCTTCACCAGTGTCTTTAAAAACATAATGCACATTGGCATCTCCCTTGAGTAGTTCATAAGCTATATGATCAACTTTTTGAGAGTCGTTTAGTAACGAAAGAGTTTGAGTATTCTCATTGTATTGCAATTGTAACTCATTTTTTGGAGCATCGATTCTATAAGTAAGTTCTCCTCCCCAGCTGGTTGTGATTTCTAAATAGCCGTAGAAGGTGGCACTTTTGCCATTCTTTAATTCGGTAATTTGTTCATCATCGAGATTGACATAGGTATCATCTAGCTTAGTACTGTTATCTCTTGTGGTAGAAGGGACTACAATACTTGTATCAGTGTTTAATTGATCTAGTGAGACTTTGTCACTTAATTTGACACTGTTGGCCCGAAGTTCTTGGTTATTGCTACTCTGGTCGTCAGTTGTCTCCTTATTCTGAATTACTTCAGGATTAATTGTATCAGCGTAAGCAACTGTTTGTTGCGCGATAGGGGCTGCAAATCCACCTAAAATAACGGCTGATAGTAAAATGGTTTTCATTTTCATGGTAGTAAACTCCTTGCGTTTTGTGGTAGGGAATTTTAGGCCATTTGTGACCTGCAAGTTCAAAATAATACCAGATAAATTTCGATTGTAAAGAAAAAAGCACATGGTGTCTAAACAAATGATAAAATGCTAAATTATTTAATCGAATTAATCTGTATGTCAGCAATTGCTTGCTATACAATAGGATTTCGTGAACTTCTTACTTTTTGTAAGTGGTTTCAGTATAGCAAATAAAATAGCTTTGTAAACGTTAAATAACGTGTTATATCAACAAACAATGGTAATTAAAAAAACAATTTATGAAAAACTATTTTAAACAATGAGAAGAATGTTATAAAAACTGATGAGGATGAAAAAAGAGATAAAAATTCAGTAATAGGATTAGACCACTGAATTTTTATCTCTTAAATTTTTGCTTTATCCTAAATAAAGAATAAAATTAATTAAGATAAAAATCTTAATTGAAGAAAATATCTATCTTATTACTAGATAAAACTAAGAGGTAAGTACAAATGTTATCTTGCAAAGCATCAGACAACATTAAATTAGCAATACCAAGACCTAAAATTGACGGCCCCAAGCTATTTAACTTGTTGGACAAACAACGAGAGTATTTTGAATATTATTTACCATGGTTAAAGTTAACTAAAGTGGTGAATGACGAAGTTGAATTTTTACAGATGACCAACCGCCACATGGGGACGAATGATGCATTAAATCTTGTAATTTGGTATCAAAATGAAGTTGCGGGAATGATTAGTTTTAATCATTTTGATAATTTACGGGCCAGTGCTGATATTGGTTATTGGTTGGGTAGAGAATTTCAGGGCAAGGGTATCATGACCAAAGCAGTAAAATGTTTTGTTAATTTAGGATTTGAAGACTACGGTTTAAACCGGATCATAATTCAAGCAGCAGTTGATAATGAGACTAGTAATGCAGTGGCTAAGCGGGCAGGCTTTATTTTTGAAGGAACATTACGTCAAAACGAACTGTTGGATGATGTTTTTCATGACGAAAATTTGTATAGCTTGCTTAAAAACGATTTATAGTATCAAGTCCAAATAAAAAAGATTCAACTAACTTTTATGTCAGTTGAATCTTTTTTATATCTAATAGTAGAAATCTATTTGTTTTTCTTCAATGCAGGTTTCCAAACACCATAGATAACACCAGAAATTACAGCACCGATAACAACGGCTAGTAAGTAAAGTAATGGTTTGTTAGCCAATGGTGTAACGAAGATACCACCGTGAGGAGCAGGTACGTTAACGCCCCATAGTTGTGTCAAACCACCACCAATGGCAGAACCGATAACACTTGATACGATAACGTGTAATGGATCTCCGGCAGCAAATGGAATAGCACCTTCAGTAATGAATGATAAACCTAAGATATAGTTTGAAAGACCGGCTTGTCTTTCTTGTTCAGTAAACTTGTTCTTCCAGAATGTTGTTGCAATCGCAATAGCTAGAGGAGGAACCATACCACCAACCATAACGGCAGCCATCAAAGCACCGTCTTGAGTCGCAGTAAATGTACCAATGGCAAATGTGTAAGCAGCCTTGTTGAAAGGACCACCCATATCGATGGACATCATACCACCAAGCAATGTACCTAAGATAACAGCATTGCCTGTACCCATAGATTCTAGGAAGTGAGTAATAGCAGCGTTAACAACGGCAAAGATTGGATCAACAGCAAAGTACATGATAGCTCCGGTAAAGAGCAAACCTAGTACTGGGTAAATCAAAATAGTTTTAAGACCAGCCAATGATTTTGGTAAGTTCTTGAGCCATTTCTTTAAGAAGACAACGACCCATCCAGCAATGAAACCAGCTAGAAGACCACCGATAAAGCCAGCGGGACTCTTGGAACTAACTACAGAAGCTGTAGCTTGTGATGCCATATAACCACCAACAAAACCAGGTAGTAGGGCAGGACGATCACCGATTGAAACAGCGATATAAGCAGCTAAAACAGGAATCAAGAAACTAAAAGCATAATTACCAACATTGTTAAAGAAGAGGAACCATTGTGAATGAGCACCAACGGAGTTTTCCAATAGGAAGGAAATAGCCATTAGAATACCACCACCGACAACGAATGGAAGCATATTAGAAATACCATTCATTAAATCGGCATAAATTCTTGACCAAAGGGACTTCTTTTCTTCTGTATCTTCTGTTTCTTGTGCAGCGCCACCTTCAGCGTGGAAGACAGGAGCTTTTTGTTCAACGGCTAAGTTGATCAATTCTTCAGCCTTGTTGATACCATCACTAACAGGGCGGTTAACTAAGTGCTTGCCATCAAAACGAGGCATGTCAACTTTCTTATCAGCGGCGATGATAACACCATCAGCACGTTTGATTTCATCGGCAGTTAATAAATGCTTAACACCTTCGGAACCATTAGTTTCAACTTTGATGTCAACACCCATTTTTTCAGCTTGTTCTTTTAGAGCAGCTTCAGCCATGTATGTGTGGGCAATACCAGTAGGGCAGGCTGTAACAGCAACAACATATGGTTTCTTGTCGTCAGAGTCACTAGCTTGAGCAGCAGCTGCTGCTTTAGCCTTTTGTTTCTCTTCATCAGCTTTGTCCTTGGCTTCTTTTTCCTTCATAGCCTTGTCAAATAATTCTTGAACTTCATCAGCTGTTTTGGCAGCCTTCAAATTCTTAACTAATTCAGGATTGATCAAAAGTGATGAAAGTGCTGCAAGTGCTTGTAAATGAAGATTATCGGCACCATCTGGAGCAGCAATCATAAAGAATAGGTAGGCTGGTTGGCCATCTAATGATTTATAATCAATACCCTTAGCACTCTTAGCAAACAAGACTGTGGCACGTTTAACAGCTTTATCACGAGCATGAGGCATGGCAATTCCATCACCAATACCAGTACTTGTTTGTGCTTCACGTTTTAAAATGTCTGATTTATATAATTCTTTGTCATCAATAACGCCGACTTGATAGTACTTATCAACCATTTCTTCAATGGCATCCTCTTTGGTAGTAGCTTTCAAGTCCATAATCATGGCGTCTTTTAACAATAGTTGTTTTAGATCCATTATTAAGAGTCCCCCTCAATTAAATTTCAGTAATAGAAATTTCTTTATAAACTTCGTCAATCTTGTCTTTAATAGCTATGTCTTGACTAAAGGCAGTAGCTGATCCGCAAGCAGCACCCATGTGGAAGCTTTCAATAGGATCGTTTGTTTCCATGAATGTACCAGCAAAACCAGCAATCATGGAGTCACCAGCACCAACTGAGTTGATGACAGTTCCCTTAGGAGCGTTGGCCTTGTAGGCTTTATCTTTAGTAACTAACAAAGCACCGTCTCCGGCCATTGAAACTAAAACGTGTTTAGCTCCCTTGTCCAAAAGCTTTCTAGCGTAACTAATAATTTCTTGTTCATCTTTGAAAGTAACGTTGAATAGATCAGCCAATTCATGATGATTTGGTTTTACGACTAATGGGTGCAATGGTAATGTGTCCAAAAGGGCTTGACCAGTAGTATCAATGATGAATTCAGCACCTTGCTTTTGAATCTTTTCAGCGATATCTAAATAAAAATTAGTGTTGAGATTTTTGGAAAGGCTTCCGGCCATAACAACAATGTCACCCTTACCGATTTCACTTAAATTATTCATGAAAGTAGTTTGTTCAGCATCACTGATGGAAGGACCGGCACCGTTGATCTCAGTCTCTTCATTTTGTTCAGTAGCATTGATTTTGACGTTGATACGTGTATCTTCTTTAACCTTAGTGAATGAAGTTTTGAGATTATGTTGTGAAAGTAATTCTTCAAACATTGAACCTGTGGCTCCACCAACAAAGCCAAGTGCTGTGGAATCAATATTTAACTCTTTCATAATTCTAGAAACGTTGATTCCTTTTCCTCCGGGAAGTTTAACATCACTTTGAGTGCGGTTAACTTCGCCAGTATTCAAATTCTTCAATTGCAAAACATAATCAATTGAAGGATTAACTGTAATTGTATAGATCAACTAGATTGCCTCCGTTATCTTGGTAATTTTTTTCAAAGCATTAGCTTCTTTTTCTGATAGTCTGCTTGTTATTAATGGAACCTCATCTAAAGTTGCAAAACGACTAAAACTAACTTGCGAAAACTTTGAACTATCGGATAGTACGTAAGATTGATTTGACTGCTTGATCGCCAAACTTTTAATAGCTGCTTCTTCAGGATCCGGCGTTGTATAGCCAGCATCGATAGAGAAGCCATTAGTTCCGAGAAAAGCACGATCAAAATGGTACTTCTCCAGAGTTTGAATAATGTTTGCACCAATCAACGCTTTCGTGGATGATTTTAACTTTCCCCCAGGAATAAATGTGTTCACATTATAATCAGCCAGCATTGAAGCATTATCGACACTATTGGTAATGACTAACAAGTCGTTGTGTTCTATTAAGTAAGGAATCATGAATTGAATGGTGGTTCCGGAATCTAAAAAGATAACCTCATGATTTCTAACTAAACTTGCAGCGGTCTGACCGATTAGTTTCTTTTCATTAATGTGTACAGCTGCTTTTTGAGAAAGAGCTGGTTCCTCATGTAATGAAATAACATTTTGAGCACCGCCGTGAATTCGCAATAACTTGTGACAATTCTCAAGATCTTGCAAGTCACGACGCAAGGTAGACTCAGAAGCACCCGTTAATGGAATTAAATCGTGGAGTTTGACAATATTGTGTATTTTTAGTTGTTCTAAAATAATTTGTTGTCTTTCTTCAGTAAGCACTTTCATCACCTCGCAAAAAATATAATACAACCATATTCGTTCAAAATCAATCATAAAAACTCAAAATCTTTCAAAAACTTCCAAAAGATATTAACCAATTAATAAATTTCTGGACAATCAATCATACTTCAAAGTATTATGAAGTATGTTTTTGTGCTAAAATTTAGAAATGATAATTAAGTTTAGAAAGGGGGATTTTAATGTTTGTAGATAACGTTAAAATCACCGTAAAATCTGGTAAGGGTGGAGACGGTGCAGTTGCCTTCCGCCATGAAAAGTATGTACCACTTGGTGGACCTTCAGGTGGAGACGGTGGTCGCGGAGGCGACATAATTCTAAAGGCTAATGAAGGTATGAATACTTTAATGGACTTTAGATACAAGAGAATTTTTAAAGCTCAACCTGGTCAAAATGGCCAAATTAAGGGAATGTATGGTCATAAGGCTGATCCGGTTTACATTGTCGTTCCAACAGGAACATCAATTTATGATGAAGATAGTGGAAGATTAGTTGGAGATCTAACAGAAAATAACCAAGAACTAGTCGTTGCTAAAGGTGGCGATGGTGGTCGTGGTAACATTCACTTCGCTACTTCTAAGAATCAAGCACCAGAAGTGGCCGAAAATGGTGAGCCTGGTCAAGAGAAGCATTTGAAGCTTGAGTTGAAATTGATTGCTGATGTTGGTTTGGTTGGATTCCCATCTGTTGGGAAATCTACCTTATTATCAGTAGCAACTTCAGCTAAACCTAAGATTGCTGCATATCACTTTACAACTTTATCTCCTAATTTAGGGATGGTTAAGTTGGAAAATGGGCAAGACTTTGTTATTGCTGATTTGCCTGGATTGATCGAAGGGGCATCAAATGGTGTTGGTTTAGGAATTCAATTCCTACGTCACGTTGAAAGAACGCGAGTTATCCTACACTTAGTTGATATGGATCCTAATAATGGTCGTGAACCTTATGAAGATTATTTAGCTATTCGTAAAGAACTAGGTAACTATGATAAGAATGTTTTGAAGCGTCCAGAGATCATTGTGCCAACTAAGTTGGATATTCCTGGCTCTGAAGAACGTTTAGCAGAATTTAAGGAAAAATTAGATTCAGATGTTGATATTTTCCCTATTTCAAGTATTCAACATACTGGTGTTAAGGATCTGATGAATCATACTAGTGAAGTACTATCTAAGGCAGAACCAATTCACTTTGATGTGCAAGCTGATGATTCTAAGGAATACAACTTTGAACCAGAACAGAAACAATTTACTATTGAAAAGGATGGCGAGCATAGCTTTATCGTTAAGGGTGATCGAGTTGAATTGCTTCTTCAAAGAACCAACTTGGATCATCAAGATGGAATTATGCGTTTTGCTAGACAACTGAAGTCAATGGGGATTGAAGATGCATTGATGGATGCAGGGGCTGAATCAGGAGACTCAGTTACAATTCTTGACTTTACTTTTGAATTTATTTAGGGGCTAGAAAAAAATGAATAAATCACCGAAAAGAAGATTTATTACTGGATTTGATGGACTACGTACTTTAGGGGTTATAGGTGTTATCATGTATCACTTAAATCCTAATGTTTTTTCCGGCGGATATTTGGGTGTTCCAATTTTTTTCCTAATATCAGGATACTTAATCACAGACCATTTCTTTAATACTGTTGATTATGGTGGTTCATTTTCATTAAGTAATTTTTATCTAAAAAGAATAAAAAGATTGTATCCCGGAATGCTATTTGTACTCTTAGCATCCGGTGCATACATTGTTTTGTTTTTAAAGAACTTGCTATACCATTTCGATCAGATTTTTGCGACAAATGTTTTAAATGTTTATAACTGGTGGCAAATTTTTAATGGTCAATCGTATTTTGAGCGATTTGCCAATAATGAATCACCGTTTACACATTTATGGACATTGTCAATTGAAGGTCAATTCTATATTATTTGGCCAATTCTGTTGATTTTATTTAGCAAATTCCATGTTAAAAAAGGACGTATTTTTGGTTTCTCTATGATTGTCTCTATTGCATCAGCAATCTGGATGGCAATCCTATTTAAGCCGGGCGTTGATCCAAGTAGAATTTATTACGGTACTGACACAAGACTTTTCTCTATTCTTTTAGGATGTGGACTAGCATTAGTTTGGCCTGCTGAAAAATTGAAGGAGGGTCTTAAAAAGTCTGACAAATGGAAATTAAATATTGTCGGTCTCTTGTCATTTGCCTTAATGCTACTAATGATTTTCACGATCAAGGATTCAGATCCATTCCTTTATCGTGGTGGGATGTTCATCTTCTCTGTTACAACATGTATCTTTATCGCCGTTGTAGCACATCCAGATTCTATGTGGAATGGCTTATTATCTAATAAGGTTTTCCATTATGTTGGTTCAAGAAGTTATGGACTATACCTATACCAATTCCCAGTTATGATCTTTTTTGAATCTAAATTTAAAAATATTGCAGACCATCCGATTCTATATCCGGTGATTGAAGTTATTTTAATTATCTTAGTAACTGAATTTTCATTCAGGTTCGTCGAACAACCTTTGGCTCATGCTAAGTGGAGTGATGTAAAGAACTTCTTTAGATCTTCAACAGGATTGCAACGTGTTCTAGCTTTAATTATCGCCATAATCAGTATTACTGGTTGTTATGGTGTCGTTAAGGCGGTTAGTGCACCAAATCCTAATGTTAACCACAGTCAATTAGCTAATAAGATCAATAAGAATGAAAAAGCTAATAAGAAAAAGAAACAACAAGCTATTGAGAATTTGAAAAAAGCTAAACAGAAACAAAATGCAACTGGTAAGATGTCAGCCGCTGACTATGCTAGGTATAAGAAAGCAGCTAAAGATCATCCAATTAATACTGAATTCGAGAAGTATGGTTTAACACAGATCGATTTGCAAAGATTAAAGGATGTACCATTAACTGCTGTTGGTGATTCAGTTATGGCTGATGGCTCAGATAACTTCTTGAAGCTGTTCGATGATAAGAAGGTTATCGTTGATGCGGCTGTTAGTCGTCAGTTAGTTGCAAGTCTTGATATTTTACAAGACTATAAGAGCAAGGGAGTCTTGGCACCTAATATCTTGATTGGTTTAGGGACTAATGGACCATTCAACATGCAACAGCTTGGACAGATCATGTCATTAGCTGGTTCACAACGTCATGTTTATTGGATCAATGTTCACGTACCAACAAGACCATGGGAAAATACTGTTAATGGTGTTCTTAGCCAGGCTCAGAAGAAGTATAAGAATCTAACTGTTATAGATTGGAATGGATACTCAAATGGCCATACTGATTGGTTCTACGATGATAATGTCCATCCAAATCCAGACGGTTCAATGTATTACACGTCCTTTGTGGCTAAAGAGATTTTGAAGTCATTGGACAAAAAGTAGAAAAAGAATAGGAACTCTCTTTTATGGAATTAGAATTTTTAGGAACAGGCGCTGGCGTTCCATCGAAAGGTCGAAATGTTTCAAGTACAGCTCTAAAAATGCTGGATGAGCGAAACGAAGTTTGGCTATTCGATGTCGGCGAGGCTACACAGCATCAAATTTTAAAAACCGCAATTAAACCGAGAAAAATCACAAAAATTTTTATCAGTCATTTGCATGGGGACCATATTTTTGGTTTACCTGGTTTATTATCCAGTCGTTCTAATCAAGGTGGCAATTCGCCATTGGAGATTTACGGACCAGTTGGGATCAAACTCTTTGTTGAAACTTCTTTAAAGGTCACTGGCAGTAGATTAAGTTATCCAATCAAATATATTGAATTGAAAAATGGTGGGGAAATTTTTAACGATAAAACCTTTACTGTTTATGCAGGCGAATTGAAACACCGGATAACTTGTTTTGGATATCGTGTGGTTGAAAAACCAAGAACGGGTGAATTGTTAGTGGACGAGTTACAAAAGTACAATATCCCTAACGGTCCCATCTTCGGACAATTAAAAGCCGGACAAACAGTTACTTTGGAAGACGGTACCGTTATAAACGGTAAAGACTTTATTGGGCCAGATAAGCCAAGCAAGATCGTAACGGTTATTTCTGATACTCGTTATACTCCAGAAATCGATAAGTTATCACAGGATGCAGACGTACTTGTTCATGAATCGACTTTTTCTAATGATGAAAAGAAGCTAGCATACAACTATTACCATTCCACCGCCACTCAAGCAGCGGAAGTAGCTAAAAGATGTAATGTAAAAGGATTGATTTTGACACACATTTCTGCTAGATATACTGGTAGGGGCGCTTTAATTTTACAAAGAGAAGCTCAAAGAGTCTTTAAGCATACTAAAGTGGCCAGTGATTTTGATTTGTTTGAAGTTCCATTCAAATAGAAAAGAGGATGACTATGGTTAATTTATTGAATCAAACTGTTTTGGTTACAGGAGCGTCTTCAGGAATTGGTAAGAACGTAGCTATCAACGCTGCTAAATGTGGAGCCAATTTGATTTTAGTTGCTCGTAATGAAGATAAGTTGCTACAGGTAAAGAATGAATGTATTCGTGTAGGAGCAGAGGGTGCTCAACATGAATATTTAAGTATTGATATGAGTGATTCAGAACAAATCACTGCCGGCGTGGCTAAGGCCTTTGAAATCAATGATGATATTGATGTTTTGGTCAATGCAGCTGGGTTTGGCGATTTTTCTAATTATCTAGAAACAGACTTTGATAAAATTGAAAAAATGTTTCGTGTGAACGTTTTAGGCTTAATGTTGATGACTAGATTAGTTGCCAGCAAGATGATCGATAACGGTCGTGGACATATCTTTAATGTTGGTTCTATGGCTGGTAAGATCACAACACCTAAATCTGCAGCTTATGCAGCTACTAAAGCAGCTGTAATCGCATTTTCAGACGGTCTAAGGCTTGAATTGAAGCCACTAGGTGTATTTGTTACTACTATCAATCCAGGACCTGTAGAGACCAATTTCTTCTCTGTAGCAGATCATAACGGAAATTATCTTGACTCAGTAAAGAGTTTTGTTATTGATCCAAATAGATTGGCCTGGGAAATAGTTAATACGTTTAATAAAAATAAACGTGAAATCAATCGTCCTCGTTTTATGGAATTGGCAGCGGTACTTTATAAAATAGCACCAAGTTTAGGGGATTATTTTGCTTCAACACTTGGAAATCGTAAATAGAGGGTTAAAAAATGAATAGTAATAATGGTAAACAATCAAGATTTGTTATTGGATTAGTCATAGCTTTGATCGTGGTAATCTTTGCTGTTTTGAATGTAGATCCAGTCACTGTTAGTTTTGGTTTTACAAGAGTGAAGTTGCCATTAATTATTTTAATTATCGTTTCTTTACTTCTAGGGGCAGTGATCACATTGCTTTTGGCTAATACAGGTAACAAGAAAGAAAATAAACTTAATCGTCATGCTCAAAAGCAAATTTCTAATGTAAAAGTCTCACATGACAACCAAATTGCGGACGCTTTAAAGGAAAATAATGCAAAAAAGCAAACAAAATAGGATTTTTGCTTGCTCTAATGTTTTTATGATAGTATTATATTAAACGTTAGATTTGATTAAGTAATATAAATAAAGGAGTTTTTAAATATGGCAGTTCCAAAGAGAAAATCATCAAAACAAAGAAAACGTCAAAGACGTGCACATATTAAATTGAACACACCAAACATGCAATTCGACGTTGCTACTGGTGAATATCGTTTAAGTCATCACGTTTCACCATCAGGTATGTACAAGGGTGAAAAAGTTATCAGTGATAACAAAGAAGCTTAATTAAAAGTCAAGTCAATTGGTCTTGGCTTTTTTTTAATATTTTAATTTGGATGGGGAAACAACTATGAAAAAATTGAAGTATTTATTGTTGTTGGTTATTCCGCTATTCTTTTCAATGCTCTCAGGGTGTTCAAAATTAAGTTTATCAACGACTAAGAAGTCATATAGCGCGGATGGTTTAGTTGCTGTGGTCAAAGGTAAGGCTGATAATTATAAGAAGCTAACCTATACGGTTAATGGCGAAACCAAGAAAGTAGCTGTAGACGGTGGACATTTTGCTATCTCTGTACCTGTTTCAGAAAATGATCAGAATGTAAGGATCAAGGCTGTTAACGGTAATAAAACGGAGACTAAGCTAGTTAAAGTAAAAAAAGCTAAGGCACTTGAAGATTACCTGACTTTTGCGCAATCGTATAACTATACGTTGCTTTCATTAGGACAACAAAATGATCAATTACAATTAATTTCTAAAAATGGAATAATGACACATGAGAAGAATGATGGAACAAAGTGGTATTATAACGTTCAAAATAATCGGTTGATGGGAATTGCTACTAAGCTTTCCTACAAGGAGCTTAAATCCAAGACTGGTCAAAAGAACTTTGCCACTGACCTGATGATTATTTCCAAACTATTAGGAGCTGACGGTAAAAAGGTTTTAAAGGATTTTGCTAAGCAGACTAAGAATGCTGATAAAAATTCTACAAAGACCTCAATGGACCAGATTACTTCTAAGGGAGTTAATTATAATATTAATTTGACGACTAAAGATTTTTATATGTACATTACTAAGTATTAAAAAATAAAGAACCCAGTAACTCTTGAAGTTATCGGGTTCTTTATTTTTGTTGATTATTAATTTTTGCAATAAAAAAAGCGCCCAAATTAATTAGGCGTTCTTTTCGGTCTTCGTATCTTTAACAGAACTGTCTAGAATCAATGGAATTACACTGAAGATGACAGCGAATATTATACTAACAATGATAGAATAATTTGTATTGTAAGTTTGTTGGTTTAGGGCACCACCGATAAATCCGGCAACTTGTCCTAACATGATTGACCAGAAAATTATAGCAACATATCTCATTTCTTCCATCTCGCTTTCTCAAGTAGTTTAGCACAAAATGGGTTTTTACCCAATAAACTTCCGCTTGATTTTGATATAATTTTAAACAAAGGGGGCGGTAAATTGCAAGCCCAATTACAAGTGATCAGTAGTTATAGTCTATTACATAGTCCTGCAAAATTGACGGAGTTGGTCGATCAAGCAAAGAAACTAGGCTATAAGTCTATTGCTTTAACGGATATAAATAATTTATATGGTTCAATAGATTTTTATAAATATGCCCATAAAATCGGGATCAAGCCCATTATCGGCGTAACAATTGAAACTAAAGGTTTGATTGATAGTCAAAATGACTATCCGTTAATTTTGTTAGCTAGAAATAATAATGGTTATCAAAATTTAATTAAAATTTCTTCAGCGGTTATGTCATCCAAAGAGTCATTAGATTTAACCAGTTTAAAAGAATACCTGAATAATCTTTTTGTGATCACTCCTGCTAGTAAATCGGAGATCATTACAGTTGATGATAAAAGAGACTACACTCAAAAACTTTTAGCTTTGGTTGATCCCAACAGCCTTTATTTAGGTGTAGGACTTTATTCTGAACAAATTGATAATGTTAGAACAATTAAAGATGTAGCTAAATTAAATAATCTCAAGTTGATTGCTTTGGGCGATGTTCGCTATGTGAATGCTGACGATCATTTAGCCTATCAAGTAGTCAATTATTTAAGAACCGGTCAACACTTCGATAATTTGGAGCAAGTGGTTGAAACCGGTGATCATTATTTAAGATCTGCTAGTGATTTTGCAGCGGACTTTGCGGAAGTAGATATGTCAGATGCCGTTAAAAATACTGAATATATTTCCAATCAATGTAATGTTGAAATTGAATTCAAGGAGACTGAATTGCCTGAATTCCAGACGCCTGATGGTAAATCTGCTATTCAATTTTTAACGGAACTGAGCCAAAAAGGTTTGAATAAGCGTTTGGCTGGTCAAATCCCTCAAGATTATGTCGATCGATTGAATTACGAACTAAGCGTTATCGATAAAATGGGCTTCTCCGACTATTTCTTAATAGTTTGGGATGTTATCAAGCACGCTCACGAAGTGGGCATTAAAACAGGTCCTGGGCGTGGTTCAGCAGCTGGATCTTTAGTTTCGTATTGTTTAGGAATAACACAAGTTGATCCTATCAAATATGACTTGCTGTTCGAACGTTTTTTGAATCCTCAGCGTGTTAATATGCCTGATATTGATTTGGATCTGCCAGATAATCGGCGTGACGAAATGGTAATGTATATGCATGACAAATATGGTTCAAATCATATGGCTCAGATTATTACCTTTGGAACATTGGCAGCTAAAATGGCTTTACGTGATATTTCTAGAACTTTCAGTCAAACGCAATTCCAAATGTCTCAGTGGTCTAATGCGATTCCTAAAAAACTGAATATAACTTTACAAGAGTCTTTTGACGAGTCGAGTAATTTAAGGAATTTAGTTAATAATTCTCGTGAGAATGAATTGATCTATCAGGTCGCTAAGCGAATCGAAGGAATTCCACGTCATTATTCAAAACATGCTGCTGGTATCGTCTTGAGTAGAAAAAAGATGACAGATATTGTGGCTGTTCAATTAGAAGATGACGGTATCAATCTGACTCAACAAACAAAGAACAATGTTGAAAGTGTTGGATTATTAAAGATGGATTTTCTGGGGTTGAAGAATTTAACGATTCTAGATAATGCTATCCAAATCATTTCGCGTGATTACGGTCGTGAATTTATTCCCGAAAAAATTCCTTTAAATGATTCCAAGACCCTCCAACTCTTTCAGAGAGGAGCTACAGACGGAGTTTTCCAATTTGAGTCTGATGGTATTAGAAGCGTGTTAAGACAGCTTGTACCGACTAGTTTTGACGATATTGTGGCAACTAATGCGCTATATCGTCCTGGTCCTATGCAAAATATTGCTACTTTCATTGCCCGAAAACATGGACAAGAGCCTGTAACGTACCCTGACAGCTCGTTAGAGGACTTATTGCGTCCAACTTATGGAATCTTAGTCTATCAAGAGCAAGTTATGCAGGCGTCGTCACAGATGGCTAATTTCTCACTAGCAGATGCTGATATTTTACGTCGGGCTATTAGTAAGAAGAATGAACGCTTGATTGAAGAAAATCGACAGAAATTTGTTAACGGTGCTGTGTCTCAAGGACATAGTCAAGAATCAGCGGAGAAGGTATATCAGTATATAGAAAAGTTTGGTAATTATGGATTCAATAAGTCACATGCGGTTGCTTATTCGATGATTGCTTTTTGGTTAGCGTATATCAAAGTTCATTTTGCGGATGCCTTTTTTGCTTGTTTGCTAAATTCTAATCTAAATAATGAGAATAAAGTGTCGACTTACGTTCAAGATGCTAAAGATCAACAAATTAAGATCCTGAATGTCGACATTAATAAGAGTTCATATGAATTTAGTTCTAGTAACAAATCGATTCGTTTTGGTTTGTTGAGTATTAAAGGGATGCGTCGTGATTTAGCACAGTCAATTGTTGAGCAACGGGAAAAGAATGGGCCATTTACGAGTGCTTTGAACTTTTTGCAACGAATTGATCCCCGTTTTGTTAAAAATGATTACTTGGAACCGTTGATTTTAGCTGGAGCTTTTGATTCATTTAATCGAAATCGAAAAGAATTGTTATACGATTTTCGTGATTTGATCGAAAGTATTCAATTAGCGGGTAGTAATTTATCATTGTTCGATGTTTTAGATCCAAAGAAGCATGAGGTTGATGATTTTACTTTAACGGAGAGACTCAATCAGGAAAAAGAGTATTTAGGAACTTATGTATCGGGACATCCGGTTGAAAGATATCGCAGCAAATTGTTGAATACTTCCACAAAGAAGATCTCTGAATTGAAAATGGTACAGAATATTTCTGTAAAAATTATTGGCTTAGTAAAGAATTTACGAGTTATTCGGACTAAAAAGGGCCAAAGAATGTGCTTTATGACAATTGAAGACGAGTCTGGCAGCATTTCTGTAACTATTTTTCCTAAAGTTTTTCAAAGGATTGAAAATATGGAATTAGATGGTAAAATTTTCTTGTTCGATGGTCACAGTAATATTGGTCAAAGAGGCGACTTGGAATTTATCGCTGATCGATTGTCTGATCCTAAACAATATACAGTTCAATTGCCAAGTGAAAAATTGTATTTACGTGTTACAAAAGCGTTGGATACACCGGATAACATGGAAAGACTGTATCGTTTGATCGAACGTTTTCCTGGAAAAATGCCAGTTATTATTTATCGGGAAAAGAAGAAGCAAGCATTACTATTGAAATCCAATCGTTGGATAGGCTTTAATAGTAATGTGCAGAGTCAATTGAAAGATTTCTTAGGTGAAAAAAGTGTTTTCTTGAAAAAAGACTAACAAATTTGCTTAAAAAACGTTTTCAGCTCTACAAAGTAACCTATAAAAATGTTATATTTGATTAGGTTTTGTTTTAGAAACAAATAATTTTGGAGTGTGAACAAATGAAGCGTATTGGTATTTTAACCAGTGGTGGAGATGCCCCTGGTATGAACGCTGCTATTAGAGCAGTCACACGTAGAGCCATTGATAAAGGGCTTGAAGTGTTTGGTATCAATTATGGATATGCTGGTTTGGTTGCTGGTGATATTTTCCCACTAACAAGCGAAGACGTATCTGACCGTATTCAACGTGGTGGTACATTCTTGTATTCTGCAAGATATCCTGAATTTGCTAACGTAGAAGGTCAACTCAAGGGTATTGAGCAATTGAAGAAATTTGGAATTGATGCATTAGTTGTTATCGGTGGCGATGGTTCTTACCATGGTGCATTGCGTTTAACTGAACATGGTTACAACACAATCGGCCTACCAGGTACAATTGATAATGATATTCCATTTACTGACTTTACAATTGGTTTTGATACAGCCGTATCTACTGCTGTTGATGCCATTGATAAGTTGCATGATACTGCTAGCTCTCATGAAAGAACATTTATTGTTGAAGTAATGGGTAGAGGCGCTGGTGACGTGGCTCTTTGGGCTGGTGTTGCCGGTGGTGCTCAAAAGATCATCGTTCCAGAACGTGATTTTGACATCAAGGAAATTGCCGAAGAAGTCAAAAAAGGCCGTCAAAACGGTAACAAGAATATGATTATTGTTTTGGCCGAAGGTGTTATGCATGCCGATGACTTCAAGAAGGAATTAGATAAATATGGTGACTTTGATTCACGTGCTACTGTCTTAGGACATGTACAACGTGGTGGTTCACCAACAGTTCAAGACCGTGTCTTAGCAAGTAAGATGGGTGCTTATGCTGTTGATCTTCTTCTTGAAGGCAAAGGTGGCCTAGCTGTTGGTATTGAAAACAACAAGTTAACATCACATGATATTCTTGATCTTTTCGATAGCAAGCATAAGCCTGAATTATCACTATATGACTTAAATGAATCTTTAAGCAGATAAAGTTAAGCATATAACGTTCTAATTTGTTACAATAAACGATGAAAACAAGAAAAGGGGATTCTCAATGAAAAGAACTAAAATTGTAAGTACACTTGGACCTGCCAGTAACGATGTTGACACAATCGTTAAGTTGATTGAAGCCGGAGCTAACATCTTCCGTTTCAACTTCTCACATGGTGATCATCCAGAACATAAAGCTCGTATGGAAATGGTACACGAAGCTGAAAAGATTACTGGTAAGACTGTTGGTATCGTTCTAGATACTAAGGGTGCTGAAATTCGTACAACCGTTCAAGAAGGCGGCAAGTTCGAAGCTAAGATCGGCCAAACAATCCGTATTTCAATGGATGACTCATTAACAGGTACACCAGAAAAGATTGCTTCTACATATCCTGGTTTGTACGATGATACACATGTTGGTGGTCACGTATTGATCGATGATGGTCTTGTTGACTTGAAGATTACTGAAAAAGATGACAAGAACCGTGAATTGGTTACTG
The DNA here is from genome assembly GCA_019116025.1 of Candidatus Companilactobacillus pullicola. Taxonomy (GTDB): domain Bacteria; phylum Bacillota; class Bacilli; order Lactobacillales; family Lactobacillaceae; genus Companilactobacillus; species Companilactobacillus pullicola. The sequence goes on along the minus strand of DXCM01000090.1, from coordinate 78,780 downwards.
TTGTTCAAAATGACGGTATGATCGGTTCAAGAAAGAGTATCAATGCTCCTGGTGTTGAAGTTCGTCTACCAGGTATCACTGAAAAAGATTCAGACGATATTCGTTTCGGTCTAGAACAAGGAATCAACTTCATCTCAGCTTCATTCGTTCGTAAAGCTCAAGATGTTTTGGATATCCGTGCAATTCTTGAAGAAAAACACTGTGAATACGTACAAATCTTCCCTAAGATCGAATCACAAGAAGGTATCGACAACATCGATTCTATTCTTAAAGTTTCTGATGGTTTGATGATTGCTCGTGGTGACATGGGTGTTGAAATTCCATTTGAAAACGTACCATTCGTTCAAAAGGCTTTGATCAAGAAGTGTAACGCTCTTGGTAAACCAGTTATCACAGCTACACAAATGCTTGATTCAATGCAAGAAAACCCACGTCCTACACGTGCCGAAGTTACTGATGTTGCTAACTCTGTTCTTGATGGTACAGATGCTACAATGCTTTCAGGTGAAAGTGCTAACGGTGACTACCCTGTTGAAGCTGTTGCTGCTATGTCACGTATCGACCAACGTACAGAACAACAATTAGACAAGAGTAACTCACTTGCTATCCAACGTTTCGAAGACTACACAGGCTCAAACGTTACAGAATCAATCGGTGAATCAGTTGTTAGAACAGCTGAAGAACTAAATATTAACACAATCGTTGCTGCTACTAAGTCAGGTTACACTGCACGTATGATTTCTAAGTACCGTCCAAGTGCTGACATCTTAGCTCTAACATTTGATGAAACTACACAACGTGGTTTGACAGTTAACTGGGGTGTTGATCCAGTTGTTGTTGACAAGCCAGAAAACACTGATGAAATGTTCGACTTAGCTTCTAAGAAGGCTCAAGAACTTGGCTTCGCCAAGGAAGGTGACTTAATTCTTGTTGTTGCCGGTGTTCCTGTCGGTGAAAGTGGTACAACTAACCTAATGAAGGTTCAACTAATTGGATCAACATTGGTTAAAGGCCAAGGTGTTGGTGAAGAATCAGTTGTTGGTAGCGTTGTAGTTGCAAACTCAGCTGAAGAAGCTAACAAGAAGGTTAACGAAGGCGACATTCTTGTTACAAAGATGACTGACAAGGATTACCTACCAGCTCTTGAAAAAGCTAGTGCCGTTGTTGTTGAAAACGGTGGTTTGACATCACATGCAGCCGTTGTTGGTATTGCTATGGGTCTACCAGTTGTTGTTGGTGCTAAGAATGCTACAAATCTTGTTAAAGATGGTGACACTGTTACTGTTGATTCAAGACGTGGTGTTGTATACAAGGGTGCTTCACGTTCACTATAATTTTTAAATAAAATTTAAAAATGCTTTAAAACATAAATTGACTGAAAGAGACTGACGAGTTTCTTTCAGTTTTTTTGTGTTTGCGTTAATATCTTATTATTAAGGTCTTGCTTCCAATTTGGTAACTGATGTGTTATAAGTGTGCCGTTAGTAGTAGAAAGTCTTTGGACCACTAAAATGTGGAAGGATACGTCTAAAAGTTCACGGATTTTCTACTATTGATTATATCTTGGTTCTATTATTATTTTCTGAAATTGCGGCATTTAAATGGTTTTGGTTTAGATAATGAACCATGTTTATTAGACTGTGTTGTGTAGGACTGCAAGCAGAGCAAATCCACACATTAATAACCAAATTTGGATAAGTACCGTTATTAAACATACTGAGGTGAAAAGTTGTCAAATAAAGATGTATTAGTTTTTGAAATTGAACAGGCTAAAGGGAAGCCGCGAGATATCAAAAAGAAGAAAGATTATTGTCCTTTCTGTGATCGAGAAAATTTAACCAATATAATTGATCAAAAGGACGACATGATTTGGTTAGAAAATAAATTTAAGACATTGAAGGATACTAATCAAACGGTTTTAATTGAATCTAGTGACCATTATGGTGATATTTCCAATTATTCAGTTGAAAAGAACCGAAAAGTTTTTGAGTATGTCTATCATTGTTGGAACGAAATGATTCAAAGCAAGAAATACAAGAGTGTCTTGTTGTATAAGAATTTCGGACCTATGTCAGGAGGTTCTTTGCGTCATCCACATTTCCAAATAATTGGTTTGGATAAGGTTGATGGTTACAAACATATCGAAGCTGAGAATTTTACAGGTATGGATGTGTTTAATTCGAAGCATATCAATGTCAACGTTTCAGAGAAGCCAATCATGGGATTTGTTGAATTTAATGTGGTTATTAATAATCCTAAATACATTGCTGATCTAGCTGAATTTACACGGGTGACGGTCAAATATGCTTTGGATGACCTTTATGGTGGTAAATTTGATTCTTACAATTTATTCTTCTATAAAGTTGGTCGGAAAATTATTTGTAAAATTGAGGCCAGATATGTGGTTTCACCTTACTTCGTTGGTTATCGTTTATCACAGCGTGATGGTGACAAACAGGTGAGAGGAATTGCTGACGTTTTATTGCAAAGATTGCAAGAGAATGTTCACAGTTCAGAAATTGAAAATCCGGAATAAATTAAAAGATGGTTTTTATGAACCATCTTTTTTGTTTATTTCAGATTAGCTTCGGAGTAGAAATGTTATGTAACCTTAGACACAAAATAATTGAATCTATTCAATCCAACTATTCTTTTTAGCAATATTTAGAGCTTCGATTCGAGAGTGTGTACCAGTCTTACTCAAAATGGAAGAGATATAATTTCGAACTGTTCCATTGGAAAGAAAAACACTCTCAGCGATTTCTTGGGTTGATTTACCCAAGGCAAATTCGTTCATAATGTTTAATTCTTGGGGTGTAAGGGGATTTTTCACGGTTGTTAAAATGTTAGAAACTAAATTAGCGTCGTAAATTGTCTGACCGTCAAGAACCTTATGAATCGTGTCTACTAGCTTATCAGTGGGACTGTCTTTAAGTAGATAAGCATTAACCTCACTGGCCACTGCTGATTCAAAATACTTTTTACGAGCAAAAGTGGTCAGAATGATGATTTTTATTTTTTGCTGATTAAGACGTAACTCTTGAGCAACGTCTAGACCTGTTAAGTTAGGCATTTCAATATCTAAAATGGCGACATCCGGTTTTAAGGTGGTAATTTCTTGGAAAGCTGTCTGACCGTCAGTAGCATTTCCAGCGATTTCAAAATCATCTTCTAGATCTAAAATAGCGGAAAGGGCTGAATTTAGCATTTCTTGGTCTTCAGCAATGTAAATTGTAGTCATATTAATCCTTCTTTGGTATTGAGATTTGTAAATAAACACCATGATCGGAAGTTACTTTAAGAGTGCCGTTAATGCTTTTTAAACGGTTAGTCATACCACTTAGGCCATAGGAGATATGATCGGTAGCACCTTTAAAACCAATACCATCATCATGAATATCTAAGAAATAATTGGAAGCATCTTCTTCAAAGGTAAATTTCATTAAATTGGCGTGACTGTAACGGATAACATTAGTGGTCGTTTCTTTAATGATGGCAGCCAGAGTGTGTTGAATATCTTTGGGCCAAGTATTAGAAACATCTTCGTTGATGGAAATTTGTTGAATCTGGGCTAGATCAAGGTTTTTTCCCTCGGATACCATTGCACTGGCGATTGATTGAGCATTCAAATCCGCTACTATTTGGCGAACCAGATTGAGATCATCGCGAGAGGTTTGGGCAATGTCCTTTAATTGTTGCTGAGCTTTTTTTGGATCTTTGTCGATCAATTTAGTAGCTAACTCAGATTTTAAAGTAATTAAGGAGAATGACTGTCCTAAACTGTCATGTAGATCTTGAGCAATACGATCACGTTCGTTTTGCTTGATGATGGTCTCCAAACGGCGATTGGTCTGTTTAGTTCGATAGGAGCGACGATAACTGTTACCTAAGGAACGTGCCGCAATTGGTGACCCAATGGTAAAAGTAAGGGCGATAATGATTCCAAAGGGACCATACTCCTTTATTGTAGGAGTAAATAGGATAAAAGTAAGTACGCAACTTAACGATATGACTAAGTATAGAACGAGATAACGCAAGAAATCCCTTAATTTATATGGAAGAGAGCCAATTTCCCAAGCCGTATAGATAAAGAAAGTTCCACCACCATTAGGAAATTTTAAAGTGAAGTAGGCTGCAATGAGCAGTTGTATACCGATATCTAACCACAACCAACGATTGATAGAATAGCCGTCACGATAGAATTTTAAAAAAATTAAAACGAGTAATAAGTAAAACCAGTTGAAAGGATGCTGGGTAATTAAAATTTGTCCAGCCATTAAAAATAATGAAAAAACCCAAAAGTAGGGCATAAAGCCAAATCTTTTGGGAAAAAGGACATATTTATCTAAAAATTTATTCATTCGGAAACGATCCCCTTTTGTTTTTGAACTTTAGATAATATTAAGAATAACAGAGCTATCACCACTAACCAAATTGAAATATTAATAATTGCATACCAATTGATGAATCCTTTATGCAACAAAGTTTGTTCCAGGTTTGATAGTTGATATGTAGGTGTGGTCTTACCAATCTTTTGTAACCAATTAGGCATGACCTGAATGGGCCACCACAGGCCACTGATGATTGCTAGTGGAAAGACCACTAGATTATTGAGCAGGTTAACGGTATTAGGCTTTTTAACTAAAGCAATTAAGGCGCCAATTAAGATTAAAGGAATCGTTCCTAGAATGTTGATGCCAATAAGTGTTACCAGTAGGTGCATAGAAAGATTAACATGATTGACAAAGATACCAACTAGACAGATCAGAATTGAGGAAATTAGATTTAAGAAGATAAACACTAGTGCCATTGATGAATAATATTGAAATTTAGAAATTGGTTTGAGACTAACGAATAATTTAAAGTGGCTAGTTTGATCATCTAAAAGAGTATTAGAAGTCGTGATGACACCACCGAGCATACAACTATAAATCATCATACTGATCAGATAATCCTCATTCCAAGCTGCCAAAGCCTTTGTGGGGATGCCAGTAGTTAGTATTTTGGTGTAAAGCAGGTAAAAGATAATTGGTAAAAGCATATCAAAGAAGAAGAAAGCTTTATTCCTTAAAACAATTCTCTTGAAATTCATTTTGGTCTGGAATAGATAATTAGTCATGATCGTGTCCCTCCTGATAATTCAATAGCATGGTATCTAAGTTAGTTTGTTTGACTTGAAGATTGTTAATTGCGGCTAGATAGGGAGTAATAGAAGTGATTAATTTGTTAGGATCATTAGTCACGATTTGAAAATGTTGTCCTAGTCGATCAATCGAGATAATACTTTGAAAATTTGAAAAAGTATTGATATTTAATTTACTATCGAATTCGACCAGACTATTACCTTGAATGTTTCGTAATGATTGAATTGAACCGTCAAAAGCAATGACACCGTTCTGTAAAATAAGAAAACGGTCAGCAATATTTTCCAATTCTTCTAAGTAGTGACTAGTAACGAAAATAGTTTTACCACTTTCTCGTAATTTAGAAATTTCTTGCCAAAAGTCGTGCCGAGCATTGCTGTCCATGCCAACAGTTGGTTCATCGAGGAAGAGAATATCAGGATTGCCTGATAGTGAAAGAGCAAACGCTAAACGTCGTTTTTGACCACCGGAAAGTTGATTCATGTAATTATTTTCTAAAGTTTCCAATCCTGACAAACTCAATAGTTTTTGGAAGGGGAGAGGATGCTTAAAGTAACTACGTGAAAGGTTAATAATTTCTTTGACTTTGATACGGCCAAGAGACAGATTATCTTGCATCATGACACCTGTGATCTCACGCCAGTCATGATCACTGAAGGCTTTGACTTGTCCTGAATCAGAAGGGAGCAAGTTTAAAATAATGTTCATCAGAGTAGTTTTGCCGGCACCGTTAGCACCAACTAACGCAACTACGGAACCGGGCTGCAAGTTAAAACTGATATCATTTAAGATGATTCTGTGTTTAAACGATTTTTTGATATGAGAAATTTCTAAAATGGGGCTCATGATTATTTCCTCGATTTCGATTTGATAACCATAGTTTAATAATTTGAGAAAAATTGCGGTAGTAAGGAATGTCACATAATCGTATGACAAATGTCATATTCTATTAGTAAAAATATATGTGTTACGAAAACATAAACCACAAAAAAACTCCCAACTAACCAAAGTCGGGAGTTCAAAGATACTAATCTTCAGGTTTATAATCTTTATCAATAATCAAAACAGGCTTGATAGTCTTACCGCTAACTGAATCGGCATCAGCTTCATTGATTTGATCGAAGTCATAGAACTTTTCAGTTAAGTCGAATGGGAAAACACCCATCTTGTAGAATTCAATCAAACGAGGGATGTCGATTTGAGGAATAGAATCACCCATATTGACACCGACGATCTTCTTGTCGTCAACGCAAAGATCATTCCAAGTACTAATGGTGATATTGTGTGGTGTAACAGCAATTGTAGCAGTTGTACCACCTTGTGTTAAAGCAGCAATAGAATCGGTCATAACTTTTTCAACACCAGTTGTATCAACAGCCCAGTCAACACCTAAACCGTTAGTAAGCTTCTTGATAGCTTCGACAGCATCTTCATTCTTACTATTAACGACATCAGTAGCACCCATCTTTTTAGCTAATTCCAAACGAGAGTCAACAATATCAACAGCAATAACTTTGACACAGCCAGAAATCTTACCAGCCATCATGGCAGCTAGTCCAACAGCACCTGTACCAAAGACTGCAATAGTGTCACCGGGTTTTGGTTGAAGGGTATTGAAGACAGTACCACTACCAGTTACGTAGCCACAGCCAAGAGGTCCTAATTTTCTCAAGTCAAGATCATTAGGAACTTTAACGGCATTTCTTTGAGAAATAACTGTGTGAGTAGTGAATGATGATTGATTGAACATGTCGCTGACATGATGACCGTCTTCAGTGAAGTGATCACTACCATCAGGACGTGTTCCAGAAAGGTTAGATTTGGCATAGTTACGACATTGTGTTGGTTTGCCTTTCAAGCAATTGTCGCATTCGCCACATGAATAAAATGACATAATAATGTGATCGCCGGGTTTGAAGTTCTTAACGTTCTTACCGACTTTTTCAACAATACCAGAACCTTCATGTCCTAGAATTACTGGAAAACTAAAGGCAGCATCACCCTTACGCAATGCTTCATCAGAATGACAAATACCAGATGCGACAACTTTGACTTGTAGACCGTCATCCTCAAGATCGGCCAATTCAACGTCGTCTTTAATAACGAATGGATCATTTACTTTATCAACAACAGCAGCTTTAATTTTCATAACAAAGGAACCCTCTTCCAAAATAAAATGTTTTTGTAAACGTTTACTACACAAGAAATTATTTCACAATATTTGAAATAATTCAAACGTATTTTAATAATTATGCTGTTAAACAGCCATATTTTATAAAATTTTATCGTGAAAATGAGTTCAATCACCACATGGTATAGATTAATTTTTCAGGGTAAAAAATTAATTTACGAAAATATCAAATTCTTAAAAGTATTATGTAACGTAAACTGGTAAAATATAATAGCAAAGAAAATTAATATAAAGAGTATGGTGAATATGGATATAACAGAAATGTATGGTCAAGTATTGACGGGTACTGTGACCGATTTAAATAAAGATGAAGCTTTCGTTCAAATTGACGGTAAGACGTTTGCTTTAGATTTGAATGAATTAACAGAAATTCCTGAATTGGGTGATGAGATCAGTGGTTTTCTTTATGAAAATCAAGCTCATAAAAATAAAATGACAACCGTAATGCCTTTTGTTGTGCAAGGTGTTTGGGACTTCGCTGAAGTAACCGAAGTTAGAACTGACCTTGGCGTGTTCGTTAATATCGGTTTGGACGATAAGGATATCGTTGTTTCTTTAGATGACCTTCCTTTTGAACATTCTGAATGGCCTAAAAAGGGCGATAGTTTAATGGTCAAATTGGATATTGATCACAAGGGTAGACTTTGGGGTAAATTGGCCGATATCGAACTCTATACGCAAATTGCTCGTAGTCCCGGGGCTGATGTTAAGAACAAGGATGAAGAAGGAACAATTATTGCCATTAGAGAAAGTGGTGCTTTCGTCATGACTGAAAGTTACTACATTGGTTTCATTCACGTTGAAGAACAATCACAACCACTTCATATTGGACAACATGTTAAGGCTCGTGTCATTGGTACTAGTCACCGTCGTTTGAATTTATCAATGAGACCTCGTGCTTATGAAGAAATCACACCGGATGCTCAAATGATCGTAGCGGTTTTGGAGCATGCTCGTGATAATAAAATACCTTATACGGATAAGAGTGATCCTGATGATATTAAAGAGTACTTTGGTATCAGTAAGGGTAGTTTCAAGCGTGCTTTGGGTAATCTTATGAAGCAACATAAGATTGAGCAAAAAGACGGCTACACTTATCTCAAATAGAGGTAACCATATGAGTGAGAAATTATCGATTAAGAATCAAAAAATGATTGATACAATCGTTGACTATGCTCGTTACCTGCGCTTGGATCGAGGGTTGTCGCAGAATACAATTGTGTCGTATCAACAAGATCTATTAGAATTCAGTAGCTTTTTGGAACAGAAAAAAATTCCATTTTATCCCGAAGATCATTTTGTGGTGACACAATTTTTTGTCAGTCAGGATAAAGAAAATAAGTCTAAAACTTCACAGATGCGGATGTTTTCGTCATTGAGACGTTTTTATCAGTGGATGGAGATTATTGATAAGATCCACGCCAATCCGATGAATGAACTCGATGCACCTAAAAAGGGAACACATTTGCCAGTTGTCTTATCAATGGATGAAGTTAATTCTTTGATTGAATCACCTGATGTCTCTACACCTTTAGGAATCAGAGATCGGACAATTTTTGAAGTGATGTATGCGACGGGGTTGCGTGTCAGTGAGTTAGTTAACTTGAGTATGGATGATTTACATTTGGACTTAGGACTGATTAAAACTCTTGGTAAAGGGAATAAAGAACGACTTTTACCAATTGGCGATACAGCTGTAAAGTGGCTGAAAAAATATTTTGCGGAAACTCGAAAAGACTTAGTTGCCAAATATGGTCAACAAAAAGAAGTCTTTTTGAATTTTCGGGGCAAGAAATTAACACGTCAATCAATTTGGCGCATGATCAAAAAATATATTGCCCAGGTCGGTATCAAAAAAGATGTAACACCGCATACTTTACGACACTCGTTTGCAACTAACTTGCTAGAAAATGGGGCTGATCTTCGAGTTGTCCAAGAATTATTAGGCCACTCGGATATCTCAACGACCCAAATTTATACGCATGTCAACCAGACAAGAATGAAGCAAGTTTACAATAAGGCCTTTCCAAGAGCTTAGATAGGAGGATATGGATGCTTAGTAAGTATAGTGATGAGAATAAGAAAATTGCTATGGGCTTTTTATCTTATATCAACGACCTCAAGGATTTGAATAACCTCGAGCAAGAATTGCAACTATATTCCGAAGATGAAAACCGTCAGTTATATCTTTGGAAAAGCAATATGGAAGATTATTCAGGTATTGTCGCATTATCATTTTCGGACAATACAGTTTTTATTGAATATATTTCATTGAATCCTTCATATCGTTCTCAGAGTAACGTTTATAAGATTTTTGACGACGTGCAACAGAAGTTTCCTGATCTAGTTATTTTAGGTAACTTTAGTTTAAGTAAACAGATCCAACAGTGGCGTCAGAATAAACAAAAACTAGAAAAAGATATGAAAGAAAAAGAAAATAGCTAATGCAAAAATTAAATTTAGTTTTAACTGATTTCGAAGGTCCAATTGATTTATTATTGCATTTGATCAAAGAATCAAAAGTAGATATTTATGACATTCCCATTGCTCAAATTACTCAACAATATATTGATTATTTGAAGAGTATGAAGGTATTGCAATTGGACATTGCCGGTGATTATCTAGTGATGGCATCGACTTTGATGTCAATTAAGAGCAAGATGTTATTGCCTCAAGCTCCAGATGAAATTGAAGACGAAATTCAAGAAGATCCCCGTGATGAATTGGTTTCACAACTTTTGACATATCAAACTTATAAACGTGTAGCGGCTTACTTTGAACAAAAAGAGCAAGTCAGAAAGCAACAGTTTGATAAGGAGGTTAGTTTGCCTAAAGAGCAATTGGATCAATTTTTGAAACCCGGTTCGGTAGTTTTAGATGATTTGGCAGCCACTTATGCTGAATTATTGCGAGCTCAAAAGAATCATCAACCAGAGACTGAAACAATCGAAAATGAAACATTATCAATTGAGGATGCAACCAATAATATTATGGGCGAATTGAGATCAGTTAAGAAAATGACTTTTAAAGCCCTTTTGAAATTAAACAATAATATCGAAGAAATAGTTACCGACTTCATGGCTATTTTGGAATTGGCTAGTAAACAGTTAGTTTCAGTTAGTCAAGATGATTTTCAAAGTGAGCTATTTATTGAATTGAGGAATTAATGTGTATCAAGCAAAAATAATGGCATTATTATTCGTAGCCGGAGATCAAGGTATTAAAGAAAAGGATCTTGCTGGACTTTTGGAAATAGATAGTGCAGCTTTAAGGCAAAATATTGAAGAATTAAAAGTAAAATTAATGACTGATGTCGATTCTGGCGTCGAATTAGTTGAGTTTAATTCGAATTACAAATTAGTTACTAAAAATGAATTCAATGAACTTTTAACAAAGTACTTTAAAACAGGCTTGGCTACCAAATTAAGTCAGGCAGCGCTTGAAGTATTGTCGATCATTGCCTACCGTCAACCAATTACTAGAATTGAAATTGACGAGATTCGTGGTGTCCAGAGTTCTGGTAGTTTAAATACTTTGTTGATGAGAAAACTGATTAAGGAAAATGGGAAAAAAGATGTTCCCGGTCACCCTAATCTTTATGTAGTAACTGATGAATTTTTTGATTATTTTGGGATCAAAGATTTAAAAGAGTTACCAAAAATAGAAAATTTTGAGGATAGTTCCGAAATAGGAGATATAGATGGAGAAAGTTAGATTACAAAAATTCATGGCAGATGCCGGTGTTGCTTCTAGACGTAAATCAGAAGAATTGATTGCCAAGGGTCATGTTAAAGTAAATAACAAAGTAGTTACCGAAATGGGTATTAAAGTAGACCACAGCGATAAAGTTGAAGTCGACGGGATGCCTCTTGAAACAGAAAAAAAACGTTACATTTTGATGTACAAGCCTCGTGGGGTGATTTCTGCAGTTAAAGATGACAAAGGCAGAAAAGTAGTTACTGATTTATTGGAAGAAGACGTAAGAGAACGTGTTTATCCAATTGGTCGTTTAGATTACGATACTTCTGGTTTATTGTTGTTGACAAATGATGGTGAATTCGCCAATCATTTGATGCACCCACGTTATCACGTAGACAAGACTTACGTGGCTAAAATTGAAGGTATTCTAGAAACTGAAGAAATCAAGAAATTAGAATCTGGAATCAAGTTTAAGGATTACACAACATCTCGTGCGAAAGTCAAAGTTATGTCTAAGGATAAGAAAAAGAACTTTTCAATCGTTAGAATAACTATTCATGAAGGACATAATCATCAAGTTAAGAATATGTTCGATGCTGTTGGTCACAAGGTTGAAAAATTGGCTCGTGAGAACTATGGTTTCTTGACATTGAACGGTTTAGTATCCGGAAAGTATCGTGATTTAACTAGACAAGAAGTCGCTCAGTTGAAACAAGATAATCGCTAATTTATAGGTAATTGGTTCAAACATCAAAAAACTCTACAGTTGAACTGTAACAAGCGTTCTGCTATATTATGTGTATAAAATTAAATAATTGGTTTTCAGGGCAGGGTGTGATTCCCGACCGGCGGTATAGTCCGCGACCCAGCATTGCTGGTTGAATTGGTGTAATTCCAGTACCGATAGTTAAAGTCTAGATGAAAGAAAACAGAAGGTTAAGGTCTGTTTTGGTGTGCCCAAAATAGGCCTTTTTTCTTTGGAAATCAATTGGAATTGAAGAGGTTGATTTTAATGGGGAAAAGTTTAGATAAAATGCACGAGTTAATTGGAGTGGCGGTCTTTGCTGCTTTAGGAACAATTTTGATGTTCTTTGAATTTCCAATCTTATTCTGGTTACCTTTCTTAAAGGTTGATTTAAGTGATGTGGTAACTTTGATAGGAACCTTTGCTTTTGGTCCAGTTGGTGGTGTTCTGATAGCGTTATTGAAGTCTATGGTACATGTTATCGTGACTGGGAGTGGTGTAGCCGGTTTGATTGGTAATGGTGCTGCCTTTGTAGGTTCAGTTGCTCTATTATTACCGTTCAATTACTTTTGGAAGAAGAATCAAAAGGTTATGGCTGTAATCTCAGGAACAGTGGTAATGACAGTTATTATGTCACTGTTAAATTACTTTGTCGTGATGCCACTTTACATGGGCGTGATTGGAATGAAACTTAATATGAGTTTGGCCGAATATGTGGCAACAGGTGTGGTACCATTTAATATTGTTAAGGCACTGATTATTTCAGCCGCTACAATGATTGTTTATCCACGTATTAAGGGACATTTCTCAATAAAATGAGAAACTAACGGAATTTTATAAATCTTTAAAGAAAAATTTTAAACTTTTATGATATGCTTTAAGAGATAGAAATTAGGAGGTTGGTTTTTAATGGCCGATAAGGATAAAAACAATATGTCTGGCGATTCTCGCGTTCCTAAATCCACACAAGGACTTGAGGGATCGGTTAGTCTCGAAGATTTGAAGAAATATCATCTAATTAGTGATGGTACAGCGCCTACGAGTGCGGTTTCTGACGATCAAACTTCTAATGATGCACCCGTAGAAGATACTGATAATTCAGCGATGGATGAGAATCAGGATTCTATGGATCATCTTCAATCTGAAGAAAGCCAAGATCATTTAAGCGAAGCAAAACAAGATACTAATCCTGAACCAAACTATGACGATAATAATTATGAACAAGCACCTCAGGATGACCAGTCTGTTCCAGAAGAATCGGAACCTGAAGCTGATCAATCAGAACCAGTAGATGATGAAGAGGCAGATGATTCCAAGGATGCTAAACCTTGGGAAAAGAGTTTCGACACTGATACCGATGATGATGGACATGTCTCTCGTGCTGTAACCAAAGAGAAACAACGTGGCAATCATACTTTGGTTGTTACTTTGGTAATTGCTCTGATTATTATTATGTTCACACCAGTAGTTATTAACGCAGTCAAAGGTAGTGGCGGCGGTGACTTAGATAGTACTCAATCTGCTAAATCAGTTGAGAATAAAGATAAGTCAACTAAGAAGAAGAAAACTACCAAGAAAGCTACACCTAAGAAGAAGGCTACTAAGAAGACAACAACAAAGAAGTCAACAAGCAGCAACAATTCTTCAAGTAACGATACTGACAGTAATAGTAATTCTGGTACAACAGATAATAGTTCAGATTCAAATGCAACAAATAATGATAGTAATACTGCTTCAGATAGCAGCAATACTACAGCAAGTGATAACAGTACTTCTAACGCAACTACGTCAGATTCACAATCACAAGCTAACCAATCAAATAGTACTGATAGTTCCAACAGTTCCAATACTTCAAGCACTACTGATAGTAATGCCAACAGTGGAGCTTCATACTATACAGTAAAAGCCGGTGACAACTGGTTTAGAATTGCTTACAACAACAATTTAACTACTGCTCAATTAAAGAGTATGAATGGTAATGTTGGTACATTGACACCAGGTACAACATTAAGAGTAAAATAGATAAGTAATTAAGGGTCTCTGACATTTTTGTCTGGGCCCTTTTATTAAGGAGAGAAATTAGATGCAAATTGCAATCGATGGACCAGCCTCAGCTGGTAAAAGTACTATTGCTAAATTAATTGCCAAAAATTTAGATTTTGTTTATTGTGATACTGGTGCGATGTACCGTACAGTAACATTACTTGCAAAAAAGAATAATGTAGGGTATGGTGATACTTTCAATATTTTGAAGTTAATGTCTGAACACAAGATCCATTTTCTTAATAAAGAAGATGGTCAACACGTTTACTTAGATGATGAGGACGTTTCAGATGCTATTCGAACAGAAGAGATTACTAATAACGTTTCTCAAGTCTCAGCAATCAAGGAAGTTAGAACGGAATTGGTTCAAATGCAACGTGATATGGCAAACAATAATAATATTGTCATGGATGGTCGTGATATTGGAACGACTGTTTTGCCTAATGCGGAAGTAAAAATTTTCTTAATTGCGAGTGTAGAAGTACGTGCGCAAAGACGTTATAAGGAAAACCTTGAGCGTGGTATCAATACGCCACTGAAAGAATTGCAAGATGAAATTGCTGCCCGCGATTACAAGGATTCACATCGTGAAATTTCGCCATTGAAGAAGGCAGACGATGCTATCGAAGTTGATACTTCAGATATGACCATCGAAGAAGTTGTTAAAAAAGTTACAGAAATAGTTAATGAACATAAGTAGGGAGGTAGATTATGGCTGTTCCAGTAGTTGCGTTAGTAGGACGCCCCAATGTTGGTAAATCTACTATTTTCAATAGAATAATTAATGAAAGATTATCTATTGTTGAAGATACACCGGGTGTAACTAGAGATCGTATTTATTCACGTGCTAGTTGGCTTGGAAAAGAATTCCGTTTGATCGATACCGGTGGTATTGAAATGAGCGGAGAAAAGATGTCAGTCCAAATCAAGAACCAAGCTGAAATTGCGATTGATGAAGCTGACGTTATTGTCTTTATTGTTAATGGACAAAATGGTGTTACTAAAGAGGATGAGGATGTTGCTAAGATTCTCTACCGTACAAAGAAACCTGTTGTCCTAGCAGTTAATAAGGCTGATAACCCAGAACAACGTGAAAATATTTATGATTTCTATTCATTAGGATTTGGCGATCCTAATCCTATTTCCGGTTCACAAGGAACTGGTTTGGGTGATTTATTGGATGAGATCGTAAAAGTATTTCCTAATGAAGATAAGGATGAGGACGACGAGTCAATCAAATTTAGTTTTATTGGCCGTCCCAACGTTGGTAAATCATCATTAGTTAATGCTATTTTAGGCGATGAGCGTGTTATCGTTTCTGACATGCAAGGAACGACTCGTGATGCCGTCGATACTAAATACCATGATGAAAAACTCGACAAGGACTTCACGATGATCGATACTGCGGGTATTAGAAAACGTGGTAAGGTCTATGAAAATACGGAGAAGTACTCTGTATTGCGTGCCTTGAGTGCCATTGATAAGTCTGACGTTGTCTGTGTTGTATTGAATGCTGAAGAGGGTATTCGTGAACAAGACAAACGTGTTGCCGGTTACGCTCATAATGCTGGTAAAGGTGTTATTATCGTCGTCAACAAGTGGGATGCTTTAAAGAAAGATACGCATACCATGCAAGACTTTGAGAATCAAATTAGAGCTGAATTTCAATACTTGTCATACGCTCCAATTCTCTTTACTTCAGCAATTAAGGGTCAACGCTTAGACCAAATTCCAGAACTAGTAACACGTGTCTTCGATAACCGTCACCGTCGAATTCAATCAGCTGTTCTGAATGATCTATTGTTGCGTGCTACTTCAATTGCACCAACACCATTGGTTAACGGTAAGAGATTACGTATCTATTACATGACACAAGTGGCTATTCAACCACCAACATTCGTTGTTTTCGTTAATGATAATGAATTGTTGCACTTCTCTTATGAACGTTTCTTGAAGAATCAATTGCGAGATACTTTTGACTTCGAAGGAACACCAATTAAAATCTTGCCTAGAAAACGTAAATAGAACCTAAAACGGTGGTATTTCACACGCTTTTATGAATATATTTATATTTAAAAGAAATTATCGTAAAAAACGGCCTAAATGCTTGCCACATCGACATTCCTATGGTAGTTTTGTAAATAGAATAATGAACGCATTCAAATAGTTCATGTGTTCTAAATTTTTTACAAATTTCGGAGGTATTTTTACATATGGCAAATAAAGCTGAACTTATCGATAGTGTAGCAAGTAAAACTGGTTTGACAAAGAAGGATGCAACTTCAGCTGTTGATGCAGTCTTTGAAACAATCCAAGAAAACTTATCAGAAGGCAACAAAGTTCAATTGATCGGCTTTGGTAACTTCGAAGTACGTCAACGTGCAGCTCGTAAGGGTCGCAACCCACAAACAGGTGAAGAAATTAAGATTCCTGCAAGCAAGGTTCCTGCATTTAAACCAGGTAAGGCTTTGAAGGATTCAGTTAAATAATTCTTTTTTAATTAGGGGCGGTCATTAGACCGTCTTTTTTTACGCAAAAATACGGAGGTAACAATTTGAGTAAAGCAGATGAAGTTATAGAAACAATTGATGATGGTGACTTTTCAAAAGTTGATCCATTGATTCAAGAATCAATTGCCCAAGACGATGATCAGACACAATTTTCACTAGCAGAAACGTTAATGAGCCGTGGTCTATCTGTCCAAGCTAAGACGATTTACGATCATTTATTGGCCATGTATCCAACTGAAGGACAAATTTTATCTCGTTTGGCTGAAATTGCCGTGTCAGATGGAAATACCGATCAGGCCCTAAATTATATTTCTCAGATTACGCCCGACTCACCAGCCTATGCTGAGAATTTGTTGGTTTCAGCCGATATTTATCAATCCCAAGGTTTGTATGAAGTTAGTGAACAAAAATTATTGAACGGTATCAGAGAATTTCCCGATGAAGAAGTATTCAAGTTTGCTTTAGCTGAAGTATATTTCGATGAGAATAAGTTCAGTAAGGCTTTGACATATTACGATATGTTACTAGATATGGGTATCAAGAATTATTCTGGTATTTCAATTGTTTTACGGAAGGCTAGTTCTTTAGCGGGGGATGGCCAGTATGAAGAGGCAATTGTTGCATATGAAGATTTAAATGCCATCGAATTAAATGAAGATGCTCAATTCCAATTGGGCTTCTTATATAATCAAGTTAAAAATTATAATAAATCAATCAGTATTTTAGAAAAATTGTTGGAGACTAACCGTGATTACCCAACTGCCTATTCTATTTTGGCTGAAGATTATTTAAACATTAAGAAGAATTCCGATGCCTTTAAGTATGCTCAACTAGGTTTGAACTTAAATGAGTTGGATGACAAACTTTACCAAATTGCTTTTGATGCCGGAACTGCTGAAGACCCTACGGGTGCTATCAAGATTATCGAAAAAGGAATCAAGACAGTTGAAAATCCATTGCCACTAGTAATCAAATTGAGTGATTACTATGTAACTAAGGGTCAATTCAAGAGCAATCTTGACTTATTGAATGGTCGTGACATCAGTAATAATCCAAAACTAGTTTGGAATTTGGCTAAGTCAGAGTTTGAAACTGACGACGTTGATAAGGCTCAGGAGAATATTTTGCTAGTTCTCGACGATTTTAAGGATAATCTGGACTACTTATCAGATTTAATTGAAATCCTTCGTAGCACGGGTAATAATGATGTTCTCAAGCCTGTCATTCAGTTGTACTTAAAACAAGATCCAGATAATGAGGAAATGCATGATTTACTAGATCAGATTTAATATATCTTTCTAAAAAAGAATAGTGTCTATTTAGAATTCCATCACGTTTGGCAGAGGAATCCTGAATAGACGCTATTTTATTTTCATGATTTCTGAATAATTCTTTAAAACTAAATACTTAAAGTAGGTCGTTATTCAGTAACATACGCGATTGGTATATAATATATAAAGACTTTTATGATTAAGTGAGGTAAAAATATGCAAATCAAACAACTTCCTGAAGATTTTAAACAGGCGTTACCAGTATTAGAAAAGATTGAACAAGCCGGGTTTGAGGCTTATTTCGTTGGGGGAAGTGTGCGCGACCATATTTTAGGATTACCTATTCACGATGTTGATATTGCCACTAGTGCTTATCCAGAAGAAATTAAAAAGATTTTCAAGAGAACAATTGATACCGGGATTCAACATGGTACCGTCACTGTGCTTTTGAATGATGATTCCTATGAAATTACTACTTTTAGAACTGAATCTGGTTATCAGGACTATCGTCGGCCAGATAAAGTTACTTTTGTAAGATCATTAGCGGACGATTTGAAACGTCGTGATTTTACGATTAATGCTTTAGCAGTTGATTTAAATGGCAATGTGATCGATAAATTCGATGGTTTAAAGGATTTGGATAGAAAAGTTATTCGAGCTGTCGGTCAGGCAGAAGCTAGATTTCACGAAGATGCCCTGAGAATGATGCGGGCAGTTAGATTTCAAGCACAGTTGAATTTCCAAGTTGAGGATGAAACTGCACAAGCGATTGCTGATAATGCGCCATTACTTTCTAAAATTGCAATTGAACGTATTCGTGAAGAATTCGTCAAATTGCTGTTAAGTCAGTCATGGGAAACGGGCTTCGCTGATTTTCTCAAATTGAATTTAAGTGAATATTGTCCCGGTTTTAAAGACCAGCGAATGGAACTGGCAGAATTGTTGAATAGTAAAGGTACCTTTGTCGATGAAGATGCGGCTTGGACAGCTATTGGATATGTTTTAAACATGAACCATCCCGAGTTTAATAAGTTTTTACGTGATTGGAAGGTTTCTAATAAGACCCGCGAAACAAGTGTTAACAGTTTGGACATGTTGCATTTATTTGAAAACCAAGATTACGACCTGTGGAATATCTATAAATTTGGTTTGAATAATTTTGAACGGGTAGTCAAACTTTGCCAAATGCTAAAAATTGAATTCGACTATTCAGCTTTGGAACAAAGAGTGGCTCAAATTTCCATTAAAAGTAGTCACGATTTGGCAATTACGGGTAAGGATATCAGTGAGATCTTAGGTGTAAAACCAGGTCCAATTATTGGAAAGTCAATGTCGCAAATAGAGCGAGCTGTCGTGGAAGGAAACGTTTACAATAATTTTGATGAATTAAGACATTATTTGTTAAGTAATCAATAACCCTGTGTTATTATGAAATCAGTAAGTATTTTATGATTGAAAGGGTGGTAATATGACTAAGCACGTTTTTAAGGAATTGAAATTTTATTTTAGAAATGATGATACATGGACAGTTGACCATAGCGAAATGAGTGATGTTTGGATTTCTCGTGTAACAACAAGTTATGGACGTATTGCAGGAGGACGTATGCAAGAAATTCATCCTTGCAAGCGTTTTAGAATTGAAATTCTACCTGCAGCCGATTACATCAAAGATACTGATGTTTCAACAGCAGCCTTAGCAGATGGTATGTTTAACCGTATCATTAAGTATCAAGACATCGAAAAATGCGACATCGTTTTTGAAGATGATGAGGGTAAGGAACCAATGGAAATTTACTTCCCATTCAAGCAAAAAGATGCCGAAGGTTTGGATAATGCTTATCAAACTTCAGCAATTTCAAGTAAGAACGGCAATTTGTTTATTACAATTGATCAAGAAAATACAGTATATGACTTATACAAACAAGAGCTTTAATTAAAAGTACGGGACATTGGTTGATTTATTTGACTTGTGCCCCGTATTTTATTGGATAGGGGTAATTATGGGAAATTTAAAAATAGGATCTGTCGTGCAGATAGTTGATCAAGCAGATGCGATGAAGAACCAAGTGGGCTCAGTAGTTTATTTTGATAAAGAACGTGAGAAAATTTTGGTTAGATTTGGTGGTGTCCAACAGCTGTATTATGAATTAAATCAATTAAAAGAGTACTAGTATGATGCCGTCGGTAGTAGAAAATCTGTGGGCCGCTGGAACGTGGCGGACACGGCTTGAAGCTAATAATTTTTCACTTCGTGAAAAATCATGGATCTTCAAGTCCGGTCTTCTACTAACCTTGCTACGCAAGCTAAGTAGAATTTCGCCACTGAGGGCCCACAGATTTTCTACTACCGACTAGATTTTTGATTCTATTATTTGTAGTATCTGGATAGATTTTAATTTCATGTAATCGGAAGAAAATTAATATAAGATTATGCATGATATTTTTATCTTTCTGGCATTTAGAATTACCAATAATGATGAACGTTTCTTTTGGTTTAAAAGTAATATTCAAAACAGGGAAAGTATTGGATTAAATAGTTTATCTCAAACTAAATAATCGAAGTGCTCTTTAGTCCGGAGCAAAAATTGGAAATGCGTTCAGCTATGAAATCATTGTTAATGGCTTTGCCATTTACAATGAGGCCGACTTTGGAAATCCATTATTTTGCACGAAGTGTAAAATGATTAGTTCCGAATCGTGCCCATAGCGTTCCAACAGCATTTCCGATTTTTGCGGAGGACGGCAACCTTAAACCATAACCGAATTTGAACGAAATTTAAGTAAGAACCAGTTTTACAATCAGTGGCTGACATGTGATAATAAATACTGATCAGTTCGATACCTCTATCCACATTGGTAGAGGAATTTTTTATTTATAGTGGTGAAAATTAATTGAAAACCTTAAATATAACTAATGCATCAAAATCATTTGGAGAAAGAACACTTTTTAAAGACGTTACTTTCACAGTTAACGAAGGAGATCGAATCGGTCTTTTAGGACTTAACGGTACCGGTAAAACCACCCTTTTGGACGGTATTGTTAATAATAGCGATTTGAATACGATCAATGTCGATAGCCCTAAAGACTATAAGATCTCTTACCTAAAGCAGCAACCAGATTTGGATGAAAATTCATCAGTCATCGATGCTGTTTTTAATGGTAGTGGCGAAAAGTTCCAATTGATTCGTCAATATGAGAATTCTTTGGCTAAATTTAATGCCAATTCAACTGATACTAAAATTCAAAATGAGTTTTTTAAGTTACAGGAACGTATGAATGCTTCTGAAGCTTGGCAAATGGAATCTGATGTTAAATCAATTTTGAATAAGTTGGGTATTACAGAGCTAGATAAGAAGATCTCTGAATTGTCCGGTGGACAACAAAGACGTGTGGCTTTAGCTCAAACTCTAATTTCTGAAGCTGATCTTTTGATCTTGGATGAGCCAACTAATCATTTGGATTATGAAGCGATTGATTGGTTACAAGCCTATTTGAGTAAATATAAGGGTTCAGTTTTATTCGTGACCCATGATCGTTATTTTCTGAATGAAGTAGCGACAAGAATTTTCGAAATTGAAAATCGTAATGTGACTGAATACGATGGTAACTATGAGAAATACTTGCAACAAAAGGCTGATAATGAAGAGATCTATGCTTCAGAGCAGCATCATAAGACACAACTCTACAAGCAAGAATTGAAATGGATGCGTGCAGGTGTTAAGGCCCGTGGAACTAAGCAACAAGCCAGAAAAGATCGCTTTACTAATTTAAAAGAAGACCTACAAGATAAACCAGATGTTCAAAAAGAAATGTCGATCGATATTGCTCAACAACGTTTGGGTAATGATGTTTTCGATATTAAAGATGCCAGTTTGAAATTTGCACAACACATTATTTTAAAGGATTTCAGTTATTTAGTATCACGTGGTGATCGTATTGGGATAACTGGATCTAATGGTTCTGGTAAAACTACTTTTTTGAATGCCATTGCTAAGCAGATTCCACTTGATGCCGGTGAAATTAAGACTGGTCAGACTGTTAAAATCGGCTATTACACACAGCACACTAGAGATATGGATCCCGATAAACGTGTTATCAGATATTTGGAGAGTATTGGCCAAGGTGTTAGAAATTCTGATGGAGAACACATGTCAGCTTCGCAGATGTTAGATACCTTTAAGTTTGATCATCAAATGCAGGGTGCTTTCATTCGTGAGCTATCTGGTGGTGAAAAGCGCCGTTTGTACTTGCTAGCTATCTTGATGGATCAACCCAATGTGTTACTACTCGATGAGCCAACAAATAATCTAGATATTGAAACTTTGACGATCTTGGAAGATTATTTAGGTAGTTTCAAAGGAACTGTTTTGGCGGTTTCTCATGATCGCTATTTCCTAGATAAGATTGCTGATAAATTGTTGATATTTGAAGGCCAGGGTCAAATTGAGGAAAGCTACGATTCTTATTCAGCTTACTTACAACGAGCAACTGAAAAGAAGCAAGCTAAGCACCATGAAGTTAAAGAACAAAAACACGTTGAAGCTAAGCAAAAAGCTGAGCAGAAAACCGAGCCTAAAAAGAAGTTGACTTACGCAGAACAGAAAGAATACGAAAAACTAGAACCTCAGATCGATAAATTGGATTCTGAAATATCGGCTTTGCAAGATGAATTGAACAATCCGGACAATGGCTATGAAAAATTGATGGATTGTCAAAGAGAACTTGATGAGAAGAATCAAGAAGAAGAAAAACTGATGGAACGTTGGGAATATTTAAGTCAATTTGCTTAGGAGAAGAAAATGCACAACGAACAACAATATTTAGATCTTTTACAGTATGTTTTGAATCAAGGTCACAAAAAAAGTGATCGTACAGGAACCGGAACAATAAGTACCTTTGGTTATCAAATGCGTTTTAATTTGCAAGAGTCATTTCCACTTTTGACAACTAAAAAGATTCCTTTTGGTTTAATTAAAAGTGAATTGTTGTGGTTTTTGCATGGCGATACAAATATTAAATACTTATTGGAACATAAGAACCATATTTGGGACGAATGGGCGTTTAAGAACTATATTGAAAGCACAGATTATACCGGACCAGATATGAGTGATTTCGGCCGCCGCAGTTTAGTGGATCAAGATTTTGCCAAGGAATATAAAATTCAAAAAGACAAGTTTGATCAAGCAATCCTAACGGATGATGCCTTTTCACAAAAGTATGGTAATTTAGGCGATGTTTACGGAGCTCAGTGGCGTCATTGGCAAAAACGTGATGGTGGTTTCATTGATCAAATTGCTAATGTTATTGAACAAATCAAAACTACCCCGAATTCACGTCGTTTGATCGTTAGTGCCTGGAATCCAGAGGATGTGCCAACAATGGCTTTACCACCATGTCATACTTTATTCCAATTCTACGTAAATGACGGTAAATTGTCGTGTCAGCTTTATCAACGAAGTGGGGACCTCTTCTTAGGGGTACCATTTAATATTGCTAGTTACGCACTTTTGACGCATTTAATCGCACGTGAGACTGGACTAGAGGTAGGAGAATTCATTCATACCTTGGGTGATGCACATATTTATTTGAATCATCTAGATCAAGTAAAAGAACAACTTAGTCGTAAACCAGTGGCTGGTCCACAACTAGAGATTAAGAGTGATAAAAGCATTTTTGAAATCGAAGCTTCCGATATAATCGTAAAAGACTATAACCCACAGCCTGCTATTAAGGCACCTGTGGCCGTTTAGGAGGAATTAATAATGATAAGTTTTGTTTGGGCTGAAGATAAGAACCACATCATCGGTGAAAAAGGACACTTACCATGGTCACTGCCAAATGATTTGCACCATTTCAAAGAGGTGACGATCAATCATCCTGTTGTTATGGGAAGAAAGACTTTTGAAAGTTTTCCTAATGGTCCTTTGCCAAAGAGATTAAATATAGTTCTTTCTCAAAATCCTGATTACCAAGTACCAGAATCAGTTGTTTTGATTAATGACAAAGCCGACTTGAAGAAATATATTCAACCAGACGATGAAGTTATGGTTATCGGTGGTAGTGGCATCTTTAAGTTGTTTCAAAATGATGTCGACCGTTTGTATTTAACGAGAATTGATCATGAATTCACTGGCGATACGAAGATGTGTCCGATTGATTATAGCAAGTTCAAATTAGTCGAAAAAAAAGAAGGTAAGATAGATGATAAGAATATCTATCCATATACCTTCGAGACGTGGGATAAAATTTAGACCACGTAAAAATATACTGAAAAGTACATTAATGCAGTACCGATCATAACGAAAATGTGCCAAATGACGTGAATATACTTGATGTTTTTCATCAGATATAGACAAGCACCTAAGGTGAAAGCCACGCCACCAGCAACTAATAGCGCTATTCCAGCACCTCCGATAGCGTAATAAAGTGGCTTCATGGCGATAATAATAGCCCAGCCCATGAGAACGTAAAGTAGTGTTTCAAAGTATTTGAAGCGGCCGACATTGAAGATCTTATAAAGAATGCCACCAATTGCCAGAAGCCAGATAAATGCTAAAATGACGATTCCAAATGTGGAATGTAGAGCAATTAGGCAATAAGGCGTATAGGTCCCAGCAATCATTAAGAAGATGGAACTGTGATCAAAAATTTGAAACACACCTTTGGCTTTAGTGAAGTATAAACTATGAAATAAAGTTGAACTTAAATATAGAAAAAATAAGGTAAAAGCATAGATAAAATAGGCAGTGATGTTTAAGGGTTTTCCTTGCTGGAACCCCTTGATCAGTAGGAAAATGGCACCTATAATAGCGAGAATAATGCCAATGCCATGAGTAACAGCACTGAAGACTTGATCTGTAATTAAA
Source organism: Candidatus Companilactobacillus pullicola (assembly GCA_019116025.1). Lineage (GTDB taxonomy): Bacteria > Bacillota > Bacilli > Lactobacillales > Lactobacillaceae > Companilactobacillus > Companilactobacillus pullicola. Next base: position 54,310 of record DXCM01000090.1, on the reverse strand, counting down.
TAAGCTCTAGAAAACTTATGTTCTTTTGTCATATTAAAACCTCAATTATTTGGATTGATTACTTTATTTATTATAAACGTCTTACAAGGCTTTTCATATGGCTTCGGTATTGTATAATTAATTAAGATTGAGCATATTTATTTTAGAAAAATGCTCAGTTATTTATCATTAGACGCTATTAAGTTTGTTATAATAATTAAAAGTAAATAAGAAGTAAGACCCTATGAAAGAGGGATAAAATGAGCAAAGTAAAGATCCTTACCGATTCATCGGTACAATTAACTCCAGAGGAAATAGAAAAATATAATATTAGTGTTGTTCCTTTGACCATTAGTATTGACGAGAAGACTTATGTTGACGGCGTTGATATTACGAGGGAAAAATTCGTCGAAGAAATGGACTCTTCAAAAGACTTACCAAAAACATCACAACCATCAATTGGGACATTTATGGATATTATTGATAAAGTTCCTGATGATTATACTGATATTTTGGCTTTGATTATGACTCCAGCAATCAGTGGTACGATTAATGCTGCTAGACAAGTTGCTGATATGGTTGACCGCAACATGACTGTTATTGATACACAATTTACTGATCGTGCCCAAGGTTTTCAGGTAATTAGAGCAGCTCAAATGGCTCAAGAAGGTAAATCTGTTGAAGAAATCAAACAGGCTTTAGATGAGCTTCGTGCGCACACTTATCTCTACATGGGTGTTACAAGTATTGAAAACATTCTCCGTGGAGGGCGTTTGAGTAGATTTGCGGGAACTCTTTCAACCTTGTTAAATATCAATTTAGTTTTAACCTTAAAAAATAATAGCTTGGATATTGCCAAACGTGGACGTGGACGTAAGACGATTGAAAAGTATATGAATAATGTAATGGAAGAAATCAAAGGCTTGAAGAATATCAAAGCTGTGGGAATTTCATATGTTGATAAAATGGACTATGTTAATGAGCTAAAGGCTAAATTGGAAGAGATTATTCCTGACGTGCCGCTACTTATAAGAGTAACAAGTCCAGTGATTGCAACACATGCTGGTTCTGGCGCCTTTGCAATTGAATTTTATACAGAGTAAAAGCTGATGAATAATGCATCAGCTTTTTTTTGAAAGATGGATTAGATTAATGAAGAAAAAAAGTATTGGAATCATAGTAGTAATTTTAATAGTAGTGGCAGTTGGTGGTGGAGCTTATTACTTCATGAATCAAAAGTCGAATAATCAAACAACGACACAGGTAGCAAAAACTACAAAGAAAGTAGTTAAGCCGAAGAAAAAAGTTATTCCTAAGAAAAAACAGATCAGTATTGTTGCAGTGGGAGATTCATTGACGCAAGGGGTTGGCGATTCTTCTAAAGCTGGCGGTGGTTACGTAACTCGATTACAATCTAAAGTTCAAGAAAATTATAAAGTGCCAACACAATCGCATAATTATGGTGTTTCTGGTGATACAAGTAGCCAAATTATGGCCCGCATCAAATCCGATAAAAAAATGCATCAGGATCTGCCTAAGGCTGATATTATTACTGTAACAGTAGGTGGCAATGACTTCATGCATCTATTGCAACGTAAAGGAATTGATTTAACTGCTGGTGACATTGCCGATGAACAAGTTAAATTTGACAAGAGATTAAAGCAATTATTAACTGATATCAGAAATTATAATGATTCAGCGCCAATTTATTTGATCGGAATTTATAATCCTTTTAGTATCTACTTATCGAATGTAAAAAATGCTAAAATAGCATTCATTAACTGGAATAAGGGTTCTGCCAAGATAGCTGGTGAATTCAATAAAACTTATTTCGTGGATATTAATAACTTGTATCAGAATAAGACTATCGATAAAAAAGTGAAGAAGACAGGTACTAATCCATACCTTTATAAGAAGGATCATTTCCATCCTAATGGGACTGGGTACGATATGATGACACAAAGAGTATTCGATGAAGTGAGTGTTACTAAAAAGGAGTGGCTTTTTAAATAATTATGAAGAATAAGAATTATTGGAAATATGCATTTATTGCTTTAGTAGCAATTTTAGTATTAGGATTTGGCTATTTGGGAACTAAAGTGTTGAGTTCACCGACTGAAAATTATCAGGTCAGTTCTAAAATCAATAGTGATGATAAAGTTTTTACTGTTAATATGAACAAAGCCGAAGCTAACAAGATGGCCCAGTATTACTTAAAGAACACTTTGAATAATGGTAAAACTGAATATCAATTAGTATTGAAAAAAGATGCTGAATTGTCGGGCGCTATTAAATTTTTGGGTGCCAAGATACATTTCACTATCCTAATGCAACCATATGCTAAAACTAACGGGGATGTACTCCTTAAGGCTAAAGAAATGAAGATTGGGGACTTATCATTGCCAATTTCGTTTGTAATGAATTATATTAAGAATAGCTTTAAGACCCCTGACTGGGTAAGTATTAATGGTAAAAATAAGACTATGTTGTTGAAGTTTACTAAATTTACTACCAAAGAAGGATACGGTATTCGTGCAAAGAAGATCGATTTAAAGAACGACAAGTTATCATTTGAGGTAATGAATACAAAGATCACCGACAATCAATAGAAGGGAGTAAAGATGCGTAGAAGCTTTTATGAATTTTTAATGACGTTGAGAAATGCTGATAGTGTCGAGCCTGAGGCAGAGTTTGCCAACAATGCATTCCACGATCAGTCTTTCCCAAAGCATGAGGAAAACTATCAAAAGATATCGGAATATTTAGAATTGAATGCGGGTTATTTACCTAGCATGTCAATTTTTGATGAAGCATATCAAAAGTATCAAGAAATAGATAGAAAATAGGTGAGGACAATGGCATTACAGTGGTATCCGGGACATATGAACAAGGCAAAGAATCAAGTACAAGATCGTCTTAAATTGGTAGACATCGTACTTGAAATCGTTGATGCAAGGTTGCCTTTTTCATCCAGAAATCCGGTTCTAGAACAAATTATTGATCAAAAGAAGCATATTATTATCCTCAATAAGTCAGATTTGGCTGATCCTAAAGTCACAGCTGACTGGAAACTTAATTTTGAACAAGAGGGTACTAAGTCAATTGAACTAGATGCTAAGCACAGTAAAGGCTTAGGACAAATTAAAAGTCTAATTCGTTCAGAATTATCCGATAAGATTGAACGTTATGAACGTAATGGCGTACAAAATTATCGTATTAAGGCAATGTGCATTGGGATTCCTAACGTTGGTAAATCAACTATTTTAAACCGCCTGGTAGGAAAGAACGTTGCCATTACGGGTAATAAACCAGGTGTTACTAAAAATCAAAATTGGTTGAAGACTAGTATTGGAATTGACTTGCTCGATACTCCTGGTATCTTGTGGCCTAAGATCGATGATCCTAAGGTGGGAATGAAACTTGCTTTGTCAGGGGCTATCAAAGATAAAATCTATGCACCTGATGATGTAGCTATTTATGCGCTCAATTTCTTAGAGACCCATTACATGGATCAACTATTAGAAAGTTATAAATTAGATAAGTCTGATATTTTCAATCATACGACACCAGAATTGTTAATGAATTTAACAAAGAAATTCGGTTATAGAGAAGATTATGATCGGGCTTCAAGAAGAATTATCGATGACGTTAGAAAGTTGAAATTGGGACGTCTCACGTTTGATATTCCTGGGGAGTTTTATGAAGAGTAAGTACACGATCACCGAAGCAAAAAAGCTTTTAAAAGAAACTGATTTAAGTGAAGACTTATTAAATGAGTTTTCACAAGACGAACGTAGTGGGATTAAAAAATTATTAGAGCAATATTATAAGAAGCGATTGAAACAAAAAGAATTGATCGAAAAATTTCACAAGAAGGAATTCTTAGAAAAACCCTTTTGGGATCAAAATTTAGCGGTAGCAGGAGTCGATGAAGTAGGTCGAGGTCCTTTGGCGGGTCCAGTTGTCACAGCGGCTGTAATTTTGCCTGCTAATAATACTTTATATGAAGTAGATGATTCTAAAAAATTATCAATTGCTAAACGTAATGAGCTTTATAAGTTGATTTGTGCCCAAGCATTGGATATTAGTGTGGCAGTGGGTAGTCCTCAGTTGATTGATCAAGAGAATATTTATCATGCGACTGAATTGACCATGAGAGATTCAATCAATAATCTCTACTTAAAACCCAGTCATATCTTGGTGGATGCAATGACTATTCCTGTTGATATTCCGCAGACCAAGTTGATCAAAGGCGATGCTAAGTCTTTGAGTATTGGAGCGGCCAGTATTGTGGCTAAGGTAGCCCGTGATAGATTAATGACGATGTACAGCAAAATCTATCCTGAGTTTGGTTTTGAGAACAATGATGGTTATGGAACGAAACAACATTTAGCAGCTTTAGATGAATTTGGTCGAACTAAAATTCATCGTTTGAGCTTTGCGCCAGTTAAAAATATTTCTAAATTGTACTAAAATTTAAACATCACTTTCGTAATTTGAGTTAAGGGAGTGATGTTTTTATTATGAGTGAATTAACTATTTTTTTGATTAAATGTCGTTTAACAGGAATGATTTCTAATCAAATAATGCTAAAAATTATAAAAAAATCTATAAATAGTGCTAATCTAATAACAGAATCGTTTGACTTATTAAGAGACGAATGGGGTTTTAACAAATTTCAAAAATTTCGTTTCCTATTTGATAAGCAAAAGATTGGTTCACAAAAAGCTATAAATTATTTGGATCCTGAGTATCCAGAATTGTTAAGAACAATTTATAATCCACCTGCACTCTTGTTTTTTGAGGGGAATATTGCTTTACTTAACACTGAGTGCGTCGCCATCGTTGGTGCCAGACAGGCGTCAGATTATAGTTTTCGTTGTATCGGTGGTCTTGTCCCCAGACTTGTAAATCGTTATACTATTGTGAGCGGTTTAGCTAAAGGAGTTGATTCCTGGGCTCATCAAGCCGCACTGAAGAACCAGGGACAGACGATTGCTGTAATTGGTAGTGGTTTGGACGTAGCCTATCCTAAGGAGAACTTTCACTTACAAGCGGAAGTTAAACATAAGGGGTTGGTTATTACCGAGTATCCACCGCAAACCAAGATTGAGCCTTGGCATTTTCCTCAACGGAACCGGATAATTGCGGGTCTAAGCAAAAAAGTAATTGTTACTGAAGCTAAGAAACGCAGTGGTTCATTAATTACCGCTGATATGGCACTAGAAAATAATCGGGATGTCTTAGCGATTCCTGGTAGAATTGATGTTAACCTTTCAGCTGGTTGTAATAAGTTGATTGAGGAAGGGGCTATCCCTTTGATCAATTTTAATGATTTATAGATTATATTTGAAAGATAAAATTATCTTTTGAATTGACAAAATAAAATTCTGTGATTAATATATTGAACAGTTTAATTGATTCATTTTGGAAAGGAGCACTTTGCGTGCCATCAACACAAAAGAATTTGGTGATTGTTGAATCACCATCAAAAGCAAAAACAATTGAAAAGTATTTGGGACGTAATTATCACGTAGTTGCTAGTTTAGGTCACGTTCGTGATTTACCTAAGAGTCAAATGGGTGTCGATATTGAACATGACTATGAACCAAAGTATATTTCCATTCGTGGTAAAGGTCCTGTTATTAAAGATTTAAAGAAAGAAGCTAAAAAAGCTAAACGAGTTTATTTAGCAGCCGATCCGGATCGTGAAGGTGAAGCTATTGCTTGGCATGTTTCTCACTTATTAGGATTGGAAGATGACGGCAAGAATCGTGTTGTCTTCAATGAAATTACTAAAGATAAGGTTAAACAAGCTTTTAAAACTCCTAGATCAATCGATATGAACTTAGTTGATGCTCAACAAGCTAGACGTGTTTTGGATCGATTGGTAGGTTATTCAATTTCCCCAATCCTTTGGGCTAAAGTTAAAAAAGGTTTGAGTGCTGGACGTGTTCAGTCAATTGCTTTAAAACTAGTGATTGAAAAAGAAAATGAAATTAAAAGTTTCGTTCCTCAAGAATATTGGACAATTGAGTCTGTCTTCAAACATGGCAAAGATAAGTTTAAGGCTAGTTTTTATGGTCTAGATGGAAAGAAAGCTGAATTAAAGAATAATGATCAAGTTCAAGAGGTTTTAGGTCGTGTCGACAAAAAGAACGATTTTGAAATTGATAAAGTTACTAAAAAGGAACGTAAAAGATTCCCAGCTGCTCCATTCACAACTAGTTCTTTGCAACAGGAAGCTAATAAACGTCTAAACTTCAAGACAAGAAAAACTATGATGATTGCTCAGCAATTATATGAAGGAATCAACTTAGGTCGTAAAGAAGGTACCGTTGGTTTAATTACGTATATGCGTACTGATTCTAAGCGTATTTCTAAAGTTGCTGAAGCAGAAGCTTCGAAGTTCATTCATGAAGAATATGGTGAACCATTTGCAGCTATTAAAGAACGTAAGGATAAGAACCAAGAAGGAGCCCAAGATGCCCATGAGGCAATTCGTCCTTCATCTACTATGAGAACACCTAAGTCACTAAAAGACGTTCTTAGCCGTGATCAATATCGCTTATACGACTTGATTTGGTCGAGATTCGTTGCTAGTCAAATGACACCAGCTGTTTTTGACACAATGACAGTCGATCTTTCTCAAAATGGAGTTATGTTTAGAGCTAATGGTTCTAAAATGAAGTTTGAAGGATATCGTAAGGTTTATCAAAGTACTTCTGAAAATAGTAAGAAAGACAACATCTTGCCAGAAATTGCTGAAGGCGATAGTGCTAAGTTACAATCAAATGATCCAGCTCAACACTTCACACAGCCACCTGCAAGATTTACTGAAGCCTCATTAGTTAAGGCTTTGGAAGAGAATGGTGTAGGTCGTCCTTCAACTTATGCGCCAACAATTGACACCATTCAAAGACGTTATTACGTTAAATTGAATGGTAAGAGCTTTGAACCAACTGAACTTGGTGAGATCGTTGACAATTTAATTCAAAATTACTTCCCTGATATCGTTAATATCGATTTCACTGCCAATTTGGAAGATGAATTGGATAACATCGAAGAGGGTAAGGAAAACTGGGTTAAAGTAGTTGATCGTTACTACAAACCTTTTGCTAAAGAACTTGAATCAGCCGAAGATAAGATTGAAAAAGTTCAAATTAAAGATGAACCTGCTGGAATGGATTGTGATATCTGTGGTGCACCAATGGTTATTAAGATGGGACGCTATGGTAAATTCTATGCTTGTTCAAGATTCCCAGATTGTCGCAACACTAAGCCAATCGTTAAGGAAATCGGTGTTATTTGTCCTAAATGTAAAAAGGGACAAGTTATTGAAAGAAAATCTAAGAAGAATCGTATTTTCTACGGTTGTTCTAGATATCCTGACTGTGACTTTGTTTCATGGGATAAACCAATTGGACGTGATTGTCCAAAAGATGGTCACTACCTAGTTGAAAAGAAAGTTAAGGGTGGTCGTCAAGTACTCTGTCCAAACGGAGATTATGAAGAGGACATTCAAAAATAAATGATAGAACAAGAATTAATCGATAAATTTGTTGATAATTTAATGGTTAATCATCATTACTCAAAAGAAACAAAAAAATCTTATTTGGAAGATATAGATAATTTTGTTTCTTTTTTGTCTAAAAATGGTGGTTTTAATGGTTTTACGAAAATTGGTCGAGTGGATGTTGAAACCTACTTGACATATTTAGATGAAGAAAATTATGCCACTGATACAGTTGCCCGAAGAATTTCAGCCTTACGGTCGTTTTATAACTTTATGGTTAGAAATAAGTTTATTAAGCAAAATCCGTTTGACTTAGTTCAGATAAGACATAAAGGCCGAAAATTGCCACGTTTCTTTTATGAAAAAGAGATGGGTGAACTGTTTGAAGCTGTCAAAGGGGATGATCCTTTGTCGCAAAGAAATTCAGCCCTTTTAGAATTGCTCTATGCCACTGGCATGCGTGTGAGTGAATGTGCTAATCTATTACTAGACCAGCTTGATTTCGATAATAATATCGTTTTGATTCATGGTAAAGGTGACAAGGATCGTTATGTTCCTTTTGGAAGCTATGCCAAAAGCGCGTTAGAGAAATATTTTAATGGCGGTCGAAAAGAGTTAATGCAAAAGAATCATCAAGAGCACCAATACGTTTTTGTAAATAATCGTGGTAAAGGTTTAACTAGTCGAGGAATTGAGTATATTTTGGATCAAGTTATCAAAAAAACAAGCTTAACGGCTGATATTCACCCTCATATGATCCGTCATACCTTTGCCACGCACATGCTGGAACATGGTGCCGATCTTAGAACTGTTCAAGAATTATTAGGACATTCCAGTTTGTCGACGACACAAATATATACACACGTGACGATGGAACATTTACAAAAAGATTATAAAAAATATTTTCCAAGATAGAAGGTAAATTAATGACTACAATAGTTGCTGTAAAACATGATGGACACACTGCAATTGCTGGTGATGGCCAAGTTACATTAGGTGAAAAATATATTATGAAGGGCTCAGCCCACAAAGTAAGACGCATTTTCGATGACCAAGTGGTTATTGGATTTGCCGGTGGGGTAGCAGATGCTATCACTCTTCAAGATTGGTTAGAAAAGAAATTAAAGGCCTATTCAGGCAATTTAAAGCGTGCAGCAGTTGAATTGGCACAAGACTGGCGTAAAGACCCAACTCTACAAAAACTAGAGGCTATGCTTATTGCCATGGATAAAGACAATTTGTTACTTATCTCTGGTAGTGGTGAAGTTATCGAACCAGATGAGGATGTTGTTGCAATTGGTTCAGGTGGTAATTTTGCTCAAGCAGCAGCAATCGCCATGCAACGTCACGCTAAAGATATGAATGCTGAAGAAATGGCCGTCGAAGCTATTAAGATTGCTTCATCTATTGATATTTTTACCAATGAAAATATTATTTCAGACAAATTTTAATTAGAGTGGAGATTAATAAATGACAGATACATTAACACCTAAACAAATTGTTGCTCAATTAGATAATTATATTATTGGTCAAACTGATGCTAAAAAGGCTGTGGCGATTGCTTTGTACAACCGTTACCGTCGTATGCAAGTACCTGAAAAACTTCAACAAGAAATCACACCCAAGAACTTAATGATGATCGGACCTACTGGTGTTGGTAAAACTGAGATTGCTAGAAGATTAGCTAAAATCGTTAATGCTCCTTTCGTTAAGGTCGAAGCTACAAAGTTTACCGAAGTCGGTTACGTTGGTCGTGATGTCGAATCAATGGTTCGTGATTTAGTTAGTGTTGCTGTTTCAATGGTTGAAAAAGAAAAGTTTGATGATATTAGACCAGAAGTCCGCCGTGACGTAGACAAGAAATTGGTTAAGTTACTCGCTCCTGGTGTCAAAAAAGAACAAAAGCAAAATAACAACGATTTTATGAGTATGTTGAATAATATGCAAAATGGTAGTCAACCATTAGGCAATATTTTTAACAATGCTGATACTGTCGATGAAGATCCTGACGCTAATTCTGAGGTTACAGATGATGTTCGTAATCAACGTCTATCAGTTAAGGAACAATTAGACAAAGGGTTGCTTGAAGATGAAGAAGTAACTATCAAGGTTGAAGAGTCTAAAAAAGTTGGTCCTATGGATGATCAAATGGGCCAAATGGGTCTTGATATGAGCGGTATGATGGATTCATTGATGCCTAAGAAGACTATCACTCGAACTTTACCTGTCAAGGAAGCACGTGAATTGTTGATTCAACAAGAATCAGCTAAACGGGTTGATCATGATGAGATTTATCAAAAGGCTATTGAAAGAACTCAAAATAAGGGCATTATCTTTATTGATGAGTTTGATAAGATTGCTGCAGGTGACAAAAAGACTTCTGGTGAAGTTTCTCGTGAAGGTGTACAACGTGATATCTTGCCTATTGTCGAAGGTTCACGAATCAATACTAAATACGGTCCCGTTGACACTGACCATATTCTCTTTATTGCCAGTGGTGCCTTTGCTGAAAGCAAACCAAGTGATTTGATTGCTGAATTGCAAGGACGTTTCCCAATCCGTGTTGAGTTACAAGACTTGACTGAAGATGATTTCATTCAAATCTTAACAAAACCAGATAATGCTTTAACAAAACAATATGTAGCGCTTACAAGAGCTGATGGAATTCATTTAACTTTTACTAAAGAATCCGTTGAAGAGATTGCAAAAATTGCTTTTGAGTTAAATAATAGTAATCAAAACATTGGTGCAAGAAGACTTTCAACAGTATTAGAGAAGATTTTAGCTGATATCCTTTATGAAGGTCCAGATATGCAAATGGGAGATATTACTATTACACGTGAATATGTTCGTGAACAAGTTGGTAAGATTGCCAGCGATCAAGATCTTTCACGTTACATTCTATAGGGGGCAATTATGACAGTCTATCAATTAAAAAATGATTTTTTAACCGTTAAAGTAGAGTCTCTAGGTGCTGAAATAATCAGTGTCAAGAATACCGAAGGGGTAGAATTCATTTGGCAAGCTAATCCTAATGTTTGGGGAAGACATGCACCAGTGCTGTTCCCAATCGTGGGTCGTTTAAAGGATAATCATTATTACATTGATGATAAGGAATATCACATGACACAACATCGATTTGCTAGAGATCAAGAGTTTACACTCGACTCTCAATCAGATTCTAAGTTGGTCTTGAGTTTAACAACAAGTGAAGCCAGTTTGGAGAAATATCCATATCACTTTAAGTTAAGAATCGTTTATCAACTAGTTAAAGGAACAGTTCAAATTTCTTACCTAGTTGACAGTTTAGAGGAATCAGAGGATATGTACTTCTCAATTGGAGCACATCCCGGATTCTCAGTACCTTTTGAAAAGGGCCTAAATTACGAAGATTTTACTGTCAAAGTTGACCCTAAAGAAACTAGAACATTGATTCCAATCAACGGGGAAACTGGAAATGTCGATCTCAATGATGAGAAAAAAGTTGACAATCAAGATTTTCCATTGAGTCACGAAGCCTTTGTCAATGATGCTATCGTTTATCGCTTGAATGAACCTACCCAAGTAACGATTTCTAGTGATAAGAGTGAACGTCAAGTAATCTTAGATACAGGTAACGCTAAGTTCTTCGGTATGTGGTCCTCATATCCCGCAGAAGGCAACTTTATGTGTATCGAACCCTGGTGGGGGATTGCCGATAAAAACGACAGCGACAGCCAATTTAAGACTAAATACGGTATCAACCGTTTAGCTCCTAAAGAACAATTTGAAGCTTACTTCAGTGTCTCGGTTAAATAGTTTAAAGATGAAAAAAGTCTATTATCAGATAATTTACTGATAATAGACTTTTTTGTCATTTACGATGATTTTGTCGATATTGAGCTCTGGTAGGTGTGTCATTGTTTCCGGAATTGTAATAATTATTATTTTGAGGATTGTTATTATTCCTTTGTTGTTTATGATTAGTTTTTTTAGCGACGATATGCCAGATTAGAAATCCAAATCCAATAATAAAACCTAAAATGATCCAAACTAGTAAATCTTGGTATACTTTGTCAGAATTAGCCAGACCTATAATTCCGAATAATCCTAGAACGATAGCGTTGGCTATATCGCCACCAAGACTGGTTAATTTTCTAGTAGCAATATAAACAATGCCCGCGGCAAGAAAACCAATTGCCATTATAACTCCGGCAGAACCACTAGTATTTCCTTTGTTTTCAATAGTATTGACAAATCCTGCTGCCATACTTTCGAAAAATATGAATAGAGATAAAATAATCATCAGTATTCCAACGACTAATTTTGTAACTTTCATAATCTGAACATCCCCCTATTTATCACTTTTTATAAGGATATTGTAAAACATAGTAATGACGATATAAAATGCTTGGAATTGTAGTATTATTTCAATCCAGATTGACTCTTGCCACTAACCTTGCCATTAGTGAAGTTGATCGTACAGTTAGCGCCATCTTCGCCATTTAGCCCCGATGTGTACTTGTAAATGGTTGTGGTAGTGCCATCAAGGTTTGTTTCGGAATAGTAGTTGGGATTGCCAAGTATTTGCATGACCTGATCGGTTGATTGATCATTGTCAACTTTGACGTAATCAGTTAAAGCAATTTTAGAACTTCTAGTTACTTTAAGATCAGAGATAGTTTTTTCAATAGCGTGGTCATTGTAAAATTGCACGACTAATTTAGAATTCTTAGTGCCGTTAGCAATTTTAGTCCATGTTTCCATATTGGTTTGTTTATCATTTACTTTGCTGACAGTACTTGATGCTGACTTGCCGAAATATTTCGTTAAAATATCTAGAGATAGACCATCTTTATCGCTAATATAGATACCATTATAATTCTTTAAAGTAATCTCTGAAGTAGTGATTGATTTTTTCTTCTTTTTTGGTTTGGACTTAGAACTAGCTGTTTTCTTTTCAACTTTTGAAGTATTTGAAGAACTTTGAGAAGAGTACAGGTAATAACCGCCGGCACCCCCACCAACAATCAAAATAACAATTATGATCCAGAACCACCATTTTTGATAAAAGGACTTTTTAAGACCATGTGAACGACGGTACTCAGATCTGCTGGGATATTTTTTATCCATTGCCATATTCCCCCTAAATGATTAAACTGCTTTAAACATATTTTATCAGTAACTAGGGGTTTTGACGTTGAATTTAAGGAAAATAAAAGAATAAAAAAGCGGCCATTTTGTATGGTCGCTTGAAGTAGTAATTATTTTTGATTTTCGCGTTGTTGCTTTTTATATCTCAGTCCAACTGGTACAAGATTTTCTTTGCCCTTAAGAAGTCGCTTAATGTTAGGAATATGGCGTACGTAAATAATGACAGTAATAATAGCAGCGACAGTGGTTAAAATCCAATCATGTAGGAACAATGTGGCAATTGTAAAGAATAAGATCGTAGTCAAACTAGCAACGCTGACCATGCTAGTCGTATAAACGATTATAGCGAGAAAAGCAAAGCAGATAGCAAATAGTAGTGGATTATATGCTAGAAGAATACCAGCACTGGTTGCGACAGCTTTTCCACCACGGAACTTAAGAAAGATTGAAAAACAGTGGCCGATAACAGCAAAAATACCGATAAACAAAATCCAGTGACGGTCAAGGCCGAAGAAGACTGGCATTAATGCACCCAGGGTTCCCTTTAGGATATCGATAACTAAAACAACGGTACCAGCAAATTTGCCAAAGACACGATAAGCATTAGTAGTACCTACATTTCCACTACCGTAATCAAAAATATTTTTATGAAAGAAAACTTTTCCAACGATATAGGCGGTCGGAAATGAGCCGATTAGATAGGCTAATATTGCACAAATGAGAAGTTTCATCAAAAAATCACTCTCTTAGCTTTATTTTTTTGGTATATTGTAACTCTATGGTGCTTTTATTAGAGAATTATAAATACCAACCTAGACATTATCCACTATTTTGCTAGAAATTAAAAGATTTCTTATGTACGAACATATATTCGTGTTAAGGTAATAGTGTTATAATATTGAAATATTGCACTACGTAGTAAATGAAAAGGAATGATATAAATGCCAAAATCATCTTATGATGATTCGTCAATTCAAATCCTTGAAGGATTAGAAGCTGTACGAAAAAGACCAGGTATGTACATTGGTTCCACTGACTCACGTGGATTACATCACTTGGTATATGAAATTGTCGATAATGCAGTCGATGAAGCTCTATCAGGATTTGGTAAAGAAATCAACGTTACTATCAATAAGGATAGCAGTATTACTGTTGTTGACCATGGACGTGGAATGCCTACAGGGATGCATGCTAGTGGTAAACCAACTATTGAAGTAATTTTGACTGTATTGCATGCCGGAGGTAAGTTCTCAGAAAATAGTTATAAGACTTCTGGTGGACTTCACGGTGTTGGTTCTTCAGTTGTGAATGCTTTATCAGAATGGATGACTGTTCGAGTTGTTCGTGACCATAAAGTGTATGAAGAACGATTTGAAAATGGTGGCCATCCAGTTGGAACTTTGAAGAAGACTGGTTCTACCAAGGAAGATAGTGGAACAACAATTAGTTTTAAGCCTGATGCTACTATTTTTCAGACAACTAAATTTAATTATGATACGTTAGCTGAAAGATTACGAGAGTCAGCCTTTTTGCTAAAAGGTGTTAAGTTCACTTTGACCGACAAACGTGGTGAAGAAGAGAAAAAAGATATTTTTCATTACGAAGACGGTATTCAATCATTCGTAAAATATTTGAACGAAGGCAAGGATGCTTTAGGTGGAATCTTCTATGTTGAAGGTACTAATTCAGATATCGAGATTGAATTCTCCGGTCAATACAATGATGGCTATTCAGAGAACATTATTTCATTCGTTAATAATGTTCGTACCGCTGATGGTGGGACTCATGAAGCCGGAATGAAATCAGGTTTAACTAAAGCTTTTAATGATTATGCTCGCAAAGTAGGATTGTTAAAAGAAAATAGTAAAAATCTGGAAGGTAGTGACGTTCGTGAGGGACTCTCAGCCATCATTTCAGTTCGAATTCCCGAAGAGATCCTTCAATTCGAAGGACAGACTAAGGGTAAATTGGGTACACCACAAGCTCGATCAGCTGTCGACCAATTAGTTTATGAACAAATGAGTTTTTATTTGCTAGAGAATGGTGAGCAGGCTCAAATGTTGGTCAAGAAGGCTTTGAAAGCCCGTGAAGCTCGTGATGCCGCTCGTAAAGCTCGTGAGAGTACTCGAAGTGGTAAGAAGAATAAGAAGACTGATGGCTTACTTTCTGGTAAGTTGACGCCAGCTCAATCGAAGAATCCTGATAAGAATGAATTATTCCTTGTCGAGGGTGATTCTGCCGGTGGTTCTGCTAAACAAGGTCGAGATCGTAAGTTCCAGGCTATCTTGCCATTACGTGGTAAAGTTTTAAATACTCAAAAAGCCAAGTTAGAAGATATCTACAAGAATGAAGAGATCAATACGATGATCTACACGATTGGTGCTGGTGTCGGTGCCGATTTCAAGTTAGAAGATCGTAATTACGACAAGATTATCATTATGACCGATGCCGATGATGATGGTTCTCATATTCAAATTCTATTGTTAACATTCTTCTATCGCTATATGCGTCCATTAGTTGAAGCAGGACATGTTTATATTGCTTTGTCACCGCTTTACAAGCTCCAAAAGGGTAAGGGTGCCAAGACAAAAATTGAATATGCTTGGACACCAGATGAGTTGCAAAAATCCATTGATAAAATGGGTAAAGGTTATGAGTTGCAACGATTCAAAGGTTTAGGTGAAATGAATGCTGACCAACTTTGGAAGACAACAATGGACCCAGAGAATCGTATTCTAATCAGAGTTAATATCGACGATGCGGCTTTGGCTGAACGTCGTGTAACAACTTTGATGGGTGATAAAGTTAAGCCTAGACGTGATTGGATCGAAGATAATGTTCGTTTCAATGGTACCGAAGAAGGCGACAATATCTTGGAAAAAGTCGATGACGATACTGATCCAATTGATAGTAAACTCGTTGACGATTTATTGAATAAGGAATAGGTGATACATAGTGACTGAAAATTCTCCTAAAATTCAAGATATCTCGCTCGAAAAAATCATGGGAGATCGATTTGCGAGATATTCAAAATCAATTATTCAAGAAAGAGCGTTACCAGATATTCGTGACGGTTTAAAGCCAGTTCAACGAAGAATCCTCTACTCAATGTTTTTAGATGGTAATACTTACGATAAAGGTTTCCGTAAGTCAGCTAAGGGCGTTGGTAACGTTATGGGTAATTTCCATCCCCATGGTGACTCTTCAATTTATGAGGCGATGGTGCGTTTGTCTCAAGATTGGAAACTACGTAATCCGTTAATTGAAATGCACGGTAATAATGGATCAATGGATGGTGATCCACCTGCTGCCATGCGTTATACTGAAGCACGTTTGAGTAAAATTTCTAGTGAAATGTTACGTGATATCAATAAAGATACCGTCGATGAAGAATGGAATTTCGATGATACTGAAAAAGAACCTAAAGTCTTGCCAGCCCGTTTCCCTAATCTATTAGTTAATGGTGCTACTGGTATTTCAGCAGGTTATGCGACTGAGATTCCACCTCACAATTTAGGTGAAGTCATTGATGCAACGATTAAAATGATTGATAATCCTGATATTACTTTGGACGAACTCATGAAGATCGTTAAGGGACCAGATTTCCCTACCGGCGGTATTTTGCAAGGTAAGCAAGGGATCAAGGAAGCTTATACAAATGGTCGTGGACGTGTCTACATTCGTTCTAAGACATCAATTCAAGAAATTCGTGGTCATAAATCTCAAATCGTCATCACAGAGATTCCTTACGAAGTTAATAAAGCCCAACTAGTTAAGAAGATGGATGAAATTCGTGTTCTTAAAAAAGTTGAAGGAATTGCTGAAGTACGTGATGAGAGTGACCGTCAAGGACTATCGATCGTTGTTGAATTAAAACGGGATGTTGACGCTAACGGTATCCTAAATTATTTATTCAAGAATACTGATTTACAAGTTTCATACAACTTTAACATGGTTGCCATTGCTGACATGCGTCCTCAGCAAGTCGGTTTGATTCAAATCCTGAAGGAATATATTAAACATCAAGAAGACGTCGTCTTACGCCGTAGTAAATATGATTTAAATAAGGCTAAGAAACGTCTGCACATTGTTGAAGGTTTAATTAAGGCTTTATCAATCTTAGACAAAGTTATTAAGACTATTCGTTCAAGTAAGAACAAGTCCGATGCTAAAAATAATTTGGTTAAGAGTTATAAATTTAGTGATGAACAAGCTGAAGCTATCGTTTCCTTGCAGTTATATCGTTTAACTAATACCGATGTCACTGAACTGGAAAAAGAAGACGCCGAGTTGCATCAACAAATTGATAGTCTAAATGAAATTATCAATAATCATAAGACTTTGATGACATTGATCAAAAAAGAATTGACTCAAGTCCGTGATACGTACGCTGACAAACGTCGTACTAAGATTGAGGCTAAAGTGGCTGAAATTGAAGTTGATACTAAAGTTATGGTTGCCAGTGAAGATGTCCGCTTGTTGGTTAGTCATGATGGTTACGTTAAACGTAGTAGTTTGCGTTCTTATCAAGCCTCAGACCCATCTGATAATGGCTTAAAGAATGAGGACTATCCAATCGTTGATGAAAACGTCAATACTTTAGATCATGTCTTTATCTTCACCGATAAAGGAAATCTGATTTACCGTCAAATCTTTGAAATTGAGGATAGTCGTTGGAAAGATACAGGCTCACATCTTTCCCAAGAAGTCGGTTTGGATACCGATGAATCAATTCTGAAAGCATTTGTCTTCAAGGATCTAAAAGAGACGGGTAACTTCTTGATTGGAACGGATGAGAATTACATTAAGCAGGTTGCCTTTAGTGATCTATTGCCAGGAAGAACATATAAATCACGTGCTTCGAAGTACTGTAAGTTAAAAGTCAGTGCCTCTTCGGTAATGGATGTTTATTATGTACCAAATGATTCAAAACAATTAGTTTATGTCTTTACTAAACACTCATATGCTTCAGCTTTCCCAATTGAAGAAGTTCCGGTTGTCAGTGGTAAGGCCATGGGTGTTAAATTTGTCAGTTTGAAAGATGATGATCAATTAGCTGGGTACTTCTTGGCTAGTGATGATAATGATAAGATTGCCGTCTTGACACAACGTGGTTCATATAAGCAAATGAAGTTATCAGAAATACCTGTAACAAGTCGTGCTCGTCGTGGTGTCTTGACATTAAGAGAACTAAAACGTCAACCACATCGTATTTGTTTAGTAACCAATATCAATAATGATATGCAACTATCGATTATTACCGATTCAAATAAAGAAATCGAAATTGACCCATCAATGCATCAAAATGCTGACCGTTACTCAAATGGTTCCTTTATCATGGATCCAGAGACCGATGGTAATCCAATTAGATTTGTGAAAAAAGTGTTAGAAAAAGAATAATATAAATGACAGATTTTTAGTTTATATAGTATTATTATCTTATTAATTACATTAATTTTTACTTCCACAAACTAGGAGGATCTTCTTATTGTTAGATGAGAAATCAAGACGTGTTTTTAGGTCTAAAGCATTAAATTATTTTGATGAATTAACTAAAAATATGAGTTATACAAAGACTGCGCAATTATTAGGTATCACTCAACCTGCATTGACGCAACAGATAAAAAAGATTGAAAGAGTTGTTGGTGCACCACTGTTTTATAGTATTGGTAAGAAGATTTATTTGACTGACGCTGGTACTTTGTTATTGAAGTCGACTCATCAGATGTTTGACTTGATCAATAACGTGACTGATCAAATTCAGCAAGAATCCTCAGAGAGATCTGGTACAATCAGTATTGGTCTCTTATCGACGGCTGAATCAGTGGTGGTAGAGGATTTTATCGTTGAATATAATCGAATCAATCCTAATGTGATCATTGATTTGAATTTATTAACTCGTAAAGAACTCTGGGATAATATTCAGAATAATAAAATTGATCTGGCTATTATGTATTTACCAGACAAAAGTATCAAGAGTTGGAAGATTTATCGTTCAAAGAAAATTATGAGTGATAATATTATGTTGATTCATGATGATGAAAAGATTAATAAGAAAAAGAGTGTTAGTTTTAAGGACGCAACAGCTAAACCTTGGGCTACGTACTTAAAGACTTATTACTTCTCCGAACTGATCAGTGAACGATATCGGGATGCTTTAGTGGACTTCCCAAAGGTCATTGCTCGATTCTCATCACCATATCAATTATTGAAATTTACACAGGAATCATCTGACGTTTATACAGTTTTGCCATTGAGTTTTTGTATAGCACATCAATCAATGTTTAAACTTTATCAAACACCACTTGAACCAGCTATCACAAGTGATTTATCATTTGTATATCGAGAAGATAAAGAAAAGATTCCTAGAATTGAAGATTTCCTCAATGAATGGGATAATTTTCTAGATAAGATGAGTTATGTTGATCGTCTTAAATCTTCAAGATAAATATTAAAAAGGGGCGCACATTCATGCCAAAAGAAAAAGAATTAGTTTTTGGACACAGAAATCCTGATACAGATGCAGTTTCAGCTGCTGTTGCTTATTCATATTTACAAAACCAACTAGGATTCGATACTGAGGCCGTTGCTTTAGGTGAACCTAACTTGGAAACAAAATTTGTTTATAACCATTTTGATGCTAAGTACCCACGTATTATTTCAGCTATCAATGGCGAAGTTAAAAAGGTCATGCTAGTTGATCATAATGAAAAACAACAAAGTGTTCCAGACATCGATGATGTTCAAATTACACACGTTGTTGATCATCACAGAATTGCTAACTTTGAAACAAAATTGCCTCTATACTATCGTGCAGAACCAGTTGGTTGTGTAAGTACAATCATTTGGAAGATGTATAACGAAAATGAAGTTAAAGTTCCAGCTAAGATTGCTGCTTTGATGGCTTCATCAATCATTTCCGATACTTTATTGTTGAAATCACCTACAACAACTGATGAAGATAGAGCTGCTTTGAAGAGCTTAGCTGCAACAGCCGGTATCGACTATGAATCATATGGTCTTGAAATGTTGAAAGCTGGTACAAATCTTGACAGTAAGACAACACAAGAACTTATCGATATGGATGCTAAGAGCTTCGATATGAACGGTAACAGCGTACGTATTGCTCAAGTTAACACTGTTGACATTGACGATACTCTTAAGCGTGAAGCTGATTTCGTTAAGGATATTAAATCCGAAAGTGCTGACAAAGGCTACAATTTGTTTGTCCTATTGATCACAAATATTTTGACAAGCGATACAACTGGTATCATCATCGGTGATGACAGTGCCGTTAAGACCTTTGAAGAAGCACTTAATACTAAGGTTTCCGATAACAAGGCTAGTTTACCTGGCGTTGTATCACGTAAGAAACAAGTTGTTCCTCCATTGGACGCTAAATTTTAATTCAATATTATATATTTCAAAAGATAAGAAATCCTTTTAGGGTTTCTTATTTTTTTTGTGGCTAGGATTTTGAGAAAACGCTATATTAGAGAAAAGCAAACTATCAGAAACTCAAATATACGTTTTCACAATTATTTTTATGAAGAAGCTTGAATCATTGACAATAAATACTATTATCAAAGTCTTACTTTACTTATTGAAATCAAAATAAAGATAATAAAATTAATGAAAAATAGATATTTTTCTTGAAAACGCATTCTTAAGTCTGATATAATGACAACATTGCTGAAAATTTACTTTTTTATTTTAGAGTTAAAGGGAGTCTTTTTTAATGAATATTTTAATTGGTCTATTGCCAATGATCGGTTGGGGTGTCTTCCCAATCTTGACTGGAAAGTTCGGAGGGAAACCAGTCAATCAAATTATTGGTGCTACGTATGGTACTTTGCTATCAGCGATTGTTGTTGCCGTTGCCATGCAGACACCACTATTAACGGGAAAGAACTTCCTGTTTACATTTTTATCTGGTGCTTGTTGGTCGATTGCACAGAGTTTAGTGTTTTATGCATTCGCTGAAATGGGTGTTTCTAAAACAATGCCAGTTTCAACTGGTTTTCAGTTGATTGGTACATCACTTTGGGGGGTTATTGTTTTAGGTGAATGGCCCACAGCAACTGCTAAAATGATTGGATTCTTTTCAATTGTTTTAATCATCATTGGAGTTTATTTGACAACATATAGTGAGAAAAAAGTTTCTGAGAGTGAGTCTAGTGTAGTCAAAGGTATTTCATTAGTCTTGGTTGCTACGATCGGATATGTCGGTTATTCAGCATTTCCACAGGCAGTATCTGTTGACAGTTTCCAAGCCTTCTTACCACAAGCATTAGGTATGGCGGTCGCATCAACTGTTTTCGCCTTTATTACGAAGAGCAATCGTGAGGCTAAACCATATAAGTCTAAGAGTACTTATCTAAATATTATCAGTGGTATCTTTTTTGCCTTTGCAGCTTTGACATACTTGATTTCATCTCGTAAAGATGTCAACGGATTAGCTACTGGATTTACACTTTCACAAATGAATGTAATTATCGGAACACTTGGTGGTATTTACATCTTGCATGAAGGCAAGACGCATAAAGAAATGATCATGGTCGTTTCTGGTTTGATCCTAGTCGTTGCAGCAGGAATTATTACAGCTTTTATATAGAATAATTAACAAAAGTCTTAGTCCATAAGGATTGGGACTTTTTTTTACAAAACGTATACAAAATTATCGTTGACAGCGCTTACATAACAAGATATGATGTGACCGTAAGCTTGGTAAAACGGTTTACTTGTTTGAGAGGTGGTTCACTTTGAAAAGAAATTATAAGACGACAATCAGAGATGTCGCCAGTAAGGCTGGTATTTCAGTTACAACAGTTTCTTTAATTTTGAACGGTAAAGGTGGGCGCTTCAGTGAAGAAACAAGAGAGAAAGTCCATAAGGCTCAAGCAGAGTTAGATTATTACCCAGATTATTATGCTAGAGGGTTGGTTGGACAAAGGACCAACTCTATTGGTGTGGTGATTCCAGATATTATGAATCCGTTCTTTGCTAGTCTGGGTTTGAGCATCGAGCAAGCGGCCATACCTAAAGGATATTTCCCTCAAATTTTTAGTGTTAATGGTTTCAAGGAGAATATTGATTATTTTATTGAACAATTTGCCTCGGGAACGCAGAAAGGTTTGATTTTGGCAGCTCCAGGCGCTTCGAAAGAAATTGTCGATAAATTATCGCTGCATAATAACATCCCTATGGTTTTGACTGACCAGGCTGATTTGAACATTGATGACGACCGAGTTTTGATCAATGAAGAAAGATCAGGAGAAGCAATTGCAGAACATATCTTATCTTTGGGCCACAAACATGTTGCGTTTGTAATACCTAAGACGTTAACAATGAATCTAGTAAAACGTTTTACCGGCTACGAAGAAGCTTTTACCAAGCACAATTTAAAGATTGAAAAGGAGTTGATTTTTCAAGCAACCTTTGGACCAGAGGGTGGTGTTGAGGCAGCTAAAAAGATAGTTCAAACCAACGCAACAGCGATTATAGCTATCAATGATGATGTAGCTATGGGAGTTTATAAAGGGTTGAATTTATTAGGCAAAAGAATTCCTGAGGATTACTCAGTGGTTGGATTCGATGATATCAATCTGAATAAGTATCTGACGCCGAGTTTGACCACTATGGCTCAACCGATAAGTGAAATTGGTGAGCAATTGGTTGGATTATTGATCAATCGAATTAAAAATCCCAGTAGTGACAAAAAAACTATCATTTTGAACACCAAGCTAAAAATTGGCGATTCAACAAGAGAATTTAAAAGGGGGACGAACCTATGAAAAAAGGTGTAGTTTTAAATACTCAAATTTCAGCAGTAATAGCTGATATGGGCCATTTCGATACTCTATCAATTGGAGATGCTGGAATGCCAGTACCAAATGGAACTAAGAAGATTGATTTGGCAGTCCAAAAGGGTTTACCAAGTTTTATCGACGTTCTAAAGAATGTTCTATCCGAGTTGCAAATTCAAAAAGTATATTTGGCTGAAGAAATAAAGACTCAGAATCCTGAGCAATTAGCCAATATCAAGAAATTGATTGACGTACCAATCGAATTTATTCCACATGACGAGATGAAAAAGCGACTAAGCAACGATAAAGCCTTTATTCGTACAGGTGAAGCTAGTCCATTTTCAAACATCATATTGGAGAGCGGGGTCACATTTTAACCGGAGGTGATTTTTTATGAAGATTGAAATGAAAAACATTTCTAAGGCCTTTGGTACCAACAAAGTTTTGGAAGGTGTTAATTTCACGGTTCAATCTGGAGAAGTTCATGCTTTGATGGGTGAAAATGGTGCTGGTAAATCAACCCTGATGAATATCTTAACTGGTCTTTACGGAGATGACGGTGGTGAGATTCTCGTTGACGGCAAAGAAACACATTTCACTGGTCCACTGGATGCGGAACAACACGGAATCTCCTTCATTCACCAAGAGATGAACAATTTTCTGGAAATGTCAGTTGTTGACAATATGTTCCTTAATAAGGAAATTAAAAACAAATTTGGCATTATGAATGAAAACAAAATGCGTGAACAAGCTAGATTCTACTTGAATAAGTTGGGCACCAAAATTGATGTCGACAAACCAATTGGATCATTAAGTGTTGGACGTCAACAAATGATTGAAATTGCTAAGTCATTGATGACTGACGCCAAGATCATTATCATGGACGAACCTACGGCTGCTTTGACGGAAAATGAAATTGAACAATTATTCGAAGTAGTTCGTGAATTGAAGAAACAGGGCGTTGGCTTTATCTATATTTCACACCGTATGGAAGAGCTCTTTGAAATTGCGGATAAAGTAACTGTCATGCGTGATGGTATTTCAATTAACGAATACGCAACTAAAGATGTAGATATCAAACAGTTAGTTAAGGATATGGTTGGTCGTGAGATCGACGACTTCTATCCAGATCGTGATCCTCATTTTGGTAAAGTTGCATTAGAAGTTCAACATCTATCAGAAAAAGGTGTCTTCAATGATGTTAACTTCCAAGTTCAAGAGGGCGAGATCTTAGCTTTCTCCGGCTTGATGGGTGCGGGTAGAACTGAAATCATGCGTTCTATCTTCGGAATTGATCCACACAATGAAGGCAAAGTATTAATTAATGGCAAAGAGGTCCATATCCATTCGCCTCAGGAAGCTATTAAAAATCAAATCGGTTTCTTGACTGAGAATCGTAAAGATGAAGGTTTGATTTTGGATGATTCTTTAAGAGACAACATCGCCTTGCCATCTATCAATGGATTTGTTAAACATGGAATTATTGACGACAAATCGGTAAACGATTTCACAAATATGTTAATGAAACGTTTGACCGTTAAGGCTCAAAGTGCTGATGTCAGTGCCGGTAGTCTTAGTGGTGGTAATCAACAAAAAGTTGTTTTGGCTAAGTGGGTTGGTTCAGGTTCAAGGGTATTGATTCTAGATGAGCCTACACGTGGCGTCGATGTTGGTGCTAAACGTGAAATCTACGACTTGATGAATGAGTTAACGGATCGAAACGTAGCTATCATCATGATTTCCAGTGATTTACCAGAAGTTCTAGGAATGAGCGATAAAATCGCAGTCGTTTATGAAGGTAAAATCACTGGTATCGTCGATACGAAGACGGCAACACAAGAGTCAGT
This sequence comes from Candidatus Companilactobacillus pullicola, assembly GCA_019116025.1. GTDB lineage: Bacteria > Bacillota > Bacilli > Lactobacillales > Lactobacillaceae > Companilactobacillus > Companilactobacillus pullicola. The sequence goes on along the minus strand of DXCM01000090.1, from coordinate 30,029 downwards.
TATGACTTTAGCGACAGGGGGATCAAACGATGGAAGAAAAGACTAAAACTGCCGAAAAGAACAGTTTTAATTTCAAAAAGTTTATTAGTAAATTAGGACCGCTAGTGGCTTTAATTATTTTGATTATTTTGGTTACAGCACTAAGTCCGGGGTTCATTCAACCTAGCAACTTGTTAAATCTATTGAGACAAGTATCAATCAATGCCGTAATTGCCTTTGGGATGACCTTTGTTATCTTGACAGGTGGTATCGATTTGTCAGTTGGTTCTATTCTAGCTTTAACCGGTGCTGTTACTGCTTCGATGCTAGCAAGTGGAACTTCAGCTATTGTCGCCTTGTTAGTCGGTTTCTTGATGGGTGGACTTTTAGGTTTTCTAAACGGGGTTTTAATTGCCTATGGTAAAGCTGCACCATTCATCGCTACATTAGCTACAATGACTATTTTCCGTGGTGCAACATATGTCTTTACAAATGGTAATCCTATTACTGGGGCTAAAATGAATAACAGTTTCTTGTTCCAATTCATGGGCCGTGGTTACTTATTAGGGATTCCAGTTCCAATCTTTATTATGGCAATTGTTTATTTAATTTTATATGTCTTGTTACATAAGACAACTTTTGGACGTAAAACATATGCTTTGGGTGGCAATGAACAAGCTGCTTATATCGCTGGTGTTAAGACTAAGGTCGTAACAATGTGGATCTATACTATTTCTGGATTGATGGCATCATTAGCCGGAATTATTTTGACTTCACGTTTGAGTTCCGCTCAACCAGATGCCGGTACATCTTATGAAATGGATGCTATCGCTGCCGTTGTTTTAGGTGGAACATCATTAGCTGGTGGTAAAGGTAGAATCTTTGGAACATTGATTGGTGCCTTGATCATTGGAACTTTGAACAATGGTATGAATTTGTTAGGAATTTCCAGTTTCTATCAACAAATCGTTAAAGGTATTGTAATTTTGATCGCTGTACTACTAGATAGACGTTCATCAAATGATTAATCATATTAAGGGGGATTTTCTATTATGAAGAAATCTTTAAAGCGTGTAATTTTAGCAGTTAGTATCTCAGCCTTAGCTATGTTCACTCTAGCAGGGTGTGGCAAGTCAGGACTTGATTCAGGTGGGTCAGATAATTCGAAAGTAGAAACTAAGAAACCAAAGGATATTAAAGTCGGAGCTTCACTATCAACTTTATCAAATCCATTCTTCGTTTCTGTTAAGAAAGGTATCAATGATTTAGCTAAGAAAAATGGTACTAATGTACAAATTTCTGATGCTCAAAATGATACAGCTAAGCAAAACAATGATATTGAAGATCTAATTACAAAGAAAGTTGACGTTTTGATCATTAACCCAGTAGACTCATCAGCTATTACACCAGCTGTTAAGGATGCTAATGATGCTGGTATCCCAGTTATCACCGTTGACCGTTCTAGTGATGGCGGAAAAGTTTTGACATTGGTTGCATCCAACTCTACTAAGGGTGGACAAATGGCCGCTAAATTCTTGATCGATAAATTAGGAAACAATGCTAAAGTTGCTGAACTACAAGGAATCCCAGGAGCTTCAGCAACACGTGAACGTGGTAAAGGTTTTGATAATTATGCTAAGGGTAAACTAGATATTGTTGCAAAACAAACAGCTGGCTTCGATCGTGCTAAAGGTTTAACTACTACAGAAAATATTCTTCAAGGTAACTCAGATATCGTCGGAATCTTCTCACAAAATGACGAAATGGCTCTAGGTGCTGTTCAAGCTGTTAAGGCAGCTAACAAAGATATCGCTATCGTTGGTTTTGATGGTGAAGAAGATGGTGTTAAGGCTGTTAAGTCAGGTAAGATGGCCGCAACAGTTGCTCAACAACCAGAAGAAATGGGACGTTTAGCATTACAAGCTGCATATGATCACTTTAATGGTAAGAAAGTTAAGAAGAACATTGAATCACCATTGAAGTTAGTTACAACAGATAGTTTAAATAAGTAATAAATAACATGAATTAAAAGGGAATGTGAATTTACTTCATGTTCCCTTTTTTGGAGGAGAGCAAAATGGCAAACAAAGTAGTTGTAATTGGAAGTATTAACGTCGATAACATCATGCATATCGACAATCTGCCTCAACCAGGTGAGACTATCAAAATGAATTCATTCTCCAAAGCCGGTGGTGGTAAAGGTGCTAATCAGGCGGTCGCTGCCGCAAGGTCTCAAGCTGAAACTAGTTTTATCGGTCGTGTTGGGGATGACAGTAATGGCAAAATGATGTTGAAGCTGTTAAAAGAAGACAATATCGACACTAAGCACATTACAGTTGTACCTCAGGCCGATACCGGGCAAGCATATATCCTCTTACAAAAATCAGGACAGAACTCAATTATTTATCAAGCAGGGGCTAATTCTTTAGTAACTTCAGAAGATGTTGATCAAGCTCAAGAAACGATTCAAAAGAGTGATTTTGTCGTTACAGAATTTGAAACACCAATTCCTGCAGCCATCGCGGCTTTTGAAGTGGCTCGTGCAGCTAATAAAGTAACAATTTTAAATCCAGCTCCCGCCGTTAAAAAAATTCCAGAAGAACTATTGAAGTTGACTGACATCATTACTCCAAATGAAACGGAAAGTGAATTGATCTCTGGTATTAAAATTACAGATGAACAATCACTGAAGGAATCCGCTGCTTTCTATCATGGTCTAGGTATCAGTTGTGTCATCATCACTTTAGGTTCAAAAGGTTCATTTGTTTCGCACAATGGTCAATCAGAACAAATTTCAGCCTTTAAAGTTAAAGCAGTTGATACGACAGCGGCCGGAGATACCTTTATTGGTGCGTTGTCGTCTGAATTAGATCCAGATCTATCAAACATTCACGATGCTATTGTTTATGCAAGTCAAGCATCGTCTTTAACAGTTCAAAAACTAGGAGCCTTTCCATCCATTCCTAAGCGTGAAGCTGTTCTAGAATAATAACTAAAAACCCGCCGAAATCGATTCGACGGGTTTTGCTTATATTGGCTTTTACATCAGAGAGTTTATTATAATTTAATACAAATTGGGAGGATATTTATTGTAAGTAGTATTAATGAGAAAATCACATTTGTAATGTATATATCTAAGGAGAATATTTTATTGGTCAGATATCTTTATCTATCTGACGGCTACAATATACTTCCTTTTTTAAAAATAGTGAAATAAAAAGTCTTGGTTTTATCTCTGGTATTTACGCAATTTTGGTGGGATATAGCTTTGAATAAAGTCATTGATTTCTTCCAAAGAATCGCTAAACAATAGGGTTTCACGGGTCTTTGCAGCCATGAATCCTTGGTCGACCATCTCATCGAAGAAACTTTCCAATTTGTCATAATAGTGATTGACGTTATAAAAGATGCAGGGATGTGAACTGACACCAATGATAGTCCATGAGAAGGCCTCAGAAATTTCTTCAAGAGTTCCCGGACCACCAGGTAAAGCAATATTTGCGACAGAATCCTTTAACATAGCTTCTTTACGTTCAGACATGGTATCGACAATATCCAAACTTGATAGATTATCATGAGCTAGGTTGCGGTCGTAGAGTTGTTGCGTAATGATTCCATGAACAAACCCATTCTCTTCTAGTACGCTGTCAGCAACAACGTTCATCAGACCATTGTTACCGCCACCGTAGGTCAAACCGTAATTATTTTGGACGATCCATTTGCCCAATTTTTCAGCACCAGTAGTATAAATTTCTTGGTTACCAACAGAGGCACCACAATAAACAGCAATATTTTTCATTTTTAACCTCATTAAATATCAAAATTAGTTTCTCGCTTGAGTCGACGGTAGTAAAGAACTGAGGCCGTATCCAGAGCATCTAAAGCTCGTAACTGATCATCAGAGAGCTCTTTAGTACTGAGGGCGAGGAGAATAAAAGTAGTATAAAGTTTCTTAGGAGCTAGGTCTAAGCCGGTAGATTCACTGTCTCTTTTCAAATCACGATGCAAAGCAGGTACGGTCAACAGAGGTGTGTTAGCGGCCTTGTTGCGACTTAAAAAGAGATTCTGATCATCCCAAAAAGATCTGAAGGGGGCAATATAAGTTTTATAAGTGTCGAGAAACTGCTGTTCATCTTGATTGAAGTCCAACTGATTGAATTTACGATAGAAATCAGGTGCCAGGGCTTCTTTATAATTAAAGCCTTTAGAAATTATCAAAATCAGTAATCTCGTATAAACACTAAGATCAGCTTTCAAATATTCAGGAAGCTTCAAAAAGACGACAGTCGGGAAATCAGTCTGCTTAGGTACAGTGACACTATTAATATTTAAAGTCGGTATCTCTGGCGTTTTTTTGACACTGAAGAGATATTTGAAGTAGACATTTAAATTGCTGATGACTTTATTGATCGTACTGGGACTAAGTTGGAGCTTTTCTAACATAAAGTCCTTGAAGAGACGGACATCCATTTCGTGGACATCTTTGATATCTTCCGATATTTTATAGTCGTTATTGTGTTGAATCGTATAATTAAAAAAGTCATTCAGAGAATTCATATATTCAGTGTGTGCTTTATTAGAAATATGTCTAGTTTTTAAATGAGCTTCAAAACCAGATAAATAAGGGATTTTTACCATTTGAGACCCTCCTTTGTCAATATTATACCGTTAGTTAAAACGTCTAACAAAATTTAGTGGGGAAATAGGGGAAATAAATAGTGACAGCAATCAATGATCACTGTCACTAAGGGATGATTATTTAATTTGTTAGTTAATCGTTACATCTAAAGCCTGGTCACCAGCTAAGACATCTTTTTCTTCAAAGGTACCCATTTCTTTGACTGCATCAGAATTAGTGATAATAGTCATAATTGAAGAGTCCTTTTTAGCAGCTTTAACTTGATCAAGATCCATAGTTGCTAATTTTTGACCTACCTTAACTGTATCGCCTTCTTTGATAAACATTTCAAATGGTTTACCTTTTAATTCAACAGTATCAATGCCCAAATGCAACATGATCTCTAGTCCATGCTTAGAAGTGATCATTAGAGCATGCTTAGTAGGGAAGACAGTTCCAATAACGCCACCAATAGGCGCTACAATAACATTATCTGTTGGTGCAACAGCAAAGCCATCGCCCATAAGTTTTTGTGAAAAGACTGGATCACTAACTTTATCCAAATGTATTAATTTACCGTTTGCGGGTGCAACAAATTCATCAACTTTTTTTCTAGAGAACAACCCCATAATTAAATCTTCCTCCTTGATGTTTTAACAAGTAACAGCACAATAAAAGATACTTGCTAATGCGCTTAAATTGTCTATGATAAAAGTAACTTGAAGATTATCTGAAAGCGCTTAACCACTCATATATAGTATAACTCCTGAAACATAATTTCAATAAGAAAAGGGTATATACCACAATCCTTAATATAAAAACAATAAATTAAAATTAAATTTTAATAATTTGAAAGAGGTAAAAATAATGATTAGTAAGATTTATTATCATAAATATCAATTAAGTGAGCATACATATTTAATAGGAACCACTGAAAAAGGATTATCGTTCATAGGTTCCCGTGATCAAGGTATTCAAGAAATGGAACAATTTTATTACGGAGTACAGTTAGTGGATGACGAACAGATGACCAATAAATATGCGAACCAGCTTAAGGAATATCTTGAAGCAAAAAGGCAAGATTTTACTATGGAATTAGACATTCCTGGAACAAAATTTCAGGAATCTGTTTGGAATGAACTAAGAAAGATTCCATACGGCGAAACAAGGAGTTATACCGAAATAGCACAGGCTATTGGTAAGCCTAAGTCGGTTCGTGCCGTGGGTTCTGCAGTAGCCAAGAATCCAGTTTTGATCGTGGTTCCTTGTCATCGTGTTATTACGAAATCGCATAAATTGGGTAACTACCGTGGCGGTTTAACTATGAAGAGGGATCTCCTAACTTTAGAGGGTGCTATTGATTAATAATGTTTACTTTCGAGTAATCATGGGGTACACTTACCCTTGAAATTAGGTGAGTGAATACTTACTCACTATACTTTTCTCCAGGGGTGAGTACAGATGATAAAGACGGTTATTTCAATAAATGATGTATCAAAGAGTTTTGATAAACAAAAGGTTCTAAAAGATGTCAATTTACAGATACCAGAGGGCAAGATCATTGGTTTGATAGGGCCTTCTGGAGCTGGTAAATCAACAATTATTAAGATTATTCTAGGGATGGAAGTACCAGATTCGGGAATGACGTTAATTTTTGATAAAAAGATGCCTAATCGTAAGTTATTGGGACAAATCGGTTATATGGCACAGACAGATGCTTTGTATGAACAGTTAACTGGACGCGAGAATTTGAAGTTTTATGCGGATATGAAGGGCTTAAGTAAAGAAGAAGCACTAATACAAGTTAAACACGTGGCTCAAGTAGTTGATTTAGAGAATGATTTAGACAAGCGTGCCAGTGGTTATTCAGGCGGTATGAAGAGACGTTTATCTTTAGCAATTGCATTATTGGGCTTTAATCGTGTGTTGATTCTAGATGAACCGACGGTCGGCGTTGATCCAGCGTTACGTAAGCAGATTTGGTCAGAACTACAAAAACTGAGGGATGAAGGTAAGACGATTTTGGTAACAACACATGTGATGTCTGAAGCAGAATTGACTGATGAGGTGGCACTCTTATTAGGTGGAGAGATCATCGCTGACGATACGCCTAATAACCTTAAACAAGCTTACCAAGTAGATTCGGTTGAAGAGGTCTTTTTGAAAGCGGAGGCACAACAATGAGAACATTAATGATTGCTCAAAGAGTTATTAAGGAACTTTTACGTGATAAGAGGACTTTGGCGTTGATGTTTTTAGCACCGATTCTGATTTTATTTTTAATGAAACTAGTTTTCTCAGTTAATTCGCAAACGGATGTCAATATTGCTACTGTTAATGTGAACACTAGTCTGACTGATAGATTGGATAAGGCTAGTCACGTGTCAGTAATTAAGTATCAGGAAAACAAGGATGCTAAACGTGCATTAACTAATAAGAAGGTCGATGCAGTGGTTAACTATCGTGATAATAATTTTTACGTGACTTATAGTAACGTCGACGCTAGTAAAACTACAGCTACTAAATTAGCTTTAAACAACGCTTTATTAGTTAATTCAAATCAACAGATGAAACAACAATTACAAAAGTTACAGTCAGCTTTAGGGATGCCCAAAAGAGCCGTAACTAAGGCAAAAATTTATAATAATTATGTCTACGGAAATTCAAAAACGAACTTCTTTGATAAAATAGTTCCTATCTTAATGGGATTCTTCGTCTTCTTTTTTGTTTTCTTGATTTCAGGGATGGCTTTATTGAACGAAAGAACCTCAGGAACGTTGAGTCGTCTGTTAGCAACGCCAGTTAAAAGGTCGGAGATAGTCTTTGGTTATATGCTTAGCTACGGAGTGATTGCTATCTTACAAACTTTAGTGATCGTCTTATTTACGGTCTGGGCCTTAAATGTTGAAGTCGTTGGCAACATTTTTTACGTAATTTTAATTAACTTCGTTTTAGCACTGGTAGCGTTGGCCTTTGGCATCCTGATGTCGACCTTTGCTAAATCGGAATTCCAGATGATGCAATTTATTCCTTTAGTCGTTATTCCACAAATCTTTTTCTCAGGAATCATTCCGTTGGATACGATGGCTCAAGGTGTAAGAGTGATCTCTTATATATTACCGTTGAAGTATGCCGGTGATGCATTGACTGGAATCGTCATGTCAGGTGACGGTTTTGCACAGATCTTAACGCCGATAATAGTTTTATTAGGTTTCTTAGTTGTTTTGACAGTGTTAAATATCTTAGGGTTAAAGAAATATAGAAAGGTTTGATTAGATGGAGAAAGCATTTCAGAAGTTAGATGATTGGTTAGCAGTTGAGAAGATGCCAAATGGTAAGAAACGGGTCTTACGGGCTGCTATGACTCTTTTTTCTCAACAAGGGTATGATGGGACCTCAACCGCACAAATTGCGGAGTTATCGCAAATGAGTCAGGCCACGATCTTTAAGTATTTCAAATCAAAGGAAGATCTATTACTGTTCATCATTAAGCCAATGATTGAGCATATTTTACCGGCCTATGGAAAGTCATTTGCACAGCAGTTGCAGGGGAGTGGGGATGATTTAGCCAGTTTAGTTCACTTTATTGTTTTTGATCGTTATCAGTTTTTGGTGCAAAATAAAGATGTAGCGATTATTCTGATTTCGCAATTGCTGATCAATGATGAAATTAAGAATATGTTGTTTGAGGAAATTCAATCAATGAAAGATATCTTCATTGATAACGTTTGGCAACCGCTGGTCAAAACAAGAGAACTGAGGGATGATCTAGATCTATTGCAGTTTCTAAGAACTGTTATTGGCCAAATCTTATTATATTTCTTGCAGAGTCAACGTATTTTGCAAATAGATGATCAACAACAGATTGAATCTGATTTACTGAAGATTGAACGTTCAATAATTTTAGCAGTTAAAAAATAGTTTCATTTGCCAAGTATGATATGCTTGTTTTAATTGATTTTTATCAGTCTGAGGAGTAGTTTACCTTGAATTTAGAAGCCATTTTAAAAGAAGAATTTGGATATGATACATTTAGAATCGGCCAAAAAGAATTAATTGAAAAAGTTTTATCTGGTCAGAAGGCCATGGGGATAATGCCTACCGGTGGTGGGAAATCGATTTGTTATCAGCTACCAGCCACGGTTTTACCCGGTGTGACCTTGGTCGTTTCACCCTTGATCTCTTTGATGAAGGATCAAGTCGATAGTTTGAATGAGGTTGGAATTCCAGCCACTTTTTTGAACAGCACAGTTGAGTGGCATGATCGAGAAGAACGTATGCGCTATATCGAAACTGGGGCAGTCAAATTGTTATTTGTGGCGCCTGAGAAGATTGTTAATGATGAATTTTACAGTTGGTTGTCAAAGCTAGATATTTCGTTGATAGCAATTGACGAGGCTCATGTTTTGTCATCTTGGGGTCATGATTTTCGAAGTAGTTATTTAGAAATGATACCGTCTTTAAAAAAATTACCTGGTAATCCAGCTTGGTTAGCTTTAACTGCCACAGCAACGCAGCAAGTTCAAGATGACTTGGCGGGTATCTTAGATATACCTGAGCAAAACATCGTTAAAACCGGCTTTGAACGGACTAACCTAACTCTAAAAATTGAACGTGGTGTTGATAAACTGAAGTTCGTATCCAATTATGTCCTGAGTCATAAGAATGAATCAGGGATTATTTATGCTGGCCGTCGGGAAGATGTCGATAATTTATATGAATATTTTCAAAAGAAAGATATTAAAGTTGGCCGCTATCATGCTGGTCTAAGCGATAAAGAGCGTCATCAACAACAAGAGGACTTTTTGTATGATCGAACTAATGTTATTGTGGCGACGAATGCCTTTGGTATGGGGATCAATAAGACTAATGTACGTTATGTCCTGCACTATACGATTCCTGGGACCATTGAAAGTTATTATCAAGAGGTCGGTCGTGCAGGACGAGATGGCTTACCAGCTGAAGCAGTTTTATTATTTGCTCCGGCTGATTTGAATCTCCATCGCTTTTTTATCGATAAATCTTTAGGTGATGACGACTACAAGCTGAGTTTGAAAAATAAATTATTTAAGATGAGTCAGTATGCGGGAACAGAATCTTGTCTGATGAAATTCATTTTGGATTATTTTGGCGAGAAAAATACCAGTCCCTGCGGTAAATGTTCTAACTGTTTGGATAATCGCGAGGTGATCGATATTACTTCTGATGCTCAAAAAGCTCTAAGCTGCGTAGTAAGAATGGATCAGAAATACGGTAAAAAGATGATCACACGTGTGTTGGTCGGTAAGGACGACGTTGCTAATGACTGGCACCACTTTGAAAAACTTTCTACCTTTGGCATTTTTAAGGACAATACTTTAAAGCAAACGAGTCGGTTGTTAGATTTTCTAACGGCTAATGGCTTTTTAAAGAGTAGTGGTGGAAGATATCCAATTCTGTTGCTATCAGACAAAGGCTTAGATGTCCTAAAAGGGAAAGTATCAGTCTCCAGGAGAAAAGAGGAGACGGTGGCTACAGAATCTAAGTCGTTAGTGGCTGATGGTAGTTTTGATGTAGATCTATTTGAGAAGTTACGTAAATTACGCTTGAATCTAGCTCGTGAACAGGGAATAGCACCATTTATGATTTTCTCAGATAAGACTTTAAAGAATATGTGCGAGAGCATGCCTTCCAATAGTGATGAGTTCTTGGCTGTCAGTGGGGTAGGAAAAGTTAAATTGGAACAGTATGGTGAGCAGTTTATTGCAGAGATAAGTACATATCGTAGTGAGGTAGAGGCTTAAATAGACTAATAGTGGTATAGTTAAGCTGAAAGTTTTACGAAAACAGCCAAAAACAGAACAAACCACAAAAACACTGCTATAATAGGGTTTATCAAAAATAGGTAAGCATGGCAAAACATATAAATAGCCAATAATAGGGAATAAGAGTCAAAATACAAGCTATATATGAGCTTAAAACTGATTTTTTATGATGAGTTGTTGGCTAAAAAAGATGAACTTGATGTCTGAGAGCGTCTCTCAAACATCAAGATTTTTTGCCTTTATAATTAAATTTAAAAGTTTTACGAAAACATTAATAATAAAAAAACAAAAAGAGGGTAACAAAAACGAAAAAAATTGCAATAATCTCTGACATACATGGAAATTACACTGCATTTAAGAGGGTAGTTGAAGATGCAGAAAAAGAGGGCGTAGATGAATATTGGTTTTTAGGTGACCTTCTAATGCCCGGCCCAGGTACTAATTCTATTCTTGAACTATTAGATTCTTTAAATGCCCCTATCAAATTAAGGGGAAACTGGGACGACTTTCTTTTTGAAGATATTTTACCTATCAGCAAAGCTTATATTGATGAGCCTCAGACTACCTATATTGTTGAGTTGTATAAGTACATCTACAATCACCTAGACCCTAAGTATATAGAGGAGATGCGCCAATGGCCTATCTCAAGTCAAACTACTATTGGCAATTTCAAAATTGTCTTAGCCCACAATTACCCTAAAAAGAATTTTGGTCACGAACTGTTACCTTACTCCAAACAAGCTGACTTTGACAATTTGCTCTTTACTGATCCATTTGATATTGCAGTTTATGGTCACGTACACCATCAATTATTAAGAACTAGTAGCAAAGATCAATTGATCATCAATCCCGGTTCCATCGGTCAACCATACACGGCTTGGAGCAAATTCAGTGCTGACAGACGCGCTCAGTACGCTATTTTAACTTTTGATAAGACAAGCTATCGTGGAATTGACTTTAGAAAAGTTGCTTATTCAATTGATGACGAATTAGTCCTAGCTAAAGCCAGTGAATTGCCATTTTATGAGCTATATGAGCGTATTTTTACTGAAGGCAAAGCTTTTACCCATAATAATGATGCTTTGAATGAGATAATTGCTAAATATGACTATAAACCCGATGTTTTAGCATATTTGCAACATTTGGAAAATAAGTAGCAAATTTTGTATCTTAAAATCACCGCTATATTTATACTAGTTGTTTGCGGAATCTGTTGTTCAAATAGCTATTGCTAGCATTTTCTTTGCAATAAGCATATTGGATAATAAAAAAGCTAATCACTAGGATTAGCTAACCAAGTAAAATCTATTCAGACTCATGATTGAGATCAAAGATATCCGACATCTTTGATCTCTTTTCGATTACAGATACATTATAAAGGATGAATTCAGATATAGCGATTCAAATTATCTATTAAATTGGTGATATTTAGAATCAATATTTTACTTAAATATATAACTTCTTATAATACATATTATGTAACCTTAGGTATTTAAATTAACAAATACTTTGAATTTCTGCTCTTTTCCACTCTTCTATATTTTTAAATCCAGCAAATTTATATTATTCAAATTAATCCAAAAAAGCAGTTCTGAATACGAATTATTACAGAACTGCTTTTTTAGATTTTAATGATGCTTTTTCCTAGAATTTTCTTTTGTGATTACATAATGAGAAGTGTTTTATATAAGTTACCAATGTTTTTGATTTAGTGTTAAGAAATAAGAAACACCACCCAAAATCATTTTATGACATCTTACCCAGATATTTTTCAAGTATGTTCTTGTTCACATATTCTAAATATATAAATAGAATTGTGTTTTAATATGGTTATTGTTTAAGCTTAAGATTTAATTGTAGACACAATAAGAATAATTCTGTTTTCAATTTTTTATTCTCGTATTATATTATTTTAAAATAATACGAAGTTCCTCTATTGTTATCGCCATGAATTGATCTCCTTTGGTGTTCCCAATTCCCTCACTAACATCTATAAATCCAAATTTTGTGAAATATGACTGTGAATCTTTTATTGCACAGACGGCAAATAGACTTACGCCAATAACATTTGATATATTTTCAACAATGAGGAAAATTTGCTCCATTAACTTTTGACCATATCCGTTATGTTGGTATTCCTTATCAATTCCCATCCAAACCATGTCTACGGTTGGTAGTTCAGTATTTCTATTAAGAGTGGGCACATCAAATTTTTGTTTTTTCTTTTTAAGTCTGAATTTTTTAAATATTCTTTGACTTCCGGCATTCAGAGAAAAAAAACCTATTACCCTTTTTTCCTTTTCGGAGATTAAGAGAAAGGTTTGCATAATATTTTTTTCAGAATAGGATAATGCTTTGGTTTTTAAAAAATCATTTATTAACTCATAATCAGAAACACTGTTTTTATATTTTTCAACATTTTTTGGTACACAATCAAAAGATGATAACTTAATATCATCTTTTTCTTTTAATATCGTAATCGGTCTCAATATAAGATTATCATCCATAATTAATTGTTAAATGAAATTCCTTTTCTGGTAATAACAATATTATTATTGGATTTATTTAATCTTTTTGAAATATCTTCTAATTCTTTTTTTCTTTCATCAGTTATTGGTTTAAATACTATTTTTCCCCAATTAGAAAGAAGTTTCTTTTTTGAATTATTGTATTCAATCATAATTATTTACCATCCTTATTTAAAATAGATTGCAATAACCCATTTATAGCTAGTTACAATAAGTTTTTCTAAAACTTATTGTAACTAGCTTGTCAAGCTTTGTCAAAATTAATAAAAGTGTTCAAAAAATAAGTTAAATCATTTTTAAATACTGGTACTGTAAGGCTTATCTTTTATGTAGAATTTCTAATTCGATAGTTTCTTTCGATAAACCAAGGGACCGTGATTATAACCAGACTTAAAAGCTTGTGAAAATGATTCGGTACTAGCTATAGCCTAATAAATGAAATCTGTGGAATTACTGGAACGTGGTGGATCTCTAAGCTCAGTCTTCTGGTAACCTTGCTACGCAAGCTAAATAGAATTACACCACTGATGGCCATAGACTTTTTACTACCGACTGGACCTCTAATTTTAATATTATAGAGTGAAATTGCAATGTTTAGAGATTTTTTAGTGCTATATAATCAAATATAACTTTCAACCTTTAGATATTAACAAATTGTATTTTTGAATTGTAATTTAAACCCATACTCCCAAAACCGATCCCCAGTATGAGTAATGCTACAGAAAGCCAGGCAGAATTCGTTGTTCCATTCATTACAATCAAAATGTACGACAACAATATACTAATCATACTGACAAGAACTAATAATCTTGGTCCTAATTTTTAATAACTAGACTACCTAATCCCCCGAATGCGAATACGGTCAAAGAAATTGTGCTAGTAAAGCAACAATTGCAGATGCAGAGAAATCCTTAATTTTATTGAGATAAGACTACCTACCCAATCAATTCTTTCTTTCAACTTTATATCGTCTTGCAGTACGCAATTATATTTGTTATTTTATTTGGCCTGAAAAAGTAAGATAATATAGGTATTAATAAATGATTTAATGACATTTTTAAAATGTATCATTGAAGTTTTTTAAAACTTTAAAACATGGAGGATTCTATATGACTATACTCTTAGGCATAGGATTAATAGTCTTATCAATTTTTGCAATTGTTGGTAATATTAGTAACTCAAAACAATTTGGTAGAAAGATTATGTCAGATAAATTAATTTTTTACATATTAATGTTGGTTGGCGGTATAGTCTTAATTGTGTTCTGAATTAATAATTATTAGCAACGAATTAAAAGAGCATCAGATTGAATTCATTCAATCTGATGCTCTTTTTAGTCATTATTATATTGCTTAATAAATTGATTTAGTCCTTGAATATCTCTAATGGACAATCTAACAATTCTTCTTATTTTGCCAAGATATTTTTTATCGATTCTTGCTAAGCTATCTACGTCAATATATGAAGGCTCATTACATCTTAATTAACAATACAATATTGTCATCATGTTAGATTTAAGATAGTTGTTTAGAAAAGTCAGATTCGGGATATATTAATGTTCGATTGATTGTTATAATTATATCTATGAACATATTTCACTTGGAGCATAAACAATGCATACTAAAGAATTTAATAAGAATGCTGTAATAAATAAAATAGATAGTTTCTCGGGACTCGCTCATATCGGCAACGGTAATAATAAGGATATTGAGGCTTACTATCGTTCATTCATGGACTGGCTGGATCAAAACAACGTTTTAGCAATTATTGATCAATATGCTAATGTACAAATGAATTTAAACAATGTAACTCCTCATGACTTCTTGATATGGTTGCTACACTACGGAGACGTCTACGACAATCTCTTAAGATATTGTTTAAAGGTTAATTCTAATTTTGATTATAAAGACTATGCAATTGAATTCTACAATTTGCGTAAATTACATCCCAAATTTTCTTTTACAGTCGCCCTTTCTTCTCAAATGATGACGAACAGATTCTTGTCAGATAATGATATTACTAGTCTAACCAATCTATTAATTACAATTCCTGACAATAGCAACAAAAGCCAGCAGGTTTATCAAACTTCTAGTATTGGTAATGGATTATTTGATGCCTTACACAGGCTATCAAACTTTGCAACTGAGAGAGTAACTCATAGTTAGTTAATAGAATCGAAAAAATATTGATTTAACAGTCTTTGTAAGGGTATTCAAAGCGTATACCCATTATAGTTTACCCTATTTTTTAATCGTGATACTATAACAATGTGCTTAAGGCATAAGACCTCTTTTAACCATGTGTTTCTTCCCTAGATTCGGGTAGAAAATAATATCTGGTTGCAACCTTGTATAGGCTGCAAGTCCGTTAAAGTTTAAAATGAACATGTGTTGTTCAACTTTAAAGACTGTTTAGAAGCCAAGTGTGGCAGTATGGTTTAAAAATAGACCTCCTACTTGTTGAAGTAGTTGTCTTGACCCTATATGGGATCGTGTTACATGTAAATAATATGCTTAAAGCATAAAATCCTCTTTGCTGATAGGTTTCTTCTTTTCAATGTTAGGTAGAAAATATCTAGTATTTGATGATTAACCTAGGTTATGATTCGGTTTAAAGTTTTGAGCGGAACCTAGTGTTCTAGGGTTCGTGATTCTTTGAAGGAAACAAGATGAGGCATCCCAGTAAGTTGGGTTGGAGGCTATCCTTTAATATTTATTGGATAACCTCTTTTTTTGCACTTTTTTCGAAAAAAGGATACCAGACTGACTTTTATTCAATCTGATATCCTTTTGTTTTGTGTGATACGTGTACCAGCTTACGGTTAAACAAATTATAAGTTTTCCAGTCTCTTCATTAACTCAGAATTGTCATCATAGAGTTCATTAGCTGTCTCTAAAACGATTGGGCGTACTTTTTCTGTCCTTCTAGAAGCTATTTCTTTTCCGTCAGTGGTTAAAAAATCTCGATTAATCATAATCATCCCCTTGCGTGAATATTATAAAGTGATATACATACAGAGTTCAATAAATTTAAACAAATCCTATAATTGCCCGTTAACCAAACAAATACCCCTCAATCCACTATAGATTGAGGGGTATTTTTAACTATTAATGTGTTGCTTTTTTCAAAACTCTAAAGCGGATAAATTTACCTAATTCGGTGATGACCAGAACAATGATACCAGCCACGATAGGAATAAACCAACCGTAATAGAAGTTAATACTTGTTGTTTCAAAGATTGACTGCATAAATGGCAAGTAGATAATTGCTAATTGTAGAACAATTAAAATCCCAACGATCAAGAATGCCATCTTATTTTGGAAGAAGTATTTGGAAACGACCGGATGATCATTTCTTAAATTGAATAGGTAGAAAATCTTACCAAAGATAATGATATTCAACGCCATCGTACTACCGACAATGGTTGGTAGTCCTTTACTTGTTAGTAAGTCAAAGGCCCAAATACCTAATCCAGAGATCAATAAGGAAACATAGATTATTTCAAAGGTATCTAGCTTGTTCAACAACCCAGCTTTTACGTTTCTGGGACCACGAGCCATGATACCAGCTTCTGGTGGTTCAAAGATAAAGGCGAATTGAATTGTTAAAGCAGAAACCATGTTGATCCAAAGTAATTGTGCTGGATAAAGTGGTAACTCTTGTCCCATAAGGATACTGATAACCACAATTAACCCTTCAGCAAAACTGGTTGGTAATAGGAAACGAATTGTCTTACGGATATTATCGAAAACATGACGTCCTTCACGAACGGCCACGACGATATCAGAAAAGTCATCATCGGCTAGAACCATATTAGCTGATTCTTTAGCGACTTCAGTACCCTTGATGCCCATTGCCACACCAATATCGGCTTGTTTCAAGGCAGGCGCATCATTGACACCATCCCCTGTCATAGAAACAACGTGATCATTAGCTTGTTGAGCTCTAACGATACGTAATTTGTTAGCAGGAGTTGTTCTAGCAAAGACGTTATAATCATCAATCTTGTCTTTTAGTTCTTCATCTGACATAGCGTCGATTTCTGGACCCGTGATGGCTTTAACAACTGAATCCAAATCTAACTTTTTAGCGATTGCAGCAGCGGTATCAGGATGGTCACCAGTGATCATTTTAACCTTCACACCAGCCATTCTTAATTGATGAATAGATTTTCTAGCTTCTTCACGTGGAGGATCGATGATACCAACCATACCGGCCATTGTAAGATCATCAATATGATCTTGAGAAATACTGTCGACAGAAGCATCAACCACTTTATAGGCTAAGGCTACGACTCTAAGACCGTCAGATGACAATTCCGTGATTTTACTATTCCAATAATCTTCATCAGTACCCTTTTTAGAGGCATTGATGATCGTTGTTGGAGATCCTTTAACCATTAGAATCCTCTGACCATCAAAATCAACTAAACGCGCGGAATAACGAAAGGCCGAATCAAATGGTAATGAGTCAACTTCGTCAACTTCTGGATCTTTACCAGTTAGTTTACGGAAAAGTGTTGTTAAAGCACCATCAGTCGGTTCACCAGTTAATTCCCAACGATTGTTTTCAAAATGTAACTGAGCATCAGTCGTTTGACCAGCGATATTGACCAGCCACTTCATTCCCTCATCGTTTTGCCAGTCAAATTTTTTAGCATCTAATTCCAATTCGCCATCGAAATCAATACCGCCGTCAGCATCATAGCCAACACCGGTAATGCTAAATGTGTGTTCAGGAGTAACTGCCTCTTTAACGGTCATCTCATTTTTTGTTAGGGTACCAGTCTTATCGGTATTAACGATATCAACAGCTCCCAAGGTTTCAACAGCAGGTAGAGATTTAACAATAACCTTACGTTTGGTCATCTTACGTGTACCCATAGCTAAAACAACTGAGGTACTAGCTGGCAAGCCTTCAGGCATCGAACCAACGACCATAGTGATAACGGCAATTAATAAGGTTGGTAAACTGTATGTATCAAGGAAATAACCGATTATGAATAGTAGTACAGCCGTAACCACAATAGCAATTGATAAGCCAAAGCCTAATGAATTCAAGTTACGCATCAATGGTGTCGGCTTCTCTTTAACTGTTTCAACAGAATCTTGGATTTTACCAATTTCAGTATCCCCAGCTGTGGCAATGACGATTCCTAATCCGGAACCGCTAGTAACGGCAGTAGAGGCAAAGACCATATTTTGACGTTCAGCTAATGGTAAATTATCATCGGCCATCGGCTCTTCGATCTTATCAACGGGATTAGTCTCACCTGTTAAAACGGACTCCTGAATACTTAAGTTGTCAGCGGAAATAAGTCGCATATCGGCAGGAACGGCATCCCCAGCTTCCAAATTGACTAGATCACCGACTACTAAGTCACGAGCATCTAGTTCAAGTTTTTCACCATCTCTAAAGACAAAGTTCTTAGAAATCAACATTTCACGAATTTTTTCCAAGGCATTGCCAGCTTGTTGTTCCTGGATATAACCGATAATGGCATTCGCAATGATTACTAATCCAATAACAATCGAATCAGAATAGCGACGCATCAAGAAAGTCATGATAGCAGCAGCCGCTAAGATGTAAATAATACTGTTATTGAACTGTTTAATGAATTGAACGAATTTTGAAACTTTTTTTGATTTCAATTCATTTCGACCGTGTTCTTTTAGACGTTTTTCAGCTTCAGAACTTGTAAGTCCGTCTTCCAGATCAGTTCCATAAAGTTTCTTTAATTGTGCTTCATTTAATTGCCAAGTCTCTGAATTCTGACTCGGGGGAAGATCCGCTTGGGATTCTTCATCACTTTGGTAAGAATTATCATCTAGCATTTAATATTTTTCTCCTAATTATATCTATCTAATGTATTTTGGCTTCTAATCAAAACTAAAAAGACCAATTTTCTCACATCCCTTACAGTACATTGGAATTAACTAATTACTCTCTATACTATTAATATATAATATTTTATCTTAATAGTGTTAATAAGTAACTAATAAAATTTTAATTATCGAAAAGACAATTTGGAAAAATGACTTAAATTTATACGTTATGAAACATATATTTTTAGAATGTCTCTTATCTACCAGATTAGATTTATTTGATTCTGTTCACAGTACTAACAGGCTTGTATGATGATGACATTAACTAATCGAGGTATTTAAAATGACTAACAATCGATCTATCAAAATTCATATTCTACATACAGGACTAGTAAAAGTAGATAAAGCTCTACCCTTTCACGGACAATTTCGTAATCCATTAGCCTTCACAGGATTATTTCGTTCAGAGAAAAATCAAGTTGTACTGCCCGTTTCGAGTTATCTAATTGAACATCCCAAAGGGTTAATTTTAATCGATACCGGTTGGAATAAATTGGTTAGACAAAGTAACTGGAAAGAATTAGGACCACAGGTACAAATTAATACTGGTTATCTTCCCCAGGGTTGGTCCATTGATGAACGTCTGCAAGAACTTGGATATAAACCTTCTGACATAGATTATTTGTTGTTGAGTCACATGCACTGTGACCATGTTAGTGGATTAAAACAAGTTAAAGATGCTAAAAACATTCTTGTGTCGCAACCAGAATGGAAAATAGCTAATCGGTTACCAATGGTTTACTTACCTCACGAATGGAAAGGTGTCACCGTGCAAACTTATCAATATGATCATTCTAATATTGGCCCTTTTGATGAGAGTTTTGATCTCTTCGGTGATGGTAGTATCGTACAAATTCATACACCAGGACATGCCGCAGGTATGTCTGCCACAATAATCAAGGGTAGTGATGACAAGTATGTTCTTTTAGCAGCCGATACCGGTTATGCCGCTCGTTCCTGGGAGAAGATGATAACACCGGGTATCTGTACTAGTCGAAAAGATGCTATTACCTCTTTGGGTTGGATTCGAGAACAAGCACACAGTAAGGATTGTATAGCAGCAATTGCTAACCATGATCCAGAAGTCGATGCTCAAATAATAGAATTACCCTATTGATTTTTTAACGAGGCCATTCATAAAAGTAGCAATTTTTTCTTGCTGACCATGTTCGAGTGACCAAAGTATTGCTGTTAAGGCACTGTTAGCGTAAAAATCACTTAAAAAATCATTGGGAACATCAATCCTTATTTGTGATGCTACTTTGTCAAAATACTGCTTTAAAATTTTAAAATAAGCTGCCTTTAAATTATCCTTAACATCCGTTATGGTCATTAATGTAGTAATTATCTTTCTATCTGGAACAAGGCCATTATACAGGTCAAGTAACAGTTCATCCTGCTGTAATTGCTGGACTCTGTTGGAAAGAAGAGCTTTGAAATTATTAGCTTGAGTATGGTTCATCTGTTCCAATAAGTCGTATTTATCCTGGTAATGATGATAAAATGTGCTGCGTCCAACTAAACTAGCTGTGCATATATCATTTACCGTAATTTTTTCAAAGGACTTATCTTGTAATACTTGGATAAAACCTTCTTGAATATCTCGGATTGTTTTAATTACTCTTAAATCTGTAGTCATTTGCATTCCTTTCCTACTCTGATCTCTAAAACTACCTTACTGTCTTGGTAAAAACAAATCAATATAAAAAATTCTTGAAGTCGTTCTGGAAAACCATTGTTCTAGTGTAAAAGAATACCCATACCTCGATAGTTTCGAAGTATGGGTATTAATTATTTCTATTGTTTATAGATTTTCTTTAAAGAAGTCAGCAAACTTATCAAATGGGATCAGATTCATTTGGTCATATAAATCAGTATGTGTAGCACCTGGAACAATAACTAATTCTTTAGGGTCCTTCAAACGGTTATATGATTCCTCAGCCATATAACGTGAATGAGCTTTTTCCCCAGTTACAATAAGGACTGGACGTGGAGAAATTGTTTCAATATGTGCCTGCAAATGGAAATTATAGTAACTCAATGGAGTTGTGGCTGTCCAAGCTGAAGCTGAATTGACTGAACGGGGATGGAATGCGCGACCACGGTAATAATTGAAGAATTCCTTTGTCACTGAGTCAGCATTAGCTGGTAGATTTTCTGGGAATAAGGTATCTGATTGGATAGGCTTATCATTTTCGTCAAATGGTAGTTCATGTAAACCAGTGGCGGGTACACCCTTTTCTGCATCTTCCCAACGTTGTTGTGCTAAGGCTTGCTTTTCAATTTCACGTTGTTTTTCAGTTTTAGAATTATTTAATCCCATCCACATAGAATCGGACATATCATACATAACTGATGTGGCAACAGCTTTGATACGTACATCGATCGAAGCAGCTGTTAGTACGTGACTACCTAAACCACAGATACCGATAGCGCCAATTCTTTCGCGGTCGACAAATTTTTGCAAGCCAATGAAATCAACAGCAGCCGAGAAATCTTCAACGAAGATGTCTGGTGAAGCAACGTTTCTAACACTACCAGAACTCTCACCGGTAGTTGATTGATCAAAGGCAACAGTTACAAAGCCCTTTTCGGCCAATGTTTGAGCGTAAAGTCCACTTGATTGTTCCTTAACAGCACCAAATGGTCCTGAAATAACAATGGCTGGGTATTGTTTATTACTATCAAAGTTCAATGGTAGGTATAGATGTCCTGCCAGGATAAAGCCAAAGCGGTTTTTAAAACGAACGTTTTGGACGTCAATTTTGGGATTGATTTTGAAAACTCTTGTGTCATTTGCTAATTTACTCATTTATTATTATCTCTTTTCTTCTTATTATATGTCTTGTTTGATGGGACGAATGATAACTTCATTGACGTCCATGTTGTCTGGGGAATCAATCGCAAAGGCGACGGATTTAGCAATATTTTCTGCGGATAAACCAATTTGGTTCTCTATCTCTATTTCAGCTTTTTGATTATCAGGATTCTTAATTGATTTATACAATTCTGTTGAAACTGATCCTGGTGAAACAATCGTTGTCCGAATGTTATTGTTGTGCTGTTCCTGACGAAGGCCTTCCATAATTGCTCTAACTGCAAATTTTGAACCATTATAAACTGCTAAATTGGGAACGACCACATGTCCAGCTACAGAATCCGTAGCAATAATATGGCCAGATTGTTGCTTAACCATTGTTGGCAATACGGCTGCAATACCATTAAGAACGCCCATAATGTTGACGTTAAGAATTTGCTGCCATTCATCACGGGCACGATTGATCAAAGCGTTAACTGGCATTACACCAGCATTGTTGTACAAGACATCGATATGTCCGAATTCTTTATTAGCTGTGTCTATTAAAGACTGCACCTCTTCAAAATTAGTGACATCAACTTTTTGCGTAATAATTTGTTCGTTTGGAAATTCAGCTTTTAGCTCATCTAGACGGTCTAATCTTCTGGCACCAATGACCAATTTGGCGTGATGCTTGGCTAGTTCTCTAGTTGTAGCAGCTCCAATTCCACTAGATGCTCCGGTAATAATAATAACTTTATTTTCTATACTCATTTATTTCTCTCCTTTTTAACAACATGCGCTGGGTTACCTGACACAGTCGTGTTTTCTGCAACATCGTTTGTTACAACTGTTCCCGCAATAACGGTTGCCCCTGAACCAATCGTGACGCCAGGTAAAATTGTTACGTGACCACCGATATTGACATTTTTTCCAATTACAATTGGTCTTTTTTTCGAGGTAGAGTAATCGGTAGTCAACAAAGTTGTATCAGGGCCAATGACCACGTCATCCCCAATTTTGATAGTGCCAAGATCGACCATCGTGACATTACAATTAATAAAAATATTTTTTCCAAGCTTAATATTGCGACCATAATCAGTATGAAATGGCAATCTAATTTCATTAGTTGGATCTAACTGATAACCAAATATTTCGCTCAGCAACTGATTGGTTTCTTGTGAACAAGTGCGACCGGTATTTAAATGTTGCAATAAGCGTTGGTTTTGATCTACTAGACGAGAATCAAGCTTGAATAAATCTGTTTGACATGTCATCTTATGTGCCCCCTTTCAACTGAATGACTATAGTATAAAAGGATTTGCTATATATGTGAAATACTTCTAAAATATAGATAAACATAATTAAAAGTTATGGGAGAAGAAATAATGGAATTACGTGTGTTACGATACTTTCTAGCTGTTGTCCAAGAGAAAAATATTACTAAGGCTGCCGAAAAAATGCTAATTTCTCAACCGGCGCTTTCCAAACAATTGTCGGATTTAGAAAATGAATTAGGTACAAAATTATTTATTCGTGGACATCGACAGATCACTTTGACCTCCGAAGGTGAATACCTTAGTTCCAAGGCTAGTGAAATCATTGATTTAGCAGATAAAACCACAGCTAATATTTTGACAGATCAAGTGATTGGTGGAGATTTGACGATTGGTGCTGGTGAGAGTGTCGGTATGAAACGGATCATTGATGTCATGGGGAATATCAATCAAGACTATCCTGATGTTAAAGTTCATTTAGTTAGTGGTGACGCTAATGAGATGGAAAGTAAATTAAACAGTGGTACTTTGGACTTTGCTGTCTTCATGGGGAAACGAGATTTAAGTGATTTCAATTATTTGCAAATTCCTGAAACTGATCAATGGGGCGTGATTATGAGACGAGATGCCCTACTTGCCTCTAAAGAAGTTATTACGCCAAAAGATTTGACGGGCTTACCTTTACTGATATCATCTCAAGCTCGGTCCAATAACCGCTTTGATAATTGGTGGGGAAATTTAGGACCACAAATGACTATCACTGGTACATTCACGTTAGCGTTTAATGCAGAATTATTGGTTGAAAGCAGTCATTCCTATATGATGACTTTCAATCACCTTTTGAATGAGAACAATAGTGAGAAATTAATTTTTCGACCATTAGAACCAAAATTGACGGAACCAATTACAGTAGTTTGGAAGAAGAATACTGTGCTTTCAAAGGTCAATCAATTGTTCATAAATAGATTACGGGCCTCTCTTGAAATGGACTAAGGCGTTGATAGATAAGGGTTCTAGGGGTATTCAAAGCGTCTACCCTTAAAAATTTACCCAAGGACCTCGAGGTGCTATTATAAAATTGTGCTTAAGGCATAAAGGACCTCTTTTATCAGTATGTTTCTTCCCTGTGTTAGGGGTAGAAAATAATATTTGGTTGTAATTCTTATATAAGATTACAGGTCTTTAAAGTTCAAGATGAACAATATATTTTGTTCAACTTTAAGGGCTAAATTGAAGCCGATGTGGCTGTGTGGTTTAAAATGGACCTCCTACTTATTGAAGTAGTTGTCTAACCCTAAATGGGATCGAGTTACACGTTAAATATGCTTAAAGCATAAGAAAACCTCTTTGTTGATATGTTTCTTCTTTTCAATGTTAGGTAGAAAACATCTAGTGTTTGATGATTAACCTTGGTTATGATTCGGTTTGAAGTTTTGAGCGAGCTTCGTGTTCGCGATTCTTTGAAGGAAACAAGATGAAGCAATCCAAAAGATGAAGGTTTGGAGACCACCCCTACTATTTACGGGATGGCCTCTTTTTTTACAAAAAAACGTGATATTAAGTACAATAATTCAAACAACAATTTGTATTTGTGAAAGAAAGAATATATTATGACAACTATTGTGACCAACGTCTCAGAAGCAATAAAAAATTTAAAAAGATTAACTGACGATGTAGTTGATTCTGGAAATCATGTATCTATTTAGCTCGGAGACAAATCACAAAAATCTGGATGAGCCTTTGAATCAGCTCAAAAAGAATAATATAAAAACTTTGTCTAAAGAGGAATGGTATAAATACTCTCACGAAAACTGACCACAAGTATTTTGCCATATTCAATATCATTACTAATTTTTGAGATTTCATGTCTAATGAGATCTCTTTTTTTGTTCATTTTTTGTGATGCTGAGAGACGCCTTCTGTGAAAGATAAACGTATAGTTGGTCACTTCAGAAGCGAACTGGTCCATAGAATTAAGATTTGTAAAAATAACCTTTTTATAGCAAAAGCAGGGGCTATTTGTAAGAAATAGCCCCTGTAAAACATTGACGTATCAAGCCAAAAAAATTACAATTAATACCTAGGGGTTATTTATTCAATATACTAAATAATAGTCCCCACGATGAAGAAGCCTATTAAACCGGCATTTTAAGTAATTGACCTCTAAAATTACTATCAGTCGTTCTGAATGGAGAAATAATGAAACAATTAGTTTTACCAATCAAAGACAGTAACATTTTAAGTGAAGTTCAAGATACGTTATTACGAAATTTTAAATACGGTCGCAGGAATTATACGATCTTTCAAACTGGGAAGGCTACTCTACTCCGAGTCTCTGATGTTTTGGCTTTGAAATACGACGATGTTTTTGACAAATACGATGAGTTAAAGAAAACAGCCTTTATTCATGATAAGAAAACTGGCAAGCCTAATACGTTATATTTGAAACCTATTACTCGTGATCTATTGATTTATCAAAAATGGTTGTTGGAGAACAAAGTGAATTCTGAATGGTTATTTCCATCAATGCAACGACCTGAGCGACATATAACTGAAAAACAGTTTTATAAAGTAATGGCTAAGACTGGTGATTTGCTGAACATTAATTACCTTGGTACACATACGATGAGAAAAACCGGTGCTTATCGTGTTTACGTTCAATCGAACTATAATATCGGTCTGGTAATGAGATTATTAAATCACAGTAGCCAACAGATGACTTTAGCATATTTAGGACTAGATCAAGAGTCGCGTGAAGCAATGCTAGATCAAATTGATTTTGGCTAATCATGTTTAATCAACATATATCTACCCATTTCAGTCAAACAAAAAAACCGTACTTACTTATACGGTTTTTTTTACAATACCTCGATTCACTGTATCAAACAGACCTGAGTATCTTTAAATTGTTAATTAACCTCGTGTTAGTATTAGTCCTAATCCAAAACTAGCTATAAAGATTGAAAAAATCATAGCGGCTGGATAGATAGTAATTGCTAATATTAATCCTATTACTTTTATAATTAGGTCCCATAGTACAACGCTATTAGGTGCTTTATACAATAGTCCGAAACCAGCTTTAGGATTGAGTCTACCAAGATTTTTAGATAGAGCCACGTTTAGTAAAGAAATGATAATTATAATCAAACCGTAAAAGGCTTGTGCAGTTGAATTATTGAAATTTTCTGATACTAAGCTTGTTGTATATGGGAACAGTGAGGCAAAGAACAGTAGAACCAAAGTTAACATAATCGTTCCCATATCAATTTTTTTAACTAAATGCCAATTATTATGATGTGATACCCACATCATTCCAATCCAGAAAAAAGAGATTGCGTAAGCAAAAAAGCTTATTTTCAAATCCCACAAACCAGCTAAAGAAACTGGATTTGGTTTTTTCAAGTCTAAAACTAAGATGGTCATTATAATTGCCAATATAGCATCTTCAAAAGCAGTTAATCGATCATTATTCATGTTATCCCTCACTATTATTTAATAAATAAAATATTTATTTTACGTTGAACATATTATAGAAGACTAATTTTAAACTTACTTTCAGATTCTAGACAATTAATTGTTTTTAAAGTCCATACGGTCACGTTTAAGAGTAATAAACTAACTCATAAATTTGTTTATTGTAACGGTTTTGACCCACTGATTTAGTGTTTTATCACACTTATCTGCTTTATTCCCGTCAATAATTAAAGGCGGTGTAATTCTATTACCAAATGCTCCTTGCTGTTTCAAAATTTTAGCAATCTTTTGAACACTGTCTCCATGTCCATATCCCCCTTCGGTCATAAAGGGAGCAATTATTTTATTCGATAATTCGCTACCATAGGTTTGGAGAAAGGATGTCATCGGGTGTGATAGAGTCATTGCCCAAATTGGGAATCCTAAATATATCATCTTATATTGTTTCAAATCAGGGACTTCCATATTCAATTCAGGATATATCATATTATCTCGTTCATAATTAGCTCTGTTCAAAGTTTGCCGATAGTTTGCGGCATATGTTTTTTTATTTACTATTTCCAAAATGTCAGACTTTGTTTCTTGTGCTATCTTAGTCGCTACTAATTCAGTGCTACCTGATCGTGAAAAATAAATAACAATACTTTTAGCAGATTCTGTAATTCTATAGGCTGGCTCGTTGTTGCTATTAGTGTCCATGCCATCTGATTGTGTACCATAACCATTTTGCCACTCTGAATTTGTTTTATTTAACTGAGTAGCGTTTATGTTTTGTCCAAAAATATTCATTAATATTCTCCAATCTATTTGAAATTAGCCTTGACCATTCATAAATGCTGGATAAAGTGTCATGCCACCATCAATAAATAGTGTCACACCAGTTACATAGCTTGATTCATCTGAAGCCAACCAAGCAGCACCGGCGGCAACTTCCTCTGGTTTACCGATCCGATCCATCGGAACCATGGATACAGTTTGATCATATTGTTCTTTATCGGCAAATTTCTTAGCATTTATTGGAGTATTAATGGCACCAGGTCCGATGGCATTAACTCGAATACCGTCTTTTGCATATTCCATGGCAATTGTCCTAGTGAACATCTTTACGCCACCTTTAGCAGCAGCGTAACCGGCAAAGGTTGGCCAAGGAATCTGTTCGTGAACAGAAGACATATTGATGATATTACCTTTTTTATTATTCTTCTTGAAATAGGCAAGAGCTGCTTTGGCACCTAGGAAAACACCTGTCTGATCAACAGAAATCATCTTATTCCAATCGTCCAAGGACAACTCATGAGTAGCTGATTTAATTTCCATACCAGCATTATTGACCCATACATCCAAGTCACCGAAGTTATCGAGAGCAGCCTTTAATAATGAAGCATTACCCTCTTCAGTGGCAACATTGGCTTGAACAATCACGGCCTTACCACCATTTTCAACTACTTTGTCAGCAGCTTCTTGAGCACCCTTTTTATCGCTGTTGTAGTTGATAACAACTGACATGTGTTCCTTACCGAAACGTTCGGAGATAGCTGTTCCAATTCCCTTTGAACCACCTGTAATTACCGCTACCTTGTTATTTAGATCTTCATACATAATAAAATTCCTCCAATAATTTGTTTTTAAAAAATAGTTGTTACTATTGCTCCACCGACAATTAGGATCAAACCAATAATTGTTAGTAGTAATTCATGTCTAGTTTTTGATTCATGTAGAAATACCATTCCACCAACGGTCGATAGAACAACCGATAATTGGGAAACAACGAAAGCTGAATTAACACCATTATCATGAACCGATAAAATATAAGTGATGGCTGCAATCGAGAAAATGAATCCCGCTAGCAAACTCTGCCAACTAGCTTTTTCCTTTAGGACTTGAGGTTGACGAGTAAAAATAATATAAAGTAACACTGCAATTACCATGCCGACTGATTCGGGTAAAAAGATTGCCAAACCAGATGAAGTCATTGCTCTAGGAATTGAGTTATAAACTAAGAAACCAATTGTTGTTAAAACCAACATGACCACGGTTCTTGTTTGATTATTACCAGGTGTTTTATTATCTTTTTTGGCTGTAAGTGAAACTCCAACAATCAATAATAAAATTCCGATAATACCAAAGATTTTGGCGTTTGCTGAGGCCCACTCCCCAAAAATCAAAACACCGATAAAGGCTGTTCCAATCAATTGCAATCCAGTTGAAATTGGCATCGTTTGTGAAACACCGATTGAACGATAGGCGTTATATTGACCTAACTGACCAATGATCCAAAAACCACCAGCTAAGGCGGCCAAGATAAAACTAGTAATTGAGATAGTTGGTCTCATGATCAAGAATACGACAATACTGACAATCAAAGTTCCAATGGCGGTACCAAGGATTTGATTGATTGGTTTTCCATTTACTCGAGCAACTGCTAATGGTAATATTCCCCAAGCAATAGCAGGCAATAACATTAATACAATATTCATACTTTTCCACTTCCAAAACTTTTTTATATCTCTCTCAAGTGATGAATAAAGTATAAATCCATCTAGCACATAAAAAAATTGCTAAATAAACATGCTACCATGCACTTAACGTATAGTGAAAATAGACTACATGGGACCAATCAAAAAACATCAACTTCAAGTTGATGTTTTTTGTTATTATCCTAATTGATTAGTTGGACGAATGATAACTTCATTCCAAGCTGCATCTTCTGGCAGATCAATAGCTTCTTTAATTGTTAAAGCAACTCGTTCCACGGGAATACCGAATGATTCATAGAACTTCTCCATACCGGCTTTAACTTCTGGATCAGTTACAGAAGACAGCAAATCCGTATTGATTGCTCCTGGTGAAATTACGGTTACGCGAACATTGTTTTTAGCATCAACCATCTCTTGACGAAGTGATTCACTTATTGCACGTACGGCGTACTTAGTCGCTGAATAAACAGCACTGCCTTGATGAGCAGTATGTCCCGCAACAGATGAGACGTTAATAATGTGACCAGATTTTTGCTTATCCATATAAGGTATAGCAGCACCAATACCATAAAGTGTCCCTTTAATATTGATATCGATCATATTGTTCCAATCATCAATCTTCTTTTCAGAAAGAATTGATTGTGGCATAATACCGGCGTTGTTCACCCAAACATCAATTCGACCAAATCTATCGATAGCTAATTTTGCCAAAGATTCGACTTGATCATCATCTGTAACGTCAGTCGATTGATAAGCTGCTTCTCCACCTAACTTTTCAATTTCTGTAGCAATTTCTTGTAATTTATTCTCACGACGGGCTCCTAAAACTACTTTGGCACCATCTTCTGCCAATAGTCTTGCAGTAGCTTTACCGATTCCACTTGATGCACCTGTAATTACAACAACTTTTGTTTTACTCATAAAATTCTCCTCAAAAATATTTTCTAATATACAGGTCTATTTTCACCCTGAGTGTCAGCATCGGCGATTCCAACAGAATCATTCTTTAAGTATTCTGGATCGGCAATGATTTTGACAATAACGTCGGCCATACTTTGGCGAGATCCTGATACTCCAATGCCTTCTTCATCTTTATGGGTGATCAAATATTTAACTTCATCTCGATCATTTAACCAAGGAAAACGTAATGTTGTATAAGGTAAACCAGATTCTGAAAGAATTTTGTCAGA
>DXCM01000089.1 GCA_019116025.1 Candidatus Companilactobacillus pullicola | reverse complement strand
GAAAATCTGTGGGCCCTAAGTGGCGAAATTCTACTTAGCTTGCGAAGCAAGGTTAGTAGAAGACCGGACTTGGAGATCCATGATTTTTCGCGAAGTGAAAAATTATTAGCTTCAAGCCGTGTCCACCGCATTCCAAGCCCACAGATTTTCTACTGCCGACGGGCATCCTTAACTTACAATAGTTGATATTAATTACAATTGAATTTATGAATTTAAATGATTTGTAAAATTATTTTTCAAATCACAAAAATTTCAAAGTTATCGGCTATAATTAGAGTTAATAAACTTAAAAGGGATAGATCAATTGCCACAAAAGAGAAGATACACAGTGCACCGGAATTATCGGCGTAAGCGTAGTAGAAAAAATAATAATACGACCTTAATTTTATTAGCAATTGTTGCTGTATTTGTTATCAGCTTCTTTGGATACAGGCGATATGTCCAGTACAAAAGAGAAACGCAAGTTGAAATGGTTCAGCAAAGTCACGCAGCATTCATAAAAAAAGTTTCGCCGTATGCGGTCGAGTTAGGCCAGACTTACGGAGTTTTACCTAGTATTACGATTGCCCAAGCTATTTTAGAAAGTGACTGGGGCTCCAGTACTTTAGCTAGTCAATATAACAATTACTTTGGTATCAAAGGGGACGACCCTTCCAATACTAAAGTTTTGCAGACGAAAGAATATACTGATGGCCAGTGGGTAACAATCAATGGACGTTTCCGAGTTTATTCGGATTTTCGTGAGTCGATGAAAGATCATACTAAATTGTTAGTTAATGGTACGTCGTGGAATTCGCAACAATACAAGCAAGTTCTACAATCGAAGGATTATATTGATGCAGCAGTCGCATTGCAAACTGATGGATATGCGACCGATCCGGGATATACAAGTAAAATTATTCGGATTATACAAAAATATAATCTTAAAAAGTACGATGAAGGTATCAAGTAAAAAACAAAGTATGATAGACTCTAATTATTCTTATTAAATGAGGGAGAAAGTAATGAAGGAATTAGAAGAAAGAATCAAAAAAGATGGTCGCGTTCTTGGTAAGGATGTACTTAAAGTTGATAGTTTTTTAAACCATCAAATTGACCCAATGTTAATGGAAAAAATGGGCGAAGAGTTTTACGAACATTTTAAAGATGCCGGCATCAACAAAATTTTGACAGTTGAATCTTCAGGTATTGCTCCAGCTGTTATGACTGGTTTGAAATTCCAAGTACCAGTTGTTTTTGCTAGAAAGCACAAATCTGTGACATTGAGCGACGATCTTTATTCATCAGAGGTTTATTCATTTACAAAGAAGACTTCTAACCACATCAGTATTGCTAAGAAGTATCTTTCAAGTAGTGATAAAGTTTTGATTATTGATGATTTCTTGGCTAATGGTCAAGCTGTAAATGGTTTGAATACAATTATTGAAGCTGCTGGTGCTCAATTGGCAGGTATCGGTATTGTGATCGAAAAATCTTTCCAAAAGGGAAGACAAATGATCGACAAAACTGGTACACCAATTTATTCATTGGCAAGAATTACAGCTTTTGAGAATGGACAAGTGGTCTTCGGTGAAGAAGACGATTAGAAATTAAGAAGGTGGAATTATGACTTTTATTGCGCCCGGTAAGACATTAGGAATAATTGGCGGCGGCAGTGAAACTTATATTTTTGAATTGGAAGCTAAGAGAATGGGCTTTAGGACCATGCTTTTAACGTCTGAAGAAAAGGATATTGCTACACAGGCTGCTGACAGTTATTTGGTCGGTACATTAGAGGACAGTAAGAATCTAAGTGAGTTGGGCCATAGAAGCGACATTCTTTTATATATGGATGAGAATTTTGACAGTAGTGTTCTAAAGGAACTCGCAAAGAATTTTGATGTTGCGCAGGGTTCTGATCTACTGGAAATTGTTCAAGATCGTTATATTGAAAGAACCTTTTTAAATGATTTAAATATAAACGTTCCACCATTTTTCTCGATTGTGACCGTTGATGACATTAAACATGCAATTGATGAGATTGGTTTTCCTTGTATCTTAAAACCAATTCAGAAGAATCAGAACGTGTTGAAACGTCATATTATTTACAATTACGATGACGTTGAACGTGTTCAAAAATTGTTAAAAGATGGGACTTACATTTTGGAAGCTTGGATTGAAACAAAGACTGAGTATTCCATTATGGTAAGTAAGAGTAAAGATCAAAAGATCCATACTTTCCCAATGGTTCAAGAGATTTATGATGGTGAACATCTGATGAGTTCCTTCATATACAAGAAGAACAATCCAGATGTTGAAGCGGAGATGCAACGAGTAGCTTTGTTAGTGGCACAGAATATTAACTATGTCGGAATATTTGGAATTGGATTCATCTTATCCGATTCCGGCGTCTTGTATGTCAAAAGAATTTTCCCAGGAATTAATTATTCCGCTAATGTTTATCAGGAAGCTACCGGTATTTCCCAGTTCGAATTACATATCAGAGCTATTTGCGATTGGCCAATTCCTGAAATTTTTCCAATGGTCAATGCGGCAACCTTGAAGATCATCGAGGGCAACTTACCGCAGAGTTTGGATCTACTTCAGGAGAAAGCACAATGGAAATTTAACTATTACACAGGTTTTAAAGCTAAGAATCAAGCTGACAGAGATGTCGGATATATTTCAATTTTTTCCGATGATATAGAAGAATTAAAAAATGATATCTTAACAACTAATATTTGGAGAGTAGAATAATTCATGATTGATAGATATGTAACTGAACAAATGAAACCAATTTGGACTGACCAAAACAGATTTCAGGCTTGGCTTGAAGTAGAAATTGCCGCTGTCGAAGGATGGAGTAAAGAAGGCGAAATTCCTGCTGAAGATGCTAAGTTAATTGCTCAAAATGCTAAGTTTGATGTAGCTGAAATTGCTGAGATCGAAAAACAAACAAAGCACGATGTAGTTGCTTTTACCAGAGATGTTTCACGTTATTTAGGACCTGAAAGAAAATGGGTTCATTTCGGACTTACTTCCACAGACGTTGTGGATACAGCTTATGGATATTTGATGAAGCAAGCCAACGATATTATTCGTGAAGATCTCAATGAATTTCTCGAAGTAGTTAAACAAAAAGCTCTAGAATACAAAGATACTGTTATGATTGGTAGAACTCACGGTGTCCATGCTGAACCAACAACTTTTGGTTTAGTTTTGGCTAACTGGTATTCTGAAATCAAACGTGATATTGAACGTTTCGATCATGCTGCTAAAGGCGTTGAAGCGGGTAAGATCAGTGGTGCGGTTGGTAGTTATGCTAATGTGCCTACAAGTGTTGAAAAATTTGTCTGTGATAAATTAGGTATTCGTGCTCAAGAAATCTCAACACAAGTATTGCCACGTGATCTTCACGCAGAGTACATTCAAACAATGGCTTTGATTGCTACATCAATTGAACGATTTGCTCTTGAAGTACGTCATCTTCAAAGAACTGAAGTTAGAGAAGCTGAAGAATATTTTGCCGCTGGACAAAAGGGTTCAAGTGCTATGCCTCATAAACGTAACCCAATCGGTTCAGAAAACGTAACTGGTTTGGCACGTGTTATCAGAGGTCATGCCTTTACTGCTTTGGAAGATGTTCCATTGTGGCATGAACGTGATATCTCACATTCTTCTGCTGAACGTGTTATCATTCCTGACACAACTGAATTGTTAGATTACATCTTAAGAAGATTTACTAAGATTACTAAAGACCTTACTGTTTTCCCTGACAAGATGTTAGAAGATATGAATATTACTCACGGTTTGATTTACTCACAACGTGTCTTGCTTAAGTTAGTTGAAGCAGGTTATGCCAGAGAACAAGCTTACGATATTGTGCAACCTATGACTGCTAAGGCGTGGGACGAAAAGAAAGACTTCCGTACTATGCTAGAAGCTGATTCTCGTGTGACTGATAAGCTATCTGAAAAAGATTTGGATGATGCTTTTGATTATCACTGGCACTTACGTAACGTTGACGAGATTTTCAAACGTGTTGGATTAGAATAAAAACTTAATTTTTGGATAGGTGGTTGATTGCCGCCCTCCATAAAAAAGCTGATTTGGCTGGAACGTAGTGGATCGACTTGAAGCTAATAATTTTTCATTTTATGAAAAATTATGGATCTCCAAGTTCGATCTTATCCTAAGCAATAAATTGCTAAGGATAATTTCACTACTGAGCCAATCAGCTTTTTTATTCCGGGTTAATTAACTGTTCTGATCATGAAGATATGCAATCCTAATTTTTATTTTTTAATAAAATAGTTACAGTGCTATTATTTTCCATTCAGTAATATTGGTTTTGAAATGTTATGAGTATAATTAATATTTAATGATTTATTTCAGATTACACAATAGAAGTACTCTTTAGCCCGGAACAAAAACTGGGAATGCCTTCAGCCGCGATATTATTGTTATCGGCTTTGCCGATTACAATAAGGCCGATTTTGGAAATCCATTATTTTACGCGAAGTGTAAAATAATTAGTTTCAAAACGTGCCCGCAGCGTTCCAAGGCATTCCCAGTTTTTGTGGAGGACGGGAATCTAAGCATATCCCTATTCCTACAAATTTCTAGAAACATACGTTCTAATTTCGACCGTACTTTTTCGCCCTAGACACAAAAATTTGCTACAATATAAACAGCTATTTTAAGTTAAACTAAATTTTTTACACAAAGATTTGAGGGATTTATAAATTGGACGAAACTATGTTAAAAGGTCTTAACCCTGAACAACAAGAGGCTGTTAAGGCTACTGAAGGACCACTTTTGATTATGGCAGGTGCCGGATCTGGTAAAACTCGTGTTTTAACTCACCGTGTGGCCTACTTAATTGAAGAAAAAAATGTTATGCCATGGCACGTTTTAGCGATTACTTTTACTAATAAAGCTGCCAAAGAAATGAAGGAAAGAATCGGTAAATTACTAGACGAATCTGCCAGTGATGTGTGGGTTTCAACTTTTCACTCTCTTTGTGTAAGAATTTTAAGAAGAGATATTGATAAGATGGGTAAGCCTAAGACATTTACGATTGCTGACCCTAGTGAACAAAGAACTTTGATGAAGCAGATTCTTACAAAAATGAATCTGGATCCTAAGCGTTATGATCCTAGAGCTCTTTTAGGGACTATCAGTAATGCTAAGAATGAATTGCAAACTCCAGAACAATATGCTCAAGTAGCTGCTAGTCCTTATGAACAAACAGTTGCTAGTGTTTATGATGCCTATGCTAAGGCAATGGATCGTAACAATTCGCTTGATTTTGATGATTTGATCATGACAACTAGTCAATTGTTCGATGAAAACCCAGACGTATTGGAAAAATATCAAGATAAATTCCAATACATTCACGTCGATGAGTATCAGGATACTAATGAGGCTCAATATAAGTTGGTTAAACAACTGGGTGCTAAGTATCGTAATGTCTGTGTTGTTGGTGATGCTGATCAGAGTATCTATGGTTGGCGTGGTGCTAACATTCAAAACATTATTAACTTTGAAAAAGATTATCCTGAAGCTACGACAATTAAGTTGGAACAAAACTATCGTTCAACTAAAACTATTTTGAAAGCCGCTAACGAAGTTATCAATCACAACTCTAACCGTAAGCCTAAGGAATTGTGGACTGACAATAATGACGGCGATAAGATCAAATTCTACCGTGGGCAAAATGAGTCAGATGAAGCTTTGTACGTCGTCGACCAAATTAAGAGTCTATTGTTACAAGGCTTTAACTACGGTGACTTTGCGGTGCTTTACCGTACTAATGCGCAATCACGTACATTTGAAGAGAAACTTATGCAAGCCAATATGCCTTATAAGATTATCGGTGGGCATAAGTTCTACGACCGTAAGGAAATCAAGGATGTTTTAGCTTATTTGAGATTAGTTGCTAATCATGATGATTCAATGAGTTTTCAACGTGTTATCAACAGTCCTAAACGTGGTATTGGTCCTGGTACGATTGAAAAATTACAAAACTACGCTGATGAACATAGTTGGTCATTACTCGAGGCGGCAGAAAATATTGAATTATCGCCATTAGGTGCTAAACCTAGAAAAACAATCGGTCACTTTGCTAAAGTGATGGATGATTTAACTAAGCTTGCTGAAACTGAGTCAATGACTGTTTTGATGAATCACTTATTGGAAGATTCTGGATATATCGATGATTTGAAGCAACAAAATAATTTGGAATCACAAGCTCGTGTGGAAAATATTGAAGAACTTTTGACTGTTACGACACAATTTGACCAAGGCTATGAACCGGATCCTGAAGTTGATGAAACTCGTTTAACGACATTTTTGACTGAATTATCATTGGTCAGTGATCAAGATGATATTGAAGAAGAACAAACAGAAGTTACATTGATGACTTTACATGCTGCTAAAGGTCTGGAATTTCCAGTTGTCTTCTTAGTTGGTATGGAAGAGGGCATCTTCCCACTAGGTCGTTCACTATTGAAAGAGGACGATTTGGAAGAGGAACGTCGTTTGGCTTATGTTGGTATCACTCGTGCTGAAAAGAGATTATACTTAACTAATGCTTATAGCCGCACACTTTACGGACGTACACAGAATAATCCAACTTCTCGTTTTGTTGAAGAAATCAATGAAGATGCACTAGAACCAGTTAATACTAATGCTGGTAATCTTGGTGGTGGCAAACAGACTTATCGTCAACGTCGTCATCGTGCTGCTACAGCTGCAACCTTTACTTCACCAACTTTGAAAGCTAAAGGTGCTCAAGGGGCTGAGAAGTTAAATTGGAATGTCGGCGATAAAGTTGATCACAAGAAGTGGGGTCAAGGAACCGTCGTCAAAGTTAATGGTGATGGTAAAAATGCTGAATTGGATGTAGCCTTTGATAGCCAAGGCATTAAACGTCTGTTGGCTGAATATGCACCAATCAAAAAAGTTACTGATTAATAAGAGGTGAGAGCATGGCTGAAATAACCAAATCCCAAGCTAGTCAAGAATTAGACAAGATTCGTCCCCAACTGAATAGTTGGCGTGATGCTTATTACACAAAAGATGCTCCCTTAGTTGAAGATAATGTCTACGACAAGCTTTATAATCGTCTGCTGGAATTAGAAAAAATGTATCCGGAATTAGTTACTCCTGATTCACCTTCGCAAGAGGTAGGGGACGAGACTTTACCAGATTTCAATAAAGTAACCCATGATATCCCTATGTTATCGATGGGGGATGTTTTTTCTGAGTCTGAATTGGCAGAATTTAATGATCGAATTGAAAAAAATGTTGGACATGAGGTTGATTATAATGTTGAATTAAAAATTGATGGATTATCTCTT
Organism: Candidatus Companilactobacillus pullicola; assembly: GCA_019116025.1. Classification (GTDB taxonomy): domain Bacteria; phylum Bacillota; class Bacilli; order Lactobacillales; family Lactobacillaceae; genus Companilactobacillus; species Companilactobacillus pullicola. The sequence goes on along the minus strand of DXCM01000089.1, from coordinate 12,237 downwards.
TCATTAATTTATGAAAATGGTATCTTAGTTCAAGGTTCAACTCGTGGAAACGGGACTATTGGTGAGAATGTAACTGAAAATGTTAAAACCATTAAAGATATTCCTCAAAAATTAAGTCGCCCATTGTCCATTGAAGTTCGTGGAGAATGTTTTATGTCTAAGAAAGAATTTTTACGTTTGAATCAGGAGCGTGAAAGTCAGGGACATCAGGTATTTGCTAATCCTAGAAATGCTGCGGCTGGTAGTCTTCGTCAATTAGATCCGAAGATCACCGCTTCTAGAAAACTGGATACTTTCATGTACACGATCGTTACGTTTGATGGATTGGAAGTTACGACACAACATCAAGCTCTAGAAACTCTGAAGGAACTTGGTTTCAATGTTAATCCAACGGCTCAAGTAACAACTGGCTTGAAGGGTGTTAAAGATTTTATCGAACATTATGGTGAAATCAGGGATGACCTTAATTACGGAATTGATGGTGTCGTTTTAAAAGTTGATGATTTAGCTTTGCAACGTGAATTAGGAAATACTGTTAAAGTTCCACGCTGGGAAATTGCTTATAAGTTCCCACCAGAACAGGCTGAATCAATTGTTCATGACATAACTTGGACCATTGGACGTACTGGTGTCCTAACACCAACAGCAGTGATGGATCCGGTAAGTTTAGCAGGAACGACCGTTTCACGTGCAACCTTACATAATGAAGATATGATTCGTCAAAAGGATATTCGTATTGGTGATACCGTATTGCTCCATAAGGCTGGTGATATTATTCCTGAAGTTTCTCAAGTCGTATTGAGTAAACGTCCAGCTGATTCTGTACCAGCTGAAATTCCTACTCACTGTCCATATTGTGGATCGAAGTTGATTCATCTTGAAGATGAAGTGGCCTTGCGTTGCATTAATCCTAAGTGTCCGGCCCAAGTCAAAGAACAGTTGACTCATTTTGCTTCTAGAAATGCGATGAATATTGATGGGTTAGGACCTAAAATTATTGAACAGTTATATACCAAAGAATTGATCAAAGATGTCGCTGATTTATACAAATTAACGGCAGATGATCTAGCCACTTTGGATGGTTTTAAAGAAAAATCAATTAACAACTTATTAACAGCTATCGATAATTCCAAAACTAATTCAGTGGAAAGATTGTTGTTTGGTCTAGGTATTCGTCATGTCGGTGCTAAGGCCGCAAGAATTTTAGCCGAGCATTTTGGCGATTTAGATAGTATAATGAAAGCTTCGTCTGAAGAAATTCTTGAAGTTAATACTATGGGTGAGATAATTGCTAATAGTATTTCAACTTATTTTGAAAATGATGATGTTAAAAAGTTGATAAATGAACTAAAATCAGTAAATGTTAATATGAATTTTATTGGTAGTTCTAATTCTAATGAAACAAACAGTCATTTTACTGATAAAATAATTGTTATAACCGGAACTTTAAAAGATTATAAACGTTCACAATTGTCAGAGATTTTGGAGAATCTTGGTGCTAACGTTACGAGTTCAGTGACTAAGAAAACTGATATTTTAATTGCTGGTGAAAAAGCTGGTAGTAAATTAGCCAAAGCTCAAAAATTGGGAACAGAGATTATTGATGAAACAACATTATCTGATTATTTGGATAATGACAAAGAGTAGGAGAACAGTTTTGAAAAAATTCTTAAAAACTACATCGTTATTACTGATGTGTGCACTACTTTTATCCGCCTGTGGTAACCTACAAAATTCGAGTTTGTCATCAGGTGGTGGTGATACAAGTAAGAGTACAGTTCAGACGACTTCATCATCTGACTCAAGTAGTTATGATGTTTTGTTAAGTGGTGGAAAATATAAAACTAGCCCCATTTCAGGTATTACTGCTGCTGATAATTCTAACCAATTTAATAGTAGAAGTTTTGAAAGTGGCTTGATGAGTTTGTCGAAGAAACAATTTTCAACTAACTCATATGTTTTCCAAGAGGGTCAAGTATTGTCTGCTACTACCGTAACTAAGTGGTTGGCCAGAAAGTCTAAGAAAAACTCGATTGGTTTAAATCCAGCCTCAAATGGTTCAAAGGATGAGAATAAGCGTGCACCAATGTATTTCCAACAAATGTTAGAAGAGGATTACCTCACTAAACAAAATGGTAAATACAAATTAGCTGGGATGTCGATCGGTATTGCAATGAATAAAGTCGATTATTACCAAAAGAAACAGTATGGTGCTACTTACAAGACAACTATCAGTACTGAGCAACAAAAGGAACAAGGCGAGAAGATTGCCCAAGAGGTAGTCAAACGTTTAAGAGCCGATAAACAGGTTGGTAATATTCCGATTGTTGTTGGTTTGTATTCAGTTGCTCCAGAGGATACATTAGTAGGTGGAACATATTTCCAATATGCTATTAGTAAAAGTGATACTCTAGGTAATTGGTCGACATTAGGTTATAAGAATCAGATGTTGCCAACGGTTAATGGTGAAAGTGCCATTAATAGTGGTGATTCGGATGCCTTTACTAACTTTAAAGACAATATTCAAGATTATTTCCCTAACTTGTCCGGTGTAACTGCAGAAGCACATTATGATGGAACTGATTTGAAGTCAATGGATGTAACTATCAATACTCAATTTGATGGTTTGGCTCAAATCACTAGTTTTACTCAATTTGTTCAACAGAGTGCTTCGAAGTACCTACCATCTGGAGCTGATCTAGATATTAATATCCAGACCGTTGATGAACAACAAGCTGTTGTTACAAGGAATAACGGTAAGTTCTATTCACACGTTTATAATGCAGATTAAAAGGAGAAACTTATGATTTCAAAAGATGAAATTTTGCACGTTGCCGCTTTGGCTAATTTGAAATTGGAAGATAGCGAAGTTGATAGTTTTGTCAGTCAATTAGACAAGATCGTTAATATGGAAAGTAAGCTATCTAGTGTTGATACAACAGGTGTTGAACCAACATACAATATGGGTGACACTAACACTGTCTTCCGTGAAGATAAGGGTATTCGTACTCAAACTAGAGAACAAATGCTTGAAAATGTTCCTGAAACAGATAATAACCTTATCAAGGTTCCAACAATTGTTGACAAGGAGGACGATGAATAGTGGATATCAAAAAAGAAACAATTGCTTCTTTGCATGACAAATTGGTCAACAAAGATGTAACTGCTGAAGAATTAGCTAATGATGCTATCAACAAGATCAATGCTAATGAAAAGAAACTTAATACATTTATTACAGTAAATGACAAGGCTCCTGAGACTGCTAAGAAGATCGATGAAGCAGGTATTAAAGGACCTTTGTCAGGTATTCCAATTGCTTTCAAGGATAATATTGTAACTAATGGTATCAAGACTACTGCTGCAAGTAAGATCTTGTATAACTTTATGCCTGTTTACAGTGCTACTGTTTTGGAAAGACTAGAAGCTGCTGGTGCTGTTGATATTGGTAAGACTAACCTTGACGAATTTGCCATGGGTTCATCTACTGAAACTTCATATTTTGATACAACCGTTAATCCTTGGGACTTAAGTCGTGTTCCCGGCGGTTCTTCAGGTGGTTCAGCTGCTGCCGTTGCCTCTGGTGAAGTTGTGGCCGCTTTGGGTACAGATACTGGTGGTTCAATCAGACAACCAGCTGCTTTTAATGGTATTTTTGGTATCAAACCAACATACGGTCGTGTATCACGTTGGGGTGTTATTGCTTTTGCCTCAAGTTTGGATCAAGTTGGTGTACTATCTAAACGTGTTGAAGATTCAGCTGCTGTTCTTTCAGTAATGGCTGGTCATGATGAACATGATTCAACAAGTTCTGAAAAACCAGTTCCTGACTATCGTGCTAACTTAAGTAAAGATATGAGCGGTGTAAGAATCGCTGTTCCTAAGGAATTCTGGCATGAAGGAACTCATCCAGAAGTTCTAGAAAATGTTAATAAAGCTCTTGAAGCTTACAAGAAGATGGGTGCTACTGTGGATGAAGTTAGTCTTCCTTCATTGAAGCATGCCGTTGAAGTTTACTATGTTTTAGCATCTAGTGAAGCTTCATCTAACCTTCAAAGATATGATGGTGTTAGATATGGTTATCGTGCTAAAGATGTTAAGAACATCAAGGATTTATTCGTTAAGTCAAGATCAGAAGGCTTTGGCGACGAAGTAAAACGTCGTATCATGCTTGGTACTTTTGCCCTATCAGCTGGTTCATACGATGCTTACTTCAAGAAGGCTGCTGAAGTTAGAACACTCTTCATCAAAGAAATGAATGACGTTCTTAAAGATCATGACTTGATCATGGGACCTTCAACAACTACACCTGCTTTCAAGATTGGTGAAAAAGTTGATGATCCATTGGCAATGTACATGAACGATATTTTGACAATTCCTGCTAACTTGGCTGGTCTTCCAGCTGCTTCTGTTCCTGCAGGTTTTGCTGATGGACTACCTGTTGGTCTACAAGTCATTGGCCGTCCATTCGATGAACAATCTGTCTTCAATGCTGCTTATGCATTGCAAGAAGAAAACAAATTCTATGAAAAAATACCAACTGCACTTAAGGGGGAAGACTAATGAATTTTGAAACAACTATCGGACTAGAAGTCCACGTTGAGTTAAAGACAAAGTCCAAGATGTACAGTCCTTCACCAGTTGCTTATGGTGCTGAATCTAATATCAATACCAACGTTATTGACTTTGGTTTTCCAGGAACATTACCAACTGTAAATAAGAATGGCTACCGTTTAGGTATCATGGTAGCTTTAGCTTTGAATGCTGAAATTGAACATCACACACATTTCGATCGTAAGAACTACTTCTATCCAGATAATCCAAAGGCTTACCAAATTACACAACAAGATAAGCCATTAGGTCATGATGGTTACATCGAAATTGAAGTTGATGGTGAAAAGAAGAAAATCGGTGTTGAAGAACTTCACGTCGAAGAAGATGCTGGTAAGAATACTCACGGTAACAATGGTTATTCTTATGTTGATTTAAACCGTCAGGGTACTCCTTTGATTGAAATTGTTTCAAAGCCTGATATGCACTCACCAGAAGAGGCTTACCAATATCTAGAAAACCTACGTAAGATTGTTCAGTTTACTGGTGCATCTGATGTTAAGATGGAAGAAGGTTCAATGCGTGTTGATACCAATATTTCTATCCGTCCTGTAGGTTCAAAGGATTATGGTACTAAGGTCGAATTGAAGAACTTGAACTCATTCAACCACGTTAAACTTGGTCTTGCTTATGAAGAACAACGTCAAGCCGCTATCTTGAAGCAAGGCGGACATATTGGTCAAGAAACAAGACGTTTTGATGAAAAGACTGGCGAAACATTCTTAATGCGTGTTAAGTCTGGTGCTGATGATTATCGTTACTTCCCAGAACCAGATCTACCTGATTATGAAATTTCACCAGAATGGATCTCAGAAATTAAAGCTAGCTTGCCAGAAACAGCTGCTAAGAGACGTGAACGTTATATCAATGAATTAGGTATTCCTGAATATGATGCTGGCGTTCTTACAGATACTAAGGAAATGTCAGATTTCTTTGATGAAGCTGTTTCATACAAAGCTAATCCAAAACTAGTTTCTAACTGGTTGATGGGTGAAGTTAATGGTTACTTGAATGAAAAGAAGATTGGTTTGTTAGATACTAAGTTGACACCAGAACACTTAGCTAAGATGATCAATTTGATTTCAAATGGTACTATTTCTTCTAAGATTGCTAAGAAGGTCTTCCAAGAAACAATCAGTAATGGTACAGAACCTGAAGCATGGGTTAAATCTAAGGGACTTGTTCAAGAGTCTGATCCAGCTGTCTTGAAGCCAATGATCTTAGAAATTCTTGATAATAATCAACAATCAATTGATGACTTCAAGAATGGTAAAGATCGTGCAGTTGGTTTCTTGATTGGACAAATTATGAAACAAACACATGGACAAGCCAATCCAAAGGTTGCTAATAAGCTATTGATGGAAGAGTTAAAGAGTCGTTAGTGAGGGAAAAATATGCGTCGTGCTAGACTTATTTATAATCCAACTTCAGGTCACGAGACCATGAACAGTAATGTTGGAGACATTTTGAATATTATTGAAAAAGCTGGTTATGAGGCTAGTGCTTACCGAACTACACCGAAAAAGAACTCAGCCAAAAATGAGGCCAGAAGAGTAGCAAAAGAAGGTTTCGATTTAATCGTTGCTGCTGGTGGTGATGGAACTATTAACGAAGTCGTTAATGGGATTGCTGATTTGGACAAACGTCCAGAAATGGCAATTATTCCCGCCGGAACAACTAACGATTATGCCCGTGCCTTAAAGATTCCACGAGATGACGTTGTCGAAGCCGCCAAAGTTATTTTAAAGGGTCAAAAATTACCAGTTGATATTGGTCAAGCAGGTAAGAAGTACTTTATTAATATTGCCGGTGGTGGCTCAATGACTGAGTTAACCTATGAAGTGCCGTCAGCTTATAAATCTATTTTGGGTTATTTGGCCTACTTAGTTAAAGGTGCCGAAATGTTACCTCGAGTTAGTCCAATTGATATGCACATTGAATATGACGATGGTGTTTTTGATGGTAAAGCCACAATGTTTTTAATTGGTTTAACTAACTCAATCGGTGGTATGGAACAAATTGCCCCTAATTCAGTTATTGGCGATGGAACTTTCTCTTTGATTATTGTTAAGGAAACTAATTTAAGAGACTTAGTTCACTTAATTGCTTTAGTTCTAAACGGTGGTCGTCACGTTTATAATCCTAAGGTTATTTATACTAAGACTAAGCGAATCTCAGTTCATGCTAATGATGAGAATCGTTTGATGGTCAACCTTGATGGTGAATATGGTGGGGATGCACCAATGGAATTTATCAACTTGCATAATCATTTGAATATTTATGCTAACGTTGATTCAATTCCGCTTAAAGCACTCGATACTCCAACGCTTAGCGAAAAAGATGCTGGCGAGAAGATTATCGAAGAAGAACGAAATCTTGATAATAAGAATAAAGATAAGAAATAAAAAAGAAATTGGGAGTGTATCAGTTTTGGACACTTCTTTTTTCTATGTATAGGTGAAAAATGGAAAAACCAAACTTAAAGAAGAACCAACAATTAGATTTAGATATTAAAGACTTATCATATGAAGGTAAGGGTGTTGCTAAAGTTGATGACTTTACACTCTTTGTTGATAATGCCTTACCCGGTGAAACAGTGAATGCTGTAATCACTAGAATCAATAAGAACTTCGGTTTTGCAAGAACTTTAAAAGTCTTGAAGGAATCTCCAGATCGTGTTCATGATATCGATGCTATCTATGCACAAACAGGAATTGCCCCATTGAGCCATTTGAAGTACGACAAGCAACTTGAATTCAAACATAATCAAGTTGTAACTGACTTCAGTAAAATGGGCTTAAAAGACGTTACAGTTAACCCAACACTAGGGATGGAATCACCATTCAATTATCGTAACAAGGCTCAAGTACCAGTTCGTCAAGTTGATGGTAAGTTGACAACTGGTTTCTATCGTCGTCGTTCACACGATCTAGTACCAATGGAAAACTTCTTGATTCAAGATCCTAAGATTGATGAAGAAATTATCAAAGTTCGCGATATCCTTCGTAAGTACAAAGTTCGTGGCTATGATGAACAAAATCAAAAAGGTCAAATTAGAACAATCATGGTACGTCGTGCTTACTTTACTGGTGAAATGATGGTCGTGCTAGTTTCAAGAACACGTGATATCTCACATTACAAAGACATCACTAAAGAAATCATGGATAATCCTGAAGTTAGATCATTGTATTTGAATGTTAATTCAAAGAATACCAACGTTATCTTTGGACAAGAAATGACTCTATTAGCCGGTAAGAAGTACATTGATGATGAAATTTTAGGACACAAGTACCGTATTTCACCAAGATCTTTCTACCAAGTAAATCCAGTTCAAACACAAAATCTTTATCAACTAGCTATCGATAAAGCTGAATTGACAGGCAAAGAAGAAGTAGTCGATGCCTATTCAGGAATTGGTACAATCGGACTATCATTAGCTAACAAAGCTAAACACGTTACCGGTATTGAAGTAATCGAAGATGCCGTTAAAGATGCCGACCAAAATGCCAAATTGAATGGTATTGAAAATGCTGACTTTGTTGTTGGTAAGACAGAGGATGTTTTGGATGAGTGGGCTAAGAACAAAATGTCAGTTGACGTTTTGATGGTCGATCCTCCACGTAAAGGATTGGCAAATTCATTGATGGATTCATTGAAGAACATCAAGCCAGAAAAGATCGTCTATATCAGTTGTAACCCAGCAACATTAGCACGTGATCTTTCATTGTTAAGCGATACATATAATATTGGCGATGTAACACCAGTTGATATGTTCCCAATGACAAATCATATTGAAAGTGTTGTTGCTTTGACAAAGAAATAGAGAGAGCGGAGCAGGCCCGGGAATTTCCGAGGATTTGCCTAAGTCCTGGAATCGCACGCGTACTTTGCGGGCAATTCCAGGACTGTAGCAAACCGGAAGAAATTGGCCTGCGTAGCTCGTTTCCACTATTCAGCATAGAACCATGGTTCATTAAAATAGAAAAGCTAAAATAAAAAAGAGTGAAGTAGGAAGAAATAATTAACCTACATCACTCTTTTTTCGTATACGGAAAAAACAAAAGTCCAATTCATTTTTAAAAAGCTAAAAATCGTGTAATATTGAATTGAGGAAATACAACTATTAAAGGCGGATTCTCAAAAAAGTTTGGTTAAAATATATATTAATGAAATAGCGTTAATTGCTGTCTTACTATCTAATATTTAAAAACGTACAAACAATAGAAGTACTCTTTAGTCCTCCGCAAAAATTTAAATATATCTAACCAAACTTTGGCAAGAACCTAAAGGTGAACAAGATGAACTATATAATTGGAATTGGCGCGATAGCTTTGGGAATTTGGCAGTTAATCGTTTCTAAGCAGTACTTCGATAATATGAAAAAACAATCTGCACCAGTAATTTTTGCACTAATTGCATTAATTTTTAGTATGTTCTTTGGAGCCTTTCTTATTATTTTTGGAGTACTTCGATTCTTTCGTTAACGTTAATCGGTAAAAATCATACGTTCATAAGTATTTTATGTTTCGTTTATTGTTTCTGAAATATAATGTTTTCATGATCAAGAATTGAGGGAACATTATGAAAGAATTTGTATTAGATCGTAATAAGATTTTTTTAGGTGATAATTTAAGAGAATGCCGTAAGCAATGTAATTTATCAGAGCGTGAAGTATCTAAGATGTTGCATGTGGATATTACGACCATTTCCAAATATGAACATAATACTAGAACTCCCGATATCTACATGATGGTACGTTTTGCTGACGTTTACGGCGTTAGCTTAGATACTTTGGTTGGCAGATAAAATTTTGTCTTTCACAAAAATAAAAAAGCAGCATTTATTTAGAATTTTCACAATATGCAGTGGTGCATCGTGAACTCTAAATAGTGCTGCTTTTTTGTAGTTATTAATGATTATTAGACATTAATTTGATTAATTCTTTATTTTTTCTAAATGAAACTTCACAAGTTGAACCGTCAATGAATGATAAAATTCTAGTCTTACTGTCATAATTAATGGCATTGTCGACATTGACTAAGAAGCTACGATTGCAGCGAAAGAGATTAGGATAATCTTCTTCAAAGGTATTTAAGGAACCGTTGAATTCGGCTAACTGATACTTGGTGATGATGAAAATTCTACCAGGAGCATCTTTATTAGTGTAAAGCATGATGATATCGTCCATTAAAATTGAGAAGTAACGACTGCCAATTTTGTAATCAAGGACATTTTTCGATAGGTGATTGTACGCCCGTAATTCTTGTTGAGTCTTTTGAATATCATCAGTAATACTTTGTTTAATATTTTCCAAGCCATTATCTTTTAAAATATAATCCATTGGAGCAATTTTTCTTTCCAAAGTGGTCAACGATAATTCATCATGAGTAGTTATGAAAACTATTTGAGAGAGTGGTGAATCCTGACGGACTTTTTCGGCTATTTTTAAGCCGGCTAGTTTATCGTCTAAAATTTCCATATCTAAAAAGTAGAGGGCCTGTCTTTTTGGTGTATAGTGTTGAAGAAAGTCGTCAACCGTACCAGAAGCCACTTCTAAAGCCATATTGGCATCGTTAATTAAAATACCATTTTGAATGAATTCGGCGTATTGATTTCTTTGTAATTCGTTATCTTCCAGTAAATAAATGGGATACATTCAATCACCCCCAACAATAATAAGCGTCATCATTAAATGATTGTGGACCGTTTTTGTTTCTAGATAAAGGTTATCGGATTGATTAATAAGTTTACGAACATTAGCCAGACCAAAGCCAGAGTGATCCTTTTTAGTTGAGTAACCACTTTGAAAAATATCTTTTAAATTAAGATTTTCATTCAAAGGATTATCAATTGTGACTTCGGTAGTATTTTTAGTCTGAGTAATGGCACAAGTTACTTCTTTGTCGGCAATTTCTTCGACATATTCCAAAGCATTATCGATCAGGATCCCTAAGATACGAACAATAATTAGAACTTCATTGGGAAATTGATAGTGTTCCTGATTCAATTCAAGGTGAAAATTGATATGACGACTTTTAGCAATAAAGAATTTTTGAATAATTAGTCCACGAATCAAATCGTTATCAATAGCTTGAATCTGTGAAATATTACCACGACTAACTAACGACATTTCGCTCTCTTCTTTAGTGATATCAAGATAGTAATCTTTCAATTCCTGTGAATCACTTTGATCAATTAGAGGCTTAATCGCAAGCATGATATTTTGAAAGTCATGTTTAAACTTACGCAATTCAGTATATTGCTGTTGAACACTAGTTAGATATTCATTCAATTGCTTGTTGTAAGTCAATTTTTCTTGAGCTTCGTTTTGAATGGCAATCGCATGTACGAATACGGTCAATTGGTAGTAGGCAAAAATTAGAAGAATTGAGAAAATCAGAATTAGACTAGCTTGAATGGTAGCCGTCACGGATTGAAGATCACTGATGATCATAATAACCATAAATGAAATGAAGATTCCCAGTGATAGTATTAATACACGTTTACCTAAGTGATATTTTTCAACTTGAAGCCATAGTTTGATAGTTTGGTAACGAAAATGCTCAAAGACTAATACGACAATGAGCAAATAAATCGTATTAATGACTAAAGAAATGGGAACAAAATATTCCTGATAAGTCTCTAAAAGTTTTAATTGCCACTGATTGTAAGCGATGAAGAAGAAAATTCTAGCCGTGTAAGTTCCCAGACTGAATAAGACTAGTTCGATATTAGCGGCCATGATCAATGCAATTGAATTTTGCATATTAGACCGATATTTTTTAACGCACCAATTGAAGATCAGAATCGCCCCAATAAAGAAGAGAACGAACAATTCATCAAAAAATAAACCGATATAGCCAAAAATTAAAGACAAGGCTATATCGGCAAGAAAAAAGCAAACAGTAAATTTTCTAATAAAGTAGTGTTTTAATTGTAAAACTGCAAAGAGCATAAAGAAGTTTGCAATCCATTCTAGTTGCCAGTCTATGTATACCATAGCTCAATTGTATTTAAAAAAACCGACTAATACAAGGATTGGTTAAGATAAGAAGGTACTTAGATTTTCTACTACCGACTAGATTTCTGATTCTATTATTATTTACTAAATTTGCAGCATTTGAATAGTTCTATGTAATCAAGTAGGGGATTATGAAATTTGATTTAAGAAATTAATAATGTCTATTAAGTATATGAATTTACGGCTGAATGCATTCCTAACGTTTGCTCCGAACTAAATAGTATTTCTGTTATTTTATTTCAGAAGAATAATTGTTTCTTCTAAAAAGATATTTTAAAATCTCTAAATCAAAATTAAAGGGGAAACGACTCATGTTAATTTGATTTTTGATAAATATTTTTAGTCATTTACGTTGTCTAGTTAGAATTAAAATAGCATCTATTCGGAATTTAGTAGGATTCTGAATAGACGCTATTATTTTTTTAAAAGTAGAAAAGTAAGCCAAATAGAATCGTTATCTAACCCGGAGCAACAAGTCCGATTGGTCTCAGCCGTGAAATTTTACTTGGTGATTTATCACCTAGTAAAAGACCTGAATTTGAGACAATTGTGAACTTCAATTGGCTCAAATCAGTGTCCACAGCGTTCCAGACCAATCGGGCTTGTTG
>DXCM01000088.1 GCA_019116025.1 Candidatus Companilactobacillus pullicola | reverse complement strand
CAACAAGCCCGATTGGTCTGGAACGCTGTGGACACTGATTTGAGCCAATTGAAGTTCACAATTGTCTCAAATTCAGGTCTTTTACTAGGTGATAAATCACCAAGTAAAATTTCACGGCTGAGACCAATCGGGCTTGTTGCTCCGGACTAATATGCTATTCTATTATTTGTTTATTTCTAAAATTCTAGATAAAAAATAGTATCTAATAACAAATCTAAATACACTTATATCTTTATAGAAACAGAGATATAGTCGTTCGTAGAAAATCTGTGGGCCCTAAGTGGCGAAATTCTACTTAGCCTGCGAAGCAGGGTTAGTAGAAGACCGAACTTGGAGATCCATGATTTTTCGCGAAGTGAAAAATTATTAGCTTCAAGTCGTGTCCGCCACGTTCCAGCGGCCCACAGATTTTCTACGAACGACGGGCATACTTAAACCACATCAGTTGATATCGGCCATAACTGTATTTGAGTAAAAATCTAATTTTTTGTTACATTGGAATGGTTCTCATCTGTTAACGAGTACATCGTAACTCTTATTTTCTGAAAAGTAAACTATCTTATGTCAGTAAAGCGATTTCATAAATCAAGCTTAAAATATTGTCATTATCCGAACTTTAGTAATATAATTACTTTGTAATGATTCTCAAGTAGAAAGGAAGATTGCTCATGGCTAGTAATGCTGTAATGGAAGAAACACTACAAATCCTTAAGGATCACAAGCTTCGGGTTACTCCCCAACGTCACATTATTTTGGCTTACTTAGTTAGCCATCATAATCATCCTACTGTTGAAATAATTCGTGATGCCTTAGGTAAAGAATTACCCAATATGGGTGCATCCACGATTTATAATACCCTCAATACTTTTGTTGACCACCATTTAGTCGTGGAACTGCAAAATGGTGATGGAAGTACCCACTATGATTACTTCGGTACACCCCATTACCACGCCATTTGTACGAACTGCGGACGAATAGTAGACGTTACGTACCCAGGTTTCAGCGATACCGAAAAGGGTCTTGAAGAAAAGACGGCTGAGATTTCTGGATACATGATTTCTGGTAACCACATGGAAGTTTATGGTCTCTGTCCTGAATGTCAAATTAAACTAGGAATAAAAAATAATGAATAAAAAATTGTATTTTCTTTGTTCCGGAAACTCCTGTCGGAGTCAAATAGCTGAAGGTTATGCCAAGAAGTATCTGCCCGATTGGGACGTGAGAAGTGCTGGCGTTCGTGTCGATGGTTTAAATAAACGTGCTGTTAAAACCATGGCTGAAGATGGAGTTGATATTTCCCAACAAAAATCTAAATTAATCGACAATGACTTTTTAAATGATGCTGACATCGTCATAACCCTTTGTGGTGAAGCACGTGATAAGTGTATTATTCCCCAATCATCTCGCTGGTTGCATTGGCCTATTAATGATCCTGCCCAAAGCACTGGTAGTGAAACAGATATTATGAATGATTTTCGTGATGTCCGTGAAGATATTAAAAGTCGTGTTATTGAATTAGCCAAGAATATCCAGAGTTATTCTGAATAAAATAAATAAAGCCTGTCAAATTTTAATTATTAATTTGACGGGCTTTTTTATTGGGTTTCAAATGTTTTCTATGCTATAAAAGGTTAAAGCCAATGGCATTTTTAGTAAATGATAAATTTTACCATTTACATTAAGAGGAGCTTAATTTATTATTGAATAGTAATATTTATCATTAAGGAGTTTTAAAATGCATTTAAAAAGATATCGTCTGTTAAGTTTCTTTCTACTTATTTTTCTACTCATTTTATCTGGCTGTTCCAGTAAAGCAGCCACTAATAAAGATAGCGGTTCAAAAATAAAGATTGTGACTACCACTGATTTTTACGCCGAAGTTGCAAAAGCCGTAGTTGGTGACAAAGGAACTGTTACTTCCATCATTAATAATCCTGCCATTGATCCTCACGACTACGAGCCCACTACCAATGTGGCCAAACAAGTTAGTAACGCTGACATCACGGTTGCCAACGGTTTAGGCTATGATTCTTGGATGAACAAGTTGAATCAAGATGATAACAGTACTTTCATCAAAATTGGTGAAAATGTTATGAATAAAAAAATCGGCGACAATCCTCATATTTGGTACGAACCACAAACAATGCCGAAATATGCTAAATACTTAGCCAAAGAATTAGCCAAAAAGTATCCTGATGACAAAACTTATTTTGAAAATAACGCTCAAAAATACATCAGCACCCTGCAGCCTGTTCAAAGAGAACTCACTAAATTACGTCAAAAATCTCAGAGTTCCAAAAATAAAAACGTTTATGTTAGTGAACCAGTTTTCGATTACTCATTAAAAGCAACTGGCTTCAAAGTCACCAACAAATCTTTTGAAAAAGCGATTGAAAATGGCACCGACCCTACTCCAGCTGACATCAAGAAAATGAACGAAGGAATTAAGAATAAACAGATCTCTTTCTTCGTTCTCAACACCCAGACAGACAGTAAGATCATTAATAATTTTGTCAAAAAAGCTAAAGCTAATAACATCCCCATTTTAAAGGTCACAGAAACTTTACCTAAAGATAAGACTTATAAGCAATGGATGTTATCGCAATACAAGCAACTCAATCAAATACTACAAAGCGAGAAATAACTATGATCAAAGTAGAAAATTTATCAAAAAGATTCGGTAATCAACTAGTCTTCGAAAATCTTGATTTTCAAGTCAATGATGGCGAATTTATCAGTCTAGTTGGACCTAATGGTTCCGGTAAAACCACTCTTGTTAAAATAATTATTGGACTAGAAAAGCCTTCTGGTGGTCACATTGAAACTTCCAATCAAACTATTGGATACGTTCCACAGTTCCGAAATATCGATTCAGATTACCCTTTGAGTATTGAACAATTTATCAGATTAAATTTAAAGATAACCTTAAATCCCGAAAAACGTCAGCATAATAATGAGTTGATCAAAACAATTCTTCAACGAACTGGATTAACTGAAATTAAGGATCGACCTTTAGGATTAGTTTCCGGTGGTGAAAAGCAAAAAGCCTATTTAGCACAAGCTTTATTAAATGATCCTAAAACTTTGATTCTCGATGAATCTACTGCGAGTCTGGACGTTGAAGTCAAGAACCAACTGATGGATCTAGTCCAGGAATTGAACCGTAAATATCATCTGACAGTTATTTTCATTACCCATGATTATGATTTGACCAAGAAATACACCAGTCGGGCTCTCCTATTCAAAAATAAGACCGTTGAACCAATTGATGTACAAGACGTTTCTGAAGATATGTTTGAGATGGAGGAATAATTTTTATGTTTGAATATGAATTTATGCGACAAGCTTTTATTGCCAGTACTTTTATCGCTATAACGGCTGGATTAGTTGGTGTTTTTGTAGTTTCACGAAATATGTCTTTTCTGTCCCACACCTTATCAGAAATCGGTTTTGCCGGAGCATCATTCGGAATTCTAGTTGGTATTTCGCCACTAGCAGGAATGATTCTCTTCACCTTAGTCAGTTCAATTGCCGTAGGAAGTTTGAGTGCAGAGTCCTCCAGACGTGAGGCCTCTATCAGTGCCATTTCCTCGTTATTCATTGGTTTAGGAATCCTCTTCTTATCCCTATCCTCAGAATCAAGCAGTTACGCCACTAATATTTTATTCGGTAGTATCGTTGGAATTAGCGCTCAAGAAGTTCATCAACTGATGATCTTAGCTATATTTGTGATTGTGATCTTTATTTTCTTCTATAAACCGCTATCCTTTGACTCCTTTGACCACATTGGAGCGCAAGCAGCTGGGCTCAAAACAAGATTACTCTCGATAACTTTCTTGATCACCCTAGCCTTGAGTGTCAGCATCGGTGCACAAATTGTTGGTTCCCTACTAGTCTTCGTACTTTTAACCCTTCCAGCAGCCACCGCAAAATATATCGTCCACTCAGTACCAAAAATGATTGCTGTTTCAGTAGGATTATCTCTAATCGGCGTTTGGTTAGGCTTATACCTAGCTTTCATTACTAATTGGCCCGTAACCTTCTTCATCTCAGCTTTTGAAGTAATTGCTTACTTTTTAGGTTTATGCTATAAGAATTGGAAACTTAATCATTAAAGATTGATGTGCTTAAAGTGCCGGCCTCCACAAAAAGTACTTCGATTGTTTGGTTTGAGATAAAATATTTAATCCAATATATTTCATTTCAAGATATTTTTCCAAATTAAAAAGACGTTCACTTCATAGATTAAGTGTGAACGTCTTTTTTGGAAGAATAAGAATGATTTATTTTACTTACAAATCAAATTAATATCTATTAAAATTTATAAATTTCAAAAAATATCAATTTCCATTTCTATTTTAGTGAATGGAATACTTCATTAGTCTGGAACAAAAAATATGTGGGCCCTCAGTGGTGAAATTCTACTTAGCTTGCGAAGCAAGGTTAGTAGGAGACCGGACTTGGAGATCCATGATTTCGCACGAAGTGTAAAATTATTAGCTTCAAGTCGAGTCCACCACGTTCCAGCGGCCCACATATTTTTTGTGGAAAACGGGAATCAAAATACATCCCCATCATTTTACGCTTCTTTTTGTTGCAACTTCTTAGTACAGTCAGCGCACAAACCATAAACCTCAATCGCATGGCCTTCAACTGTATAACCAGGCAACTGGTCAGTAAAGAATTCGATTGGACAAGCCTTTAACTCCGTCACCCGACCACAGTTTTTACAGACAAAATGATGATGATGGCGATGTTCGAAATCACACTGATACTTAACCAACGTCTTATTTTTTTCTTGGTATTCAACTAAACCGATACTCTCAAACTCCTTGAGATTGCGATAAATTGTATTGTTACTCATACCAGGATAGAGATTGCGCATGTAATTGACAATATCGTTGATAGCAACGTAATGAATTGTAAAATTTTTGAGATAACTAATTAAGTCTGTTCTCTGTTTAGTCACCTTATAATTATTTTTTTTGAGAATTTCAATTGCTTTTTCCATTTAAGTCATCCTTTTTCAAACTGATCAGTTTGTAGTGTAACACAAACTAACCTAAAAGAACGCTATGTTCTCTTAGTAGCAAATTTTCTCCAAATCATGACAATCAATGATAAAGCAGAGATAGCAATTGCTACATAAAAGACGTGATCGAATGATCTCAAGAAGGATAAACCCAGACTTGGTGTAATATTTTGTCCTTTTGGTAATTGCACAAATAATAAAATAGAGGCCATACTGATACCCATCGTGATACCTAAAGTTCTAGCAAATGAAGTGATTGAACCGGCCACCCCCGATAAGCTGTCATCAACAGAACCCATAGTAATTGTATTATTGGGCGGTAAAAATAATCCCAAACCAATGCCATTAATAACAATTGGCGTAATAATCATAAACATGTTCATCGTTCGTGGATACATTGCATAACCAATCTGTGATATTAACAAAATTGCCAAGCCGATAATCGCTAAATTGACCCGATTCCAATGGTCAGTGATATATCCTGCGATTGGTGTGACGACTAGCATAGTTAAAGCTTGCCCCATCAACAATAAACCACTAATAAATGGTGAAATTCGACCATAGCTTTGTAAGTAGAATGGTAACAGGATATTAGACATTGAGTTAACCAACATCGCCAAAAATAGGATAAAAATCGATATCAAATAATCCCAGTTTTTTACCAATTCTGTCGAAATCAGTGACTCGTGAAACTTCTGATCTTGATAAAAGGCTAATAGCGCAATCACACCACCTACTACCAAAAAAATCAGTCCTGTTATAAAAGAACTCATCCCGCTTTGAAAATAAGCACCACTTAAGAAGAATAAAGTTAAGCCAATGGAAAAAATAATTTGCCCCAACCAATTAAATCGTTTCAGTAATGATGACATTTTTTCCAGAGAAACTTTAGGTGTTGGTAATAATTTACGACCAAATAAAATGATTATGATACCCAAAGGCACATTAAATAAGTAAATCCAGCGCCAAGATGCAACCGACAGAATTATCCCACCGATAGCTGGCCCAGAAATAGCTCCCATTGAAATAAACATGGCAATCATTGATAGAGCTTCGCCACGTGATTCATCAGGAAAGTACTGACTAACAATTCCCAGAGAATTAGCCATAATCATCGCGACACCAATAGCTTGAATGGTTCTTCCAATCATAATCATTGGAAAATTAATCGAAAGTCCAGTCACAAGTGAACCTATAACGAAAACTTTGCCACCATTAGTAAATACAAAATTCTTCGAAATCATGTCACCCAAATGACCAAACAAAACAAAGGTTATTGTCGCAACAATCAAACCAATTTGAATGATCCAAGTCGATTGACCATTGCTTATTTTTAATGCTCTAGATATATTTGGTAAAGCTAAATTAGTGCTTGATCCGGAAATAGAAGTCAACAATGAAAAGAAACCTAAGACTAGGATAACCGGCAATTGATCAGTAATTTTGCCTACCATTTTTTGTGAACGCATCATAACACTTCCTAGTTTAAAAAATACCTTATTTACTTCTGTCAAAATAATAATTCCTACTACATTAAATACAATTATCTGGATTAGGATTTTTTTGATAATTAGCGTTAATATCTAATAACTAGGCATTTAACAAATATATGTCATACACAATGGAATTTTTAGCTTTCTTTAATAAAAGGTAGTTATAATGAAATAAATAATTATTGGGAGATTTGTTATGAAAAATACAATTTTGATTGTTGAAGATGAACGTAGTCTTTCAAGTTACGTTAGTAAGGAGTTACAATTTGAGGATTTCAAAACAGTCATCGCTAATGACGGCGTTGAAGCAATGGATCTGTACGAGAAACATCAAAATGACTTACTGTTGATTTTATTAGATTGGATGCTGCCTAAATTAGATGGCATGGAAGTTTTACGTCGTATCAGAAAGCATGATCAGGTGCCTGTTATCGTTATGACGGCTCGTGATTATGTCGGAGATAAGGTGGCTGGCCTCGATAATGGTGCTGACGACTACATTACTAAACCTTTTGAAATTGAGGAATTGTTAGCTCGTGTACGAGTCATCCAAAGACGTGCTGAACACCTGACTGAACCTGATCAAACTTATCAAATTGCTGATTTAATTTTGAATACTAAATCACACCAAGTTACTAGAGACAACGCTATTGTCCAACTAACTAGACGTGAGTATGATCTGTTACTATTCTTCCTACAACACGTTGGTAAAGTCTTTACTCGTGATGAACTACTCGATAACGTTTGGGGTGAAGACTTCTTAGGCCAACAGAACGTCGTTGATGTGTACGTTGGATATTTACGTAACAAAGTTGATGGCAAAAAAAATAAACCTCTAATTCAAACTATCAGAGGTGTCGGCTATTCACTTGAGGATGTGACGGAATGAACGATAGACAGTTGACATATCAAGAGTTAATCAGCAATGGTATTAAGAAATTAGTTATTATTATTACTTTATCAATCAGTGCTTTGATTCTGATTATCGTTGGCGTGCAACAATCACTTCTAACCGTTCATGAAGCTCAGGGACAAATGATGGGTTTAAACCGAGCTAACATCGATGACATCCCAAGTTTTATCCATTGGAATAATCAGAATAACCGTCACTCTAAACAGAATACCGTTATTCGTGTTAAAACTAATAAGTCCTCCATCACTGCCACATCTGGACGCGAAGGCCAAGTTATCATGACTTCATCGGCCTCCAAGAAATTCATTGCCCAGAGAAAATTTAGCGTCTTCGGTAAAAATGTCGTCTACGTAAACGGCTATGGCTTCTTCTTGTTCTATTCACAAAAAGAATCAGATACGACTTACCAAATTTGGGTAAGTTTAAATAAATTGATCAACAGCATGATTTTATTATTGATCATTATTAGCATCGTAGTCTTCATTACCTTAGGATTTGGAACCTGGTGGGCGCAACAATTAGCAGCCAAATTAAGTGCCCCCACAATTCAATTAGTTAATGAAACACGAAGTACCATCAAAGACTCCGAAGTCGACCAACCCACTTTGACCGTGCCCAAGAGTCCTCAAGAAATTCACGAGTTAGGTAATGCCTTTAACGACTTACTAACAGCTCAAAACGAACGACTACAGCGAGAAAAAGACTTTGTTTCCAATGCCTCACACGAATTGCGAACACCAATTGCAGCCGTACGAGGCAATATCAATTTAATTAAACGCCACGGTGACAAACATCCCGAAGTCATACCCGAATCACTCGACTTTATCGATGAAGAATCGCTGCGTATGCAAAATTTAATTGAGAACCTCTTACATTTATCCCGAGCCGACCGAGCAAAGGTTATTTTACAAGATGAGAATTTGTCAGAGATAACTGAACAAATCGGACAACACTATGAAGCATCCATCCCTCACAAGATGAATTTAGAAATCGAACCCGACCTACACATTTCAGGACATTGCGATACCTTGAAACAAATTATCGTAGCGTTATTAGATAATGCCAACAAATATTCCGATGACGATGCACCGATAACCTTGAGTTTGAAGTCCATCGATCACAAAGTAGAGTTATCCGTCGCCGATTTAGGTATGGGTATCCCTGATGATCAGAAAAAACTTATTTTCCAAAGGTTCTATCGAGTAGATACTTCTCATTCAACTGAAATTAAAGGCAGTGGTTTAGGCTTATCCATTGTTTCCCAGTTAGTTAAGTTGAACA
This sequence comes from Candidatus Companilactobacillus pullicola, assembly GCA_019116025.1. Taxonomy (GTDB): domain Bacteria; phylum Bacillota; class Bacilli; order Lactobacillales; family Lactobacillaceae; genus Companilactobacillus; species Companilactobacillus pullicola. The sequence goes on along the minus strand of DXCM01000088.1, from coordinate 9,811 downwards.
ACGGCAGTATCGAAGTACTCAATAATCAACCTCGTGGCAGTATTTTTAAAATAACATTTGACGAAATCTGATTCCTTTTGGGAGTTGGATTTTTTTATTTCCACTATAGATTGCCGTCCTCCGCAAGAATTGGGAATGCATTGGAACGCTATGGACACGACTTGGAGCTAATAATTTCGTTCTTCGCACGAAATCATGGATCTCCAAGATCGGTCTTATTGTAATCGGCATAGCCGATAACAATAATTTCATAGCTGAATGCATTTCCAATTCTTACTCCGGACTAAATAACACTTTGATTATTTTACTCGTGATAAATTATTTAATTCGTTATTCTTCGTTTCTGTTCCCTTTTAATATTGATAACTCTGAACGATGGAGCACTATCCTATTAAAATATCACAATTACTTCATTAGCATGCGCTCTCCGAACCCAAGTAAGAACTGACCTAAATTAAAAACCACTATTCCAAGTTCCCAAAATTCAGAAAAAATCCTTAAACTAGAACTACTATTCAACTCGGAGCAACAAGCGGGATTGGTCTCAGCCGTGAAATTTTTCTTGGTGGGTTGCCCACCTAGAAAAAGACCAGTATTTGAGACAATTGCGAACTTCAATTGGCTCAAATCTGTGTCCACAGCGTTCCAGACCAATCCCGCTTGTTGTGGAGAGTGGCATATTTCCACAATCCTTCCTTTTCAGCCCTATCCTCAAGCATGCAGTTTAAACGGCCCAAGCAAAGGAACTCATTCCGGTTTACCTAATATTTGGCCTCGCCCACTACGTGTGCAATTCCAAATACCATGTAAATCCTCGTGAGCTGGGCACCTTTGCTTGGGCCTCTCCCTTTTCTAAGTTTTTCTTATAAAAACCTTATCGAACCTAAGTAGTTGCTCAGCCAACATCCTTGTAAACTATGTTTATTCAATCAAACAACTAAACAAGTGAAAGGACTTGGTATTACTTATGTCAGAACTTACAGAAAGATTAAAACAACAATTGATTTCCGGCTCTTCTCGTCCTTTGATGCAAGATGCCGGCCAGCACTGGTACACAGGTAGTGAACTTAACTTAGAAGAAAGTGTTTGGAAAAACTATTGGCAAAACAAAGGTATCGGTCATAACGATATCGTCTTAGTCGCCTTATCCAATTCCGTTTCCTATTCGATCGTTATCCAGAGTCTTTGGGATATCGGGGCTATCGTTCAACCTATCAATCCTGTATCCACTGAAATTCAAATTAGTGAATTGGAAGATCAATACCATTATTCAGCAATTATCCTTAATGAAAATATTAAAGAACTGTCTATTTTAAAAGATACTTTTACTAATCAGCCACGTTTAACTACTTTACATGAACCAGAAGTTCAAATTTTTATCCGTAACGCACACATCGCGCATCTAAACGAAACTCCCGATGACGATCAACTGGCGGTTATCATGCATACTTCCGGTACAACAGGAAAACCTAAACGCGTTGGATTAACACATCATCAACTTTTAGCCGGAGCTTTCCACGTAATTGATAGTCAGTTACTCACCAGTCACGACAGTACTTTTATCCTGATGCCAATGTTTCATATCAACGCCTTAGTAATTTCCAACTTGGCCACTCGCCTATCCCACGGACAACTGCTTTTCCGTCCCAAGTTCAGTGCCCATCTCTTTTGGAAAGAAGTCAGTAGTGAAAAGGTAAGTTGGATTTCACTCACTCCAGCAATCGTTGCCATTCTTTTACAACGCGACGAACAGCCAGCTGCTAACAATTTAAGATTTCTCAGAACGGCTTCGGCTCCCTTACTACCAAGCACCCACGAAGAGTTTAACCGTCGCTTCAGTGTTCCTTTGATCGAAAGTTACGGTATGACCGAAGCTGCTAGTCAGATCGCTCAAAATCCATTAGATGAACCACTTCAAAATAGTGTCGGTTTACCTGTTGGAACTGAACTAAAAATTTTAGACGAGAATTATCAAGAACTAGGATCAAATGAAATTGGAGAAATTGCTATCAAAGGTGAAAGTGTTATTACACACTACCTCGATCCACAACCTGAAGCTTTTCATGATGGTTGGCTCTTGACCGGAGACTTGGGTTCTCTTGATGAGAATGGTTACCTACAGATTTCTGGTCGTAGTAAAGAAATGATCATCCGCGGTGGTGAAAATGTTAATCCACTGGCTGTTGAGGATTGCCTCAACGTTTTGAAATTTGTTCGCGAAATGGCTGTAATTGGCGTTCCTGACAAAATTTATGGTGAGACTGTCACCGCCGTTATTGTTCCTACTGAAATCAGTCAAGATCATCGACACCAACTTGCATTGTTGAATGAATTAGCAAATGAGCAGTTATTACCTGTTGAACGTCCAACGAAGTATATCTTTAGTAGTCAATTACCAAAGAATGCTACTGGAAAAATTCAACGCACACTTCTAGCTCAAGAAGTGACTCAACAATTAAAGGAGGCCTAGATAATGCAGAATACTCTTACCATCGCGAGGAAGAAACGAAAATTAAGCCTTCCCGTGACTAAACTATTACCATTTCTCTTGCCAATTATCCTGATTCTTTTTTGGCAAGTCAGTTCCTCTCTAGGTTGGTTGTCTAGTTCCGTTTTGCCATCGCCTTTAGCAGTACTCCAAGACGGAATCAAACTAACTCAAAGTGGCGAATTACCTAAAAACCTTAGTATCAGTCTTTACCGAGCTACCGTAGGACTTCTGATCGGTGGTGGAATTGGTTTTATCCTTGGATTTATTAACGGAATGTCCAAAACTTGTCGACTACTATTCGACTCCTCTATTCAAATGTTCCGTAATATTCCCCATTTAGCACTTATTCCATTAATTATTTTATGGCTTGGTATTAATGAATCGGCCAAGATCTCTTTAGTCGCTATCGGAACCATGTTCCCTGTCTATATCAATACTTTCCACGGTATCAGCTCGGTTGATCCGGATTTGATCGAAATGGGAAAATCGTATGAATTATCCAAAAGTCAAATGTTCTTCAAAATTATTTTTCCAGCTGCCTTACCACAAATTCTCGTCGGTATCCGCTACGCTCTAGGTGTTATGTGGACTACTTTAATCGTCGCTGAAACCATCTCAGCCAGTTCTGGTATCGGATATATGGCTAATAATGCTGAAGACTTCATGGATATGGAAACTGTTATTTTATGTATCGTCGTCTACGCCATCTTGGGTAAAATTTCTGACTTAGTCGCAAAGAGTTTTGAAGGTTTACTACTTGATTGGCAAAAAACTGGAAGGAGTAACGTTTAATGAATAAAAATTCAATGATTGAAATTAAAAATGTTAATAAAATGTATCAAGATCTAACTGCTTTGGAAAATGTGAACCTCAATATTAATCAAGGAGAATTCATCGCTTTAGTTGGTATGAGTGGTGGTGGTAAAAGTACCTTACTCCGCTTAATTGCCGGCCTAGAAAAACCAACTAGTGGTTCCATCAACGTTGGTGAAGACAATTCCCGTTCCATTATGAGAATGATGTTCCAAGAAGATAGATTACTTCCCTGGATGAATGTTTTAGACAATTTATCATTTGGTTCAAAAGATAAAAATACTAAAGCACATGCCAAAGAACTATTGGATCTCGTCGAATTAGGCGATTATGCCGACCATTTTCCTAATCAATTATCTGGTGGTCAAAAACAACGAATTGCTCTAGCCAGAGCCCTGATGACTAACCCAAAGGTTTTATTATTAGATGAACCCCTTGGTGCGTTGGATGCTTTAACTAGAAGAAAGATGCAAGATCTAATCTTAGATGTTTGTCAGAAACAACATCTTACAACTATCCTTGTTACCCACGACGTCGATGAAGCTGCACGTATGGCTGACCGTATCGTCGTTATGAAAGAATCTACCAACTATTATGAAGAAGATTGCCCTAAGAATCGTAATGCCGGTCAAATTGGTATCGTTGCAGATCGAGTTCTCAATGAAATTCTCGGTGAAAAGGAAATTCAAAAACAAACTGCTTAAAAAAATCGACCCATTAGAGGTCGATTTTTTAATGAAATAGCTGATAAATATTACTTTCTTCCGGAACATGCTAAACTTACACAAAAGTATGAGGAGGACAACCATGAATAAAATTGATCGATACTTACAATTTGATGATCCCATCGTTTCAGAATTCGACCTTAAAGTTAATGAGCAGTTCGATATCATTGATGGTCTCGAACAACTAGACATCAAAACAATGGTCGAAATGCCTCCAGAACTAGAAATAGATTGGGACTCAGCTGTACCCGTCTATTTGAGCCTCTTTATTAATCTCAATCGAGATGAAGTACCTTATAAAATTTCTGCTAAAATATCTTCATATTTTAAAGTCGATGATGAAATATCTAATGTTGACGCCTTACAAATTTTACAAACAGACGCTGCTACGATCTTACTATCTTATTTACGGCCGCTAGTCTCAATGATGACCGCTGCAAGTGGTTTTCCGGCCATGACCCTACCTATGATAGATTTCAATTCAGAAGATTAAAATACCCTCTCAAAATTTGAGAGGGTATTTTTATTTGGGAAATCATTGTATTCTTATCATTTCTTCTACAAATCCACTAAAAATACTCATAATAAATGGCACTAAGATTGAAACTAATAGTAAAATCCCAAAGATCACAGCTTTCTTATTGAGACTTGCATTGAATTTTCTTCGATTAATATTTACAGCAAAAAGAATAAAAAATATTAAAGAAAATCCTGACATCCAATCAATTACATTGCTCATAGAAATTCCAATTATATAAATTGAAACTAGAACAATCATGGTTAGTAGAAATCCTACAATCACAATTGTTTCAAGCTTCGTTAACTTGATTTTTCCATCATCCTTAAATTTATCCATCAGTGCAACATCTCCTTTAATCAGTTCATCCAAAGAGACACCAAATAATTCACTAATGGCAATAACATTGGCAAAGCTCGGCAGTGTTGTTCCATTTTCCCATTTTGAAATCGACTGTCTGGTCAAATGAAGTTTATTCGCCAACTCATTCTGTGACATATGATGTAGCTTACGCTGTTGTTGTAATTGATCACCAATTTTCATTTTGGCGTCCCCCTTTATTTAGTCACAATTTTAGATGCAATAACTTAATTAGACGAGAACCTAGAGGTTGCACTTACTAAGTCACCTAAATATACAAAAAGAATCGACTTAAAGTCGACCCTCTTTACAAATTTTATCGTTACGCATTCGTTATTAATTTCCATACGCAATACCCTGATCTATACCTCGAATGATTTCAGGAACAGCATGCATAATTTGAGGGATTAGGAATAGAGCTAGCAGTAATATACCAAAAATAACGGCCCGTTTATTAAGTGATTTATTAAATACTTTCCATTTGATATTAGTTAAAAGGCCAATCCCAACGACCAACTCAAATAATGAAATCCAATCCGTCATTTCATGTGAAGTGATTCCATAAAAGTAGAATACCCCTAAAATTACAAAAGCCAAGACAAAGCCAACTGTGACAATAGTTTCTACTTTAGTTAAACCAATTTTTTCATGTTCAAATTTACTGATCAGCTCAGGATCATCTTTGATGAGTTCATCCAAAGAAAGATCGAATAACTCGCTTATCGCGATCACATTAATAAAGCTAGGTAACGAAGTTCCGTTTTCCCACTTAGAAATTGCCTGACGTGAAATATTCAGCTTATTTGCTAAGTCCTCTTGTGACATGTTGTGTTGCTTACGTTGATTTTGTAATTGTCTACTTATTTTCATAAAACCACCCCATTTGATAATTAACAGCTTATCTTAAGTCACACACGCTGAACAGAAACTTGGGGTTGCAATTACAATATTATCGTTATGCCATGGTTACAAATCAATTTCTATACAGACATCATAATAATAGAAATTAAATTATTCAGTACATGTAAAGAAATATCATATTTAATATCACCCAATAAAACGTATGATGATGAGAATATGACACCCATAACTAGATAAGGAATCATCTGAGCGTTAAAAGGTGTTCCATGAATCCAAGTAAATAATGCCGTTGAGATTATAATATATAATCCCATCTGCCACTTAGTTTCAATTCGTCTAAAGAATAGTTTTTGCAAAGCACCACGAAAAATCAACTCCTCAATTACCGGCCCTAAAGCAACTACCGACACAATAGTACTCCACTTACCTTTCCCAAACATATCAATAATTTCTGATTGATTGTCAGAAGTAGGAACCACATATGAACTCCAACCTACCAATACTAGAAGTAGTATCGCCAAAATTATATAGATAACGACCTTATGTTTTCTGTCGAAAGAAGGCAGAAATTCCACATCCGGATGGAAATCCCCTGCAAAATAATCCCAAATATATTTCATTAATAAATATGACAGCACAATTCCTAAAACGAATAGGATAATCTTGATCCATAGTTCTTTTATAGTTTTAAGCGTAGGAATCACCATAGGAATTGCCGACACTTGATACAAGAAATAAAACCAAACCATTAATAAAAAGCCTTTTCCAATTGAATAGCTTCTTTCTTTAACATTCATAACCAGCACCTCATTTCTTTGATAATCAAATCTTATCGATAATGAGCTGTCTAAGACAGAAGCTAGTAGTTGCGTCGAACAATGTAAAGCTAAAGATTCATGGCAATACGTTATATAACCGTTATGGCATATAATCGTGTCCGCCACGTTCCAGCGGTCCACAGATTTTCTACTGCCGACGGCCATTTAAAGACACATCAGTTGATATTCTTCTATAATTTAATGTGTGAATCCGTAAATGAAACCAGCAATAAAATCATTTATTATAGGAATCAAATACAACCCTAGCCAAATAATTCCCCAAAAGACTAGTTTCTTATTTATTCCCTTATTAAACTTTTTCCAATCAATATTATATATTAAAAAACCGAATGCAATAATTTCAGGAATACTAAATAAGGTATCAATTCGATCATCTGATATTCGAAGAATCCTAAGAATTCCCATTATAATTATGGCGATTGTGAAACTGATGATTATTATCATCCAGGTTTTACTTATCTTAGGTTTGCCAGACTCAAACTGATCCATCAATTCGGCGTCACCCTTAATCAACTCATCTAAAGAAATATCAAATAGATCACTAATAGCCACAACATTACTGAAACTCGGCAAAGATTTTCCATTTTCCCATTTAGATATCGATTGCCTAGATATATGCAATTCATCCGCCAGTTCATCTTGCGACATGCCATGCAGTTTACGCTGATTTTGAAGTTGTTCACCTATTTTCATAATGTTCCCCTTTATATATCTTTAAATGATAGCAAAAAAGCCGACCAACTGGTCGACCTTTTTATTTATTATTATCATCATTTATAATCACCTGATTCACTAATAGTTACTTTATTATCAATTAAGCCTGCATCATAGAAAGTATCGGCAATCTTTTGTTCCTCTTTGGCATAAGTCGAATTCATCGCGTAAATACCATAGGTACGGCGTTCTACCATCTTCTTGACTACAGCTTTAGAAACTTTCAAGGACTTACTCATCATCGTTATAAGCTCATTATGATTATTGTTAGCCCATTGCATATCTTCTTCCAAATACTTGATCAAGTATTTAGAAACCTCAGTATTTTCTTTAGCATAGCTTTGAGTTGCTAGAACGTAATCACGATTATTCGTAATTCCCGAGCCATCTACTAATACTTTCGCGTTTTGATTAGTTTCAGCTTGTGAGGTATAAGGGTCCCAAGTAGCCCAAGCATCTACCTTACCTTTTGAAAAGGCAACACTGGCACTGGATTGATCCATATTGACCCATGTAACATCACTAGCACTCATACCCGCCTTCTTCAAGGCAGCTAACAACATGTACTGGGAACTAGTTCCTTTAGTATATGCGACCTTCTTACCTTTCAGATCCTCAATTGAAGAAATACTTGAAGATTTCTTAACTAAGATACCAGATCCTTTAGCCTTCGAAGCTCCTGCAGCAACATAGGTTAACTTAGTACCTGATGAAAGGGCTGAGACTGGAGGCGTATCACCTGTTCTAGCATAATCGACACTACCGGCTTTCAATGCTTGCATCAAAGAATTACCATCTTGGAATTCCTTGAAGACAACTTTGTAACCTTTGGCTTTCATCTTCTTAACAAATTCACCACGTTGTTTGGCAATATCAAAAGGATCACCTTTTTGATATCCAATTGTTACTGTCTGTAATCCTGAACTAGAGCTACTCGTGTCAGTTTGTTTGAAACCATATAGAGCGACTACCGCCCAGAAAAGTAGAACAACGCTGATTAAAATCTTCTTTAGAGTACGTTTTCTTTTGTTCATGCACGCTTACCTACCAGTGCTGACATTACTTGTTCACGCAATTTCAAGCGAATTACTTTGCCCGTAGCATTACGTGGATAGTCTTTTACAAAAAAGATACGTGTTGGTTGTTCATAGTTAGCAAGACTGGCCTTTGCATGTGCCATAATCTTTCGACGTTCCAATTCCTCATCTTGTTCTCCACGAGTGATGACAACAGCTGTAACAGCTTCACCATAGAGCGTATCCGGAGTTCCAATAACTGAGACCTCTCGGACAAAATTTAATTGGCTTAGGATGTTTTCAACCTGGGCCGGCGCAACTTTTTCACCGCCATGATTAATAATGTCTTTTTTACGACCTTTGACAAAAAGGTAGCCATCGTTATCTAAATAACCTAAATCTCCAGTTAAGAACCAGCCGTCCTTAAATGAATCTGGATGTGGGTCTAAATAATCGCTAATCACGTGATCACCTTTAACTACAATTTCACCCAATTGATTACTTTCAGATGTAATTTTTCCATCAATCATAATCGCAACGTCAGTCTTGAATGCTTTACCGGCTGAACCGACCTTAGGGGCGTCAAATGGATTAATGGTGCACTGACTTGCTGTTTCGGTCATACCATATCCCTCCATGATTCTTGTATGGAACTTAGTTTGAAATTCAGTTAATTTATCAAGTGGTAAAGCAAACGATGAACATCTCACAAATCGTAGTTTAATATCTTCATCGTAAGCCGCCAATGAATTTTGATTTATCAACAGAATATTCACAATTGTTGGTACTACTGAAACCCATGTAACGCCGTTATCCCGAATTTGATTCCAGAATTTTGAAGCACTAAACTTCTCAGCTACTACAATCTTGCCGCCTGACAATCTGGTAGAAAGGATAGAAATGGCTTGGGCATTGATATGAAACATTGGCATTACTATCAACGTGGTGTCATCAGCATTCATCTTGTGACTTTCAATGTCATGTTCAGCTGCATTTTTCAAAATACGATGTGTTAATCCAACTCGTTTAGGCTTGCCTGTCGTGCCGGAAGTATTAAGAATCAAGGCCAAATCATCTTCTCTGGGTAAAGCCGGTTCATGTCCTAATAAATTTCGATCACGAATAATGTGCAAGATTGAATAAGTTTGTAAATGTAACGCCGTTACAATAGCCATTCTCTCATCCAAAACGGCATTAACTAAGTCCTCGCCTACAATTGAGGCAACGTAATCATGTTCACTTAATTCTTGTTGTAATTCTCTTTCTGGAGTTGTAGCAGAGATTGGATGCATGACTGCCCCCACTTCCCAAAGTGCTTGGGTCAAAACGGGATAGGCTGCCGTATTTGGTAGACATACCAAGACAACATCTCCTAAACCAATGTGTAAGTCTATCAATTCTTTTTTCAAATCATTGACATCCTCGGCAAATTCAAGTCCCGTGAACCACTTATTCGTGGTTTCATCCTTAATAAT
>DXCM01000087.1 GCA_019116025.1 Candidatus Companilactobacillus pullicola | reverse complement strand
CCATTCAAAAATCTAGTTTTGATGTACCAAGTTTAATTGCACTAATCTTAACTTTCAGCGGTCTGATTTTTGGTTTTAGCAACATGAGTCAAATGAACCTAACTGTTATTCTGGCCTTTGTTGTCGGTATTATTGGCCTAACTTGGTTTATTCTACGTTCTAACAATCTTTCAGAACCCCTGTTAAATCTTGGTGTTCTCAAGAATCATATTTTTAGTGGTCACTTACTCAGTTTCTTTTTATTTCAAATTTTATCTCTAGGATTTGCTTTTATCTTGCCAAATTATATCCAACTAGTTAATGGTAATAACGCTACTGTTGCCGGTTTAGCTGTTCTCCCTGCTGGAGTCGTCGGCGCCATTTTAGCCCCATTAGGTGGTAAGATTTTGGACGAAGTCGGAGCTAGAATTCCAATCTTATCTGGTGTCACCTTAGCTAATATTTCATTGATCATCTTTGCCATTTTCAGTTTAAAACTATCTAATACGATGATTGTTTGGTTCTACATTATCTACATGTTGGGAATGGGTATGTCAGTCGGCAATATCATGACGGATGGTCTTAAATACTTATCTAACGATGATCAGGCCGATGGCAACGCTCTATTAAACACGTTGCAACAATTTGCCGGTGCTACTGGTACTTCAATCGTCTCAGCTATTATTGCTCAAAGTCAAAGCAATACCCACTTAAGTACTGCTACATCCACTGCTATCGGTACACAACATGCTTTTATCGTCTTGGTTATTCTTGGATTGATCAATCTTTGCATCCTATTTATCTACGTTCCTAGAAAGAATCACTCTAAGTAATACTCAAAGAAATTAGCAATCTTATCCATCAATCTCGGTTCAACTAAATGACCTGCTTTATAGCCAGTAATAAAGGCCACCTGCTCGCCATACGTGTGTCCCTGCAAATTATTGAAGAAATTTCTGGACATGCGATATGGAATTCGTGGATCAGCCGTTCCATGCCAAAATAAGACTGGGCGTTGATTGATTTTTTCCGGCTGACTATTCAAATCATAGTTGTCGATCCAAGCTACTGACTTTTCAAAATCAGCTGGCATATATAAATTACGTTGTTTAGCATCATTAATCACTAATTGTGCGTAACCTTTGAAATCAGGTGTACCCATTATTACTGTGGCTGCTGTGATTTCAGGATGTTGCGTCAACAAACCAGCAGTTGTCATGCCACCCATTGAATAACCGCCAACGCCAATTTTTTGATCTTTAATCAAATTACGGTCCTGATAAAATTTACGAATAAGTTCAAACTCCTGCAAGTTTCCTTGAATGCTGTTCCAAAAAGTCACTGAAGGAACAGAAGAAACGTCCGCATAACGCTCACCATGATTAGGTGCATCAGGCAAAACGACACGAATATTTTTCTGCGCCAGTTTTCTAGCTTGTGTCAAAACTTGTTCTTTTGCTGAACGCCAACCGTGATAGAAGACTACCAAAGGTAGAGGTTCATTAATTAGTTTTTCTTGTACGACTTCTAATGTTGGAACATCTTGAATTGATCTAGAATTTATCTTTAACATTTTCGCACCTCTTAGTCATCATATTATCTTATCAGGCACAAAAAAAGTAGGAATAACGAATATTCCTACAATATATTAGATATATGGTAAATTACGATTTTTTATTTTAAACAATAATTCTTCAACGTCACGATTATGACGGTGACCTGTATTGATATCATATTCAATCAAGTCACGACGGAAACTATTCAATTCATCGTCTAAACTGTCACTGTATCCTAATAATTCCAAATGCTTGAATACAAGATTTATTAGTGATCCTTCACAACCCAAGTTAAAAGATCCAACAGATTCTTCGACCGATCGAATAAAGTTATCACGTTCAGCATTAGAAATGCGTACTTCTTTCAATGTCGTACCACCCTTCTCTATAAAATATCCTCAATATGCAATAATCTCTCTTTATCATTGACCATTATGTATCATAACGGCCACGATGTGCTTCCAATTTTATATAAAATACTTATACTTTTCTGAACAAATTATATAATATCAGCATTCTATACGTACTTTGATTATGACATTCCTTTCGTTCTCTGTCATGAATGTCATCAAATACAACAAAATAGTGTACTTAATTTATGAATCTTTTTAAAATCTTGTTTTTTTGCTCAAATTATTTTCCTGAATTGTAGAAATAAATTTATATCGGACTTATAATTAAATTGGTTATATAGGCGAGATGTATTAACCTAACAATGTTTCATTGTTATCCTTTTAGAGTAGTACTCCTTCTCAACTGCTTAGGAATCAGGGTTTGTGGTAGGCTCTGGTTTTAATTTCTCGCAAAATAAAGGCTAGTGGTAGGCCTTTATTTTTTTGCCCTAAAACCGCATTCTAATTGGATAAGACCAATTCTCGTAAATAAAGTTTACAGATATAGATTTACTATTTATTATTTAAAACTTTAATGAAAAATTTGCAAGCCTACATTTGTAAATTACGTTTTTCTTAGTAAAAAAGATGTTGTTCTATTGTTTAATTAGTGCTGGATGCCGTCAAAAGCAAAATCTCTGTGGACCGCTGGAATGCACTAGGCCTTGTCAAGTTGACACTTTTTTCGAGTAAATAATATAACTTTAAGAGATGGACTCATTCCAATATTCCTTTGGAGTGAGTCCATTTCTTGTTTCCGATCTATCTAGAGTATCAAAA
>DXCM01000086.1 GCA_019116025.1 Candidatus Companilactobacillus pullicola | reverse complement strand
CGACACCCTGATTAACAGTCAGATGCTCTACCAACTGAGCTAATCCGGAATAATTCAATAGCTCTTTAACAGAACTATTAAATCTTATCAATTTATAAGCCTCAGGTCAATAACTATTTGGCATTTTCTTTAGTAATTTTTGTAACTCCACCCATATATGGCACTAAAACGTCTGGAATTGTTACAGAACCGTCTTCGTTTTGGTAGTTTTCCAAAATAGCGGCAACTGTACGACCAGCAGCAAGTCCTGAACCATTCAATGTGTGAGCTAGTTTTGTCTTACCATTTTCGTCACGATATCTGATGTGAGCACGACGAGCTTGGAAGTCTAGACAGTTTGAACAACTTGAAACTTCACGATACTTGTCTTGAGCAGGCATCCAAACTTCAAGATCATATGTCTTAGCTGAACTAAAGCTGGCATCCCCACTTGAAAGTACGATAACGTGATATGGAAGTCCTAATTTTTGCAAAATGTTTTCAGCGTTAGCTGTCAATTTTTCTAGTTCGTTGTATGATTCCTCTGGTTTTGTAACCTTAACCATTTCAACTTTGTTAAATTGGTGCATACGGATCAAACCACGAGTATCACGACCGGCACTACCTGCTTCTGAACGGAAACATGGTGTTAGAGCTGTAACATACTTAGGCAAGTCTTTTTCGTCCAAAATCTTGTCAGCAAAGTAGTTTGTCAAAGGAACTTCAGCTGTTGGAATCAAAGTCAATGGGTTTTCATCAACCATAACAGTATAAACATCTTCAGTAAACTTAGGGAATTGACTAGTACCAAACATGGCATTGTTGTTTACCAAGTATGGAGGGATAACTTCTGTATAGCCTTCTTTTTGGTGTTGATCCAACATAAAGTTGTAAACAGCACGTTCAAGTCTAGCACCCATACCAATGTAATAAACAAAACGTGAACCAGATACTTTTGTAGCTTGTTCAAAGTCTAAGATACCTAGTTCTTCACCGATATCCCAGTGGTGACGAGGTTTGAAGCCTTCCTTAGGAATAGCACCAACTTTACGAACTTCAACGTTAGTACTTTCATCAGGTCCAACAGGAACTGAATCATCAGGAATATTAGGTAGTCGAACTAAGATGTAGTTCATCTTGCCTTCTGTTTCTTCAAGTTCTGTATCCAAATTCTTAATATCAGAACCAACTTGTTTCATTGCAGCAATTTCTTCACTAGCATCTTCTTTATTACGTTTCTTGTTAGCGATACCTTGTGAAACAGTATTTCTCTTTTCCTTAAGTGTTTCACTCTTAACTAATAGTTCACGACGTTTGCTGTCATAACCTAATAGTTCATCGATTTCCTCACTTGTTACGCCTCTTGATGCTAACTTGTTCTTGATCCATTCTGGATCTTTTCTGATCAATTTGATATCTAACATTGGGGTTCTCTCTCCTTTTTCTTTTTTCGCTTTTGAGTGCTTTTCTCTGCTGGTTTTTGGGGTAACGTGTCTTTTTTTATAGAACTTTGGGGTTTCTCTGTTTAATAACCATTGTTCTATGTTTTATAGTGGAAACGAGTTCCACAAGCCAGATTCCTGTGCTTTGCCTGACTTCACAAATCGCCTGCTGCGCAGTCAATTCGCAAAGTCCTGCAAATGCTCAGAATCTAAGCGGCTTGTTCCACTCTCTATTCCGAAACGAGCTTCGCAAGGGAACCCATTCCGGTTTGCTACAGACCTGAAATCATCCGCAAGTTCAGCGGCTAATTCCAGGTCTTAGGCAAATCCTCGTGGGTTAAGCGCCCTTGCTCCGCTCTCTACAAAAAAAGGCCGATTCATCCCAATAAAGGGACGAATCGACCATTCGCGGTACCACCCAGCTTCAGTGTACACAAATACACTGCACTTTCAGACTTTATCGGATCAACCCGAACGGCATTACCCGTTGCCAGAATGCTGGAATAAAAGCCTTAGCGATTTCCACCAACCATCGCTTCTCTGAAAGGTTTATGAGTAGGCACTCTCTTAGCGTTATATTCATTCCTAATGATAATTTAAACTTACCTAATTATCAATAGCGATTCTGTTTTTGTTCTTGTTTTACATCAATATCTTCTAGTTTTAAGAATTTTGTCTTATATCTGAGTTTATAATATAGCCAGCAGACAAATAAAATAATTAATCCACTGTAACTAATCAATAATCTTCCAATATTGAAGTCGACCATTGATCGTACGTCTTGTCCTAGGATAATGATAATCCCTAAAACAATGGCTAAAATTGGCCCAAATGGGAACCACTTTGCTTTGTAACGAAGATCGTCTAAATCGTATCCTTTGTACAAATAAGCTTTTCTAAAACGATAATGTGAAAAAGCTATTCCTAGCCAAGCTATGAATCCTGTTAGTCCTGAAGCAGCAACTAATAGTTCGTAGAATGAATCTCCGTACAAACTTGTAAATAGTGCGATTGCCCCTACTAAGGCTGTTAACAACAATGAAAATACTGGTACGCCACGGCTATTGGTTCTTTCAAAGGCTTTTGGTGCCATGCCTTGTTTACTCATTGACCAAAGCATACGACTGGCAGCATATAATCCCGAATTAGCGGCAGAAATAACTGATGTCAAAATTACGGCGTTCATTATTCCGGCAGCTAATGGAATTCCGACTTTTGTAAAGACGATAGTAAATGGACTGATAGCAATATCGCCAGCTCCTGAACCTAACAAGTTAGGACTTGTATAAGGAATCAAGGCTCCAATTACAGCGATTGAGAAAATGTAGAATAACAAAATTCTCCAAAATACTTGTTTGATGGCCTTTGGAATACTCTTTTCAGGTGTAGCTGATTCACCGGCAGTAATACCGATCAATTCAGTTCCCTGGAACGAGAACCCAGCCACAACGAAAACGCTCAGGATTGCTGGTATTCCGCCAACAAATGGTGCTTTCTTATATGTAAAATTAGTTAAACCGACAAAATTTTGATTGCCTAATACACCTAAAATACTTAGGACACCAACAATCAAAAAGATAATAACGGCGGTAACTTTAACTGATGATAACCAATATTCGGTTTCACCAAATGATCCAACTGAAATAAAGTTAATTACTAATAAGACAATCATGAACGTTAAACTTATTTTCCATGATGTCCAACTTGGGAACCAATACTTAACAACTAAAGAAATTGTTGATAAGTCTACCGCTAAGGTAATGGCCCAATTGAACCAGTAATTCCAACCTAATGCAAATCCGAAGGCTGGATCGATAAATTTGGTTGCGTAAGTTGCGAAGGAACCTGAGACTGGCATGTAAGTTGCCATCTCACCTAAACTTGTCATTAAAAAGTAAACCATGACACCAATAGCCACATAAGCTATCAGAGCTCCTCCAGGTCCTGCGGTCGAGATTGAAGAACCACTGGCAACGAATAACCCAGTTCCAATCGAACCTCCTAACGCAATCATTGATAGATGACGAGTCTTTAACGAACGACTCACATCATTATTTTCCATCTTTCATTCCCCTTTTATTTGGACATAAAAAAAAGTCCCTATTATCAGAGGAACTACTGACAATAAGGATTATAATAATTATCCCAATAATCAATAGCTCAACGTTTTCCAAAAAATAAAAATTATTCTATTTTTTAGACGTACGACAGTCTACTACCTCTTAAGTAATAGCCCAACCGACCTACCGAATAGGGATAAATCGATTTCGGCAACTTTTCCTTTAATGTTTTTTCAAGGTACCCTATCGTACTCAAAAACACGACTAATAAAAATTGCGCCTCTATCTGATTACAAAATATTATAAATAAATGTTAAGATAGTAGCAAGTAGTGTTTCTTATATTTATTAATCTTTTTCAATTAACAATTTAACATTGCCGGGGGAAACAAACATGTTGGAGCAAATTTTCTTAGTTAAGCAAGACGTAGAAAAATATCGAATGCTAACTGTTATTAAGTCGCTACCACCTCGTGAAGTAAACTTGAGTAATATTAGTAGTAGATTACAATTTACCTACCAAAAAACATACAACATTTTCCAAGCACTGCTAGAAGATTTTGCCGATGTCGCCCCTGATATCGATCCTAGTGACACTAAGATCGAATCAATCGACTTTAGTAAGATTTCCATTGATACTTACCGCCTATACTTAGTTAAGAACTCGGTAGTTTTCCAAGCCTTTAATTACGGCTTGACCAGTGCAAATCCATCCTTTGAGAGCTTCAGTAACGAACACTTTACTAGTAAGTCAACTCTCAATCGTCGAATGTCCAAATTCAGAGCTTTTCTCAAGAACTTCGGACTTAAAATTTCCAATTCAACCCTAGAGATTAAGGGTAATGAGAAAAATATCCGATGGATGGCTTATTATGTCTATTGGTACACTTATCATGCTCAAGAATGGCCTTTTAGCTTAATTCAGGAGAATTCGATCGATCAAATTATTGCTAAAGCTGGAATCACCTTTGACAATCCAATCGTGCATTTTCAGCTAAAATATTTCTTGGCAATCTCTAGAATTCGTTTAATCAAACGAAATTATATTGAAGATCTGCCATATTACAGTGATGTCTTCGATAATCAACAATTAGGCGAAGATATCGTAACTCATGATGACTATCCAATCGTGCCACTGGATGCCTTACACAATAAGAACAAGCTGATCAATCTCTTTAGAAAGACAGCCTTTCAACCTAGTGACACCGCCTTTGAACAACCAATCAATGCAGATGCTCGTATCAATCCGAAATTCTATGCGCTCGTTTATCACTTTATAGATTTCCTTAAAGAGCATTATCATGATGATATGACTGTTTATCATAATCAAAAGACCTTAAAGCACATTATGACCTATGTCACCCGTGATATAGTCTTCTATTACATCATGGCACCATATTCTTTGATGCATCTAGACACAATGTACGCTGAAGGCAATGAGCAATCGTATACCGACTTGTACAAAGACGTCTATACCTTCTTCTCGAACATTGATCAAAATGAATTTCCGGGCATTTATAACGCAGCTGAATTGATTTCAAAAGATTTGTATCAAATTTTGCCAAGTTATATTTCAACGATACGTGAAGAAGATTTCATCAGAGTAAAAGTCTTGATTGATCCAGGTAACCAAGCAGCCGAAGTCGTTTTAAGAACCGTCCGTAACCTCGAATTCGTCGAAGTAGTACCAAGTGACGTTTACGATAATGTTGACGTGCTGATTACCTCACTTGATGTCTTACCATTAGATATCGAAAGAAAGAAATATCCAGAAAACTTAAAAGTAATTTCTTGGGATATTTCTTCCACAAGACCAGATTATATCTGGTTGTTGATCCAGTTGAACCAAATCTACGTTAAAAAGCTTAAGAATAAAATTACTGTAAATAAAAAGAAGAAAGTTTTGTAGAGAGCAGAGAGCGTAACAGGCCTGGGAATTTCCGAGGATTAAGACTACTATCTCAGTCGGCAACGAAGTGCCGGCAGAGATAGTTGACTTAACCGGAAGAAATTGGCCTGTGCAGCTCGTTTCCACTATAAAACATAGAACCATGGTTATTTACAAAAAAAGATGAACCCTCAATAAAGAGAGCTCATCTTTTTTGTTATGCAATTTAAACCGAATTATTCAAAGTCCAATTAATCTTACCAGTATATTTCCCACCACTAATAAAATTTCCATTTGAATGCAACAAAATTCCAGTACTCTTTGACCAATCGTGCGTTATATCAATCGTACCATTCTCTGAATTCTCAATTTTTGAATTACTAATTAATGTTTGAGAGCTCAAATCAGCTACTTTCCCTTGATTGTCTTTATAAACTAATTCACCATCGAAAGTTTCATTATTACTGTTATGTAAAGGTGTGGCACTGGCCATTAATGACCAAGGAGTCCCCTGAACAATCACATTTACATGCCAATCATTTTTACGAGGTACATCCCCATAATAATATGATTGGATATCAGCAAATGAAAAAACTCTATTCCCTAAATCCAATTTCAAAGATTGTGGATTGACTTTAATCTTAAAAGTCTTCACTTCAGATTTATTATTGTAATGGTCATTAGCGTAAATTGTAATTTTATGTGTCCCTACACCTAAAATTTGTTGTGAGGACAAATCATTACCGGCATCTGCACTACCATAAAAGGGAATTGAAAAATCAATCCTTTTACTATTATCATCAGTTGTAATCGCCATCTGACTTAAATCCTTATCATCAACTGTTATGTTGAGAAAGGCCCCTTCACTTTCAAAGGCACTGCCATCAGCATAACTGAGTGAACCAGTTAAGTTGGTACTAGTAACTGCCGAAATCTCAGTCGGCGTCATATCAGCACTCAAATTCAACGTCTTAATTTTGGGATTACGAATAATAAAATCAGTTGCCATCGCATCACCAATATAAGTATCACTGACAAAATGAGCGTGGCTAGCAGGAACTTCGGTATTATCTGCCACAGTACTTGGCGTTGTACCAGTTAAAGTAATCGTAGCCTGATTGTTCGTCATATTCATTGCATTGCTGGTGGCACTAATCGTGTGATTCAAGACTCTAGTATTATTGGCTTTATCAATTTCCGTATCGGAAATAGCTTCAGTATTACCGTTAGCAAACTTAATCGAGGCCCCATGATTCAAGGTAACATTTTCTGGTAACCCTATCGTCGTTTTTACATTTTCAAAATTTTCTTGTCCGCCGTTATATTTCAAAGTATATTGCATTTTTAAAGCATCGCCAGCATTGATTTCTTTATAGTTAGATGTTAGTTCACGATTATTTTGAGTAGTATCAAAAATCTTAGCATCTTGTGAAACATCGGCTAGAGACGACAATTGTTCATAAATTACTTGAGTGGCACTAGGTGTTGTTTTTCCAGCACCGACAAAACCCCAAGTAAGTTTCTTATTAGTACCCAAATTGAATTTACTTAAATCAAGCTGAACCGTTTTGTCCTCTTCAATTGGATTCGTAACGGAATCCACTCCAGTATTCACATTTGGAGTCCCATCAATATTCTTATCATTGAATTTATAAGTAACATTTGCAGTCTTATCATCATTAGGATTATACAATATTGAAACATGATGCCAGCCACTGTCAAAACCGATCGTACGGTAAATCGGTGAACGATGAATCAATGTGTACGCTCTATTGTTCAATGGCACATAAGAAGTCGCATCAGCCGGATAATTGGAGGCAATATGTAGTTTACCGATACCCAATTGTGAGTTATCTAAACTCGAATCTTTGTCAAAAGCATTATCAATTGTCCCTGTCGTATTAGGATAATTATCAAATTCTAGTGCCCAACTGTTTTGAATAGCATTAGCCATATGCGGACTATTTTGATCAGCAGCCCAGACTCCTAATGTTTCCATCGGTGAAATCAAGTTGCCATTCAAAGTTGATAATGCATTTGTCCCTTTTGAATCATTTTGCATGACAAAGGCTAGACCTCCGCCCACTTCAGTTGTAGCGGGAACGTTTAACCAAAAAGAAAAGTAATGATTCTTCGTGACATCCATTTTATTTTTTTCATTTGACCAGAGAACGCCGTTATTGCTTCTAGTGTTCCAAAAACTGATATGAGTTGAATTACTAGAAATACTGGTATAAACAATTGCACCATTACCTCCACCAGTGACTAATTTAGTGGGGCATGTAAAAATCCCATCTTTTTTTGGTCTTCCACCGATTGACTCTGAAGGATTATATCCCAAAATATCATCTGAGTTTAATCCCGATGGCGTACTACCAGCCAAAACTCTAGTCCCTCCAATAAATAAAAATGATGTCAAAATAAATAAAAGTAGGCAAATTATTTTTACTGACTTCCCTATTCTTCCAATAGTAAGTCCCTCCCTCTTGAGACTACTTATGTGAATGATTATATTCTCAATGATAAAATCTAGCTACCATAATAATCAAAAAGTTCAATTAATTAAATGATTATTTGACTAATTTTGTGAATAGTTTCTTAAATAAAAAAGGACCAGTGAAGCAATCATCCAAAATTGATGACTTCTTCACTGGTCCCTTTGTTTTTAAATAACCATGGTCCTATGTTTTATAGTGGAAACGAGTTCCGCAGGGGTAGCCCATTGTGGTTTGCTACAGAAGTGGAATCATCCGCAAGTTCGGCGGATAATTTCACTTCTTAGGCAAATCCTCGTGGGCTAACCACCCCTGCTCCACTCTCTACTTCTTATGTCTTTCGGTTCTAGTATTACCAGATCTAGTAGTCTTATTAGGATCATTCTTAGGTTTCTTACCTAACCTCAATCCACTACGACCCTTAGGTCCTTTACCATTCTTATTACGTTGTGAATAGTACAAGTACATCCAAACTGCAATAACAATTAGAACGATAATTCCAACAATAATACCAATCCACTGCTTATTATTGCTTTCCTGTTTTGGATTAACAGCTTTTTGTACACTATCAATTTCCTTCTGTTGGATCGAAATATTCTTATCGAATGATTTCGAGAATCCAGAATCATTCTTCAAAGTAATGTGTGCTTTATAGCTACCGGCACTTAACTTACTAATCGGAATGAAATAATTGAATTGTGAGTTAGGCGCAAACTGTAAATTGTCAGCACTATACTTAATAGTTTTACCATTATGTTTGATACGTGCTGTTAATTTGACCTTGTTGACGTTAATTGGAGCTGTATTATCCAACATATATGAAATACCCGTTGAACCGGCTACGGCTCTTGGAGCGGCTGATGTTAGATGCATATCAGGCATTACTCCATCATCTTTGGAACGCAATACAACACCTTTGACGTAACGTACTTGGTTCTTAATGTTGATGTTCTTTGACTTAGTGGGACTAACTGAGGCTGTAGTCGTGACACCACCAAGAATAATCCCAGCATATTCAGAATCTGGCGATTTAACTTTGAATGAAACAGTCTTATTCTCACCAGTGCCTAACTTTACAACTTGTTTCCTTGAACCATCAACTAATGATGTCAATGAAGGAAGTTTTGACTTGTACAATTTAGCGTTGTATTTGTCATAGCCAATCACACCAGAGTCCGCCGTATAGGCATTATTGACCTCAGCGGTTACCGTGATTGGTTTCGTACCAGTATTAGCAATCAACACCTTCAAAGTTTGTTCCTTCTTAGGAGTTATCTTCAAATCGAAATATGACTCATTTTTGTCAACTTGATTATCGGGTAAAATTGCTTGGATCGCATATGATTTATCTGGTGCTGCTTTCACTGTTGTCGCTGGCAGAAAGGCAACCAGACACATCAACAGTGTTGAAAGAAATAATATTATCCGTTTTCTCATATTTTTAACTCCTACCTGAATACCAAATAGCCCAGAAAATAAGGAAGATCAATGAAACTAAGACACAGACAATAAGGATGTAAGTTGTAGTTTTGTTGTAAACCAAACCTTTACAACGTTTATTGATATCATTAGCTTGATCTTGCGTAATTTTATATGTCTTGTGAAAAGTCCAAGTGGCTTTTCCACTTCTGGCCGCACCTTTAACAACGTAAGTTCCAGCTTGAATCGGCGTTTGATTCTGATCAAAATCAACCGGAATTGCGGAATTAGGTGCAACTTTATTATACGTCGTATCGGCAACCATTTCCTTAGGTCCTAAGTTAAAACGATCTAACCAACTTTTACGTTTTACAGTCATATGAACAATAACATTCTTCATCTGACCAGGTTCTTTATTCTGTAAATTAATAATAACGTGCGGCTTACGATCAATAACGTCCAAAGCTAAGTTGTGCAAACTGACAATGCCACCAACCGCTTTATTGTCGCCAGTTATCCATACTGGAACATTAGCGTTACCTTTGAGACCATCTTTAGAAGCATCGTAAACATTAAAACCACCCATAACTAAACCGTCAACCTTTTCAGATGGCAATTTAATTTTAAAAGTCACATCTTTGGTCTTATTAGGTGCTAAAACTAGAGTTTGGGACTTAGTCATATCAGCAAATGCATACTTAAGACCATATTGACCTGCACGAACTTTATCAGTATAGACAATTTTACCGTCCATCGAAGTCGTTGCATTTGTCGGTACAATTTTTAGATGTAGCTTATTGATACTGAAATTACCAATAGAAATTTTAACTGTACGAGTGGCATTCGGTTTTCCAACAATATCGAATCTGTCAGTGACATCAGCAGAGTCATCTTCAATTAGAGGCGTAACCGTAACATTATTAATATCTGCTTTCACAGTTGTACCATTTATCGTCACAAAGCCTATAAAGGCAAAGAATACCATTGATAGAAAATAGATTATTTTTTTATTCATTGTTCTGCCCCTGATAATTACTTCACCTCTAATAATACTAAAAAAGCCGTTCCAAGTCTTGGAACAGCTTAATATTTAATTATTTATCAAACAATATTAACGGCGACGTCTTGTTGGTTGACTACCATTTCCACCGTTGTTGTTCTTATTGTTGTTTCTCTTACCTAAGTAAATACCCAATCCTAGGATAATTGCCAATGCAAGAATACCTAATAGGATGTATAACCATAGATAGTTTGGCTTAATACCTGCTAATTTGTTGTACTTAGCAGCATCGTTGTTTGTAATTGTAAAGTCTTTGTTTAGAACCCAAGTCTTCAAACCACCTTGAGTTTTATAAGTTAATTTCAAATGATAATCACCGGCTTGGAGTGTCTTCTTTCCCCATGAAATACCTAGATTATAATTTGTTGTGGAAGCAAGATTCTGATCATCGTACAATTGTGTGATTTTAAAATTCTTATCACCCTTTTTAGTTACTATCGCCTTGGCTGATAAGGATCCAGAGTAAGAATTAGTTGCATTATGGATATTAGCTTGGACACCTTGCTTCTGTCCTTTAGAAGTAGTAGTCAAATCAGGCTTAACTGTTCTAATTGAATATTTAGGTTGAACTGTTTCAGATCCCTTTTGCTTAATTTGAACAGGAATAGAGTAACTAAATTTATTCTTAATTAAATTACCGTTACTTCCAACAGTCCCCTTAGCCTTTTCTTTATAAGGTGCAACAGTAACACCACCCATTATAGTACCATCATACTTTTTGCTAGGTATCGTTAACTTCAAAGTTATCATAGCAGATGTATTCCCTGGAACTTTAAATGTAGATTTATTTGGAGAGATAGCATCTTTTGTCTGAATCTTTAGAGATGGATCTGTTACCTTTGACTTATCATATGCCAAAGCACCATTATCATTGGTATATGCTGTTGAAGCATAGTAAATGAAATTACGAGTCGAACTTGCCTTGTTAATTACCTGCAATTTTATTTCCGTTGTCTGACCTGGAGTTCCAGTAACAAAATAATTTCCGTTATCAACATTAACGACATCATTACTAGTTCCGGCAGCTCTAATTGTATAATCTCCTGAAGTTGCGGCACTAACATTTGTTACACCCAGTAAACTTAACAAAAATGCAAAAATTACTGGCAAAATAAATGTAATCTTTGACTTAATTTTTAACATTTGAAACCTCCATATTTAAATCACCTATCTAATGATTATTAACCCATTCATATTATAAAATAAAAACCACTACTATTGTAGTAGTGGTCGTTATTTATTCACTTTATTCTGATTTAATTAAGCTTTATCAGTTGATGTTGCAAGAGTCTTCAATGTCCATGTGATTGTAGCATTGTATGATTTAACACCATTACCTGCTGCAGGATCTGAAGTATCATTCAAATTCAAAGTTGCATTACCAGCATCCTTATTGAATGAAGCATTGATAGGTCCATTGTTGTATGTATCTTTATCTAGTGAAATAACATTAGATGTGTCACCTGTTGTACCATCAGCCTTACCAACAAGGTGAGCTTCATTTGTAAGAGCAACACCATTTGTTGAAACGTTATCACCTTTATCATTCAATAGCTTTGCTTGACCCAAATTCAATGTATAAGCTTTACCTTTTGTAGCATCAGTTGAACCTTCTGCAAGGAACTTTGTAATAGCTGCATCAACTGTAAAACCAGGTGCACCGGCACGAGAATCAGTAACTGTTAATTTATCTTGACCTTCACTATCTGTTGCTGGATGTCCATTAGTATCATTGTTATCCAATGCTACTGTTGTACCTTCAGCAGCGTTAGCAAATCCAAAGTCAGGAACAGCATCTAATGTTAGAAGTCCTGATTGAACCTTAACGTTAGCATTTGATTCTGCACTTGCTTCACCATCGCCTTTACCTTCTGCTGAATCAAAGGCAATTGCTAATTTACTATCTTCTCCACCAAGTGGTCCAACGTTTGTACCTGCTTTATATGTAACAGTACCATCGTTAGCTGTAGCACCTGTTGCTGTAGCGGCTTGTGCTGTAACTGCTGGTGCGATTGCTCCTAAAACGATTCCTGCTGTTGCTAATGATCCTGCTAAAACACTCTTAGATAATTTCATGATATATCCTCCCTGATATAGAAAATTATTTTTGTTTTTGTCTTTCTTGATTACAATTAGATAATAACAAATTTTACGAACCGTACATCTCATAATTTGTAAAAGTTATTTATCGGAATTGAATCAATTTGTTACCTTTGAAACGTGTAAAGATTGAAAGCTTTTCCGGAACTTCAATCCATAAAAAGCGAATAGACCAATCAAAATAGTAAAGCCTAAAATGACTAATCCGGTATCATGTGCATCTCCCGTTTGTGGGTATGTCGACATGTTGTTGACGCTGACTGACGGAATATAGTCAGTATCTTTAGCCTGTGTTTGTGTACCGGTACTTGTTCCGGTATTATCACCAACTAAGACGTTAGCATTGGTTGCTCCCCCGCCTGCGCCTGAAGCATCGCTATCAGACGTCTTGGCAAGTACCGCAACTGGTGCTGCAGCGCCATTCCCTGCCGTGTTGTTAGATTCAGCAATAACTTTGTTAATGCTGAATCCTGCAACCACACCTAATAATATAACGGCAATTGCGAAGAAACCGACTATTCGCTTTTTGACTGTGAGACTTTTTCTAGTTCTCATCTTTCTTTTCATATAAAAAACCTCTCATCAAAAGTCAGTCTATTTTCTCCTTACAACAAGTATAGTACCATCCGTATATCGTTTACTTGCTCCGAAATAATTAAGAATTTCTTACAAAAAGTGAATCATTTCTTCAAAAGGTAATATTTCACCATATTGCTCTGTGTGGCGAATGGAAGCGCTTGGTCGGCACTATAAATGTATTTGAATCCTAATTTTTCTAAAACCTTTTGTGGAACCTGATTATTCTCTTCGGTAGATGACCAAATCTCGGTTAAATGCTCTTGATTGAATCCGTAATCAACCACTAATTGAATAGCTTGAGTAGCGTAACCTTTGCGACGATACTTTTGATCGACTACAAAGCCAATTTCTCTTGTTGCCGCAAGGTCTGCGTACTCCCCTCGATGATTGATTTCGATTATTCCTACCATTGTATTGTTTTTTACTTCGGCAATCACATGAGAATCATCTCTTCTCTTATACATCTCAAACAACTCATGAACATAGCTTGGATCGATGCTGTATTCCAATCCTGCCAGCTCATGATTGGTTCTATCACCTACTAAGGCTTGGAACTGGGGAAAGTCTGTTTCTTGGAAATCTCTTATCTTGATATCTTTTCCTTCTATTAACATGTTGTAACCTCTAATTTACAATCTAATTTCTAGGTTTTTATTTAGCCCTAACTTATAATAAATCTAGTATTTAAAAAGAAAGGGTGAATATTCGTATGAATTTGGAATTTAAAGGACAAACTGTTGCCACTATTGGTCAACCTCTTGCTGTTGGGGACAAGTTCCCTGACTTTACTGTATATAATAAGAACAATCAAGAAGTTAAGCTCAGTGATTTACTCGACAAACCACTTCTGATCAGTGTTGTACCTAATATCAATACTAGTGTCTGCAGTATTCAAACTAAACGTTTCAATGAAGAAGTCGACGGTCACACGGCTATCAACTTCGTCACCATTTCCACTAATACCGTTGAGGAGCAAAATCACTGGTGTGCTGCCGAGAATGTTAAGAACATGCAAATGCTAGCTGACGTTGATCGTGACTTTGCTAAGAAATCGAATCTTTGGATCGAAGACTTAGACATCTTGGCACGTTCGGTCTGGGTAGTTGACCCTAACGGTGAAATCACTTATTCTGAGGTTGTTCCGGTGCAAACTGACGAACCAAGTTATGACAAGGTGCTGGATCAAATTAACCAAATGAACTAGAACCATTGAACTAATTCAACATTTGTAAAAATTCCTATACAAATGCGTTGAACCATTCCTGATAATAACAAGAAATCTCGATCAATTCCTAACAAATTGACCGAGATTTTTTTATTTTAGCGACGACGATGCTTAACAAAAGTCATAAAGTGCAAGATGCAAGCCAGCAAGACAAAGAAAATTACCGTAAAACTAGCGTAATTCAACCAGAAATTATTACCGATCCAGTTTGTGAGTGGCAATTGAATCCCCATTGTTATTAGTGCCATAACGGCAATCATAAAGAATAGCTCTATATATCTTTTCACGGTTGAATCATCCTTTCTCTTCCTGACAGAAATCTTTTTAGCGTATTTTTGACACAGTTTCTTCTTATTATATGGAATGGTTTTCATGCCAAATGTATTAGGCAAAACTATTTCTCCAACTTTTATCACGCCAGCAGCTGACATCACTCGATCGATGGTTTTAAATGAATCGTCGGTGACGCCGGTGACAAAGTTCTCTAATGTAGAAACGTAACAAGATGAAATACTCAAATAGTGCTTATTCTTGAATTGACCAGGTATCGTATCGCCATTTTGTTTGAAGTAAACGAATTTTGGACGCATGCAGTCAAAGAAATTCTTCAAAACACCCGACAATTCACGCCAATAAGTCGGTGCAGCAAAGACCCAGACATCACTGTCCATTAATTTCTGAGCTAATTCATCCAAAACAGGATTATCCTCATGATACTTGTGTGGCGTAATATCATAATTCTCTAAAAAAATTGTCTCCGTTTCGACTCCACTATCAACATTTTTCAACACTTCATCCAACATTTGGGCATTGAGACCATGTTCTTGATGTGAAGCCAAAATCCCTAATATTTTCATACGCATTTTCCCCTTTGTATATAAGTCTAATATACTCAAATATAAGATTCAAAACACTAGCATTATTAAAAATTTGTTGATACAGTATGGTTAACTAAGGAGGTCTGAGTATGAAAGTTCTTATAATTGGTGCCCACGGCAAGATAGGACACTTACTGATTGGTGAATTGCAATCAAGGAACATCGAATTTGTTGCCGGATTGCGTAGTCAAGAACAGATCAAGGCCTACAACGAAAACAATATTGAGACTCAATTTATCGATTTAACCGCTTCTCTAGACGATATTAAGAATTCAATAGAAGAATCCGATGCCGATGTAATCGTCTTCTCAGCTGGATCTGGTGGTGCTAGTGATGCTTTAACTATGGAAATAGATCTCGATGGTGCTATCAAAACGATGATGGTAGCCGAAGCAATCGGGATCAAACGCTACATCATGGTTAGTTCTGTTTACAGCGATAACCGCAACAAATGGAGTGCCTCTGGAATCAAACCATATATGATTGCCAAACATTATGCCGACGATCACTTACGTGGAACCAGCCTAGATTACACAATCATTCACCCCGGAACCCTAACTAATGAAGACGGCACAGGCAAAATCAAGCTGTTGGGACCAAACGAAAATGACACAATTCCAAGAGTAGACGTCGCCAAAGCAATCGCCCTAATCATCCAAAATTCATCCACAATCGGCAAAGAATACACCTTTGCAAGTGGAGATCAACCAGAAGAAGACATTTTTAGCTAAGTAAGGCGGTATAGAATAAGTACCCGTCCTCCGCAACAAGGCCGATTGGTCTGGAACGCTGTGGACACTGATTTGAACCAATTGAAGACCACAACTGTTTCAAATACAGGTCTTATACTAAGCGATAAATCGCTAAGTATAATTTCACGGCTGAGACCAATCGGCCTTGTTACTCCAGACTAATGTGTTGTTCTATCGTTTATATATTCTTAGGATACTAATATAGTAGAAATAACGTTTATAAAAACAGATATTCAGACATATTAGTTCAATTGATGAGCCCTGCTGCCTTTTTGAGTCTAACTTCATCTGATTTTACATAGAACTAAAAACTACCCATATATCGCATCTCCAATAAATAACAATAGAAACAGAAATCCAGTCGGTGGTTGAAAATCTGTGGGCCCTAAGTGGTGAAATTCTACTTAGCTTGCGAAGCAAGGTTAGTAGAAGACCGGACTTGGAGATCCATGATTTTTCGCGAAGTGAAAAATTATTAGCTTCAAGCCGCGTCCGCCGCATTCCAAGCCCACAATAAAGAACTGATAACCTATTAGGCTATCTTTTTTTGTATATAATAGTTATTATTCGTTATTTAATTATAATAAACATTTAAATTTGTAAATAATTATATCTATATATCAATAATCCCGAACAATTATCCAAAACGTAGCTCAAATAAATCGTATTTTACTTGCTATTTTCCATAATTTT
Source organism: Candidatus Companilactobacillus pullicola (assembly GCA_019116025.1). Taxonomy (GTDB): domain Bacteria; phylum Bacillota; class Bacilli; order Lactobacillales; family Lactobacillaceae; genus Companilactobacillus; species Companilactobacillus pullicola. The sequence continues at coordinate 53,458 of DXCM01000086.1, read as the reverse complement.
TGTAATACTTTCTAAGTAATAAAAAAACCTAGGGGGTTATATCATGGATTCTTCAACAGGTTCAAATCGTAGCTTCATTGAAAAATTGTTCCACTTGCAAGAAGCTCAGACTACTGTTAGACGCGAAATTCTAGCTGGTTTGACGACCTTCGTATCAATGGCCTACATCCTCTTTGTCAATCCGCAAGTTTTAGGGGTCGCGGGTATGAACAAAGGTGCTGTTTTCACAGCTACTGCACTTTCAGCAATCTTGGGTTCTATTTTAATGGCATTATTAGCTAATTATCCGATTGCAATTGCTCCAGGTTTGGGTGATAATGCCTTCTTCACCTACTCAGTTGTTCTCGCCATGGGTATTCCTTGGCAAACCGCAATGGCTGGAGTCTTCATGTCCAGTATTCTATTCTTATTGATTTCTGTATTAAAATTGCGTGAATTGGTAATCGACTCAATTCCACATGACTTAAAATTGGCCATGGCTTCTGGTATTGGACTCTTCATCGCTTTTGTTGGTTTGCAAGGTGGTGGCTTAGTTGTCAGCAGCAAGTCAACGCTTGTCGCAATGGGTTCACTAACTGTTCCAACAACTTGGTTAACAATTTTTGGACTAGTCGTAACTGGTCTATTAATGGCTAAAAAGGTGCCCGGATCAATCTTCATCGGTATGGTGTTGACTACTATTTTAGGATTGGTAACGAGATTAATTCCATTGCCAAAACAAGTTATCTCAACCATCCCAAGTATGAAACCAACTTTTGGTGTCAGTATCGCTCACTTACCTGATCTATCTGATCCCAAACTTTGGGCCGTTGTTCTAGTCTTCCTATTAGTTGCCTTCTTTGATACTGCTGGTACTTTGATCGGCTTAGCTGAACAAGCTGGCTTCATGAAGGACAACAAGATGCCTCGAATTGGTCGTGCTTTGATGGCTGATTCTATTTCTATGTTAGGTGGTGCAGTTATGGGTACTACTCCAACTGCCGCTTACGTTGAGTCATCTGCCGGTATCGCTGTTGGTGGACGTACAGGTTTAACATCGTTAGTTGTCAGTGTAATGTTTGCCATCGCTATGTTCTTCTCACCACTATTGACCGTCGTTACTTCAAACGTTACCGCTCCAGTATTGATCATTGTCGGTATCTTAATGGCCGAATCAATGAAACAAATCGACTGGAGCAAGTTTGAAATTGCTATGCCAGCCTTTCTTACTATTGTAGGTATGCCTTTGACATACAACATCTCTTACGGATTTGCTTTCGGAATCCTCTTCTACCCATTAACAATGTGGGCCGCAGGTCGTCGTAAGGAAGTTACACCTATTATGTACATTTTGTTCGTGGTATTCATTATCCTACTTTACTTTATTAATATTTTGCCAGGTTAAAATTGAATTTTAGAATTAAACAAGAAAAGATGGAAACTCCTTATGATAGGAAGTTCCATCTTTTTTAGTTTGTGGTTACGACATAAAATGTCGCCGCCATTACTATAATTATTAAAAAAATCAGTATTAATAAATCAATTTTTCTCTTTTTGATATAGTTATAAATATTTTTTAATAGTATTATATTTATAAAGATATGTAACATGTAATATAAGAGGGAATAAAAATGTATTATAAACAGAGACATAATCTATCCATTATAGTTATGCTCTTTTTTGCGTTAACCATCTTTTTTATGCACACAACTAGGATTCAAGCGGCGGATCAGTTTCCGTCATATTCTGACGTTTTAAAAGCAGCACCCAATGGAATAAAGATCGGTAATCTTTTTGAATATCCCACAACTTATACTGGAACTCCTGATACAAATAATTCTGTACAGATTCTAAAGGCTGATAAAACGAGTTCTAATCCTGTCGATGTTATTCAAATGACCGATGGTAACAAAGATGAAGTCGGATCTATCTGGGGAAGGATGACCAATCCAGACGATTCTTCCGAATCATACAATTATTTTGACTTAACTAAGGAGCAAACAATTACCGGTTGGATCTACGTAGGACCAACGTTCAACGTTTCCGGTGATGGGGTTGCTCTGGTATTACAGAATGATTCCAGAGGAAGCGACGCCATTGGACGTTATTATAAAAAAGCTGGACTAATATCTTTTTTGGATCCTGAAAAAAATTATCCAGCCTATGGTGAATCATTAGGTGTTTACGGAGGAATGGTCGCACCAAAAAGTCTCACTGACACCAGTACTATTGCTAGTTACGCTATTCAGAATAGTTTTGCACTCGAATTCGATGCCTTTAACAATTCAAGTTCAAACGCTGGTTTAAAAAATGGTACGCAACAGTATAACGACAACTCTACCAACGACCTCTTCGATGGCTTGTACGATAGTAAAAATACCCTTGAAGCTAAAGGCCAACACGTTGCTTGGACTTATCCGGGTGATCCCGATTCTTATGCTTTAAAGATGGCAAGCATTAATAACTTCTATGGTTTGCATCACCACAATGTTATTTTTAACGCAACTATCGGTGGCTATGATTCCAATACAAATAACACCGGTAAGGATGCTTGGCACCACTTCACTTTTACCTATAAACCTGATAAAGATGATAGTAATTATGGTTACATCAGCTATGTCTACAATGATCGTGAAACAGACGGAACTGTTAAGCCATACAGTACTTGGGACAAACGTCCTCGTGACATTGATGATCCTATTAAAATTGATCTACGAAAGTTTAATCTAAGCGACGGTCAAACTAAGATTCGTTGGGGATTCACTAGTTCTACAGGTTCTCCTGGTTCCACACCTGGATACAACGATGTCATCCTTGAAAAAATCCCCGCTGTGGCCAATGTTATTGATACATCAAGTCTTTACGATGTTACTCAAAAACGGGCTATCAAAGATCTTGACCGTCGTTCTGAAAATCCAACAGCCAGCGATTCTGATTATACCGTTGGCGACGGTGACAAATTGGCCTTCAACTATAATTTGAAATATGATTCTGGTGCCGTTGGTACTGGTGATATCACCGCTAAAATGCAGTTGCCACAACACGTGACTTATCAAAATGATAGTAACAATCATATTGGTGAGATCACCTATCCTGACGACCCTAATAGCGTTACTTACATTAGTGCTTCACAGTTAACCACAACTAAGAACGCTGATGGCGATGATGTCCAGACCCTTAATTTAGACCTTGGTGCCCTTTCCAAAAAGAGTACCGAACTGAATATCAAGATTTACGGGACTGCCAGTGCCCCTGTAAGTAATACTGTTACTTCAACCACAGTCGATCCCGAACATACCGCTTATAAGAGTGATTACTACAATGCTGATGTCATGAGTTATGGCTTCAAAATCACTAATCAGAAATTACAGATTACCGCAGATAAAGATTCAGAAACACAAACTATCAAGAAAACTAACGACTTAAAACTCAAGGGAACTGCCAGTTATTTGTTCAATTCCAAATTCAGTGGCGATGACCTATCAGCTTATGGTGAAGTTTTCGATAGCAACGGTAAAACTACTAATATGAAGAGTTCCTGGAGTGTACCCGTTGCAAAAGATGCTACAACTGGTGACTATTCACTCGACATCCCTAAAGAAACCTTGGATCCAGGTAGTTATAAAATCAAAGTATATCTTACCGATAGCCAGGGATTGGTTTCCAACACCGTAACCTACAACATCACCGTCACCGACAGTGAACTAGTGATTTCTCCTGACAAAATTAATATCACGGTCGATGATAATAAACCGGTCACGCTATCAGGAAGCTACAAGTATTCTGACAACTCAGCCTTTAAAGATGATAACGTCACTAAAACTTATGAGATCACTAATCCTGATGGTACAGTTCACAAGATAACCAAAACCATGGCACATGATGGCAAAATCGATATTGATTTGAAACCTATCGCCTACGACAAACCAGTCAGTCAAAGTTTAGAGGATTATCTCAAGAATCCCGCTGACGATAACGTCTTAACTGAAGGTAAAAATATTGTAAAAATTACCATTCAAGATGGCAAGTACGCTAGTGCCGAAACGACAGTAACCATCAATGTTCCTAAACTAACGCCAACTATCAAAGCGCAATCTAGCAATATAACTGTTCTTGGTGCTAGTGGCAAGGTTCATTTCCCAATGACTTTCACTTACGGCAGTGATTATACTTTGAATCAACACGATTTAACTGGTGTCTTCACCGTTGATGACCAGACGCCTATCAATTCTAAAATATCCAATCCCACTGAAGCTAAGGATTCAGCGTTCGACATGAGTTTCGACTTAACCGGCGATGAATTAAAATTGCCGACTGATAAAGATACTTCTGTGGTATCCGTCTACTTCACCGACCCTTATGGGCGAAAGACCAACACTGAATCCTTTAACTTGAAAATTTTAGCCAAAGCTTTGGAACTAGATTTTAACAATTATCGTTTCAAGACGATTGATCCCAAATCCTTCAAGCCTGGCTATATCAGTCGTGCCGGTGACTGGGATCTGGATGTGACAAGCTACAAGGCTGGCTGGGTTCTTAAAGCTGAGGCTGGTAACTTAGATTACGCTTCAACTAATAAGGCTTCTGATCTTTCAATGTCCTACATCAATAAAGATGGCTTAGCTATTCCTCTGAGCCTTGATCCGATGATTGCCAAAGATACTAATTTGGACGCTCACACGGTCGATATTAGTAACAAATGGAGTTCTGACGAAGGTATCCTGCTCAAAGCCGATACTTTACCGCAAGCTGGCGATTATCAAGGTACGATCTATTGGAATTTAACTGAAAGTTTATAAAAAGATAACCCCAATCGGTTATCTTTTTTATTTTTTAAATCATATTTATTGTATAAATAAAAAAATCAAATTGTATCATTTTCGACTTCATGGATATATTATAGAGTCAGAATATGGCATTTTGAGGATGTGATCAACATGATGATGAAGCAGAGGACTTTATTCATCCTGTTAACAAGTTTTTTGATAATAATTATAAGTACTTTATTTACTATTCCCGTACACGCCGATTCAGCTTATGACAAGGCTGTCAGCACTGCTCCACAGGGAATTAATATGTCTAACGGTAGATTTGCTATGCCTGTGACTGCCGCCGACGGTACCGTCTATAATCCGGGTGTTTCCAGTAAAGTTTTGGCTCCTAATAGCGATGGGACTAGTATTGTCCAAATTGTTAACGGTGGTTCTCAAGCTGGTGGTATCTGGGGTGACCCCGACAAACAAAATTACATCAGTACAGATAAAAAACAAACTCTCTCTATGTGGATGGTTATGACTAATTATAAGGATGCTACTAATAAGGGTGATGGCTTAGCTTTTGTTTTGCAAAATGATAGTCGAGGTACTAATGCCATCTCTAGTTACAGAGATTCGATTAATGTTGGTGAAACGCTTGGTGTTTGGGGATCAGATGTAAATCCCACCACCTCAGATGCCTCCACACTTAGTGCTCAGGCCATTCAAAATAGTTGGGCTTTGGAATTTGATCCTTTTCCAAATATTACTAAATTCAGTTCTAATGCCGAGACCGCTTACAACCAGCTTATGAATTCTGATCCTTCCAGTTCATTCGACGACGGCGATAATGGTGATACGTACTCACACATTGCTTCTGGATTTCCGGCACAGGCCAGCACGTACAATCCCGTTGCCATCTCTTATAAGCCGACGGTATTTAGCAGTGCCAAAAAAGCCTATTACTACACTATGAATCATTCCTTCCCTGGAAGTAAGGGGGATGATGATTTATTAGTTCCCGATATAATGAATACTAATAATTGGATACACTTAACCATTACTGTCGATTTTCCTAATAAACTTATTACTTATCACTACAATGATAAGAATCTTGATGGCAGCCCGATTACTAGTAGTAAAAATATTGCTGGCGTGGTCAAGTTATCTGACGCCGATGTCAACGGTACAGGACGTTTTGGTAAAATCAAAGATAACCGCTTGCTTTATGGCTTTACTGGTTCAACTGGTACATCCGCTGAAAATGGTTTGGTTATCTTTGAACAGATTCCTAGTTTCGTGGAGTCTAGTAACAGTTTTAACTTTGTTGATACTTCGAGAAATGATAAGGCTCTCACATCTGCAAAAGACTATGCTTACTCCGGCGATAATTTGAAGCTCAATTACAACCTTCACTACGATGATGGTAATGAAGATTGGGATTCAATCGAAAGCACGATCAACTTGCCACAAAACGTTACTTATAAAGCTGACGGTGACGGCAATATCGGTCAATTAACGGTCGGTTCAGATACGGTTAAAATTCCAGCTTCAGATATTAAGACGACTAATGGTATCTCAACTTTGACCTACACTTTGCCAAAGTCATTAAGCAGTACTGATCCTTCCGCAACAATCACTATTTACGGGACCGCAAATAAGGTAACCTCCAACACTACAGTTGCTGCACAGCATGCTAAATACGTTGGTACAAACTCGATCAGTGATGGTTACTCACCTATCTTCACTATTAAACAACCGGACCTCAATTTAACTTCAACGACTGACAATCCTTTGAAACTCAAGAAAAATCAGGATGCTAATATTGTGGGGAACGTCGCTTATGCCGACACTTCTAAAACAGTGACAAATGCTAACATGACAGTCCACACTATTTTAAATAATGGCACCGAAAAAACTTTTTCCATGAGTAGTAGTGATCCTGTCGGCCAACTGAAAGCTACTATTTCTAAGGATGACTTGTTGCCGGATAACACTTTGCAGGTCTATATCACTGACAATAACGGCGGTGTGTCTAACGAATTAACGTTCAATATCACGGTTGCTGGTGGGACAGTTTCTATTTCTCAATACCCCATCAATGGCTACTTCAAGTCTGTTAACGGCAGTACTTCAAAGAATCAATTGCTCGGTCGGACTGGCGACTGGGGCTTAGCTGTTAGCGATACGAGAGGTTCCGGTAATAGTTGGCGATTGACTGCCAATGCTTCTAAGTTGGTTAAGACTGGTACTACTACTGATTTCAATGGGGACGTTGTCTTCAAGAGTGGCGGTACTATCAATTCAATTGAAGGAAACGATGTTCAGATTGCTTCCGGAACTACTTTGAACGATAATTCCGTGACCGATATTAATAAACAATGGTCTGATAGCAGTGGTATTTTACTTGAAGCCAGTGGTGACAATTCTGCTGGTACTTACAAGGGTACGATTGTTTGGACCTTAGACGACAGCATGTAAATTTTAGATAAAGAAAAGAGACCATTCCTGGTCTCTTTTTTTGTTCTTATAACTCACAATCTTAGTTATCAAAATTAATGAATTGCAAACGGATCGCATTTAGTACGGCAATGATTGTTACACCAACGTCGGCGAAAACAGCTTGCCACATATTGACCATTCCTAGTGCTCCTAATAATAGGAACAAAATCTTGATGATCAAGGCAAAGGAGATATTCTCAACTACGATGCGACGGGTCTTTTTAGCTATCTTCATGGCTTCGGAAACTTTTGATGGTTCGTCGCCCATGATGACAATATCAGCTGCTTCAACGGCTGCATCTGAACCCAAACCACCCATCGCAAATCCGATATCCGCCGTCGCTAAAACGGGAGTGTCGTTGATTCCGTCACCAACAAAGGCAACTTTCTTGTTATTCTTATGTGATACTTTCAATAAATCATTGATGATCTCAACTTTATTTTCTGGCAAAAGGTTCGTGTAAACAGCACTCATCTGCAACTTCTTAGCCATTGCTTGACCAACAGTTTGATTGTCGCCTGTCAACATGACGTTCTTGTGAATGCCACGGTTGTTCAACAATTCAATTGCCTTTTGGGCGTCATTCTTTGGTACATCCGCAATCACAATGTCGCCCCAGAACTGGTTATCGACTGCGACATAAACGATCGTACCGACGGCATCTGTTTCAGTGAAAGTGATACCAGCTTGTTTGAGGGCTTTGGCGTTACCCACGATAACTGTTTGACCGTCGACTTCAGCGCTTAATCCGTGACCAGCCTGTTCGTCAGCTTTAACAATCGGGATCAAGTCTCCCTTGTAGGCTTGCAAAATTGATTTGGCGATGGGATGGGTCGAGTTCTTCTCAACACTGGCTGCCATCTGTAATAATTTTTGTTCTGAAATATTGACCGGATTGACTTGCACAACTGAGAATTGCCCTTTTGTCAGCGTTCCCGTTTTATCAAAAGCCACCGTATCCACGTCATTCAAGGCTTCTAAGTAGTTACTACCCTTAACGAGAATTCCCTGTTTGGAGGCAGCACCGATACCGCCGAAGAAACTCAATGGGACTGAAATAACTAAGGCACAAGGACAAGAAATTACTAGAAAAATTAATGCTCGGTAGATCCAAGTATTCCAATCACTCGTCACTAATGATGGCACTATTGCCAAGGCTACCGCTAGAAAAACGACGATTGGTGTATAAATTTTAGCAAACTTAGTGATAAATTTTTCTGTATCGGCCTTTTTATTGCTGGCATTCTCAACTAAATCCAAAATCTTGGCTACGGTTGAATCATTGTAAAGCTTGGTCACCTTGATCTGTAGTGTTCCCGTTTGATTGATTGAACCGCTCAAAGCAGTGTCACCCACCTTGATCGATTGCGGCATTGATTCACCAGTTAGAGCTGATGTATCAACCGCTGAACTACCAAGAATAACCGTTCCATCTAGTGGAATCTTCTCACCCGGTTTAACCAAAATCGTTTCACCAATTTGAACTAGATTAGGATCGACTACTTTATTTTGACGACCGGTAATCAAAGTTGCATAGGCTGGTTTCACTTCTAGAAGTGCAGAAATGGAACGTTTCGACTTGTTGACGGCAATATCTTCAAAGACATTACCCAACTCATAGAACAACATAACCGCAATGGCTTCGGGATATTGTTTGAGGATAATTGCCCCAATTGTCGCAATACTCATCAAGAAGTTTTCATCGAAGATCTCTCCGTGAAAAATATTCTTGATAGCTTGCCAAACGATCCGTGCTCCTATTACTAAATAGGCACTGACTAGTAAGACAATATTAAAAGGTTCCGGAACAAAGGAACTGGACCCGACTATCAATAAAATGAAGGCAACTAAAAGTCGCGTAATCGTCAGTTTCGTTTCCGAACTCATTTCACTTTTTATTTGTTTAGCTTTCTTTTTAACTTTGTAATCAGTTTGGACATTATATAATTTCATAACGTTGTCCTCCTTGAAAAGGTTTACATGTTCATCTGAATATATGAGCATTCATTCATATATGAATTATAATATAATGAGGTAACAGTTTGCAACCCAATTTTGATAAGAGGAACGAAAAATGTCAGAACAAAATTTTGAGGTCAAGCACCAACAAGCGCTTCACAGTTTGAAGCAGAATTTACCCGATGATACCGACTTGGAAGCTATGGTCAACATCTTCAAGGCTTTCGGCGATATGACCAGGGTCAAGATCATCCTAGCTTTGGCCGAAACACCACTAAGTGTTGGTGAGATTGCGGATACATTGGACATGAGCCAGTCCTCCATCTCCCACCAGCTCAGCATTTTAAAGCAATTAAATTTGGTCTCAAATGCCAGACGTGGTAGAAATATCCACTACCGTTTGAGCGACCAACATATTATTACGATCTTCAAACAGACTAAGGAACATATTATTGAGGACGATAATGATTTTTAATGCAAAAAAATTCCACTGAATAACTTAATTGGTTATTTTGGTGGAATTTTTGATTTTCTACGATAATGACTATTGAGAATGCAGCTACTATGATTCACTTCCAAAAAGATACTTGCCCATTTCTTCTTTTTGAAAAGAATTACGATATTTTTTTATCACCCTTTTATCTTTAAATGGGTTCAAATGTTTTGGAACATAAATGATTTCACCGTTACTTCCCTGATGAACGTTATAAATGTCTGCTTGAGGTTTTATGTAAGAAGGAACAGTTAAAACCGTTGAATGCCCAGATTTTCTTATTTTTACAGTTCTATCATTAGTCATAATTGTTACTTTCCTCTCTTCAAAATATTATATCTTACACTATCATTGGTACTACAGATATTATAGAATTATGACTTGAAAAAAATTTGTCTAAATAGTCATTCTGCTTCAAACACATTTTCTGGATAAAAGCACTTAAAACTGATAGAATATCATTGAAAAATAACTATATAATTAAAAATTGTGTTTTAAATAGCAAAAAGGAATATTAAAATGACAAATAGACTAAGGTTATTAGATATCAGAATACGAAATTATCCTTTATTTGAAGAAGAGATTGATTTCTCTCTATTAACTTCAAGCCGTGTTGCTCAGGACAAAGCTGATTCTCTTAATCATTTATACGGTAATAATTACACAAACAATTTAACAACAATTGTAGGAAAAAACGCTACGGGTAAAACAACGATTATGAAATTAGAAATGGGAATTTTATATTTGTTATTTAACAATAAATCGATTGGTGAAACTGGGCTAACTGAAGTATTATTAGATAATTCTACAGTTGATTTCGACGTTTTTTTGTATGGATCCGATGGTATTTTGATTAAAGATGAACTAAGCATTTCTCAGGTTATTACCAACGAACAACCAGAATTTGTAATAAGCAAAGAAAAAATTTATACGAAAAAAGCATTACTATCTGAGAGTAAAAAGGATTTATTGAATTTCAAAAAATCAAAACTTGTGCTAGATAGAAATAACTTAAGACCTGAGGTCTCGTCCATTTTATCGCCTGATGACTCTTTGTTTAAGTCATTGATCAACAGTCATAAATACCAGGCGCCAAGAATAACAGATAATACTATTTTTACCAATTCTAATAGATTTGTATCTAATTTGGGAAATGTACCCACAGAAATTCTAAATTATTTGGATTCTTCAATTGAATATTTAAAGAAAGAAACCATAGAAGGTTCTGGTACTAATCAAGTACTCTTTAGATTAAAATTCAAAGGTCAAAGAGAAATTGCTGATGGAAGTTTCTCAGTAATCAATTCTTATTTGTCATCTGGGACAACAAAGGGTATTTCATTATATACACAGATTTTATCAACTCTAAAAGATGGTGGAATAATATTTGTCGACGAAATTGAAAATCATTTTAATCATGCTATAGCCAGAACCTTCTTAAATTACTTTAAAGATCCATTTATTAATATAAATAATGCAAAATTAATATTCACTACACACTATTCTGAATTTTTAGATGACCTTGATAGAAACGATCAAATTTATATTGCGAGAAGATTCGATAAGATATCGTTAACTCGTTATTCAAGTACTAAAGTTAGAAGTGATGTTTTAAGATCAGACGTCTTTATGTCAAGTGCAATTTCGGGAACTGCTCCTGAATATGATGCTTATATGGCTCTAAAGAAAGCAACCATTAAAAGTATTAAGGAATTCAAAAGATAATTAACTATCTATCTCATGGGCTCAATACGATAAAAAAGTTCTAGATTTTCTCAATCGCTTTTGCAATTGAAAATCTAGAACTTTTTTTATATATAATCTTTATTCACCATAACCTGATGATTCATAACCATTTGTTACACCGTTACTAGAACTGTCGGTAGACGATGAGCCACCACCATATGATGATTCACCACTGTTGCTGGAAGAACTGCTGCCACTGCCAGCACTTGAACCAGAACTACTATTTGATGATGAACCGCCACCGTAATAGCCACCATTGGCTGAACTTCCACTGTTACCAGATGCTCCGCTACTGTATGAAGATCCGGTGTTAGAAGATGTGCTGCCGGAAGAATTACCTGTGTAAGATGAAGTACCAGTACTATTAGCAGTCGAACCGGCTCCCGCTGTTGAAGAAGAACCTGTTGCTGAACTCGTGGTACCAGTTGTATTGGATGCAGCACTATTGTCTGTTCCATTATCGGTATCAGTAGCACTGTTATCGGTTGTTTCCTTCTTAGCTGTATCCTTCTTCTTACTCTTCTTAGTTGTCTTCTTCTTAGCTTTCTTTTTAGCAGGTTCAGTGATCTTCTCACCTTTTTGATAAGAAATCTTACCCGTCTTGGCATGCTTCAAATCCATATTATCACGGACAAAATTAGTTACCCGTTGCAACTCAGAATTCTTAACAATTTTCATACTCTGACCAGCAACCTTAGCTGGTGTTCCCTGCATATGAGTTTGGTTCGTTTCACCATTGTAAAAATAATTTTTGGCTAAAACGTTTAAATCAGCGAAAGTTAAATCAGTTTGTGTTTCATCAGCCATTGAGTTGAAGAAATCTTGATTTAACAAGGTTGAAATTGAATCACCTTTATGCAAAATAGCACTCAGAACATCGAATTGACGTAACTGACGACCGTAATCATTGTTGGCGTTGTTGACATAATCAATGGCTTTAGCACCATCCATATGCGTCTTTTCACCTTGTTCGTAGACATCGACACCACCAACTTGATCAATCACATCTTCCATGCCATCCAAGTTGATCAAAGCATAGAAATCAATTGGCACATTCAAAAGTTTTGAAACAGTCGAGACAGCTGTTTTCGCTTGCCCATAAGAATAAGCCGCATCGATCTTAGCTGGTGACTTCTCCTTGTAACCTGGAATTACAACTGCTATATCCCGTGGAATACTTGTGATAGAAGTCTTCTTAGTTTTAGGATCAATCGTGACAACCATCATCGAATCTGTACGACCAGTGTAGTTACGACCAGAATCCCCGTTATCCGTTCCCATCAGTAAAATTGAGACTGGCGTTTTCTTTTTCAAAATCGAACTAACATCACGTGACTTATCCACATTTGCCGGTGCAAAAGAACTGTTAATCGCCGCTTTGACACTACGGTAGTGTGACATCCCAAATGCCGCCGTACCGAAGATAACTAGAGCTAAAATAGATAAAAGTACATTACGAAATGTGTGACTTTTGTGTTTTCTGTGCATTTTGTTTCTCCCCCACATTTTCTAACTGCCATTAGACACTTATATAAATTTTATCATATTTAGCAAGGTGTTTAGAGGCATAGGGGAAAATATCTTTAATATAGGAAATAAAAATCGTTAAAAACTCAAACGAGTCTTAACGATTTCTTTACTTTATGCCCGAACAAATTCATCTGTAGCAATACGATAGTAAGTAACCCCATCAATAATAACTCTACGATCAATCTTCCAAGAAGATCCGCTCGACAATTGATAATTCAATAACTTACCATTAGCAGAATAGACAGGAGTCTTAGTCCTACCTGTAAATACCTTAGGAAAAGTTGTAGACGTAGCATATGTCTTATCACCAGAAGAAATAGATATGCTGACAGAATCCGCAGCCACCCATTCATCACTAGCAACCCGATACATTTTCACTCCATTGATAATGGCACTACTGTCAGTCAACCAATGAGAACGTGCAGGCAATGTTCTACTTACTCTGTCTCCATTAGAGTTGAACAAAACCACTGAAGAAGGAGCCGAAATAACTGTCCTAATCTTAATAGGTGTGTAAGTAACTCCACTGTCAGCTGGCAAATATTCATTCGTTCCCACTTCATAAAACTTTTTACCATTAATATCAACAATTCCGTTGTAAGACCAACCAGTATTAGGGCCTAATTCAATTGCAGTAACATTGCCTTTTGCATCAAACAGCCTAGTGTAACTGTTTATTGTTCTAACCGTACCTCTTGATGTAGAAACTGAGATAGCATTCGAAGAATTAGCTGTAGATCCAGATGTCTCCGGTACATCAACCGAACCAACAGAACCACTTGAACTGCCACTACTAATTATGCTTGATTGTACCGGTTCAATGGTAGGTCCCGTTACAGGTTTAGTTGCTGGTTTTACTGCTGGCTTTACTACTGGCTTAGCAACTGTCTTCCAAACTAAAGGTTGTGAGTACATTCCAAAGTAATCCAAGGTTGAATTACCATAACTCTTCTCCAACATTGAGTCGTCATTACTGCTGATGTAGTCGCCAATAATACCATAAGTCAGTTTTTTAGCCGAAGTATCCGGATCAGCAATTCTATAGGTATCGCCACTAACATGAATCAGGTCATCGTCGCTAGGTTTCTTAACTGTTGTTGTGTAGTGATAAGTCGAGGCCAAATCGTCGCCATCAATTCCTTTAAATGGTAAAGCAGTAAAGGTTAAATCTGCCTTACTTGCGGTAGCATATACGGGTTTAGTACTAGCCACATTATTGTGATTAACGAACACAGTTACCGAATTTGTTCGATTGATACCCTTCAAAGCTGAAAAGTCAGAGATCGAACCATTATTCAAAACAATATCATTATAAGTTCTACCATTGTTAGCAAACTTGACCAACCATGGGGCAATCTTTTCCAATTGTTGTTGCGTAATTCCTGAATTTGCGGAAACAGAAGTATCACCAGTCAATTCAACATTTGTAGCTTTAGAAATATCTAATTTAGTCAATTGATTTAAATCAATTTCTTTAGCCTTGGCATCACTATAATTACCATCTAACGTGAAGTTGTAGATAGGAATTCCATACAAAGGCGACAAATCAAGATTGGCCTTAGGATCAGAGGCTAATCTGACTTGGAAAAATACTTGTGTGTTCTTAGGCAAATATTTCAATACTTGCAAACCACTAAGATTTTCAATCGGTTTGTCCGTTTGATCGGTTACATTAGGATTACTGCCACCAGCATAAACAGTTTCATTTAGGAAAAATTCAGAATTATTAAACTTTTGAAATTCTCCGACGGTTACTTTGTCTTTGTCAGTCAAACCCAACGACCATTTGACCATTGATGATAATGTCGGATCCTTGAAATCTATTACTGTAGCTGCCGAATTTGGTTTGTTCACTACTACAGTGATTGGTTGTATTTTCTTAACTACAGTTGGCGTTGCTTTAACCACTGATTTGGTGGCTTGAGTAACTGTAGCTTTTGCCACTGAATCGTCGACTGGTGCAGTTACCTTTTGTGCGTCAGTAGCTGGTGCCGTTTCTGTTTTTGTATCAACAGTCGATGATTGCGTAGCCGTTACCGTTTTTGATACACCAGCCTTATTTGTTGGTGCCTGAGTTGTCGAATCTGAAGTTTTTGTAGTAACTGCAGTAGTTGGCTGTACCGTCTTTTCAACACTCACATTAGTATTTCCGTCAGTTGTAACGTCAGCTTTAACGGTTTGATTGGATAATGATGTCAAAATCATTGCTGAAAATAGTGTTGCCCCTAAATATACACATTTCTTATTTAATAACATAACTATCATCCTTTTCCGTATCTTTTGCCGTAATAATAGTCCATGAATTTTTATGTGGTTATTTATAAGAATCGTTTTGTACTTTTCGTCTAACTCCTTAATAATCGTGGATAAAAGATCCATCTGATCAGTTTAATTCTATTAACCAAGAAGCAAACGAAGAGTGATAATAACCAAGTCCCAGCAATCAAAGCCAGCACAACTAAGAAGTAATTTGATAAACCAATTCTAAAGAGAAATACTTTCAATAATGTCTTAATCGGTACATGAACCAAGTAAATTACGATGGAAGCTTGACCATATTTACTGAAGTACTCATACAAACGGTTTGAATGTAGATTACTAAAAAGATAGAAGAAAACGAAAATACTTAATAGCTTAGAAATGCTAGTTGCCGGTACCATCCCATCAGTGTTGTACCAATCACTAACTAAGAAGTATTGGAATATTAGACTGACCAACATCCCAACTAATGAACTAAAAAATAGTAGTTTATTCTTCAACAAAGTTTGATGTTTCTTTAAAATGACTCCAATCATGAAGCAAGGTAGCCAACCAAAGGTTCCAGAAATCATAAACGGCAGTTGCACTGCTTGTACAAGAATGAATAGGCCACCGTAAATAAGTAATTGCCAGTACCATTGAATATGCAATAGCTCAACTAAACCAACTACTAGAAAAATGAAGAACAGACTGTACAAAAACCACAATTCACCAATCGGTTTATTCCAAATTTGACCTAAACTGCTCCAAGTATAGAGCTTGTTAACATTACTCCTATCAAATTGTTGCAGCATAATAAAAATTACGGAAAAAATTGCATATGGAATCATCAATCCATAGAATTTTCTTTCCATACCTTTAAGATATTCACCACCTGACTTAGGAGCACGGTACAAGAACCCTGATAGCGCAAAGAAACAAGGCATGACGAAGGTCAAAATAATTCCCAGTAAAAATTGTGAGATCAAATTATAATTTTCAAAGTGGTGTGATTCTAACAGATCACTCAGGCAGTGAGCTACGACCACAAAGAAAATCGTCAAACCTTTCCCAAAATCAATCCAGTCAATTCTTTTCATAACGTTTCCTCTCTTCAAAAAAAGGAATCATATCACAACGATATGGTTCCCTTTTTGATATCAAAATTTATTTCTTAGCGACTGGAACTTGAACCGGTACATATTCAATATCACCAGTTGTAGCCTTTGATAATCCTAAGTTAGTTCTGAGGTCATCTGTAACACGTTGCAATTCTGCTTTATTAACAACTTCCATATTTTGACCAGATACCTTAATGGCACTGCCTTGAAGGTTGTCTTCTACAGTGTGGTCACCGACTTCATCATAATTCTTGTCTAGTAAAGTCATACTGTCGAAAGTTAGATCTGTTTCCATTTGACCAGAAACTGAATTGATCAAACGTTGATTGAACAATGTAGAAATTGAACGACCTTTGTGTAGCAAAGCTGATAGAACAGCTCTTTGACGGTCTTCACGAACATAGTCATTACCATTACTGATATAAGCCATGGCTTCTCTGCCGTCCATATGTGTTGAATTGCCCTTTACGAAACTATAACCTGCAACACTAAATGAAGCATCAGGAACAACTTCAATACCTTTGACATCGTCAATTGCTTGTTTCATACCATCCATATTCAATAGCAAGTATGAATCAATTGGCACATTCAAAAGTTGTTCAACAGATGTAACAGCCGTCTTAGTTTGACCTAATGAGTAGGCTGAACTGATCATGGCTGGTGAACTATTTTCAAATCCAGGCACTTTAATAGCAACATCGTGTGGAATTGTAGTAATAGTAGTCTTCTTAGTAGCTGGGTTCACAGTTAGAACCATCATACTGTGAGTGTCGCCTTTATATGAACTGATTGAATTATTGGTATTGATACCCATCAACAAAATGGAGAATGGTTTGCGAGCTGCCAATTCAGCGTGGATATCACGACTTTCAGCTCCAGAAGGTACAAACGAACTGTTGACCGCACTCTTAACATCACGATAACGAGTCATTCCAAAGGCTGCGCCACCTAAAATAAAAATTAAAACGAACCACATACATAAATCTCTAATAGTGTGTCTCTTATTTCTGCTTCTATACATAAGGTTTTCCTCCTCATATAGATATTTATTTTTTCAAGAATCGCTTAGCTTGAGTTAGCATCTTAACTTTGAATAACATCATCAAAGTCAAATATGTCAAGAAACCAATGGATACTTCAAAAATGATTGAGAACCATCCATTAGGTAGAATTCTATCTAATGAAAAAACAATCCAAAACATAATTAATCCTGACAGCAAATACTTATGAGTGTCATCAAACAACTTACGATAAGATACTTGGTGCCGGATAGAGACTAATTGATACAAAGTGACCGACAATTCTGATAAAACTGTTGAAATAGCTGCTCCAACTGTACCCCAGAAGAAAATCAGTGGAATGTTAGCAATCAAATTTACCGCCGCTCCCAAAATAACTGAGACTGTATAGGCTTGAGTCTGATTAGTTGGTAGTAAATACTGCATCCCAATCGCATTGCTCCAAGCAATCAAGATGATGATCAACGCTTCAATCAGCATAATCGGAATAACTCCGTGGAATCTGTTGGTAAAGAACAATGGTACAAACTTAGCGGCAATAGCCATCAACCCCAACATCATCGGGATAGACGACATGGTAATAAAAGAAAAGCTGGTATACAGATACTCTTTAGCTTTATCCAAACGATCATTAGCAAAAGCATTCGCAACATGTGGCAACATTACAGTTCCTGTCGCCGTCACTACCGCTAGAATCATTTTGATGACCTTATCTGATTGATCAAAGTACCCAGAAGCCTGGACTGAAACCATTGAACCTAACATCGTCTTGTTCAAAACAACATAGATTTGAGTAGCAATCTGCGGTATGAACAGAATCAAGGCTGGTTTGAAATGTTTTGCAATCCGTAAGTCTTTAAATTTGGGTTTGTCGATATACTTGTGCAAACTGGGAAACAAGGTCAAATTACCAATCAACAATGACAGTGACAGAATCAAGATATACTCTGTCAAATCAGCTTTTGATTTCACTAAGGTAAAAATACTGACCAAAGTTAAAATTTTAATGATGAAATTTCGTAATACTGTTACAGCAAAGTTCTCAATTCCCATAAAGAACCAGGAAATATCAAAGATAACAGCTATTAACGAAATGGCTTGAGCTAAATAATAGATTCGGTAATCACTCACTAATCCAATGAATATTCCAAGGGCTAAACTGGCTATGACCACTGTTATCAGGCGCATCAGGAAAATTTCGTAGAACGTGGCGGTCAATTTTTGCCGATCATTGCGGACAAAAGCAATTTGTCGATTTCCATAAAGATTCACGCCGAGGCTGCCGAAAAGGATGAAATATTGAATAACTGAATTCGTATAAGAATTTATTCCTACTCCCTTCGGACCTAACACTCTAGCTAAATATGGCGTTGTTACTAAGGGAACTATCAGAATAAATACTTGATAAAAAGCATTATAGAGGTAATTTTTAATAACTTTCATTAATCGTCAAATTCTTTCTTGACAGTTTGTAGAGCTGCCATAATCGTCTGATCCATATTGTAGTAACGATATTGACCTAAACGTCCCCCAAAAATCACTTGTGGATAATCTTTACGAGCTAGTTGCAGATACTTAGCATAGAGTTCTTTACTGGCATGATCGTTGATTGGATAGTAAGGTTCATCCCCAATTTTCCAAGTCTTAGGATACTCATGCGTAATAACGGTCTTATCTTTGGTACTTTGTTTGAGATCAAAGAATTTATGTTCAATGATTCTCGTGTAAGGTGTCTGTGAATCGGTATAGTTAACCACCGCATTACCTTGATAATTAGCTTGATCCAACACTTCGGTTTCAAAACGAAGACTTCGATACTCTAAAGCTCCAAACTGATAATCGAAGAATTGATCGATCATTCCTGTGAAAATGATTTTGACATCTGACTTCAAATATTCATCTTTGTGATCAAAGAAGTCAGTCCGAGTCTGTACTTCAATTAACTTATTACCCAACATTTTTTCGATGATCGGCGTGTAGCCACCAATGGGAATTCCTTGGTAAGGGTCGTCGAAATAATTGTTATCGTAAGTAAAGCGTACTGGCAGACGACGAATGATAAAGGCTGGTAAATCCTTGGCTGACTTGCCCCACTGTTTCTCGGTATAACCTTTGATCAATTTTTGATAAACGTCAGGACCAACTAAAGAAATAGCCTGTTCTTCCAGATTCTTGGGATTACCATCGAGTTTTAGGACCTCCTTTTGTTGTTCAATTTTGGCTTGCGCCTGAGCTGGAGTAACCACGCCCCACAATTTATTAAAAGTGTTCATATTAAAAGGCAGGTTGTAGATTTCCCCATTAAAATTGGCGATGGGACTGTTGATGTAGTGATTGAATTCCGCAAACTGATTAATATATTGCCAAATCTCTGATGACTTGGTGTGAAAGATATGGGCTCCATATTCATGTACTTGAATACCGGCAACTTCATGCGTATAAATATTGCCACCAATATGATCACGTTTCTCAATTACTTTGACTTGATGACCTCGTTTAGCAGCCTCATACGCAAAAACTGCTCCAAACAGTCCTGAACCAACGACTAAATATTTTGTCATACTGTGCCTCCATCAAAGTGCCACGGTCTGATAAACTGCAACGTACCAATATCCAAAGAGTACAAAGGCTGTGGCGTAAGTCATCAAATTATAGAAGAACATCAGATAAAGGGTTCTGTCTTTGAGCCACTCGGTTGAAAACAGTAATGCCTTCAATGGTGCGCTCATGAAAAGCAATAACATGATGGCCCGCAAGTAAATCTGTGAATTCATAAATGATCCAATTGTAAAAGCGATGATATATAGATACAGCGTCAAGTAACCTTTTGGTAAAACCGTACTTTTATACAAAGATAGGAATAATAACAATTCTACAATCAAAGCTACAAAAACCATCGACGTGAAGGAAACTTCCGCTCTACCAGTTGAAGCACTGAATTCAGTTTGTCCATAAACGTAATTCTGCGACTTGGAAAAAAGTGAACTCATCATTGGTAACTCACTAATCTGGGCCAAAAGATTAATGATGAAACTCATGAAATGGTTATAAGTCAAGAGAATCACCATCACTACTGCGTCAAAGATGTGATTGCCAAAGAAAACAAATTTATTCTTTAGTGCTAATAACAATCTAAAAAGCACGAACACGATGGCAATGGGATGAAAGAACATGCAGAAGATGTAAGCAATGATGGCTTCAACTTTTTCATGTTTTTGAGTTGCGGTCAAATCAGTGAAGATAGCCCAAGCAAAGATCATGAAGGCCAAGAAATTACGAATACCCTCAATCTGATAAAACAGGTTAAAAGTTGTCAGAATCACGAATTGAATCAAAATCAGATTCCAGTGTGAAACTTTGAAATACCTGCCAACTTTCAACAACAAATGTGAAAGAAAAATTAGGAATAAGAACGTCGTTACGAAGAAGAACATCCCATTATTTTTGAAAAAACTAAAGATCCAAATATAGACGGCTACCACTGGTTCAGCGGCATATTCTGAATAATTTAGCACCCAATTTAATCCGCCACTCAGGCCTGAAATTAAATTAGCATCACGAATCTGATCCAAAATATATTGAAAACGAACCGTATCAAAGTAAACACCACTCATCGGATTAGCCACATAAGCCGGCAAAGCTAACAGAATATCGCTGATCAGGAAATAATGTTTTAAATTATTTTCTTTGAAGATATAACCAAAAATCAAAAAGAGTACTAGTAACACTGCATAAACCATTCCAAAATTCATGTCATCAGTCCCTCCTTGAGATTAGTCACCTTTAGTTTTGGCATTCAATACGTAATGAATTTTTGGATTGAAGTACATGCCTTCGATAATACCTTTAGACATAATGCCCAATTTCTTAAAACGTTGATGAACTCTGTGGCTGAATAAAACTTGACCATATTCAATTCCGATTCGACCTAAGGATTTAATTTTCTCCGCACCCTTGGCCTTACGAGCACGAAAAGTTTTGTTCCGAAAAAGATAAAAGTATCTGTTTAACCGACTGCCACTTTCATCAATAATGTCGATTCCATCATTGGACTTGGTTTTATGATGAACAATGCTCTCTGGAACGAAGTAACAGCTGTATTTCTGACTGATTCGAGAGGTATATTCTGCATCATCTTCCCAAATGAAGAATTCCTTATAAGGCAAGCCCTTAATGGAAATCACTTCTCGCGGAACTAGTAAGGAAACAAAACTAGCTGAACTGACTCGTGGATAAAAAATATTGTCGCTGATTTTCAAGTCGTCGCTACTCCAATGTGCTTGATCGATAGCTGGTACATTCATTACCGCCGGCTTACCGTCGATCCAACGAACATTGCTGGCTAAAAATCCAAATTGACCAATTGTTGACCAACACTGACGCAATTTCTCTAGAGATGTTGAAGTGGGAATCGTATCATCATCCATGATCCAAACGAAATCATCAGTCAATTGTTCTTCAAAAATTTTGATACCTTCGTAGAAACCACCTGAACCGCCTAGATTCTTGGCTAGATGTTTGACGATCAAACCGCCGATTTGAAGTGAGTCGAGATACTCTTTGGTCCCATCTTGGCTGTTATTGTCGATCACCAAAATGTGTTTCACTGAATAAGTTTGAGCAGTGATGGCGGCAATATTCTCTTTTAAAAGTTTCAAACGATTATAAGTAACTACTAATGCTGTAACTTGTTTCATTTTGCTCACCAGACTAACTAAAATTACGTTACTGGATTCTTCTTTCGATACAAACGGATATAAATTTGGGGTGAAAATCTAGCTAAGATAACCGCGATTGCATACTTTTTTGGCAAATATTTCAAAGCCGTCAGAATGGCTGGAATTGAATAAAGTGACCAATATTTTCTTTGCCTTGCTTTATTCCAGCTTGTGTCATATTTGATGTGATGATGGATGATATATAACGTCGTTCTGATCTTAAAAGCATTGATAATCGCAGTTTTGACATGTAATCCGCGGCTATTCAAAATTGCTTGGACCTTATTTTCATACTTACTAGCCCAATAACTGATTTGGGGGTTGAACGAAGTTGTCGTTGTTCCCGAAGTCTTGTAAAGGTCGTACAGTGTCTGCTTGATGAAGACAACTTTTCCTGGTCGGCAGTTCAGCAAGTATCGTAGATTGAACAGAGAATCCTCGAAGAAATTGCCATTGTTAAAACGGAGCTGATGTCCTTGAATCAGACTTCTACGAAAAATCTTGTTCCACAAACCAGTGTCAAATTCCTTATTCTTATCCAAATAATTGGTAATCAAATCCTGTTCATTCTCAGCACCAGTCAAATCAGTTTGATCTTCCACAACTGTTTTATCCGGATAAATCTTTTTAATACCGCACATAACTAAATCATTGTCAGCTTCAACTTTATGAACCATGGTCTGTAACATATTACTTTCAACAATGTCATCACTGTCAAAGAACATCACATACTCACCATTGGCATGATTCAAACCGTTATTACGAGCTGCTGACTGTTTCAAATTCTGTTGTCTGAATAATTCAATATTGGCAAATTTTTTCTGATACGTTTTAATACAACCAATCGAATCATCAGTTGAGCCATCGTCAACCACAATAATTTCAAACGGGAAATCGACTTGTTGTCGTTCAATTGAATCAAGACAACGACCAATCGTTTGCTCAGCGTTATACATCGGAATGATAATACTCAAAATTATTTTCATCTTTATCATCTACTTCATTTCCGCTAAACTAGTCCAAAAACGTTGGCAAAATTTATCAGTTGCATATTTTTCTAACGTCCGTTGCACCGTGGCATGATTGAAATGTACTTGCTTGATCAACTTCAGAATGTCGATTACTAAACCTTTAACATCACCGACTTGATAGAGAAAACCATTCTGTGAATCGATAATATCGGCTGGTCCAGTTGGACAATCTGAAGCAATTCCAGGAACGCCATAACTGATTGATTCCGCTAGAGCCATTGGGAAGCCTTCATACTGTGAAGTCAAAACTGTTGCATCTAACGTCTGAATCTCTTGCCAAGGATCTTGTACCCACCCGTGCCAGATGACCGTCTGTTTTACATGGTGTTCAGTCAGATAGTCCTTACATTCGGCTATCTGTCCCGTACCGTAAATATGTAAAATAACTGTTTGGGATGGCAAAAGTGCTAGAGCATCAAACAATTCTTGTAAATCCTTTTGCCCATTCAACATCACTCGCCCGACATAAGCTAAATGAATTACACCATCATTAGCCGGTAGAATTACTCGTTTCTTTTTGTCAACTGGATTAAAAATCAAACAGATCCGATTAGCTGTGATACCCAACGATTTTAGTTGCTTAACGATACCTGAACTGATAGCCAAGTGATAATCGGCATAATGCAATTTGTCAGGATCAACTGTTTTCTCATTGAAAATCGAGAAATGAATCCAAGAAACTATCAAATACTTCTTACGAAAGATTTTTCTAATTAAGGCCGACCAACGAATAATAGTCGTACTCAAACAGATCACCTGTTCAAAGCCGCCAAACAACAACCAATAACTCAGGACCAATATTCTTAAAATTTGATTATCTGTTGAAAAATGGACCTTCACTTTGCTTGGTAATTCAGTGATCCACTGATTATGCTTGTGACCACCTAAGATAACCAGGTCGATTCGATTCAAATTTTTAAAGTACTTATTCTCCTGCAAAACTGTCTTCAAAACTGTCTCCGTACCACCATTGCCCGATAACTTAGGTGTGATGATAGCAACTTTTTTCTTCATTAGAAGTGCGTCTTTCCTACTTCTAAACCAAACTTCCGGCAGAAGAAATAGAAGTATTTTTTCAACAGATGTTTTGGTCCCACTTCATACCAACGGACTTCGGTATAATGAACCCGATTCTTCTCGACCCAGACATCCATTAACAATTCACCCAGGTATCCATAAACGCGTGAATCTTGTTGCGAATAATTCGAGATATCCAGTTGTTTTTCCAAAATATCTAAGACGTTAAACAGGAATTGTGAATATTGATCAAAAAATTGTTTCTTCATGATGAACATGTTGAACATGTGTGCACTGCGACGATGCATTACCTTATCAAAGGAATCTAGATAATCAGGATAATAAGTAGCAATCACATAACGTAATTTATCTAAGGGATCACTCTTGTGTGCATGAACATAATGCGAATAATTCGTCTCAATATAGTAATGACGTTTAGTTGGCAAAATAATATCGGTCGTCTTCAAAATATCGGCAATCTCTTCATCAGTCAGTGGACCGTTTTTATCTTCATATGATTTGAAAAAGCGGCGATACTGCACGAGCCCAATTGCATCCGACGTATCAAGATTTTTCCAGGCCCAATACATTGCGGTCAATTCGTTATAATGAGGATTCTTTTCAGAAATGTTCCTACCATTATCATCACGTTGAAATTTAATACCTTGCTTAAAATTCTTAACAGCTCCTACCAAAACTGGTAGATATGTCTTTTTATCAGCTGGCATCGGAAAAGCTTTATGTGCCGCTACGAGTACTTTTGCATCCATATCAATAAGCCCCGTTTTCTTTAAAAATATCGACAAAGTTGGCTAAGATGATTTTCAAATCAACTGTCAAACAAGCTTCGTCAATGTAATGCATCTCAATTTCAGCCCGTCTGGGATAACCAACTTTGCTGCGACCTGACACTTGCCAAAGTCCCATGGCACCAGGTTTAACTGATAATAACTTCTTACTGTCATATTCTTTCAGTTCATCCTCGACTACTGGTCTTGGCCCTACCAAACTCATATCACCCTTAAAAATATTGATAAACTGCGGTATCTCATCAATTGAAGATCTTCTCAAGAATCTCCCTAACTTGGTAATACGTGGATCTTCATCTGGTGGCAGTTTAAAATTATTCCTGACGTATTCTGCATACAGTTTCTTATCAGCGTGCAGTTCTTCGTCTGCGTTAACGACCATGGAACGAAACTTATACATTTTAAATTTTTGTCCATGGAATCCCATTCGTACCTGTCCATATAACACTGGCCCCCGATTGAGCTTGCTCAAGTGATCTATTAAGGCAATAATCAGATAGATTGGACTCAAACACAGTAATGCCAGCGCTGAAACGATGATATCGAATACTCTTTTAACAAATAGATACCAAGCTGTCCCAATGTCAAAATGTAACTTCTTATACTTCTCATGTTTCGATTCGATCATTTATCCTGCCCCAAAAGCCTCTTAGCTTTCAGTCAATTTAAATTTTCTCCTCGGATATACTTCACTAACTCTTTCTCTGATATTTCTCTAAACCGTAGTAACTCCCATAATAACCATAATGTTGGTCACGAATGACTCGATTCATCACTGCCCCTAAAATATGTGCGTGTACCATCAACAAAGCCTGTTTAGCATGAGCGACGGCGGCTTTATTAGCGATTCCTTGTGGAACAACTAAGATCACGCCATCAACCAAATTGGCTAAAACCTGCGCATCCGTTACTGTATTGATTGGTGGTGCATCCAAAATCAACAGTCCAAAACTTTCTGAAAGTCTAGTAAACAGTTGTTTGATCTTATTACTACCAAGCAACTCTGAAGGATTAGGTGGAATTGGTCCACTCGCAATAACATACAGGTTGTGAAACTCGGTTGGTTGAATAATCTCTTCAAAAGTTGCGTTGCCCAATAGATAATTGGATAGGCCCTTTTGATTATTGACATTGAATGTTTGATGAACCGTAGGTCGACGTAGATCTGCATCGATCAATAAAACTTTCTCATTCTGTTGCGCCCAAGTCACAGCGACATTACTGCTGACAGTTGACTTACCTTCAGATGGTTCTGAGGAAGTGAACAGAATCGACTTCAAAGGTTTATCAATTGACGAAAACTGAATGTTAGTTCGAATCGTCTTAAATTGTTCCGAAATTACACCGTTAGGATCATCCGAAGCAACTAAACCCACACCATGATGCAAACTGTAATTATCTAATTTTTTATGCTTATTTTTGAAATTTAACATTGGGTCTAAACCCTCCTGTAATTTCTTTCATCAACCGTATTTAAAGTTGGATCGTCTACAAATGATCTCTTAGTATCTGTTTGTTCAATCACTTGTTGATCAATCTCATCAACAATTCCCAAACTGGTCAAACCTAATTCATCACTTAATTCAGTTTCGGTAGTGACAGCGCGATTGCTCAATTCTTTCAAACAAGCAAAGGCGATACCGAAGATGATGCCTAAAATAATTCCAATCAAGATATTCAAAATTTTCTTAGGACTTGTTGGCGTCGGATCGACCGTAGCTCTGGAAACAATCGAAACATTGTCGATACTCATCAACTTCCCAACACGTTTTTTAAAGACACTGGCAGTTTCATTAGCAATAGCAGCGGCTGTTCCCGCATCTGTCGATTTGGCTGTTAAGGAAAACACTTGTGAGTTCTGCGCATTACTGATTGACAAAGACTTGGACAAATTGCCGGCACCTTGATAACCAGGATAATCACGAACTCGTTGATTAACTTCATTTAAAACTGTGGGACTTGTAATGATGTCTTTGTAGGTACTGATCAATTGCACATCAGCCTGAGCTTGTTGAAACTGACTAGCCTCTGCATCAGGAGAAGCCTTACGATTGACCAAGATCTCAGTTGTGGCACTGTATTTAGGCGTCATAACGAAGAAAGTTACAAAAATGGAGATAATGGTTATAAAAAATGCTGTACCAATAATCATACGAATGTGTTTTCGAATTATCTCCCAGATTCGCAACACATTGATTTTTTGTTGATTTTCCAATTTGCTCCTCCTAATGAATAGAATTCAGGATATGCAAAAAACCTTACGAAACGACAATTACACAAAAGCCACTCATAGCTTCCATAAAACTAGTCCCTCATAAGGTTTCTGATTGTCATAGTACTATCATTTTCCATAAACAATCACCATTAAGGCCTCAATTAGACTTAATGTATGAAGTGCCTATTTTCATATGATTATTTTTTAATTTTCAAAATTAATGTGCTAATATCTGTCAAAAAGTTATGCCTTGGAGATGCCAATCATGACTAAACACGCATATTTGATCATCGCAGATAATAAATTTGAACAACTCGGTTTCCTATTAACATTGCTAGACGATTCTCGAAACGATATTTATCTACTAATAGACAAAAAAACGCCGTTAACTCAACAAGACAAGCAGAAGTTACACGCTTGTGTTGAGAAAACGACGTTATTAATATTGCACGATGTAAAAATCACTTGGGGTACTTACTCCTTGATGAGACTTTAGTGGCTTTAAAAGCGAATAGTATATTCCCTCTCGATTACTGGAGAAATGGAGGGTTAACTATGAGTGAAAGGATTAGGTGGCGTTGGACTGTGTTTGTTTTCGCAGAATCCGTTGTTCAATTAGGTATTGGGTGTTTATTCTTTGCACTGGCCTATTGGATAATAAAAAAGCTAACCACTAGGGTTAGCCAACCAACAAAACTAT
Organism: Candidatus Companilactobacillus pullicola; assembly: GCA_019116025.1. Lineage (GTDB taxonomy): Bacteria > Bacillota > Bacilli > Lactobacillales > Lactobacillaceae > Companilactobacillus > Companilactobacillus pullicola. The sequence continues at coordinate 25,626 of DXCM01000086.1, read as the reverse complement.
TCGAGTCATGATTGAGATCACGGGAGCGCAATTCCTGTGATCTCTTTTCGATTACAATCACATTATAAATGATGGTAATCTTTTTTGCAATTGTGGTACTGTTTCAATTTTAATAACCAATGTTCTATGTCTTATAGTGGAAACGAGCTCCGCTCTCTATTGAAATGAGCTGCGTGAGGGCAACCTCTTCCGGTTTGCTACAGTACTGGAATTGCCCGCACAATACGCGTGCGATTTCAGTACTTAGGCAAATCCTCGGAGGCTGACCGCCCTCACCTCGCTCTCTCTATCTTTTGCTGATCTGATTCATAACTTGTGCTGTAACTGGGATCTCGGAATACTTACCGATATCTTCTTTACTCATTACAACGGTATTGCTTGAAGATTGTGCCAAGGCTGCGAAGGCTTGGATTTGTTGATCTGTGAAGTATTTATTGTCAGCTGAGGCTAACATATCATTCAACTTCTTGATTTCGTATGCTTTGGCGTCGGCTCTGGCGATGGTTGCGGCTGCTTCGGCTTTGGCTGTTGAAACGGTTGCGTCGTTTCTAGCTTTGGTTTCGATTTCGATACTTCTAGCTTCACCATTGGCTTTGGCAATTGCGGCTGTCTTCTCACGATCGGCTCTGATTTGCTTCTCCATTGATTCAGTAATGGAGGCTGATGGTTTCAATTCATCGATATTTACACGGTCGACTTTGATTCCGTAGGTGTTAGTCAAGTCCCCGATGGCTGCGGCTAAGTCTGCGTTGATTTTTGAGGTTGATCCTAGTGCTTCGTTCAAGTCGATTTTACCAATAATATCACGTAAGTGTCCACGGACTAATTGCACCATTGATTCAACTGAATTGCTGTTCTCATATTCAAATTTACGTGCATCGGTTACATGATAATTTAGAGTAACGTTGGTTTGTACTTCAGCGTTATCTTTGGTAATAACGGAATATCCTTTTAAGGACAACGGTATCATTGCCAAGTCTACTATTCTGACTTTTTGAAAGATGGGTATGTAAAAACTCAAACCAGCGTTAACTTCACGCTTGTATCTCCCTAAAGTTTCAACCAATCCTACATGATTTTGACGCACTACCTTAAATCCAAACATTATTCCCCGCCTACTTTTCTATTTTAATTCCTGAATTGTCAGGATATTGCCGTTGGCTTTTATAACCTGATAATTGCGTTGGGTGTTAACTGAATCATTTGCCAGTAGATCATAGCGATAGTAGATACCTTTAACCTCGACCAAGTCGTTTGCCATATTGATCTTATCCCCTCTGACGATAGATCCTACAATTTGGCGCTGTTCGAGGTTATTTGTAGGTACAGCTTCACTCAATTTGGTGACAATATAATTATTAACACTGCGATTTTCACGTCCGGCATCTTCTGCGATCCGTTCGTACAAATCTTTGTCTAGTCTTAATGTAATCATTTTATCTGCCATGTCTGTATTATAGCACCTTTATGTCAAAGTGATATCACTTTGATGTGATTTTTTTTACAAAATAAAAAAGCCTACTAATGTAAGCTTTTGGCAACATGCGCATAATGTTTGTATAATCCTGAATAACGCTCTTTGTAGTCTGGCTTCCAAGGCTTGTCGCGGCCACAGAAGTGCAGAATCGAGGTATGTTCGATCACCCAATCGATATCCCAGACACCATTACTCTTAGCGTAATAAAGTGGATTCATTCGAGCATCATAATTGTAGAGTTCATCAGGGATCTTCTTGATGTGCTGTCCGTAGAGTCCATTTAAGATATCTTGGTCTGGTAAAAATAATGCCAAATTTTTGATTCTGATATAGCCATAGATATCTTCAGCTTTGACATGGGCCCGTTCTTCGGGTAGATTCATCAAAATAACACCGGAATTGTAATAGCCGTCAGTATCATAGTTACCTAAACGGATCTTATTCAATGAATCAGTTACATCCAGTGCGACGTGGCTGGCAGCTGCGTACCAGTAACCATTGAAGTCCAAGTTATATAACTTTTTCAGATCATTGATTACTAAGACATCAGTATCGAGATAGAGGACTCGTTTCAAATTCTTAGGTAGGTATTCGTAGGCCAACAGGCGGTAGTAAATCGTCTTCGGATAGCGGTCGGTTACTGGTGCCTTGTCGAAATGAGTGTTGGATACGATGATTGGATGATAATTCATTCCAAGTTTCTTGCAGACTTGGACAATTCTTTGGGTGTGGGTTAACTTCTTATCTTGAATTACGTATACGGAAAAATTTGGTGCGGTGGTGTTACGCTTGATTGAATATAAGACTGTTAACATTTGATCGACGACGTTGTCATCAATTGCGAATAATAAATTCATTGGTGATTCCCCCTCTGAATAGATTAACTACCTTCATTATAGCTGTTTGCCGGTTGAATCTGTTATCTTTCTTCGCTTATAATTAGAGCATTCTATAGGGTTCTTCCAAAAGTTTGGTAGTTTTGGGGATATACTTAAATTCCCGTCCTCCACAAAAATTGGGAATGCTGTTGGAACGCTATGGGCGCGATTTTGAACTAATTATTTTACACTTCGTGCAAAATAATGGATTTCAAAAGTCGACCTTATTGTAATCGGCAAAGCTGATAACAATAATTTCATAGCTGAACGCATTCCCAATTCTTGTTCCGGACTAAAGAGTACTTCGATTGTTTAATTTGATACAAATGAAAATTAGTGAATTACACCTATTTAATATGTATTTTAACCAAAGTTTTTTTAAGTCCTCTATAGTCATTACTGACCTAAACTCAATCCAATAAAAATAAAGGAAATACAAAAATGATTAAACCGATAAACCACGATCAAGCACTTCTCAGTCAAAAATCTGAGCTGGCTACTAAAAATGATTCTCAAGTCGTTCAAGATTTGCTCGATACTTTGCAATCTCATTCTGAAAACTGTGTTGGTATGGCGGCTAACATGATTGGCGTCAACAAGCGTATCATCGCCTTTTCTATGGGTATTATGAATGTTCCAATGATAAACCCTTCTATTATAAGTATGCAGAATCCTTATCACACTTCTGAGGGTTGTCTTTCTCTTGATGGCGAACGTCCTACTAAACGTTTTAAGAATATTACGGTTAAGTATCTGGATGTTAACTTTCAAGAACATACACAGGAGTTCTCTGATTTTATTGCGCAGATTATTCAGCATGAAGTTGATCACTGTAATGGGATTTTGATTTAAAGACTTCGAATGATCAAGTACGTCTTATTTCATCATTGATAATTTCAACTTATCAAGTACATTTTTAAATATGCTTGATTATTTAGATAATAAAAAAACTAGAAAATCCTCTAATTGGATTTTCTAGTTTTTTGTTTTGGTTTTGTTTTAGAAATAATTTTGATTTCTTTGTTTTTTTTAATAACCATGGTTCTTGGCAATATAGTGGAAACGAGCTACGTAGGCCAATTTCTTCCAGTTTGCTACAGAACTGAAATCATCCGCAAGTTCGGCGGCTAATTCCAGTTCTTAGGCAAATCCTCGGAAATTCCCGGGCCTACTTCGCTCTCTTCTTTAACGATCTGCCACTGCTTCTCTATCGAATTCGGCTTCTGAACCGGCTTCTCTAGATAACTTAGCTAAGTGTTCATATGTTGATGATACGTGTTCACTTGCTAATTCTGTCTTCAACTTTTCATTACCTTTATGCATATCAACCAAGGTCCATACTAACAAGGCTACTACGGCTATAATCAATACCCAAGCAATAATATCGGCTTGTGTTGATTGTGTAGCTGTAATTCCGTCTCCATAGAAGGCTTTGATTTGATCTGGTAATCCGTAAAGGTTCAAGAATGTTAAGGCTAATACTGAGAACCAACCGAATCCTTTGATCCAGGCTGCGTTTTTAAATTTCTTACCCATTTCGGTAGCACTGTCGGTCATTAATAGTAATGGCAACATTGAGAATTGTAAGGCGAAGGCTAGGAATACTTGTGAGTTGTTCATCAAATCATTCAAAGCCACGTGTTCATCGATTGAACTCTTACCGCTTGTTAACATAACACAGATAAGAACTGGGATAACTGATAACAAACGTGTTACTAAACGACGTAACCATAGAGGCATCTTCATGTGAACGAAACCTTCCATAATAACTTGTCCTGAAAGTGTTCCGGTAATTGTTGAATTTTGACCTGAAGCCAAAAGGGCAACAGCGAACAATGTTGAAAGAATACCTGACTTAGCAACGGCAATCAAAACGCCATTACTTAGAGTTGATGTATCTGATAATGCTTGGTACAAACCGAAGAATGATGGATCTTTAACGGCACCACTCTTGAAGACGGCAACACCCATGATCAATAGCAAGGCATTAACGAAGAATGCGGCTGTTAATTGGATATTTGAATCCCATGCTGAGAAACGTACGTTTTGAGCAACTGATTTTTCATCAGCGTGATCAACTTTTCTTGTTTGAGAAATAGCTGAATGTAGGTACAAGTTATGAGGCATAACTGTGGCACCAATAATTCCTAATGCACCTTGAAGAGGTGTTTGTCCACCAACTGATGGATGTGTAGCGAAAGTTTTGCCTGTTGGAAGTAATCCAGCAAAGGCAGCACTCCAGTTAGGATTTGATAATGCAACTTGATAAACGAATACGAATAAAATAACAAGAATTAAACATACAACGATAGCTTCAATTTTTCTGAAACCGATCTTAGTTAATAATAACAATACTAATACATCACCAACGGTGATAAATACGGCGATTACTAATGGAATATTGAATAATAGGTATAAAGCAATCGCACCACCGATAACTTCGGCAATATCTGTCGCCATAATAGCGAACTCAGTTAAAATCCATAAAACAATTCCTAATGATCTACTTGTTCTAGCACGAATTGCTTGCGCTAGATCCATCTTACTCACGATGCCTAGTTTAGCAGCCATATATTGTAACAACATGGCAATTAAACTAGACAAAAGAATAACTGACATTAATAGGTATTGGAAATTTTGACCACCGGTGATTGATGTTGACCAGTTACCTGGATCCATGTAACCAACGGCAACTAAAGCCCCTGGACCTGAGTATGCAAGTAAAGTTTTGAAAAAGCCTTTGTCCTTTGGAACATCGACTGTACCATTGATCTCTTCTAGCGAAGGACCATTGGCATATTGGATTAATTTACGCTTTTCAGCCATATTAATCTCCCCTTATATTTGAATTTGGTTTTAGCGAATGATCATCACAGAAATAGGTGAATATTTCGCCATATATGCGGCTTGAGAACCGAAGTACTTCTTAATCCCCTTCTTAGATAACGAACCGATCACTAACAAATCAGCGTCTGCGGAAGGAATGATATCTTTCACGATTGTCTCGCCGGGATCCCCTTCACCAATCATAAGTTCGACCTTTTGGACTCCAGCATCCAAGGCAACTTTACGATACTCTTGCATATGCTCTTCTAGATCTTTACGCTCACCGTGAACATAATCTCTAGTTAAGGCTTGATATACATTCATATCTCCGCTTTCCAATATGGAAGTGATAATCAAAGTTGAATTGTCTTTGATACAACGGTGCATAGCATATCTAAATGCCATTTGTGCATCATCAGAATCATCAACACCAACCAAGACACGTTCAAATGTGTTGTTTTGCTTTGACATTGGTTTCTTTCCTCCAATTTATTTTTACCAGACAAGTACGTCTTGCCTTTCCAAAAACCATTCTACCGCATTTTAAATCTATGTAAACTATTTTTTAAGGCTGCCTAATAAAAAAGTACAATTGGTAATTTTTATGCAAAAATTTCAGAAAACGATTACTTGCCCGTTATAAAGACTTTTGAGGCTACCTAATGTGATATAGCAAATTAATCTTAACCCCCTCTTAACTATTTTAAATAAAATTTTTATGTTATATTAAAGCCGTTACCGACGGAGTTATAGCGTCTCATGAATATAAATTTCGAGTGGTATCTCTATATAATGGCATTTATATTTATGTTTAACTATTTTTATTAGGTCAAACTAATAAAGTACTCCAATTATTATTAATGGAGGAACATCATGCGAAAAGAAACACATCAAGAAGTTATCGACGAGGTCAACAATGAGGAGTTTCTAACCAATAACTGGCTAACTTCCGAAGTTCTAGTTGGTATGTATTCGAGGATTTTTACTAATTCCCTACTATTAGATGACATGATCTTCAAAAATCGCAGAAAATAGGTTGAAAGAACCTTATTAAGAAAAAGTGGTGAACGACTTTGAACGACCTGAATTTTTTACGACTCATTTTCGAACTCGGCGGCAGTTTCCAAAACGTCAACAATATCGACTTAGCTATCAAAGCTAATGTCAGTAAGGCTTCCATTTCTGACCGTACGCAACATCTGTCAAAGTTAGGCTTGGTTAAGTATACGAAATATTACGGCAGCAAATTGACTAAAAAAGGTTTGAATGACGTCATCCCTTTAATTCAACAGCACCGTTTAATAGAAACTTGGCTTTACGAAAAACTGGATATTCCACTAAGCGACATCTACGATAAGGCCACGACTTTATCGGATCATCCCGATTTACTATTGATTGATCGGTTAAATATCCATCTGGAATATCCCCAGACTTGTCCACACGGCAACGTCATTCCAATTAATTCCGCTATTCCTATTTTTCCCAGTGAATCTTTGTTAGCGAGTCAAAACATTTCTGACACAACTTTCCAAATCGTCAACTTTACCGAAGATTCCTATCTATTTAAAATTCTCAGTAACATTGATATAAAACTCTCTGATTCCATTCGAATCCTCAACATCAATGATTACGATCACTCAATGGTCATCTTGAATCTGCGTAACAATTTAAAACAGATTCTTCCTAAGAACATTACGAAGATGATCCACATCGAAAAAGTTAAAGAGACACAAAAAAGCGTTTGAGTAGGCATGATTGTAGTAAAATCACGCGTTGTCAAACGCTTTTTTTTATTTGCTGGCTTCTCTGATCCAACGTGGCGAGTAACCATATTTTCTCGATAATTCCATAATTTGATCAGACTGTACATTCATTTTTTGTAATTTTTTACGTAATTTATTAGCATCGTAGAGACGCATTGGCAACTGTAATTGCATCCCACAGTAGTTGTCACGGACTTTTAACATTGCTTCCACGCCGATAACTTCTGCTAACCCTTTGTATGATTCGTTTAAAATTTCATAGTCAACTTTTTCAGACATATTTATCACCTAATTTTCCTTAATTCAACAATCTTATTATTAACCTTCTATCACTAAGTACCTTATAATATCCGGTAGACAGGATACGTCCATTTACGTCGAAGGAGGAAAAAATTTTGAATACATCCGAACGTCGATTCTCCATATATATCCAACTATTAGACAACCAAATCCTCAATAAAAGCGATTTGGCAAATAAATATGATGTAACGCCTCGAGCAATTCAACGTGATATCAGCCAAATTAATTCGGCTTTTGCTGACAATGCTCTCCCCTACACAATTCAATATGAAAAAAGTAACGGCGGCTATCACTTGCACAGTGACCAACACGTTATTAATGCCCAAGAAATTCTAGCTTTAATCAAAATTTTATTGGCCAGTCGTGCCCTCAATGAAGATGACCTTCGCAATACTATCAGTGGTCTTTTGAATCTAACCCCTAGCAGCACCCGTAACGAAGTTAGCCCTCTACTACAAAATGAGATTTTTAACTATACACCTTTGCAGAATCAACAACCATTACTCGATAAAATTTGGAATTTGAGCAAATATATTATTCAAAACCGCTCTGTCCAAATTAAATACCGTCGGCAACATTCTGAAGTCGTCACACGTGATGTTTTACCACAGGCTTTGATTTTCTCAGAGTACTATTTCTATTTGGTTTCCTACAATCCTGACTATAAGGCCAGTTTACTTTATCGAGTTGACCGTATCGAAGACTATCATCCCAATGGTCGAATTGAGTTAGGCTACCAAGAACGTTTTGAAGAAGGTAAATTCCGTCAAAGAATCCAATTCATGTACCCTGGAAAATTAACTCACATCAGATTTCAATACTGGGGCATCGTTGAGGCAGCGCTGGATCGTATTCCGACTGCTAAAGTATTTGCACGCTGTAACCCCAATGGTGACGCTATTCCTGACACCAGTTCTGATCAGCCTCGAAAAGGCGGCAGTGTCATTATCGAAGCCGATACTTTTGGTGAGCGCGGTATTATGATGTGGCTTTTGAGTCAGGGACAAAATGTTAAGGTCTTATCGCCACAAAGTTTGGCCGACAATATCAAAAAGGAAGTTCAATCCATACTCAAACGGTATGATTAAGCTCCCTTTTTATGCAGAAACATATTCATCATTAGAATTTTTAAAAGAATTAATAATTAAATTTTCATCAATAGGCCTTTGCTCAAACAAGTTAATAACAAGATCTTCGAGTTTATCATGAATGTATTTACGTGGTTTCTTTGATACATACATATCTTGTAACAACTTTGGAGTTTTTTTATCATTAAATATATCGTCCATAACACATTTGAATTCATCAGGATTCAAGGGTGAATAAAGTATCACATTGATAAATTCTTCTTTTAGAATTTTAGTCATTGTAACTGCATCATCCTCAACAAACTTATCCATAACTTTTTTTGATTCTGCATAACCTGCGATTCCACCAATAGCGCCACCAACCACATTTCCAATTCCAGGAACAATAGATCCCGCAAGGGAACCTACTGCAGCACCACCGAAAACACCACCAATGTTGGCAACACTGTTTTTTATCAATTGCTTCATAGAAATTTTTCCCATCAAACAATTTACAACATCTGGTCCTTCGGTAACAACAATAGTTAATACCCCCATTGTTTTGCTGGCTATAACCTCATGTTTTATTTCATCTCTACCATGTTTCACTAATTGTTTATTTATCATTTTCTTCAGCGTGTCAGAGCCACCAATCTGTGAGGACAATGCGTACATAACTCCACCAGTACCACCTACTTTAAACATCGTAATGGCTGAATTTTTTAATGATTCCTCTACACTTTTGCCATTCCACATATTATTACAAAATACCCATACTCCAACTACGAAGGCCATTGGCATAGTGGATTTAACTCCAGTAACAAAATCTCCACCGAAAGAATATACCATTTTATCGCCAAAGCTAACGTTTCGCTGCTTAATAGTTCCATCTGGATTATGAACAACATTACCATTCTTATCAACAACATTTATCGTGGAATTTCTGTCAAAAATAGATTTAGTTGCAATTCTAGCATGATCATAGGTAATAGCGCCTTTCTTTACGTATTTAGCAGCATTCTTATCAGCATTTGCTGGATTTTCGTTAGGCACTTGACCATTTTTTATTTTTTTACTCATTTCACGAACAGCGGCTCCATACTGATCCTTCGGTACTTCTACTACCATCATGGAACCATCTGGATTTACATATTTAGCTGTTCCATCACTACCAAATATTTGTCCAACACTTCTTCTAGCACTGCTATTATACTTAGTCTGTATATTTACATGATTAACCAATCTATCGGCTCCATACTTCTCATGTGTTCCGCCTAATCTCTTTGCATTCCAATGTTTGAGTCCATCAAAAGCATCGCCATATTGTTCGCCAACATGTCCATGACCTTGCCCACCACCAAACCTATCATTCAGTTGATTAAGTTTAATGTCATTTTGCATATTAATTCCTGCATTAGCATTCGTGGTATTAACAAAACTCTGATTATTATTTTTTACTTCTACATTTTTAAGGGCCTGGTTGGCTCTTTGATCTATTTCCTCTCTCTCCTCTTGAGCACACTTATGCATCTCTTCTTCACAGTTCTTTGTCCATCCACTATCTATTGATGCCTGAAATACTCTTTGTAAAAAAACTGCAGTTCTTTCTGAATCTAAATTAACAGTTTCATTTTTTCTTTTATCATAAAAAATCGTTAATTCCTTTTTTCTTCTTTCCACTTGATAAACGTTTTGAAATGGAAGATAAGTTGATTTGCATTCATAATGCTTTTTATTAATCTTGTCTTTCACCTTAATTTGTTGCTTTATTATTACTTCAACACTTGTAACTAAATAACCATATTCTTGTAATTGAGGATCCACACTAGTTGGTGCAAAGTCATAGAATATCGGAAATATTTCCTTTTGATCAGTTTCTAATTTGCTTCCTTTTGAAAAATAGTCGGCTCTATTGGTGGGAATATCATCCGACGCAGCTTCGACATTAAAAGAAATACCCGTGTCGTCAGTCCTATTAACAGCATTCTCCAAAATTGTTACATACTGATTAGTATTTATGGAATCAAATGACTTATTTTTCCAACTTCTCAATGTTTTATTATCAATAAAGTATTTATAGCCTGCAAACACAACTATGGCTAAAAGTAATAATCGCAAAAACAAATGAATATTGTTCAATATCATATCCAATAACACGAGCAATACTATTGGTGTACCAATTGTTGCAATTATTACTCCTGTTTTATCCATTTGTAATTTAAATTTTGTGATATAGAATCCAATTACAGCAAAAATCAAAATTAAAAAGAACATTTTTCTCTCCCCCAATTAAGTAAGCGCAGACACAACTAAATAATAGCAGAAAGATCAAAAAATAATCGTACTAATTTTTATTTAAACAAAAAAATCCACACCAAAAGTGTGGAATACATTTTAATCCTTTAGGGGACCGACAATGGTTGAAACAACTGCTTCTATGGAAGAAACTAATGGACTATCTTTTTGAATTCCGGCTTTCACAAAGCGGTCTTCCCACCATTGACTACGAATCTTCTGAACTTTATCAACGATTTGCTTACCTTCATCAGTGAGGTTGAGAACCTTGGTTTTCCCTGCCCCATCAGACTTTGTCAGGTAATTCAACTTGTTCATTTTATTGATTTCTCTAGTGGCTAAGCCCTTGTCGATAACTAAAGAACGGGCCACTTGATTCTGGCTAATATTTTCATAATCACTTACAGCCAATAAAATACAAGCTGCGGTCGGATTCAAGTTAATTTGATTGAATTCTTCCCGTGTATCCTTGTAATATTGACGGTGTAAGATAGAAATATCTTGTGCTAAGTATCCGATATTTTTCATTCACTTTCACTCCATGAAAAGATTTACGTGTTGACAAATCAACACAAATGCTTTATTTTTTTCCTATAAATAATTATAGAACAAATCTACACAAAAAAGAGGTTAGATACAATGACAAAAACTAATGGTGCTCAAGCTTTGATCCAATCGATGATCAACCAAGGTGTACATTATGTCTTCGGATTACCTGGTGCGAAGATCGATCAACTCTTTGAATCCCTTGAACACAACGACGATTCACGAACTCCTGAACTAATTATTACCCGTCACGAACAAAACGCAGCCTTCATCGCCGCCGGTATCGGACGTTTAACTGGTAAACCCGGAGTTGTGGCTACAACATCAGGTCCTGGTGTCTCCAACTTAGCTACTGGTCTAATCACCGCTACTTCTGAAGGTGATCCGGTTATTGCTTTAGGTGGTCAAGTTCCCCGAAACGATATTGCCCGTTTAACTCACCAAAGTATCTCCAGTAAGGAACTTCTTTCCACTACTACTAAGGATAGTGTTGAAGTTCAAGATGCTAACAATTTGTCGGAGACCTTTGCAAACGCTTACCAAAATGCTATTTCACCCAAGGCTGGGGCAACTTTCATGTCCATCCCTCAAGATGTACTAAATGACGAAGTAACTCGTCCGGTTATCAAACCACTTCACAAGGTCGAACAAGGTGGCGTCGATTCTGAGACTCTCAACCAAATTATCGAAAAAATCGAAAAGGCTAAGTTACCCGTAATTTTAGCAGGTATGCGTTCTTCTACCAATGAAGTTACCGACGCTATCCACAAATTCTTGCACAAGTTCTCGATTCCAGTTGTGGAAACCTTCCAGGGTGCTGGTGTCATATCGCGTGATTTGGAGAAAAACTACTACGGCCGTGTCGGCTTGTTCCGTAACCAAATTGGTGACACGATCCTCAAGGAAAGTGACTTGATCATCGCAGTTGGCTACGATCCAATTGAATATGAGGCTCGTAACTGGAATATTGGTCGTTCGGGAGAAATTATTAATCTCGATAGTATCAAGCCTGAAATCACCAATGATTATCAACCCGACTTGATTGTGAACGCTGATATTGCTAAGACTCTTAACGAAGTTAGCTCTAACTTACCGGATGGTATCGACCTAGGCGAAGATATGCACAAACATCTGGCTGATCAACAAGAGAAGTTCACAAAGAAGGATGCCATTCCTGCTAACCATTCTGACAAGAACGGAATTCATCCACTTGCTATCATCCATGCTTTGCAAAACCAAGTTGAAGATGACACGACTGTCACAGTTGATGTTGGTAGTCTTTACATCTGGATGGCACGTCACTTCAGAAGTTACAAGCCTCGTCACCTACTCTTCAGTAATGGTATGCAAACGCTAGGTGTTGCACTTCCTTGGGCAATTGCTGCCGCTTTGGTACGTCCTGAAAAACCAGTTGTTTCCGTTGCTGGTGATGGTGGTTTCCTATTTTCTGGTCAAGAGTTAGAAACTGCTGTCCGCTTGCACCTTAATATCGTACAATTGATTTGGGACGACGGCTATTATGACATGGTTCGTTTCCAAGAGATCGCCAAATACGGCCACGATGCTGGTGTTAAATTAGGACCGGTTGATTTTGTTAAATATGCTGAAAGTTTTGGTGCCACTGGTATGCGCGTCGAAAGAACTGAGGATCTTGAACCAATGCTAGCCAAGGCTTTCGATACAAAGGGACCTGTTATTCTACACATCCCCGTCGATTATTCTGACAACATCCAATTAGCATCCAAGTTGGTCGATGACGTCTTGAATTAGTATAGAAAGAAGGATCTCATGCCAAAATCAAATATTCTTTATCAACACGGAACATTAGCTTTACTAGTGCCAGGTTTACTCGACGGTACCATTACTATGAAGGAATTGTTGACCCATGGCGATACTGGTATTGGGACTGGTGAAGGACTCGACGGTGAATTAATAATTCTAGATGGCAAGCCTTATCAAGTCGACAGTACCGGCGAAGTCAATATTGTTAACAACCGCTTCACACTACCTTTCGCTAACATCCACTTTGGCGACTACCAACAATTAGTTAACGTTGATAAAATCAGCCAGAAAGATCTTGAGGACAAGATTCTCTCACTAACAAGTGCCAACACATTCTTCTCAATAGAATTACACGGCCACTTTACCAATGTGAGAACCCGTGCCGTCAGAAAATCACATAAGCCATATAAAACCTTGGCTAAAACAGCTGAAAAACAAAGCATCTTTGAAAAAGCAGACGTTACAGGTACCTTGTTGAGCTATTACTCCCCCGAAATTTTCGACGGAGCTGCCGTAGGAGGCTTCCACCATCACTTTATATCCGATGAACACGACTTCGGTGGACACCTGTTATCATTTGGTACCGCAAGTGGTGACGTCCAACTCCAACAATTCGATACCTTGGAACAACATCTCCCCGTTAAAAATCATTCTTACATGGATTTTGATTTTTCTGGAGAAGATATTCTGGGAGATATACATAAAGCGGAGTAGAAAGCGAAGCAGGCCCGCTTAGATTCTGAGTATTTGCCTAAGTACTGGAATCGCACGCGTCTTTTGCGGGCAATTTCAGTGCTGTAGCAAAGCACAGGAATCTGGCCTGCGCAGCTTATTTCTACTATAAAACATAGAATCATGGTTATTCTTAACTTAAAAAAGACGAATCCAAATGGACTCGTCTTTTTGTTTATCCTATTTGATAGTGCTTAATCCGTTTATATTCTTCACCATTAATTTCTTCCGCATTTCGAATGTCGATGTCATTTTGAAGACTTAAGAAATAACGATCCGAAACGCCAAAGAACCTCCCCAATCTTACGGAAGTATCAACTGTTACCTGACGTCGATCATGTAATAAGTCTTGAATACGAGATGTTGGTACCATAATATGTTTAGCCAATGCATAAGCTGACAAATTTAATGGTTCCATGAATTCTTCTTTGAGAATTTCACTTATTTTAGGGGTGGGAATTCTATTCATCACATTCTCCTCTTTTTAAGCCTCAATATACACGTGACACATGTATACTTCAAGTATTAAAATTCCCGACATTGACGGTATGACACAAGGTAAAAATATTGATGATGCTATTCAAATGGCTCGCGACTACATTGGGCTGAACATTATTAATAAACAAGATAACAATTTAGACGTACCCACATCAAATTACGTACTTCCCACCTCAAAAGATGGCAACATTGTCACTCTGGTGGATGTCGATATTGATGAGTATCGTCGCAAGAATGACTTTAAAACGATTAAAAAGACTCTTACCATCCCTAACTATCTAAACAAATTAGGAAAAGAGAATAACATCAATTTTTCTGAATTACTGACAACAACTCTAAAGAAAGAATTACATGTTTAATTGATCAAAAAAGGTCCTATTTCAATGGAATAGGACCTTTTTGTATATCTACTTTGCAAATCTAATTGAAACCCATACACTAGTCAGAATCAAAGCTGTGCCCGCCGCAAAGCCCCAAGTCAAACCTTCTCCTAAAATCAGCCAGCCTAACAAGGTGCCGACGATTGGTTGTAACAGATAAATCAATCCGGAAACACTGGGACTGACCATTGTTAAGCCTTTATTCCACATGACAAAGGCCATGGCGGTCGAGATTGCGCCAACATAGAACAAACAAGCCAGAATCTTAGGGTTGAAAAAGTTAACATTGGATAAGGATGCTAAATCTCCCATCACGAATGGGGTCAAACAAATCATTGCGACAACGGTTGAGATAATCGTTATTTGTAGCGCTGAGTATTCTGACAATAATTTGATCATTACTGACATAAACGACCAACTCAATGCCGCTAATACTAAGAACAAGACACCGATTAAGATATGTTTACCACTCAAATGGATACCGACTATCATCACTACCCCGAGTGTTGCCATCACTAAAGAAATGATCTTAACGCGATCTAATTTTTCCTTTAAAATTAGCCATGCAAAAATCACCATGAAGGTTGGGGTCGAGGATGTTACCACGGCTCCTGTTTGAGCGCTGGAAAACCAGGTTCCGGTTTCTTGAGCGACTAATGAGAGTGCGTACCCTGTCAATCCTGAGAGGATAAACCACTTCAAGTCTTTCTTTTTCAAATGCCACTTTTCTCGCTTGATCAATGAGAAACCGACTAAAAAGATTAACGCGACTAAATACCTTAGCCAAACCAACTGGAGTGGATGTATCACGCCCACTACCATTTTCACTGCAACAAAAGTCCCACCCCAAATACTGGCGGCGACTCCTAAAAGAATAGAACCTAATACTTTGTTAGAATCCATAATGCTTAGTCCTTTTAGCTATTGGTCTCTCCGGAACAAAATTTATAATTAAATAAATTCTTTTGAAATCTTATTTTTGTAAAAAATTATAGCATTATCACAGTAAGATGGAGTCGAAAACATAAAAAAAGGCAAATCCGTTTTGGATTTACCTTATTAATTATTATTCAATTTTAATTTTGCATTCAGTTTTGCTGGTCGTGTTCTCTCTAAACGAGTCTCATCCGTGGATGAACCGTCGAATTTAACTGAGATCCAGACACTGGCTAAAATCATGGCCGAACCGATGATAAAGCCGACGGAGATTTGTTCACCTAATAGTAACCAACCTAGAAATGATCCGACGATTGGTTGAATCAAGTAGAACAATCCTGAAGAACCGGCACTGACGATTTGGAGGCCACGATTCCACATTACATAGGCAACGGCAGTTGAAACGGCACCGATGTAAAGTAAACTAAGAATGATCGTTGGGTCAGCAAAGTTAATGCTTGTAAGTGATGACATATCACTCAAAATAAATGGTGTCAAAGCAACAACAGCTACTACGGTTGACATAATAGTAATTTGTAAAGAACTGTACGTCTTTACTTTTTTAACTAGAACTGACATTAAAGCCCAGGCGATGGAATCAAGCACTAGAAGCAGAACTCCTAATATGACATTGGTTCCTGACATCTTTAATCCAACAATCATAACTACTCCGAGAATAGCAATAATCACGGAAAAGACTTTAACCTTATCCAACTTTTCTTTGAGAATTAACCAACCAAAGATGATCATAAATGCAGGTATCGTTGATGTGATAACCGATCCTGTCTGGGCATTTGACAACCCTGTACCCATTTCTTGGGCAACTAGTGAAATGGTATTTCCAATGATTCCGATCCAAAAAATTAATTTCAAGTCAGACCAATTGATGTGCCACTTCTCTTTTTTCATTATTGAAAATCCAATTAAGAATACTAATGCAATCAGATACTCCAACCAAACTAGTTGAATTGGATGTACTTCATTTACAATAATTTTTACAACTACGAACATTGCTCCCCAAATAATTGAAGCAATGGTTAAAAACACGGATCCTAAAATCCTTTTAGACTTCATGAGTAATATTTCCCTTCGCTTTGATTTCCTATGAATTCATTGCTACGCTACCCTCGCGAATAGCCGAAATATTACTGCTGTCAACTAACGATAAATACTCACCTTCCTTATGGTTAACATCATCCAGTATAACAACGACTAATAATAAAACAACCAATCCTGGCATAGTAAACGTTTCCAGAGTAGAATTAACCCCAGAATGTCCGGAAAACGATTAGTATATCTTTATAGATACAGAAAGGTGACACTTAATGACGACAATTTATGACTTAGCAAGAAAGACCGGAATCTCCAAATCCACCATCTCTCGCGTTGTGAGTGGCAATGGTTACGTGAGTGAAGATAAACGTAAAATCATTCTCGATGCGATGCATGAAATGAATTACGTCCCTAATCAAGTTGCTAAAGATTTACGGAAAAAACGAACAAACACGATTGGTTTTCTTGTTAGTGAATACTTTCCCTTCGTAGGGGATTTTCTCAATTCCTTTACTAAGATTGCGGCAGAGCATGGCTACAGCGTCAACGTTTACTTCACACAAACAGCGGATAATGAACTAAAAGCTCTGCGATTGCTGACAACTCACGCTTTAGACGCTATCTTCATTTTAACGAGGATCAACTCATGGGATACTATCAGTTCTTATGCTAAATTCGGCCCTATTTCCACCTGGCATCGAGTTAACCGTCCTAACATTTATTCCAACTTTATCGACCATTACCCGATTTACCTTCAGGTACTTAACCACCTCTATAAATCTGGTCATAAAGATATTGGACATGTCTTATCTGGTTTAAGAAATGCCAATACACGTGCTCGAGTCAGAGCGATAGATGACTTCGTGACAGCTCATCCCGATAGCAATCAGAGTTTTCAACTGTTCTATCATACGCAAATGAAAACTGGTGAAGACGTTGCTAAAAAATGGTTAGATAATCCTAATCACCCTACTACGGTTATTTTCTATGATGATTTCGTAGCTGCAGAATTTATTTCCACATTGAGAAAAAACGGCAAAAAAGTTCCTGAAGATTGTCTTGTGGTCGGCAGCAACAATAGCGAAATTGCTAAAATAATGAACATACCGACAATCGACCTCTGTTTTAAAAATCAAGCTCATAATGCGTTCATTTATTTATACAACGAACTGAACTCAGCACAATTACCCTATGAAACGCAAAATCCACATTGGGTCGATGCTTACTAATTTTTTTCAAATTATGCTTGACCTGGGACCAATCCCACATCGTACTATATAAATGTACTAAGGAAGAGGTCATAACAAGCCCGAGTTTACAGTGATTCAGTGGAATGGTCGTTATAAATAGGTGATTGTTGGAACATGACTTCCGATAATTGTGGACAACCATAAAAATAAATACCCTTTATTTTAAAAATTCAAAAAGTTACTAAGTAGATTAATACCATCCGCAATTATCCAATCCATTAATATGATATTCTGATGATCATTGTAAACAGCCATTACTTTGCTTGTCTGAACACAAAAAGGATCACTTCAATAGAAGTGATCCTTTTCATTTATCTATTCTTTGAATTTGCATCGTCATCAACATCAATTCTTCATCTGTCAATGGTTCACCAAATTTAATTTTTATATAATCTGATACTTTCTGAGCTATTTGAAAAGCCTGTTCATCTTTACTTTTAACAATAGCAAAGATGGCTGGATCGGCGTCTTCAAACATATTATCTGCGATTATGCGTTCCACTAAGAATTTTATATGCACGACACAACGCTGAAAGTTGGGAGCTGAATCGTTGATTCCACCTTGAAACTGATACTTGATGATATTAACGATTCTTCCAATAATTTGACTAGCTTTCAATGCATCCCGACGATCATCGCTGCCATTTTCAGCATTGATAATATGAGCGGCAATATTAGAAGCTTCCTGATCTGAGAATTTAGTTCCCATTTCTTCATTCAGCAACTTCACGGCATAAGTTCCCACGGAAAATTCTTTAGAATAATAAGTCTTAATTTCCCAATAAACTTTATTCGTTATAACGATGCCATGTTCTTCCCGTTCCAATGCAAATTTCATGTGATCTAACAAGGAAACATAGAGTGCATCACTCAATTTGGTATTCAAACTTTCGGTGGCATAATTGATAATTTTTTGGGCAATTTCGATTAATTTAGGAGACGACTGGGCAATCGAAGTTAGAAGTTGTTCAACGTTGCCGTTACTAACTGGTACGAAAACTTGATTGTAGGAATCACTTTCAAGAATTGCTCCAATTTTCTTACCGTAGCCAATTCCCTTACCTAAGAGAATGAATTCTTGGTTTTGATCATTCACAGCCAAAACAACACTGGAATTCAGAACTTTCTTAATTTTCATCCATAAACCGCCTCCCTATCATTAATCTAAATCTTGTCCATTGGTCTTGATAACGTGTTGATACCAATCAAAGGAATCCTTCTTGTAACGGTTCAAAGTCCCTTTGCCTAAATCATCCTCATCAACATAGATAAAGCCATAACGCTTCGACATTTGTGACGTTGAGGCACTAACTAGATCAATTGGAGCCCAGCTAGTATAGCCCATCAAATCGACACCAGCGTCAACTGCCTTAATCATCTCACGGAAATGTGCTTTAAAGTAGTCAATTCGATACTGATCGTGAATTTTTTTATCGTCTGTCAAAGTATCTTTAGCACCCATACCATTTTCCACGATGAACAATGGCTTGTGGTAGCGATCATAAAGTTGTAACAAGGAAATTCTCAAGCCAATTGGATCAACAGTCCAGCCCCAATCAGTCGTTTCCAAATGAGGATTCTTCCCACCAACAATTGTATTGCCAGCAGTCAATTCAAGATTTCCTTCATCGTATGAAGAAACCATCGACATGTAATAACTAAAGGAAACGAAATCAACGGTATTATCCTTTAAAATTTGTAAATCGTCAGGTTCCATTTTAATTTCAATCTTATTTTTCTTAAAGTAGTCCAAAACTAATTTAGGATATTCTCCGAAGACTTGCACATCACCGGGGAAATAATTCATTGTATTTTTATTGAATGATGCCAAAACATCTCTAGGATCGGAAGAATTAGGATAATCCGTTAACTTGGTCAACATGCAACCAACTTGGCTACCAGGAATAATTTCGTGACAATCCTTGGTAACTAACGCTGACGCAACAAATTGATTGTGGAAAGCTTGATATTCATCTTGCAACAGGTTATCTGATTTATCCGGGATAATGCCGGCTGAGGTGAATGGATGACGTGTGACACTGTCAATCTCGTTAAAAGTTAACCAATATTTCACATCATCTTTGAACTCATTAAAACAGGCGTCGCAAAATCTTCTAAACATATCGACCACACGACGATCGACCCAACCATTATATTTAATGGCTAAATTCAATGGCATCTCGTAGTGAGACAGCGTTACTAAAGGTTCAATGTTATTCTTATGCATTTCCTTGAAAACATCTTTATAGTAATCTAATCCCTTTTGATTAGGTTCAGTCTCTTCACCAGTTGGAAAAATTCTAGTCCAAGCAATCGAAATTCTTAGTGTCTTGAAGCCTAGTTCACCAAATAATTTCATATCTTCAGGATAGCGATGGTAAAAGTCGATTCCGCGGCGTTTTGGATAGTAAGTTGTGTCATCAGTTTTTAAAGCTTCTTGAATACTTTCAGATGTAACACCAACTTGTTTTCTGTAATCTTTTACATCCACTTCAGGTTTATATGTAGCAACATCGGCAACTGATGGACCTTTGCCATCAACATTCCAAGCACCCTCAACTTGATTGGCAGCAACAGCGCCACCCCACAAAAAATCTTTTTTTAATCCCATTATTAAACTCCTAACTTAGCAATATTCAAAACTGGTTGAATTTCTTCATTATCAGCTTGGTTCTCAATTTCAGCATCAACCGAATAGTCATTTTGATTCGTGACAATCATCATGGTAATTGGATTGAATCCAGCTTCTTTAATAGCATCTAAATCAAAGGTTTCTAGTAGATCACCTTTTTTAACTTCTTGATTCGGTTCTACTTTAACATCGAAATATTTACCATTTAATTGAACTGTATCTAAACCAATATGGAACAACACTTCAGCTCCGGAATTAGTCTTCATTCCCAAAGCGTGTTTTGTGTCAAAAATCATTTCTATCTTACCATCTGCGGGAGCATAAAGCTTACCCTCACTTGGTACTACAGCAATTCCTTTTCCTAATAATCCTTGTGAAAAGACATCATCTGGTACTTCTGATAAAGCTACAACTTTACCTGATACGGGAGCGTCTAATTCTTCAGAAACATTAATATCCTTTTCTTCTTTAGTATCTACAGTTGATTCCTCATTCTTCCATAGGAATAAACCAGCAGTGAATGATACTGCAAAGGAGATACCAAATCCGATAAAGGCTTTAATTAAGTTCATTGGATCACTCTTATCAACAAACATTGGCATACTTGCTAGTCCTGGTCCAACTAACGTGAACGCATTGATTCCGGCAATACCAATGTAAATACCACCAACAACACTACCGATAATAACACTGGATAATGCTCTCTTATGTTGCAAAGTTACACCGTACAAAGCGGGTTCAGTAATACCGAAGAAAGCCGAAATACCCGCAGAAATCGCTGTAGATCTCAAAATAGAATCTTTAGTTCTTAGTGCTACAGCAAAACAAGCACCACTCTCAGAAATATTATGTGCTAGTGAAGCTGGAAGATAAAGTGCTTCTTTACCCATAGAACTAAAGGTTGCAACAACGTATGGAATCATTGGTTTGTGCATTCCAGTCGCAACCATGAATGGAAGAACACCGGCTAGCAAGGCTGTGGCAACCCAACCTAAATGAGTATTTAAGAACAAAATAACATTTACAAAATATTGACCGACTACGTAACCTAAAGGCCCTAAGAAAAGCAATGTAAGTGGTGCTGTGATCAGCATTGACATCATCGGTACGAAGAAAATTCTGATTGGCTTTGGAGAATACTTAGTAAAGAATTTTTCCATGGCCGCATATAAAAGAACACTTAAAATAGCGGGAAATACTTGTGAACTATAAGTAACATTTAAAACATGTAATCCAAAAATCTCTGTACCCTTTGCTAACATAGTTGCTATATCAGGTAATATCAAAACGCCAACAACTGATATGGCGACTAACGGATTAACATTTAATTTTTGAGCTGCCGTAACGGCTACCAATAGAGGCAATAGATAAAGTGGTGCTCCACCAATTAAATTTAGAACTTGATAAGTCTGACTCTTGTCACTCATCCAGCCAAACATGGCAACTAACATAAGAAGTGCCTTTAAAATACCACCACCAGCAATTGCTGGTACTAATGGTTGAAAGACTCCGATGATAAAATCTAATACAACGTGTCCAATAGATTGTTTAGGCTTAGGTCCATTGTTACCTTTGAATCCTTTTCCCAAAACACTTTGAACGGCATCAAACATTTCTACGACATCATTACCAATGATTACTTGGCATTGACCACCAGCGATGACGGCACCGAGTACACCGTCGACACCTTTAATCTTATCTAAATCTGCTTTATCAAAATCGTTCAAAGTAAACCTTAATCTAGTAGAACAGTGGATCAAAGTATTGATGTTATCTTTACCACCAACGTATTTAACAATTTGACTTGCACTATCTTGAATAGCCATTACGTTCACTCCTCTCAGACACGTTTCCGTTCAAATTCAGTTACAGTGTAAAGTTTCTAACTAATAAGCATCCATTACATAGAACCAGAAATACAGTCGGTTGATATTAGTCGCAAAAAAAGACAGCACCTAAAAAATTCAGAATTTGCTCTGATTCTTTTAGATCCTGCCTGCTTTACCAGTTACATGTCTAATTTATTTTCTTAACGGTTATTAATGTAAGCCCTTTCTTAAAAATTGTCAAGTTAACTTTCGAAAAAAAATATCACAACTAGATACGTCTGGCATCTAATTGTGATATTTATTTATCCAAGAAATTTCATCATTTGCATCCAGTTAAAAGCTAACTCGATCCACTTGGCAGTCCATGAATTCAAATACTTCTTCTTTCCTGGCTTTTGAGTCACATATGTCCCAAAGGCTAGTCCATGAATTCCCGACCCAAATAGATGGTATTCAACTGGCACGTTCACATCGTTCAATTGATCGACATACTTAATCGTATTGACGACTTTAACTAATTGATCAGTCTGCGTCTGCCAAACAAACGCCGGCTTGGATTGTGAATTTACCAGTTCCTGTGCTTTCCACAAGCTCTTATCTTCGGTAATTTGATGAAGCGCTTGATCGTCATCTGGAAAACTGCCTTTTACGGTCATATCTATAACCGGATATCCGAGTATAACGGCCGCATGAGTTCCTTGATACTGATCTAAATGATATTTCTGGCTTAATTCTGGATTTGTTGCAACGCCGTTATAAGTCGCTACAACGTGTCCTCCGGCTGAAAATCCGGCTAGAATTATTCGTTTCGTATCAATATGATGTGCTGTTGCCTGCGTTGTGATCCAATCAATTGTTTTCGCCATTTCTTGTAAAGCAATGGGATAAACTGGTTCATCACCAATCAATTGATACTCTAGGACCACCGCATGCATTCCATACGAATTGAACCTCAAGGCAATCGGTTCTTCTTCTCTTTGTGAATGGAAAGTAAATCCACCACCGGGACAAATAATCACTATCGGAAAATCAACTTCTTGTCCAAAGTCATCGACCTGATCGAGCCAATATCCTTTAACCTTAAAATCGTGATCAGAGATAGTGAGATTGTATTGTTTCGTCTCCATATCTGCATATCTCCTTAACTTATTAAGCTGTTTTTATATTCATGTTCATGGGATCGGCTTTTTTGGCCAACATTTTGTCGGTAAAACCAAATAGATAAACTAAAACAACTGAGATTAAAAGCGTACCATAATGTGAAATCAAATATCCATAGAAATTGCTGCCAATACCGACACCTGGTGTGATAAAGGCTGGGAATCCAATTAAAGCTCCAGACAATGCATAGTTATTAACTCTTAAGAATCCGGTCAAGGCACCACCTAAAGCACTAGCAATACTTGCAACAACGAAGATTCGTTTGTACTTCAAGTTGACACCATACAGTGCAGGTTCGGTAACACCACAGAATGCTGAAACAGCGGCTGCTAATGAAACTTCCTTCAACTTCTTATCCTTTGTCTTCAAGAAGACAGCTAAAACAGCTCCACCTTGAGCAACCATTGTAATTGATACGATAGCATTGATATAACTGTGACCATTTGTTGCAATATCATTAATAATAATAGGAATAAGTCCCCAGTGTAGGCCGAAAATAACCATTGTCTGATAAACACCACCAAGTACTAATCCAGAAAGTGTAGGACTAAAGCTGTAAATGGCAACCAAACCATTTGATAAACCTTTACTTAGAACGGTAATGATTGGCCCAACACCAATAATAATAACTAAACTAAGAACCAGTGCTTCAATAATAGGTATGAAAACACTTCTGAGATAGAGCGGAATAACTTTCTTCAAGAATTTCTCAACATATTTACCTAACCAAGCAGCTACGATAATTGGGAAAACTGATGAAGTGTATGAAACTAACGTTGTGGGGATTCCTAAAAAGGTGGTACTTGCAGTACTGGCTTTTCCAGCCAAAGCCACAAGATTAGGATAGATAATAATTCCCCCGACAATTGCCAAAACGATTGGATCTGAACCCAATTTTCTAGCGGCGGTAAATCCTAAAATAACTGGTAAGAAATAGAAAGTTGCATCCCCGACCGCATTAAGAATGGCATAAGTACCACTGGTCGTTGATAATACCTTGAATCCTGTCAAAGCAGCCAGGATACCTTTTAAAATACCTGAACCAGCTAAAATTCCAATGATAGGAATCATTGAAGCAGTCAAAACACCAATGAAGTTGCTAAGGCCACTTTTAATTTTTGCCCAAAAATCTTTAGGTTCATTAGCTTTATTGGCTTCTTTAGTGGTTTGAGCTACTGCCTCAGCTGTAGCTGAATTATTTGCATATTGCGTACCAATTTGAGCTATAACGGCGTCATAAACGTCTGTAACGGCTTGTCCAATAACAACTTGATATTGACCACCAGCCTTAGCAACACTGATAACTCCATCCAAATTTTCAATTGCTTGATCATTGGCTTTGTTATCATCTTTCAAATAAAAACGTAATCTAGTTATACAGTGAATCAAACTGTTGATATTGTCAGTACCACCAACGTTTTTAACAATATCGGCGGCTAATTGATCATACTTACCCGAGCCTACTTTGGCAGGTTGTTTTTCTTGAGCCTGATTAACAGATGCGACTGCTACAGTTGTTCCGGCCTTTACATCTTGATCAAAATTGCTCGTCATAAACTGCTTTAATATATCGTTACTATTCGTGATGGCGAGAATAACAGTCTTCTGCTTGCCTGCATCAGTAACCATCTTCAAATCCATCTTGACAACTTCTTGACCGGCTGTAACTTGGTCGCCTTGCTTAATGGACACCGTAAATGGTTGACCTTTAAGTTCCACAGTATCAATCCCCAGATGAATCAAAATATCTGCACCATCTTTTGTCTTGATACCGAAAGCATGCTTAGTCTCTGAAACTAACGTCACCGTTCCCGAAACTGGTGAAACAATGTTTCCGTTTGTCGGTTCAATAGCAAATCCTTGTCCCATCAGTCCTTGAGAAAAGACCGGGTCTTTAACCTGAGAAAGTTGCATTAACTTCCCATCAACAGGAGCTACCAATGAAATCAATATTTGATTATTCATAATGCTCAGTCCTTCTGAAAATAATTCCATTATTTGAGTACGCTTACATTATATAGAGGGTCTATTTCATAGTCAATATTTATGCGAATAAATTTTAAGGTAAATGTTGAACATATGCTTATATTATATATTCATTGGTAATATAGGCTTTAAACTGATAACAGTGAATTATCAAAGCACTATCTACAATTGGTATACTTGTACATTAAAAGTGCTTAATTCTTTCAAAAGTCAGCTTGTATATCAAAAAACAAAT
>DXCM01000085.1 GCA_019116025.1 Candidatus Companilactobacillus pullicola | reverse complement strand
GATTAATAAAATTGAAACTGATGGCGACGATGACGTGAAAGAGATCATGGGTGAACTGTACGTTGCCTTTATCACGCCGATTGATCGTGAAGATATCGTTCAGTTAGTGGATAAACTGGATAATATTATTGATGGGATTAACGGATTGACCTATGAATTTCACTATTTGAATATTCAGGAGATGCGTCCGGATACTGATAAATTTATGAAGTTGATCAATGAAGCTATTCGGTCAGTTCAACAGTCAATGATCGAATTTTCTCATTTTAAAAACTCTAAGACACTAGTACAAAATATTGATAATACTAATAGAATTGAATCATTGGGCGATAAATTATATACCCAACATCTGCGAACACTTTTCTGTGATGAAGAGAATGACCCGATTACCGTTATTAGTTGGCAAAAAATTTACGGTGGTTTCGAGAAAGTTCTCGATGCCTGCGAAGATTGTGCTGACGTTATGGGCGGATTAGTTATTAAAAATAGTTGATAGGAATTCTGGATTTATTTCAGGGTTCTTTTTTTTAACCAAATATTAAAACAGATGTAATGAAAACGTATAAAGAAAATTCACAATTACCTTTTATAATGGATGTTATTAAATTTTTACAATTAATGAGATGAGGTAATCTTATACGAGTCAAAAGAAGGAAGTTTAAAAAATATTTGAGGATTCTTTTGATTGCGACGATAGTGATCATTGGTGGTTTGAGTTATCTCTTTAACAATTCAAGTGCATCAACGATTATTGAGAATTTTAGAACTACACAGGCAATCAAAAAGAAGCAAAAAATCATTAAAACTAATCTGACCAACTATCTGAATACCGTTACCAAAGATGGGACTGTGAGTGTCAGTTTTTACAATTTAGGCGCAGAAAGTGGCAGTTCCGCTGCAAGTAGCAAGTATGCCAAACTTTATCAAGCTGGTAGTTTGGAAACTGAATCAAACGCTCATGCAGTTAAAACAGCGGCTAGTACTTATAAACTGTATTTAACAGCTTATCTTATGAACCAGAAGCAAAATGGTGATTTTAGTTGGACAGCTGAAAATACAGATGCCTTTAGTAAGATGATCGTCAACAGTGAAAATGATTTTGCGGAGGCCCAACTTGAAAAGTATGGTGCTAGTACGATCAGCTCCTTTATCAAGAAACAAGGTTGGTATCCATCAGTTTTCCAAGAGGGACAAGCTGCTAAAACAACCAGTTATAGTTTGCAACTGTTATTGAAAGATTTAGCTACGGGAAACGGTGTGTTTGAAAATAAATCCGATCAGACTAAGATTTTGGATTTGATGGGTCAACAAATTTATCGAACCGGAATTCCGACTGGTGCCAACGCCGCCAATGCTGGAACCACCGTACAGGATAAGGTTGGTTTTTTGAATGACACTAACAACGATGCGGGTATCGTGACTTTGCCAAATGGTCAAAGATATATCCTAGTTGTCATGACTAATGGTCATAATCAAAGTGGTTTGAGTGGATTCTCAAGAATTGCTGAAATCACCAAGAATGTGCAGAAGATTGTTTATGGATCTGATGCAGGAACTAAAATTGAAAATTATTCTTAAAAAAGCCGAGAATCTTCTCGGCTTTTTTATTATGGAATTTTTATTAAACAGTTATAAGCCGAATTTGTAAGATATTGTCATTCTTAGACAATTGATACATAACCTTGGGATAAGTTAAACTTCTCGGTAAATCTACGGTATATATGTTGGTATAAATTGGATTGGTTTCTAGAGTATCCGTACGTAAACTGCAGTTGGCGATTCTTATATGATTTGTGTCAAAGTAACTTTGTAGCATAGAATTGGTTTCATTTCTTTGTTTATACTTTATTTCTATTTTTTTGTAAGTATGTACTTTTAGTACACGTTTTAAGATAACAAGAACAAGTAATACGATGACCACAGAAATAAGAGCAATCTGATAATAGCCCATACCAATGGCTAATCCAATACCTGCTGTAGCCCATAAGGAAGCAGCAGTGGTAAGACCAGTAACAGAGTGCCTAGTAATAACAATTGTTCCTGCACCTAAAAATCCAATTCCACTAACAACTTGTGCAATTAGTCTAGCTGGATCGGCTCTGATAACTCCATTAATTTTTGGTAAAACTTGTGCTGTATTAATAACTTGTAAACTAATTTCTTGTTGGATTAATGCGATTAAACACGCTCCTACACACACTAGAATGTGAGTTCTTATGCCAGCAGGATGATTTTTTTGCTCTCTGTCATATCCAATCAATCCAGCAAAAAAGGTTGCTGAAACAAGCCGCAATACTATTTCGGCTGTATTAAGTGTTGTCATTGAAAGTAACTCCATTGGATAAAGATAAACGCTTTTACATTTATCATAGTAATCTCAAAAAAGGACTAGTACAACCATTTTTGTACTTTTTATACATAAATTTTAAATGATACTTGTATTTTTTTTACTTCGTGATATTGTTAATTAGTGAAAGCGCTTTTATAAAAAGTTTTTGTGGAGGAGTTTATGGATAATGCTGATTTAGAGAAGCAATTTAATTTGATTTCTTTAGCGGGGACAGCAAAATCTCTTGCCTACGATGCAATCAATAAAGCAGCCGACGGGGATTATGATGGTGCCAAAGAAGATTTAAAACAATCTGATGAAATACTTGGTAAAACTCATGATATTCAAGTTGGCGATATTCAAGATTTAGTAAACGGAGATGATAGTAAAAAAATAAATTTAATTGATGTTCATGCACAGGATCATTTGATGTCAGCAATAGAAGTACGTAATTTATCAGAAATTATTATCAATATGTATCAAAAACTAAGGAGTGAGAATAAGCATGAATAATATATTGAGTTGGGTAGAAGATAAATTAATGCCGCCTATGGCTAAGTTGTCTGAAGTACGTTATTTAAGAGCAATACGTGATGGTATTGTTTCTACAATGCCTTTAATCATGTTGGGAAGTTTATTCTGTATGATTGCTCAGTTTCCTATTGCAGCATGGACAAAATTCATCGCTCCACATGTTCAAATGGTAATGTTGCCATACCGTATCAGTGTTGGTCTTATGGCGGTCTTTGTTGCATTTGGTGTTGGTTATTATCTAGCCGAATCCTACAAGTTAGATGCACTATCCGGTGGTTTTGTAGCATTAGGAACATTTTTAATGTCTAACTTACCAGTACAAGCTTCATTAACAGAAGCACCTAAAACAGTTTTAGGATTTGTATTACCTATGACATATACTGGTGGATCAGGTATGTTTATCGCTATTTTATCAGCAATTATGGGTGTCGAAATAATGCGGTTTTGTAAGATTAAGAACATTACTATTAAGATGCCAGAACAAGTGCCAGAATCCGTTTCTCGTTCATTTGCTGCAATTATTCCAGCAGCAATTTCAATAACAATCATGTGGGTTATTGTAGCTCTACTAGGTATTGATATGAATAAGCTTATTATGGACTTCTTTAAGCCTATCTTGAACTTAGGTATGAATTCTTACTTAGGTGTTATCATTCCAACATTATTGATTGCTTTACTTTGGTCAGCTGGTGTTCACGGAGTTTCAGTTATTGGGTCTATTTTACGTCCGTTTTGGCTTGTACTATTGCAACAAAACATGGATGCTGTTGCTGCAGGTAAAGTGGCACCTAATATTGGTGTTGAAGGATTCTATTCATTTATCTGGATTGGTGGTGCCGGCGGTACCTTAGCACTTTGTCTTTTGTTTATGATGTGTGCAAAATCCAGTTATTTAAAACAAATTGGTCGTTTATCTTTAGTACCTGGATTATTCAATATTAATGAACCTATTATGTTTGGTGCACCTACAGTTCTAAATCCAATCTTAGCTATTCCATTTATTGTTGGACCATTTATTACAGGTACATTGGCATACATTGCATGTAGTTTGCACTTAGTAAATAATGCCTCAGTAATAGTTCCGTTTACCATTCCATCACCGTTCAAAGTTTACTTAATGACAAATGGTGACTGGCGTGCAATTATTATCGTAATTATTAACTTTGCCATTTATATGGGTCTTTATTACCCATTTGTTAAGGTTTACGACAAGCAAATGGTTGCTCAAGAAAAGCAAGATGAAAAAGAAGAACAAGAAGAAGCTGAAGGAGTAACTGCAGAAATTTAGTTTGGAGAGGAAGTTTTTAAGATGATCAAAGTACTATTCGTTTGTTCACAAGGAATGTCCAGTGCGATAGCCGAAAAAGCTTTAGTTGATGAGGCTAAAAAAGAAAGTGTGGAATTGGATGCTAATGCGGTTAGCACACAGCTTGTAGAAAAAGCACTAGATACAAATCAATATCAAGTATTATTAGTAGCTCCGCAAATCAAGCATAGATATCCAATTATGAAACAATATGCAGATGCACATAATATTCCAGCAGTTCAAATTGAACCAATGGCTTATTCACCATTGGGTGGCAAGAAATTATTAAAGGAAGTGCATGACGCACTGAAATAATCAGGTGAATATAATGAGAAAAGAAATTTACTTATATGGAGATACTTCATTTGGTGGTGCAAAATATTTTGCTCAACAGAATGCAATGACACTTAATTTGACAGGATTATCTAAGAAAGATAAGGAAAAAATTATAATCGAAGTACAAGGACCAGAGAGTACTTTGGATAAATACTTGAAGAAAGTATCAAAAGGAAGTCCATTTTTCAAAGTAACGAAGGTAGAAAGTAAAGATATTGATGAAGTATCTAAAGAAAAAACATTTGCAATTAAATAGTTAGGACTGAGAACAATGTTAAGATTCTGGATAATGATAATCTTCTTTGGTGCCATATTTGTAGTAGGTTTACAAGCAGATCGTTTAATTACGAAGAATATTAAAAATGACTGGTTATTTTATCTAATATTTGCCTTGGCTGTACTAGTAAATGGTTTTGGAATAATATTAGTTCAACAAGTTTTGCTAAAATATATAATGACATTCTTGTTGGCAATATCATTATTAATCCTTTACTTACGTCTTAATCGTGTATTTAAGCATAAGTTAGAAATAATGGAACAACATGGAAATGTAAAACGATAAGGACGTGAAGGTTGTATGAATATTCTACGATTGATTGCACAATCAAAATCATTATTTTCTGCTTCTGAATGGAGGGTGGCACAAATAGTACTGGATTCTCCAGAAGAGGTTCAAAGAATGACAATAGAAAATCTGGCTCAAAGGGCAAATGTCAGCACAACTACAGTAATCAGATTTTATAAGACTTTGAATCAATCTAGTTTTTCTGAATTTAGAGTACAACTGGCAATGGTAATAGCTGATAGCAAAATCAGTAAAAAGAAAATCGATGATGTTAAATTCAAAGACCTTGAAAAAGATGATGGAGTAAAAGGTATTGCTAAAAAATTGGTAGACAATACGGTAGCAGCTTATCAAGAAACAATTGATCGACTTTCTAGTGTGTTAGTAGATGATGTTTGTAAAGTACTTCATAAAGCAAATGAGATTTTTGCATACGGCGTAGGACTCTCATCTATTGCCTGTATGAATATGATGCAAAAATGGAACAGTATAGGTGTAAGAATAAACTATACGGCTGATATAAATACATTATTGACGACCTTATCTACGGCAAAAAAAAATACAGTTTTATTTTTGATATCTAATTCTGGTGAATCATCAGAACTACTCTATGTGGCTAAATTTGCTAAAGAACGTGGACTAACTTTGATTTCATTAACGGAACCTTCCAATAATACTCTTTGCAAGATGAGTGATTATCAGTTACAAACGGCGCTTTCTTTTGAAAGTGAGTACAGAATTGCGGAAAGCACAGCATTGTCGGCACAAACATTAATAATAAATGTTCTTTTCTATCGTTATGTGAATAAATTTGAGGATGACTATACAGAGTTTCTTAAAAATATCCATGGGTCATTATCGGATTATAAGAAGGGAATTAATATCAAAGGGGGAAAATAGGGATTGAAAAAAATTGGTATTTCCATTTATCCCAATAGAGCCACTTTAGATGAAAATGAGAAATATTTAAGTATGGCTCATAAATATGGATTCAAACGAGTTTTTACTTCATTATTAGAGCTAAAAGATAATAGTACGATTAATGATTTTAAGGAAATAAATCTATTTGCTAAAAAACTTGGAATGGAAGTAGAAGTAGATATAAATCCAAGGCTTTTTAAACAATTGAATGTTTCCTATGATGATCTATCTTTCTTTAAAGATTTAGGTGCATGGGGACTACGATTAGATCAAGGATTTACAGGTAAAGAAGAAGCTCAAATGACTTATAATCCTTACAATCTAAAAATTGAAATAGGTATGAGTTCTACACCGGGAAGAATCAACCAAATTTTACAGTACAACCCAAAAGTGGAAAACTTAATGGGCTCACATAATTTTTATCCACATCGTTTCACTGGTTTGAAATTATCACATTTTGAAAAATGTAATGAGATTTATAGAGCAAAGGGCGTCAATACAGCAGCTTTTATTACTTCTCAAAGTGGACACCAAGGTGCCTCACTGATGAATGAAGGGTTACCAACACTTGAAATTCATCGTGATATTCCGTTAGAAGACCAATTCAAATATTATTTATTAACTAATCAAGTAGACGATGTTTTGATTGGAAATGCATTTGCATCAGAAAATGAACTGAAAAAAATTGGTGCTTTATTCTCCTCACTGTATCCAGTCTTTAACGTTCAATTATCAAATTCAACGACTGAATTGGAAAAAGAAGTATTATTCAATAATTTGCACTATTATCGTGGTGATGTTTCAGATTATCTGATTAGATCAACTATGACACGTGTGAAGTATCGTGAACAGTCGTTTGAAGAGCATGATACTGTTGATATCCATAAGGGAGATATACTTATTGATAATAATAAGTACGGACAATACAAAGGAGAGACACAGATAGCACTAACAGATATGCCAAATAATGGATTCATTAATGTTGTAGGACATATTGTTCCAGAAGAAGTTTATTTGTTGGATTATCTGAAACCGTGGAGTCATTTTAATTTCGAACAATCTGATTAATAATATTATTAAAAAACAGTTAGATAATAGAGTCTAACTGTTTTTTTGCGTCTAAAATGTTTTGTCACTGGGGAGGTGACAAAACTAAATGTAACCGTATTCAAGAATAACTTACTATATAACCGTAAAGAGAAACGAATAACAAAGCATATAAATTAAAAAATATTACGGAGGTAAGTATTATGAGTAAAAGTATTCTATTGATTTGTGGTTCAGGAGCATCATCAGGTTTTATGGCAGCTAACATGAGAAAAGCTGCTAAAAAGGAGGGACTTGATTATAAAATTAAGGCTCGTAGTGAATCAGAACTAGGCGATTATATGGATGATATTGATGCTTTAATGGTTGGACCACATTTAAAGGCAGAATTTGATGCTATCAAGGCACGTGTTCCAGAAAACGTAACGGTGGTTTTAATGCACTCTGACTATTATTCAATTCTTGATGGTAAAGGTGCTATTGCGCACCTGAAAGAAGAATTAGGAGATTAGTAGCGGAAAAAGAAAATTGGGGAGTGTGCCAAGATGAATAAATTTATGGATTTTCTCAATAATAAATTTGCACCAAAAGCTCAAGTTGTTGGGAATAATCAATGGATCGTAACATTAAAGAATTCCGTACTTGAAGTATTGCCTTTCATTTTAGTCGGTTCAGTAGTCAGTTTATTAAATATCCCAGGTAATTTTTGGAAATGGTGGCCCGATTTCTCACCAGTAAGTAATTTTACTTTTGGATTATTGTCTATATTTGTAGCATTTTTAGTTCCATTTAATTATATGGAGTTTAAAAAATTAAAGAAACAAAGAATTATTGCAGGATTAACATCAGTCGCTTTATTCTTAATGCTGATTAATCCTAAATTCACTAATTCCGGGGCTACTGCTTCATTTAGTTTTAGTGAATTTGGTGCCGGTGGCATGTTCGTTGCCATTATTGTCGCTATCTTTGTCAGTTTGATTATGGAAGGATTTGGAACATTTTCATTCTTTAGTGAAGATACAGTAATTCCTGATTTTGTTACATCCTGGTTTGATTCAATGTTGCCAATTGGAATAATCATTATTATTGGTTGGCTATTGGTTGATGTGGCTCATTTCAATATGTATAACGCAATTCAATCAATATTTGCTCCATTGGCAACAGGTGCCGATACGATTTACGGATTTACATTTATTCTTTTCCTAGATTGTTTTATTTATTCAATGGGTATTTCAGGCTGGGTTCTATCGCCAATAACACAACCGCTAATGCTCGGTGGTATTGCTGCTAATGTTGCTGCAGTTGCAGCTGGAAATCCCGCAACACATGTCTTTACTAGTGAAGTTATTTATAGTGGTTGGGCATGGATTGGTGGTGTTGGATGCACAATGCCATTGGCACTAATGATGTTATTAATGGCAAAGTCTCAACGTTTAAAGGCTTTAGGAAAGGCATGTATTGTTCCGTCATTATTTAATATTAATGAACCACTTGTTTTTGGTACTGTTGTTTGGAATCCATATTTGATGATTCCGCTATGGATTAACGGTATTGTAATTCCAATTATTACATGGTTAGGTTTAAAGATGGGGTTGGCCGCTATTCCAAAGGCTCTTATGCAAATGTGGTACATCCCATTCCCAATTTCAACATGGATTGTTAGTCCTTCTGTTGGAGCAATTATTTTAATGGCAGTTATCTTTGTAGTGGCTTGGGTCATCTGGTTCCCATTCTTCAAAGTTTACGATGGACAAGTAGTTAAAGAAGAGGCACAAAATTAATTTAAAGGGTTTAGGAGAAGAGACATATGTCAGAAGAAGAATTTGATAATAAATCGGTCAAAGACACAATGGATATTATTATTAACGCTGGTGATGCCCGTGCATTTATTGCTGAAGCGTTAGATGATGTTGGTGATTTTAATTATGAAGAAGCAAAAGAGAATATAAAAAAAGCGGATGCTAAGTTAGTTGTGGCACATCGTCTACAAACTAAGAAACTGCAGGAAGAAGCCGAAGGAGATAAGGTTCAGTATTCGGTTCTGTTCACACATGCTCAGGATACTTTAATGACTATTATGAGTGAATATAATTTGGCAAAACATCTAATTACTGTATTTGAAAAACGCGATCAAAAGTCTAAATGAGGAGATAAATTATGAGAGACAACAAATATCCATATTTTCCAGATAATTTCCTATGGGGTGGTGCTCAAGCTGCTAGTCAGGCTGATGGTGCCTATAAAGAAGATGGTAAAGGATTAAATTCATCAGATGTTCAACCATATTTGAAAGGATTATCTAATGATAAAATCCAAGAACTTGAAACAGAAGGTATGACCCTGGCACAAGTGAAAAAAAATGTTAAAGATACGGTTGATTATTTTCCAAAACGTTTTGGAATTGATTTTTACCATACTTATCCAGATGATATTAAACTGTTAGCCGATATGGGATTCAAAACATTTAGAACGTCATTGGATTGGTCAAGAATTTTTCCTAATGGAGATGACGAAGAGCCTAATAGGTCAGCTTTAGAGCACTACGACAAAATGATTGATTGTATGTTGAGTTATGGAATAGAACCAATCATTACAATGAATCACTATGAAACTCCAATTAATATAACTATTGAATATGGTGGTTGGCCTAACAGAAAAGTAATTCCTATGTTCGAAAAATTTGGTAAGACCTTATTGGACTGGTTTGGTAAAAAGGTTAAATACTGGATTGTTGTCAATCAAATTAATATGGTTCAAATTGAACCGTTCTTATCAGTCGGTGTTTGTTCAGATCAGTATGAAAACGAAGAAGAGGCACTTTATCAAGCTGTTCATAATCAAATGGTCGCAGCTGCATGGATTAAACAATATGCTAAATCATTAAATAATCCAGATATTCATATTGGAACGATGGTTGCCGATGGTACGGCTTATCCTGCTAGTTGCAAGCCAGACGATGTAATTTTAACAATGCGTCAAAATCGGTTACAGTACTTCTTCACTGATGTTCAATTCCGTGGCTACTATCCTGAATATGCTAAGAACTACTTTGCTGAACGTGGGGACAAATTGGACATTGAGGATGATGATATGGATTTGTTAGCCAATAATCATATGGATTTCTTAGCTATTTCGTACTATTATTCCAAAGTTGTAGACTCAACTAAGAATGAATATCGTCCATCAGATACTAGTAAAAATCCTTATCTGAAGGAAAGCCCATGGGGGTGGGCGGTTGATCCTCAAGGTTTGTATAATACGTTAAGTCAATATTGGGACAGATATCAAAAACCTATTATTATAGCTGAGAACGGTATTGGTATGTATGACAAGATTGAAGATGGAAAAATTCATGATCCTTATCGTTCAGAATATATAAGTTCACATATTGAACAAGTTGGTAGAGCAATTCATGATGGAGCCAAAGTAATTGCATATTGTGCTTGGGGGCCAATTGATATTGTAAGTTGTTCGTCGCAACAAATGTCTAAGAGATATGGATTCATCTATGTAGATAAAGATGATGAAGGTAACGGTAGTGGTAAACGATTATTAAAAGATAGCTACTATTGGTATAAGGATGTTATTTCATCTAATGGTAAAAAAATATAAATAAAAAAGACGTATACGGAGATGAGTTATTTGCGTAAAGACCATAAGAAAGAACTATGGGACTATTTACAAAATAACCCTGGATGGCATACTTCTAGTGAATTGGCTGTGGTAATTGGTGTATCTCAACGTAGTATTAAACGCTACGCAAAGGATTTAATCGATACTGCAGCTATTTTTGTAAGTAATGAAGGTTATAAAGCTAACCAAAAAAAGGTAAATAGTACTACTAAAAGAAATTCAGATTATGAAAGTATAAAAAGGGTTTTAATTAATGAATTTACTCAACAGAACCAGTTAAATTTATATGATTTAGCAGATCAATTTTACTTGAGTGAGTCAACAATATTGAAGTTATTAAAAGAGATACAGCTTTATGTAAAGCCTTTTGATTTAGATTTAAAGCAGAATGCTGACAATTGGTCGTTGTTAGGTAGTGAAATGGATAAGCGAAAATTGATCAGTGATATTTTATACAGAGAATCAAAACAGACATTTATTGGTAATGATACGATTCAAGATAGTTTCTCAGATATAAATGTAGTGAAAATTTCAGAAGCTATAAAGAAGTTAACAATGTTAGAAAATATTTATTTAAATACATTCGATTTTAATAATATTTTGTTACATATTGCAATTGCTACTCATCGAATTAAGAATGGTTATCAGCCCCAAAATTCAGAAGAGGATAATAATGAAAACATTACTATTAATAATAATGATGACAAAGAAATCATCCAAGAACAAAACTTTGGGAATAAATTGATTGATTTTGTAGAAAATACAGAGGATATTCATTTTTCTAAATCTGAGAGACAGAGTTTAATATTGATCATTCAGTTTTCTATAACCAGAAAACATAGAGACTTAGAGGATAATGTTAAGCACAGTACGATAGTTTTAGTGGATAATCTTATTAAATATGTTAATTCAATGCTTAATATTGATTTGAGAGTATTGAACTTTAGGGAGCAATTTGCAATTCATATTCAGAGATTGTTGGAACGTTCATCGCATGGCTATGTGGAACGTAATCCAATGACCGAAAAAATAAGAAAGTCATCACCGATAATATATGAATGTGCAGTGCTTATTTCTAATCGTATGGAAGAAATTGAAAATATTACTTTAGAAGATGATGAGATTGCTTATATAGCAATGCATATTGGTAATGCGGTTTCTGAGTATATCAATGATTTGCATAAATTGTACGTGGTGGTATTAATGCCGGACTATCAAAGTGATAACGATGAATTTATGAGTAGACTTGAACGGCTCTTTAGTCAGGATATAGTAATAGGCAGGGTAATTAACAGTCCAGATATGATAAATGAGGTTGATTATCCAAGAAAGGTAGATTTTGTAATTCAGGTTAATTCAGAATATTCATTGTCTGGTATAAGGCATGCTAATATTTCACAATTCTTAACACAGGTTGATTATAAAGAGGTCAATCAGCTAATAGTTTCTTTAAAACATAAGCAAGAAAAGATAAATTTTACAAATAATTTGGAAAAATTTTTTCCAAAAGAAAACTTTAAAATAATAAATGATGAAACAAGCCGAGATGAATTATTTAAAGTGATTTGTGGAGAACTAGAACAAAAAGGTATTGTGACAGCCGATTTCAAGAACAGATTGGAAGCCAGAGAAAGAATGTCTAGCACTGCCTTTGGCAGCGTCGCTATACCCCATTCCTTACAAATGGTTGCTTTAAAGACTCAGGGATATGTTGTAATTGATCCTAAAGGAATAAGGTGGGATAAAGATAATAATCATGTTAATTTGATGTTTCTGTTAGCGATAAATGAAAGCAATAAGCAGGCATATCGGAATATTTTTGATGATTTGTCACAAATAGCGGTAGATCCTAAAAACATTGCCTTATTGGTTAAAGCAAAGACATACGATGAATTTATTAAACAGTTAACTGAACTACTATAGTTATGACAGATACGCTTAATGGTTGAGAATGCCATTAAGTGTATTTTTTTATTCTAAACTTTCATCGCAATACCATTGGTACGATACAATTCTTACAAAAAGTTCATAAGTAACAAAAAGGTGGGTATTTCTTTTATAAATGATAGGGCTTACAATGATATTGCGAGATATTAAATAAACCTAGGAGGCATTGATTATGGCTTATAAAACCGTCAATCCTTATACAAATGAATTAGTAAAATCCTATCCTGATGCTACTGAAGAAGAAATCCAATCCGCTTTGAGTACGGGCTATGCTCTCTACAAGAAATGGCGTGATGAACCTGTTAGCAGTAGAGCTGTCACATTACATACAATCGCTGACTTGTTACGTGAGAACGAAGATGAGTTAGCCAAAATTGCTACAATTGATATGGGTAAACTCTACGCTGAATCAAAAGGTGAAGTCGAACTCTGTGCAATCATTGCTGATTACTATGCTGACAATGGTGCCGATTTATTGAAGCCAACACCAATTAGCAGTCGTAATACCGGTGATGCCGAAATTTTGCACCAAGCCACTGGTGTTTTGATGATGGTTGAACCATGGAATTTCCCATACTATCAAATCATGCGTGTCTTCGCACCTAACTTTATGGTCGGTAATCCGATGATCTTGAAGCACGCCTCAAATACCCCAGGTTCCGCAGCTGCCTTTGAAAAAATTGTTTTGGAAGCCGGAGCTCCTGAAGGGAGTTTGACGAATCTTTTTGCCAGCTATGACCAAGTTAGTGAAATCATCGCTGACCCTCGAGTTCAAGGCGTTGCTTTGACTGGCTCAAAACGTGGCGGCCAATCAGTTGCTGAAACCGCTGGTAAGAATCTTAAGAAGAATTCGATGGAATTAGGTGGCTCTGATGCCTTTATCGTCTTGTCAGATGCTGATGTTGATAAGGCTGTTGATCTTGCCTGGAGAGTTCGTATCTACAATGCTGGACAAGTATGTACTTCAGATAAGAGATTTATCGTCGCTGATAATTTGTACGGCGAATTCTTGAAGAAACTCAAAGAAAATTTTGAGAAGTTGGTTCCAGGGGATCCAATGGATCCTAAGACTACCATTGCTCCTATGAACTCCAAACGTGCCAAAGAAAAACTTCAAGGTCAAATTGATAAAGCAGTTGCCGGTGGTGCCAAAGTTTACTATGGTAATCAACCAATCGACTTACCAGGTCAATTTCTTCAACCAACTATCCTAACCGATATAGATAATGACAATCCAGAGTTCTATGATGAAATGTTTGGACCAGTTGCCCAAGTCTTCAAGGTAAGTTCTGATCAAGAAGCCATTGATTTAGCTAATGATTCCGAATTAGGATTAGGTGGAATTGTCGTTTCAGCCGATCCACAACATGGAAAAGCTGTTGCCGAGAAGATTGAAACAGGAATGGTTTTCGTCAATTCATTCCTAGTTTCTCTACCTGAATTACCATTTGGTGGTGTTAAAGGCTCAGGCTATGGTCGTGAAATGAGTCAATTAGGATTAACAGCCTTCACAAATGAAAAATTAGTCGTGACTGCCCAAGAACCAGATTGGAATAATCCAGCTGGTGGACTAGCAGTGTTCAAGAAATAGTTAGTAATTAATGCCTGATCGAGAGATCAGGTATTTTTTTGTCAAAAATACTATTGACCAAATCGTTGATATGACTCAATAGGTACTTTTTGGTAAGTGACGAACAAAAAAGTGGGTACTGTTTTAATGACTTAGCGGGGTATATATTAACAATATGTTTTTTACAGATAATTGGGAGGAAACAAAATGATTAACTCAATAAATGACCGTGTAACACTAAATAACGGTACAAAAATTCCAGGATTGGGACTAGGTGTTTTCCAAATTCCAGATGAAGATACAGCAAAAGTTGTAGCTGAAGGAATTAAAAATGGTTATCGTCTGATCGATACCGCTCAAGTATATGGCAATGAAGTTGGTACTGGTGAAGGCATTCGTCAAGGCTTAAAAGAAACAGGCTTATCACGTGAAGACTTATTCGTAACTTCAAAAGTTTGGAATGATCATTTGACATACGATCAAACCGTTGAAGCCTTTAATTCTAGTTTGAAGAAATTAGGCTTGGATTATCTAGATTTATATTTGATTCATTGGCCGGGTGACAATTCATTTAAGGAATCTTACCAAGCACTAGAAGATCTCTATAAATCAGGAAAAATTAAGGCAATTGGTGTAAGTAACTTTGAAATTCATCACTTGAAGGAATTGGCAGAATACGCTGATATAACTCCTGTTTTGGATCAAGTTGAGTCACATCCAAGATTGAATCAAGATAAGTTGCATGAATATGCAAAAACTCAAGATATCAAGATTCAAGCTTGGTCACCACTTATGCAAGGCCAAATTTTGAAGGATGAAACTTTACAGGCAATTGCCGACAAGCACAATAAGACCGTAGCTCAAGTAGTTTTGAGATGGGATATTCAAAGAGATGTATTATTGGCTGTCAAATCAGTTCGTTCTGAAAGAATGCAAAGCAATGCGGATGTATTCGATTTTACATTGGATGATTCTGATATGGAAACAATCAATAATATGAATCAAGATTTCCGAGTAGGTCCGGATCCAGATGAATATAATTTTGAAGGTTAATTATTAATGGATTAATCGAAACAAAAGGCGCTGCCAGATTAAATTCTAGCAACGCCTTTTTAGGTAGTTATTGTCGTTTGCGATTGTTCCACCAGAAACAACCGATGAACCAGGTACAACAGAGTACACTCAAAATAGCAGTTATGATCAAAATGGGTTTGTTCATATTCGAAGGTGAACAGACTTTGAAAATATTCGATAAAGCAATGAGCCAAACCATCGGACCAGCCGCAATCATAATCGGACGCCATTTTGCTTTGATCAAAAATAAGGCAATGACGGAACCGATGATGATGAGACTGTTGATAACGATGATGACATTGATCGTGATAGGGATGTTGAAGTTAGCTGGCTTTGTAAATTGAATAGTGGTAAAGACAACGACGGACAGAATGCTGACAATCCAAGCACTCATGAAACCTATAGCTTTGTGTTCAAAAATTTTAGAGTAGATGGTTTGATGAATGAGCCAAAAAGCCCCAAAGATGAGAAGCAGCATGAAAACACCATTCAAGATGAAAGGAACAAGATTTAGTTGTTGCTCCTGCCCATTAAGTTGAATAATCAACGTCCAAATAGCTGTAATACCGAAGAGTCCGCCGAAAAACTTTAAACGATCACGGAAACTGACTTTGGTAAAATTAGCAGTCAATTGATTGGCAGTATCAGTGGGAGCCTGGCCAAAATACTCTTCAGCGCTAGATCCATCATTTTGAGCGTCGATAATATCTTGAAGAATCTCTAACAACTTACTTTCGACCTCATAGTCATCATAGAACAGGCCAGCAGTGCGGACATAAATCAGTAGGCTACTGTAATATTTTTCGTTAACGGGATTAAGCTGTTTACGTAAATCATTGTTACTGGAAATTAGTTCCTGTACTTCGTCAGATTTAGTCATCTTGTCCACCTTTTTTCGAAATAATTTGGTTAACTACCAATTCTAGTGACTGCCATTGGCTGGCAAATTCGGTCATCTGTTTCTTGCCTTGTTCGGTCAAAGCATAATATTTCCGAGAGGGTCCCGTTGAAGATGGCTTAAGGCGACTACTTAAATCACCGCGTTTTTCCAATTTTTGTAGCAACGGATAAACGGTACCACCAATCAAATCAGTGAATCCTAACTTATTTAGCTTTTGGACCAATTCATATCCATAAACTTCGCCATCGGAAATGACAAATAAGACGCAACCTTCCAGAATTCCTTTGAGTAATTGAGAATTGTTCATTGTTTGTGACCTCACTATTATGTAATACATACTACTCGGCAACGTCTA
Organism: Candidatus Companilactobacillus pullicola; assembly: GCA_019116025.1. GTDB lineage: Bacteria > Bacillota > Bacilli > Lactobacillales > Lactobacillaceae > Companilactobacillus > Companilactobacillus pullicola. The sequence continues at coordinate 28,966 of DXCM01000085.1, read as the reverse complement.
GTATGTAAAGCATACTAGTGGAATCTTTGGTAAAATAGACCTGAAAATTAATAAGTGGGGAAGAAACGATGGATAGTGAGGAACTTTTAAAGTCAGATATTATTGACCGTCATGTGCGGCAGGGATTAGGACTCAGTTGGCTCAACTTTGCGGTGTTATTTTGTGCCACAATCATTGCCTGTGTCGGTTTAAATATGAATTCGACGGCTGTGGTCATCGGTGCTATGTTGATTTCGCCAATTATGGACCCGATCATCGGAATGGGATATGGTTTTGGGATTCGGGATACGAAATTGATCAGAAAGGCAGCGACACTCTATCTTATTGAGTTGGTGGTTGCCTTGTTGGCGGCTACGATTTACTTTTCTTTGTCACCAATTAAAGATGCTAGTGATCAGATTATTGCGAGAACACAGCCAGCAATTTGGGATGTTCTAGTGGCTTTCTTTGGTGGTGTTGCTGGGATTATCGGTTCTGCCAAGAAGGATCCTGGCAACATTTTACCCGGAGTAGCAATTGCAACAGCTTTGATTCCACCACTGTCGACTGTCGGATATGGTCTAAGTCAATTCAAGTGGTCTATCGTTTTTAGCGCTGGATATTTGTTCTTGATCAATACTTTTTTCATTGCTTTGGCAACAATGATTTGTACATTGATCTTCAATTTCAGAACCAAACGAGCAACTGGTATACCTCTAAAAAATCAAATTTTGATCATTGCGGCCGCAATTGTTATCACGATTCCTAGTTTGATTTCGGCTTCAACGTTGGTTAAACAGACCTATAATGAGACACAACTAACGAGTTTTATCGATAATGAGTTGCCAGAATTGTATGTTGTTAATAAAAAAATCACTGATGGAAAAATCAAATTAGTGGTAATCGGCAATCATTTGAGCAATTCCGAGATAAATAACTTGGACAACCGCTTGAGTGATTATCAATTGGGAAGTTATAAATTACAATTTCAACAGCTTTCTAAAGGAAATTACCTCAGTGTGAATGCCTTTAAGAAGTATGTCGACCAAGAAAAGAGCGACAATGCTCAGACTACAAACACTGATAACAGCGATAAAACTTTATTGAAGTTGAAACAACAATTAACCAAGAAGTATCCTGACGATATTTCTAAAGTTTACGTGGGACAGTTAGCAAGCAAGTCTAAGAATAAACAATCGTTAGTTTTATTAAACTGAACGAGAATAGTGAATCTAAACAGGCTGAAATTAAGAAGTATGCGGAGAATTTAGCTGATAAATTGGGGATTGATGTGACAGTTCACTTTACTCAGGATTAATATTTGGAACACAAAAAAGTCTTTCGATGATTGATTTCATTGAAAGACTTTTTTAATACCATTGTTCTATGCAGCTGCTTCTTGTTCTTGTTTGAGCAATCTCTTGTCGTAACGTTTGATAAATGGGAACCAAACTAGGAATGCGACGAATGCACAGACGATTGAAAGAACAGCACCTTTCCAACTTGCAGTACCGATAAATCCACTCAAACCAACTGGTGTAGGCCATGGTTGTTGTGTGATGATCTTAGGTACTAACTTCGATGTAATGGCGAAGTAACCAACAAGTCCGGAAACTAATGGAGCTCCTAAGAATGGAATAAACAAATCAACGTTATAAACGATTGGTAAACCGAATAGTAAAGGTTCATTGATATTGAAGATAGCTGGAACTAGTTCAACTTTACCAATTTCCTTTAGTTGAGCTGATTTAGAGAAGAATGCTAACCAAATGGCAACACCTAGAGTAGCACCTGAACCACCGATGATAACGAAGGCGTTCATTGGATCACCAGCAAAGAAGTTGTTGGCACCTTTAACATTGGCAGCCATGTTGGCCAAAATAATTGGTGTGTAGAATGAACTCATGATTGTAGCACCGTGAATACCGAACCACCATAGGAAGTGGATAAGGAAGATGATAATCAAGAATCCCCACCATGTGTTTGTAATGTCACTGATAAATGAAAATGGAACGTATAATACCTTGAATATATCTGTTCCCATAAGAATGAGAATTAAGTTAAGTGCCATAACGACGATAGCAACACAAGCACCAGGAATCAATGAACTGAATGAGTTAGAAACACCAGCTGGAACTGATTCTGGCATCTTGATTTGCCAGTTATGTTTAACAGTAAAACGATAAACTTGAACTGTGATCCAACCAACAACTAAACCTGTAAAAATACCTACAGCAGCGATTCTTGTAATACCACCAGTAGATACGGCGTAGCCACCGCCGATAATGTTATCTGGTTTTAGAGATTGTTGAAATTGAATAACACCGTTTTTCCAAATTAATTGTGGAACGGTGATGAAAAATGCCATAAGAAACATGAATAGGGCATTTAGTGGAACTAGATTCAAATTTTCTTCTTTTTCATAAATCTTAGTATAAGAAAATGTGAATTGACCTGCGAAGATCAAAGCCAAAATACCCATTGTGGCGTTATAGCCAGTTTGGAATAAATTAGAAAAACGACCCAAACTGTTAGCATATACTGCCGCAAACCCAGGGATTGGAAAGGCCTGGGGTAAAACATTCAAAATAAGAAAAATGGAACCAATAATGGTGAATGGAATAACACTATAACCAGCATCCATGATGGCTCTAACAAATCTAGTAGCCGCAAATTTACCGGCAAGGTTAATCATTCGATCCTTAAAAGAACCTGTATCCTCACTTGACATATAAATCCCTCCTTCAAAAAGTTACGTCTATTATACTAATGCAAACGGTTTCAAAAGTAAACCGGTTTTGGGATTTTTTTAAACAAAAAAGTCCACATACTCCAATTGTATCAAGATGTCAAGACTCGTTCGAATCTCTTTTTAAAGAAAATTGGTATACCTCTAAATTTAAGAAATAAAGTAATTGAGTGCACAAAAAAAGCGCTAGGTGACCACACCCAACGCTTCTTTGGATACAAGATAACCGAGAATAGTTACCTACAAATGCTGTATCAAATTAAGTATAACAGAATTTATGAAAGAAATATATCTATTTTCAACTATTCCGGTATTTACTAGGAGTCAGTCCAGTTTTACTTTTGAATACTTCGGTGAAGTGACTAGCTTGGGGGAAACCTACTTTAAGTGCAATAACGTTAATCGGTAAGTCAGTTTCCTGCAACAATTTAGTAGCTTGATTTAATCGGTATTCAATCAAGTATTCATAAGGAGTTATCTTTAAAGTTGTTTTGAAACAGCGTAAAGATTCAGATTTGCTGACATTAGCACTAGCAGCCAAAGTTTCTAAAGTGATTTTTTCAGAAAAATGATTCTGAATATAGTTTAGGAAAATATTCATTCTTTTGGTAATTACTTTATCAGTTTTCTGATCTTGAATAGGATGAATGTGTTGAGCCATATCTAACCAAATAGTGACCAGAGTGACCAAAACTTGATAAGAATAGAGATTGTTCTTATTATTCTCGAAACCAATTAATTTTTTCAATAATTCAAGAATATCTTTTTTCCATTAAGCATCAGATTTAAACATGTAAAAATTGAAATCTTCGTTATTGAGTACGGAACTGACAATAGTTTGAGCAGGACTATTGAAATAGAATTCTAGAAAATAATCAGGAAAAATGAAACTATGATAGTGAGAATGTGGTGCAGGGATAATCAGATGTGCAACTTCTTTATTGATAAAAAGACCCTCACCGCCATGTATAACTAAATTAGTTTTTCCTAATATGGAAAAGGTTATTTTGCCAGAGGAGACATACACAAATTGTAAATCCTCATGCCAATGCATAACTTTGAAGCCGGGATTGAGTGGAAAACTCTGTGCGTCTTTTACATTTAATACAAGATAGGGGAAATTACTTTTTTGCTTTAAATTGATGGAATTGATTACTTTTTTGGCCATAATGTCACCTCTTTGACGATATTATGATATTTTTTGCTACTTTACTATCATTATAGAACAGCCAGATTCGATACGATATTGGGTAGAAAGGAAGTTACTATGCTCAATTTTACTTTAGTTTTAGTTTTTTTCGGTGGTATCGTGGGTGGAATTATTTCATCAGTAGCCGGTGGAGCGTCAATTGTTTCATATCCAGTTTTGTTGATCAGTGGTGTTCCTCCACTTTTTGCCAATATTACTAATCATGGGGCCTTGATTTTTGATTACCTAGGGGCAGTTGCCTCGTCAGCTCAAGAATTAAAAGGACATTGGAAACAAGCTTTTTTCTATGCCATATCTGCGACAATCGGTGCCGTATTCGGAACCTATCTATTATTGGCTTTTCCCTCAAGTGTTTTTGAAAAAGTAGTACCGATCTTTTTGGTGATCTCTGGAGTAATGTTTCTTTGGGGAAAAAAGCAAAATAGTGGTGCTAAGAAAACTTACTCAAATATCTGAATCATCGTCATTATGGCTCTTTTGGGTTGTTACACAGGCTATTTTGGCGGTGCCAACGGTGTTATTGTTCTAGCTGTTTTACAATATCTTACTAATGAAGATTTCTTGGTGAATAATGCAATAAAGAATGTTATTTGTGGCGTAGCTAATATCAGTGCATTCATTATATTTGTCTTTAGATCGAAGATTTATTGGCAACAGGGAATCTTTTTGGCGGCTGGCATGTTGATTGGAGGATTTTTAGGTCCTAAAATTTTACGACATGTCTCAGTTAAGGCTGTTCGTTGGATCGTTGCCATTTTAGCTTTTATTCAAGCAATTTATTTTTTCACTCAGGTTTATTAATACTTTTTGTATTATATTTCGCATTTATTAACTAATTTATGTGGATAGATATATAATTGTAGAAAATAAATCGGGGGTCAGAAATATGGCACGTAAAGTTATCCTATTTATTACACAAACACTAGATGGCTATATTGCCAATTCTGATGGCAAAATTGACTTTTTATGGAATGATAAGTTTTCAACGGGGAATGTTATTGACCGTGAGTATGAAAAATTATCTAAGCGGGTTAATACTGTTATCATGGGTCGGCACACATATAATCAGATCGTCAACGGCTTGCCGTCTAATAGTTATCCATATGCCGAATATGAGAATTATGTAATGACGACACATCCCTTACCAGACAGCGAGAATATCCATTTTATCAACGGAGAAGTTGCCAAATTAGTAAGTGATTTGAAAGAAAAATCATCCAAAGGCGATATCTGGATCATCGGTGGCAGCAATGTGATTGCTCCATTAGTCAACGCCGACTTGATCGATATCTATCACATCGGAATTGTACCTATTGTATTGGGTAAAGGAATTCCATTGTTTTCCGACCGAGTTGTTCCTAAGGAATTAAGTTTGGAATCTGTCAAAAAAGTGAACGAGATTGTGTATGTTGAATATACACGTTAAAAGTTAAATAAATGTTATAAAAAATAGAGATATCGTTGGCGAAACGATATCTCTATTTTTTGGATTCTATTAAAATAATACTGCTTTTCAATTATTAAATTACATAATAAATCACAAAAATATTTTTTTGAAAGTGCTAAAATCAAGAGTATATGTAGGGTTGTGCGTTTGATTTGAATTCGGGGGAGGGTCTTTTATTCATGAATAAAAAAACAAAATATATAAGTGGAGCTGTTGCAGTAGCACTCCTTACTGCGGGCTCACCAATTATAGTTCCTATGTTGAATCCGATAAAAGTTGTTAAAGCGGATACAGATATAATTAAGGGACACAATGTCATGAATGATAAATTGTCACCCAGTGGTATGTTAGCCGCTTTTAAAAATCAATTTGATGATCGCTATGTTGCTAGTCCGGAAAGTATTACTACGGTTTTAAATAGTTTGGCAGAAGATTCAGGAAATAACTTCAACTATTTTGATTTGAATAATCCTAAGTATATACATGATTTTCAAAATAACGGTCACATAGCAATGCTTAAGGACGCGAAGAATCCATTAGCATCGAGTTATTTTTATGCAGGAAGTAACGATAATTACTATTATCGCGATATGTTGGTTGCTATGACTATAGCTGATAAAGATGGAAATAATATAGATATTTCCGATACAGATAAGTTAAAAAATTTAACTATGAATGATTCTGAATTTCCATTAACAGCAACAATCCATATAAGTGAAAGTAAAGATAACGATCTGGCCCCACTGACATCTATTGCTACAGTGACTGATCCGTCATTATTGGAATTTAGTTTTAAGATTTCTTTAAGTAGATTTGATATATCTAAAAATCAAAGTATGGTTCCAATTACCGTAGGTTCTTCATTAGCATCTTTGTCAACGGAGGGTAATGGACTTAAGATCACTGATAACTATACGAATGATTCTAATTATAAAAATAGCTTGGCTCTCGCTGAGAAACCTAAATTTGGTCAAAGTTTGTTTGTCAGCTCAAAAAGAGCTGCAGAATATGCAGCAGAATCAGATTTTGATCCGACTGCTACAGATGAAGGTGATACGTCAGCAGATCAGTTCAGTGATGGCAAAATCAAATCATCTGGGGATTATTATCAGACAGTCTCTTATGACCTTAGTGGAGCAGATTCAGCTATTGAAGATATGTTAACGGGTGAAAAATCTAATGTAACTGGTACTACCGTGAGCCCTTATCAAACGTTTATCAATGGAAGTAATACAGCAGCAACTCCTGGAGAAGATTATGTTTTGAATCGTGATGCGAAGACTATTACGGTAATTAGAAAGTTGTCTACTAATGCAACAATCAATGCCAAATTATCAACTCCGCAAGTTAAAGTTAACTCTTTGATAAGTGATGTAAAACCAACAGCAGATGATTATTTGAGCAATCAATCAGGCGAAGATGCTGTAAACAACATTCCTACAAGTAAGGTTGAAGTAGGGTCAGAGTATTACACCGATTCAAACTTAAAATTTAAGGCTACAAAGGATGAAGTATCTGCAACTAATTTCCTTAAGCCCGGTAAATATTACCGTACAATCAAATTTACATTGAGTAATGGCAGTGTTGGTGACTACTCTGCTTTTCCCCAAAGTATAGATTCAGATGTCAATGGAAATACTGTAACGTATGTTCAAGAAGTTGACGTCAGAAACGACGCTACAGCAAATTATGATAATCCATTAGATGCAAAAATTGGGGATACAAGTAATACCATAAGTAAAAATGATACATTGACAAGCGTCGATTCTTCAACTGGATTAAGCACTGATCTAATACAGGATAATGGCATAAGTTTTGGCAACGAATATTATCAATATATCCCTGAACAAGAAAGTACATTACAAGATGACATTTTAAATAATAGTGATAGTTTATCAGCCACTGATGATGTAGTAGATAATAATGGTGAATTTGCTAAATCAGGGGATTACTTGAGAACGATTACTTACACCCTTATTGCTAATTCTATTGATACGAATACATTTGATACGACTAATTCTAAATATAAATTAGGTACAGATTCAAAAGGAAACGATACGATAACTTATATACAGAAAGTTCATATCGCTCAAATACCTGTAAAAGTTAGTATTAGTGATCTGACTGTAAATCTGGGAGCTAAAAATCAGAGTGATCAATTGGCGCTGACTAGAGAGAGAGGATCAGGTGATGATATAAACACTAATGGGGATTCTAGCTCTTCGTTGTTGGACCCAAGTAAAGACTTAAGTGATGGAGAAGTAACCGGAATCGTTTTTGGTAATGAATACTATACAGATCCTAGTTTGGGGGAGAATTTTATTTCATCCACTGGATTATCCACGGTAGGGAATTATTATCGTAAAATCACATTTTATCTTACCGCCAATATTGATACGCTTTCTTTTGGTGATAATATTCCGTGGGCAAAGGATGAGAAAAATAATAGTGTAACGTTTGTTCAAAAAATTAGAGTACTTACAAATGAAGTGAAAGCTTCCGTACCTGATGTTACATCTCAAATAGGTATAGATTATCAGACAATTTTTAAAGCGGCTGATGCTAATTTAAGTTTGACGACTGATTCAGTAAGCATTGCAAGTTTAGAGGGCGATGATGACGAGTTCTATAGTAGTGAAGATGATGCTCAAAAGGGAAAGAACGGAATAACTTTTAATCAGTTCCACACTGTACTTACGGTTCCAGGAACGTATTATCGTAAAGTTGGTTTTCATTTAGGTGCTGGTACGGATGTAAAGAATTTTGTTTTCCCTCAGGTAAATGATCTTGATCCAGTATTCTCTCTGGTAGTTGATGGCAGAATTCCAAAGGTTGAATATTTACAAAAAATTGTGATAAATTCAGCAAAACTAATACCGCAGACTGATCATTTCCCTTCTGATGTTGTAACTGTTAATGAAGATATGAGCAAAGTAATAGATGATAGTATGCTTACTTCTTTAAGCGCTAATGGGAACATTATAGCGAGTGGAACGGTAGGAAAAGAATATTTTGATGACGTTACTCATGCAGTGAGAAATGAAAATCCGGTGAGTGGTACTACTTTTACGGAGGCTAAACCTTACTATCGTAGAGTTACTTTCAAATTACCGGGTGATATAAGTAGATATACTTCGTTTTCTGGTGAGGAGGGTGTTGACTATACAATAGATAAAAGCAACAACACCATTACCTACGCTCAAAAAATAAATGTAATAGATCCTAGGGTAATAGTAACGATACCCGATATATCAATAGACGTTAATGCTCCATTGTCGGCGATTGATAATAATACAGACGGCATAAGTTTCATATCAAATGAAACTGATAAACCAATAGTTAATCCGGATAAGATATCCGTATTTCAAACAGATGGAAATGATCTTTATTTCAAAGATTCGAGTCTTACAGATATAGTAACTGATATACAAAATCAACAATGGATGTTTAAAGATGGTAATCGAGTCTTTACGGCTCCCGGAACATATTATCGTTTGATTATGTTTACTGCTGAGAATTTACCTGACTATTATACATTCGGTAATGCTAATAATGGTTTGGAACATATGACGGGTAAAACAGATGGTACTACGGCAGGTTATTATATTCAAAAAGTTAATGTAGGTTATCCAGTAACGGTGAATATTGATCCTGCTTTCTCCGAAGTAGGTAGTGACATAAAATCAGTTGATGCTGGTAATAACGATTTAACTTCAGGTGAAGAATCAGGAAAATCGATTGTAGACACTAGTTCTACCTCATATGGGACAGAATATTATGATATTTCTGATGATGTGAAAGATATTTTAGATAAAAATGTTAAACCTATTTTGGACGTGACAGATGGTGAAAAATTCACTAAATCTGGATCCTATTATCGAGTAATTAAATTTGTACTAAAGTCTGACGAAACCTCTAGTAATTATTCTTTTGGCAATGGTAAATTGTCTAGTGATGGTAAAAGTGTTGAGTACGTTCAGAAAGTGAATATTGCGACTGGTAAAGTTGAGACTGTTATTGATCAGGGAGTAACAAAGGTTGGTGAAACCTTACCTTCTGACAGTTTAGACGGAAAAGTCGACTTGATACTCAGTGATGGAGGGGGATCGATAATGTCCGATGGCAAGATTACGTATGGTAACGAATATTATAAAACTGCCGATAATGCAGTAAATGGCAATGAACCACTGGGTACAGTTTCTAATACTGCAGATACTTATTATCGAGCAGTAACCTTTACGTTAAAGAATCCTGTTGATTCTTATACGTTTAGTGGTGATTACCATATTGATGAAGATCACAATACAGTAACTTTTGCTCAGCAAATCAAAGTTGAACCTACTAATGTGGTGTTCTCAGTAAAAGCTTTAAATGTAAAAGCAAAAACTTCAATAACAGATAAAAAGGTAACTCAAACTGATAGTTATACTTTGGTAGGGGCAACGTCTGTTAAAGTTGGGGATGTATATTACAAGTCACGAGAAGGTGCATTGAAAGATGCTTTAAACCCTGGACAGGATAAGTCACTCATAGCAATTGATGCTATAAGTGGAAACTACCTCAATGAGGGAGATTGGTACCGTCTAATATACTTCACAGTCAACGATGATTTCTTCAACAATTATGAAGTATCAGACGATAATATGAAGAAAGTCGATTCCCATACGGTGGTTTATGCTCAACCAGTAAACGTTAGTCATTCAACTGCGGTAGCAAAACCTAAAATTACTAATGGAACGGCGATTGTCAATAATAGTATTAATACCGTGCAGTCTGGAGTAAATCAATTATTCGATAGTAATGGTATATTAATTTCAAAAAACCCAAGCTTTGGGTCAGATTATTATGATAATTTTGACGATGTTTTTGATGTTGATGCCACAAAGTCAGCTTATGTAGTTGATGGAAAATTCGACAAATCTGGAACTTACTATAGAAAAATCACTTTTACATTGACTGATGACGCTTTAGCAGCTAATAACTTTGATACAGATGCACATATCTCTGGTAATACGGTATCTTATGTTCAGACTGTAAATGTTGCTGATAAAACTAATATCAATATAGATGCTGATGAAACTGTTAATGTAACAGCTGGTTCCGCCGAAAATACATTGACTAATAATTATAAATTAACCGATGACGATAATAATAGCGTCGGAACTTTGTCAACATCAGACAAGATTGCTTATTATGGAGATTTAACAGATGCGTTAGCTCAAAGTACGAAAACCGATAGTAATGCCATTAGTGGTGGTAAGTTCAATGCAGGTAAGTATTACCGTCTACTCGTCTTTACACCAAATGCTGGAGTAAATAAGGAAAATTATAGTTTGAATAACTCTAATTTGGCATGGTCTGCAGATGGGACCAAGATACTATTTGCTCAAGAAATCAATGCTAGTGCAAATGCAGTTTCGAAATATAATGTTTCTACACCTAAAGTGACGATCGGTTCTTCAGAAAAAGACTCTGAAACTTCAAACGGTAATCAAATATTTGATCATTCTGGTAATGAAATATCTGCCAATGTTACTTTTGGAGATAAGTATTACGCTAATTCAGGAGACGTTTTTGATGAGAACGCTGAACCAATAGATGGAGTAGTTGAAGATGGAAATTTTGTCAAAGTAGATACATATTACCGTGAGATTGTCTTCCATCTAAGTCATGCCGATATAGTTAATAATTCTTTTGGAACTGATGCTAAAGTTGATACGACAGAAAACACTGTATCTTATGTTCAAACTGTGGTCGTTTCACAACCAAATGCAGCCAGAATCAATGTAAATCCAATATCAGTTAATGTCGGAACATCAGTTGATTCGGTTAAGAATACAGATACGTTAACGGATATAGCTAATAAATCATTAGGAACAGCTACCGTAGATAATAGTAAATTCTATGATAATGCTAAGGATGCGTTGAATGGTGCCAATGAAGATACTAATGCAGCAACTAAGGGCCTCTTTAATAAAGGAACTTACTATCGTTTGGTAACGTTTAAGACGGTTTCTGATTTTGCAAAGAATTACACTTTGAATGATCCAAATGCCAAAGTAAATGATGATGGTTCAGTTACTTACGCTCAAAAGATCAACGTAAAAACTAATGGAGTTGTAACACATAACTTCGGAGATATTAATGCAAATATTGGTGAGTCAACGGATAAAATAGCTACTGCAACTGGTACATTAACTGACACCGCTGGTAACGAAATCAAAGCATCAGTTTTTGCTGAATCGACTTACTATGATAAGGCAGATGATGTTTTCTCAGGTACTGGAAAAGTAACCGAAGGTATTGACTCTGAAAAACAATTCACTAAAGCTGGAACCTATTATCGTAAGATTATTTTCAAGTTGACTAATCCAGAAGATGCCAAGAATTATGATTTTGGTACAGATGCTCATGTTTCTGGTGACACGGTATCCTTCGTTCAAACTGTGAATGTGGCTAAGAATGAGAATACAGGTGCTGTTCAAATTACAGTTGGACCATTGAATATCAAGACAGGTACTAGAACAAATGACCTATCTGTAACAAGCAACAAGGGCTACGTCCTAAATGCTGGTAAAGATAGTTTTACTGATCCAACATTAGGCATATCTTATTATAAGAATGCTAAAGGAGCTCTAGATAAATCAAATGGCGAAGAAGTTGATCCTTATGCTGCAACTGATGGTGCTTTCAATAAAGGTACTTATTATCGTCAAGTAATATTTAAAGTTGGTACGGATTTTGTTGATAAGTATGGTTGGTCTGACTCTGACTTTGCCATGTATAAAGATGGATCAGTAATCTATGCGCAACAAATCAATGTCAGTGATAGTGTCATTTCAAAACACATTGTTGAAGATGCCAAGGCTAATGTCGGCGATCAAGCTGACACAGTAACTTCAACTGGTGATGCTTTGATGGATGCTGCTGGCAACAAACTTGATGCAGCTGTTTCATATGGAACGGACTATTACGATAATTATGATGATGTCTTTACATCAGGTGCTGCTAAGACTGCAGATATCGTCAACGGTGCCTTCACTAAGGCTAAAACGTATTATCGTGTTATCAGTTTCACGGTCAGCCCTGAAGCTATTGCACAAAACGACTTCGGTAGTGAAGCTCATATTTCTGGCAATACCGTATCCTTTGTTCAAGCCGTTTCAGTCGATACTAAGGCTAATTTAGCTGTTGATATTAATGCTGCTCCTATCACGGTTAGTGCTGGCACTTCCACTAATGATGCCAAATTGACTGGTACAACAGGATATACTTTGAATAATAAGTTAGGTGCTGTTTCGGCCACAGTTTCTGCGGGAGATAAGTACTACACAGATGTTCAAAATGCTTTGAAACAGGACAGCGATGGTTTGGCTGACGTGAACGGTCAATTCACAAAGGCTGGCACTTATTACCGAATTATCACGTTCACACCTTCTACACCAATTAGCGTGGATAGTATTTCTGATCCAAATGCTATTGTGAATGCAGATGGAACTATCAGCTACGTTCAAGCTGTTAATGTTACAAAGAATGATGCTAATATCAATGCTTCAGTTAACAAATTGGACCTAAAGGCTGATCCTGATGAGGATAATCCAGCTTTGATCAATACGAAGGAATACTTCTTGAAAGATGCTGCTGGTGACTCATTGGTTGATAAAACTAAAGGTACATATGGCGTTAAACTTGGGCAAGAATTCTTTACAGACAGTGATTTAACTCAAAAGACTGCCGACGCTAATGGTGCTAGAATTTCTAAAGCTGGTACTTATTACCGTACAGTGAAGTTCTATCTAACTGCTGGTGCTAATGATGCCAATGAATTCAAGAACATCGGCGGAACTTATGATGCAACTGACAACAGTGTGACATTTGTTCAAAAGATTAACGCTTCAGATGCCCAATCCAATATGGCGATTGCTAAAATCAATAATGTGACTGTCGACAATGGCACTGACACTGCTGATAAGGCCTTGCAAAATCCTGATGATGTTTACATCGTTGATAGTAATGGTAAGTCAATCATTGCTGACGGTGGTATTAACTTTGATACGACGCTTTACAATTCAGATGGTCAACCAGTAACTGGTCTAAAAGATGCTGGAACTTACAGTCAGGTTATTACCGTTAAATTAATTGCTGGTGCTGCAAGTACTTATAAATTTGGTAAGGGTTATAAAGTAAATCAAGCTGATAACACAGTATCTTATGTCCGTACAGTTACCGTTAAACCTGCTAGTTCTACTGGTGGCAACACTGGTGGTAATAGTGGAAGTACAGGTGGTACAACCGGCGGCAATACTGGTTCTAACACAGGTTCTAACACAGGTTCTTCAACAGAAACTGGTAATGGAACTGATGTTGTTGATGATGATTGGAATTACTCAGACATTAAGGGTGTTGTTACAACTAAGAGTGATAATCCATACTACACTTTGAACAATCAAGATAACGAGAAGATTCCTAATCGTGTATTGGGTAAGGATTCATCTTGGAAAGTCGATCAAGTTCGTGTTAATAAAGCTGGTGTCACAGAATATCGTGTTGCAACTGGCGAATGGATTTACGCTGACGATGTGGTTCTTAACCAAAACAACGCTGAAGATGGCGATTGGACTTACACACCAGTTCAAGGTATTGTCACAACTAAGACTGATCAAAAACAATATCAATTGAATAATCAAGAAAATGAAGCTATCGCAAATCGTAATTTGAAAGAGAACTCTTCATGGAAGACTGATCTTTATCGGACTAACAAGGAGGGTGTCAAACAATATCGAGTTGCGACTGGTGAATGGATTGATGCCGGTAATGTTGACTTCAATCAGGCTAAAGCTGATTTTTGGACTTACGCATCTGTAAGTGGTGTAGTTAAGACCAAAGCTGGTCAAACTGAATATCAATTGAATGATCAAGAAAACAGAGCTATTGCACATCGTGAGTTGGATGAAGAAACTTCATGGAAGACGGATCTCTATCGTACTAATGAAGCGGGAGTAAGACAATATCGAGTTGCAACTGGCGAGTGGATTGATGCTAATGACGTTGATTTTGTAAATAGTAGTAAGACTAACGATGAAGGCTGGATTTACACTTCAGTTAATGGAATCGTTACAGTTGAATCAAAACAACCAAGTTATCCATTGAATGATCAAAATAATAATGCAATTGCTAACCGTGATTTGATTAAAGACTCATCTTGGAAGACTGATCAATATCGGACTAACCGAGAAGGGGTTAAACAATATCGCGTTGCGACTGGCGAATGGATCGATGCTAACGACGTTGTCTATGAACAAGCTGTTGATACAGGTATTTTCAGAGATGGCCGCAAGGTTAGTGGAATCATTAATCTCGATAGAACGAATATTCTATATACGCTCTATTCTAGAGAGAATGAGGTTATCGAAGATTATTCTCTAGGCGAGGAAACATCTTGGAAGACTGATTATAAAGCTCAAGATGTCAATGGCGATACTTATTATCACGTTGGCGACAATGAGTGGATCAAGGCTGAAAAGGGTGTTCACTTCAATAACTACGCTTGGTATTAAAATTTTTTTAGAGCGGGAATGCGATTAAATTCCCGTCTTCCATAAAAATTGGGAATGCATTGGAACGCTATGGACGCGATTTGAAGCTAATAATTTTACACTTTGTGCAAAATTATGGATCTCCAAAGTCGGTCTCAATGTAAGTGGCAAAGCCACTAACATTGATTTCATAGCTGAAGGCATTCCCAATTTTTATTCCATACTAAATAGTATTTAGAGTGTTTAGTTAGAGAGAAATAATTATATTCGATATATTTTGTTTTTAAAGTAAAAGACGTTCATATCAACCGTAGGGTCAATATGGACGTCTTTTTTAGTATGAGCGATCCTATTTTTATTGAACAAAGTAATCTTGATAATCTTTAACGTAATTTGTAATTGTACGAGGTGCGTGACCTAGGATTTTCGCTGTTTCGTTAGTAACTGTCTTCGCATTTCCGAGTTGGGTGATTAAATAGAGCATTACCATAACATTGACGAAATTTTTTGGTAGACCACGTTGCAACATCGTTTTCCTAAATTTCAATAGACTAGGTTTGCTGTAAGTAATTTTAGTGCCTAAAACTTTAGTCATAACTTCAGCGATTTCATAGTAATTCAAAGCAGCGGGGCCAGTGATGTTTAGTTTTTGATGAAGATATTTATCATTTAACAAAACAATTCCAGCCACTTCGGCAATATCTCTGGTATCGATGAAACTGGTCCGTGATCTACCAGCAGGGATGAAGAGGTCGTGATTTTTGACGATATCTTCACAGTGAGTTGTATTCAAGTTTTGCATAAAGAAGCTAGGACGGATAAAGGTGTAAGGTAGGTTCAATTCTTCAATCATGTTTTCAATTTGATGATGTGGGGTTCTCGGGTTCTTTTCGACGCCTAAGAGTGAAACGAAAACAACTTGTTCGATTTGTTGGGTCTGCGCATATTTCAAAAATGGCAACATATCAACTTTGGGATTAGCTAATTGTGGAGGACGGACGAAGAATACTTTGGATACGCCATCGAATGCTTTTGGAAAGGTTGATGAGTCTAAAAAATCAAAATGTTCTATCTCTAAGTTAGGTAAGCCGTCGAATTTAGGCAGATCTTTGGCTAAATTGTGTACGCCAGCGACGACTTCAACTTTTTGAGTGGCACATAGATATTTGATGAGTGGAAAACCGATATTACCATTTCCACCAATGACTAATATTTTCTCCATAATCTTGCCTCGTTTACGTAATTTATTTTTGTACGACCAAACAATAGTCCTTTTTAAAAAATTATCAATATGGATAATAAAACGCTTGCTATAAAACGCGTTCGAGGGTCTACATTATACGTGGATCAAGAAAGGAAAGTGACAGTAATGTTTGCATATGTACAGATTTTTGATGGTAAGGATAATGTTTCGTATGGTTATGTTGATCTTTCTTTTGCTAAGAATGTACTTTCTATTTCGGGTTTGAAAGGAAATCTGCGTAAACGTGTTATTGAAATTCCGGCTGATCAAATCAGTGGGATTGAATCGGGTAAATATCAAAGCTGGAATCGAATGAGTTTCATGTATCAAGGTTTGAAGTATGTTTTTGTTTATAGTGGCTATGGTGGTTATAACTATTTGGAAGAACATCTTATGACTGAGATGATGGAATAGAAAAGACCAGTTTGCCTTCCATTTGTTTTTTTGTGTGGTTGGTTTGCTGGTCTTTTTTTCTTTCTTATTTTAATAACCATGGTTCTTTGCAATATAGTGGAAACGAGCTTCACAGGCCAATTTCTTCCGGTCAAGTCAACTATCTCTGCCAGCGCTTCGCTGCTGACTGAGATAGTAGTCTTGATCCTCGGAAATTCCCAGGCCTGTTCCGCTCTCTATGCCCTGTGCCAAGCTGCGTATCCTATTGTTGGGAAAATTCCAATTAATCGGTTAATTTGTTCACGGTCGAGTTGGAACTCTATTGCTGGTAACAATGCATTCACAGCATCTTGGGCTTGATCACTGACTTCTGTTACACCAAGTAAATGGCCGTCTTTATCGTGGATCTGTTTGCTTTCGGCAATTGGTTCTTTATCAACTTTGTAATACCAATAGTCAGCTAGGTCGTTGGTACTGATCTTGTAATCTTGTTTTTTAGCTTCATCCACGGAAATTCCTGCTTGGGCAATTCGTGGTGAGGTGAAGACTACTGATGGGATAACGGGATACTTGATGGCATCGGTTGTTTGTCCGGAGAATAGTTTCATTAGATACATGGATTCGAAGTAGGCTGCTGGTGTGACTTTTGGTAGGTCATTGGAAAGGACATCCCCAGCTGCGTAAATGTTGTCAACGTTTGTTTGTAGATGATCGTTAACAAAAATTCCGGTCTTGTCGAATTCTACGCCGACTTTATCCAAACCAAGTCCACCTAAATTAGGGATACGTCCGGTTGCGTCTAAAATCCAGTCGGTATCGAGAGTTTGGTTGTCGCCGTATGTTACTTGATAACCACTGTCAGTTTTAGAAAATTCTTGAACGTTGGCATTTTCGATGAATTTTACGCCACGTTCTTTCAAGTCAGCGACGACTTTTTCAACGTATGGTTGATAGAAGTCTCTTAACACTTTGTCCGAATGAAGCATCATGGTGATGTCAGCACCAGCTTCGTTGGCGATGGTAGCGAACTCCATCCCGATATAGCCAGACCCGACGATAGTGATTTTTTTAGGTAGATTCTTGAGATTCATGAAGTCTTCACTGTCATGTGCGAGTTCTGTTCCGGGAATATCCAAACGATGAGGTTTGAGGCCGGTCGCAATCACGATTTTTTCGGCAGTGATTTCAGTTTTGCCGTCGACTATTACGGTGTGATTGTCTTTGAATTCGGCGTGTCCATGAATGATAGTGGCGCCAGAACTTTCCAAACGGTTAGTCAAACCTTGTGGCAAAGCGTCGATGATTTCTTGTTTATGTTCGACATTTTTAGTCCAATCAATTTTTAGTTCACCTTTAAGGATACCGTTCATACGTTGGGCTTCACGGGTCATTTTAACTGGTTCATCTAGTGTGATCTTGGCATTACAACCACGATTGGGACAAGTTCCACCAACGAGTCCACTTTCAATCACACCAACGGAAACACCTGTTGCGGCAAGTGGTGCACCACCATCGAATGTTGCGTGTCCGGCACCAATATAGAGCACATCATAATCGTATTTTTTTGACATAGTATCCCTCCAAAATTATTTTATATTTCCAATGTAAAGCATTTCTGATGTCATGACAATTAATATGGTATGCGGTTACGAAGATTTTTTTGTCAGATGAGTTTCCCAGTATTAAAATAATCAAAAAGAAGGAGAACAGAAATGGATGTTGAAATAAAACGTGACGGTTTAACTTTGCGGGGGACACTGGTTAAACCGCAAACTGAGGAATTTAATTTGGTTGTTTTGATGCATGGATTTACTTCCAACCGGGGAATAGATCCAGATCAATTGCTTTATCAATTGGCACAACGTTTTGAAGCCGAAGGGATGGCTACTTTGCGTTTTGATTTCAATGGTCATGGTCAAAGTGACGGTCGTTTCCAAGATATGACTGTCTTGAATGAGATTAGCGATGGCAAGGCAATTTTGGATTACGCCCGCAGTATCAAAGGAGTTAAGAAGCTCTATTTGGTGGGTCATTCTCAAGGTGGAGTGGTCGCTAGTATGATTGCTGGTTACTACCATGAAAAAATTGATAAGTTGGCACTGTTGGCGCCAGCCGCAACCCTACGAGATGATGCTTTGAAAGGCAGCACTCAAGGATACACATACGATCCGCAAAATATTCCGGATACATTACCAATCAAAAAAGGGTTAACGTTAGGCGGCTTTTATCTACGGACAGCTCAAACTTTGCCAATTTATGACGTTGCCAAAGAGTATCAAGGTCCAGTTTGTTTAGTACATGGTTTGAAAGATACCGTTGTTGATAAGATTGCTTCAACTCGTTACGATGATGTTTATCAAAATGATCAGTTGCACTTATTAGATGATGCCGATCATGGATTTTCAGTAGGCAACTCACGTCAAGAAGCTTTAAATATTACGACTGATTTTCTTCTAAAATAAAAACAGACTCATTAAGTATTCGAGACACATAAATGTGTTTGAATTTCTTAATAGAGTCTGTTTTTGTTTAGTATTTAGATTTTGAAATGATTGGCAAACGAGTTGGATTTAGTCCGGAGCAACAAGGAAATTGGCTCAGCCATGAGATTTACCTTAGCGATTTATCGCTTAGGTAAAGGTCGAACTTGAAGATCCATGATTTTTCACGAAGTGGAAAATTATTAGCTTCTAGTCGGCCCATGGCGTTCCAGCCAAATTTCCTTGTTGTGGAGGACGGCAGTTTTAGTCCTTAAAATTAAGAATATTTTCAATTGATTCACGTTTGGATTTATAAGTATTAATAGTAGCGTTTTTAGGATAACCAATAGAAATACCGATAACTAAGGATTCATCGTCGGGAATATCCATTTCTTGGCGGATAACTTCAGGGAAACGAACACTGTTATACGTGGGAATGGTATCAAGTCCCTTATCTTTAGCCGCAAGCATTAAAGTTTGGGCAAAAGAACCGATGTCAAAAATTGACCAGAGTGAAGAGTTCTTAGGAATCGTTAGAAAAATTATGGTTGGTGCGTGATATAAGTTGGTGCTGGCGGAACTCATTTTTTCGTGAGCTTCGTTAAAAGTTGCAAAGTGATGCACAATCTCATGACGCCATTGCTTCATATTGGCTTGTGTTTCAGCGCTCCAGTCTTCACGATGCATGACAGGAAAGTCAGGATCACCTTTTTCATCTTCTCGTTCGACATAAATATCCTTAATCGTTTGTAACGTTTGACCTGAAGCAACGTAAACTTTCCAAGGTTGCGAATTGACCCATGAAGGTGCACGTTGAGCTAATTTGATAATTTCAGTTAAATCAGATTTGGAAACAGGCTGATCTTTGAAATCACGCACTGAATGACGTTTTGATACGGTATCTTTAAATTCCATATGGTTTCCTTTCTGGTATTACTAAAAGTTATAGTAAGCCATTGTTAATAAGTATTTAACATTATCATAATCAATCTCTATAATGAAATCAATCAATGAGTTAGGAAATGAGGTAGTCGTTTGGCATCGAAATTAGATTTAGAAACACCAGCTTATAAAGAGATTCAAAAGTATATTGATATCAATCAGAGATTAGTTCAAGAACTGAATACTGGTGCACATGATACTGATGAAGTTCGTAAAGTAGTCAGCCAAATCACTAATGAGAAAGTTGATTCAGCGACTGAAATTCGTTTACCTTTTTACACTGATTATGGACGTAATTTACATATAGGTAAGAATGTCTTCATTAATGCTGGTGTAACTTTCACTGATTTAGGTGGAATTTATCTAGGCGATAACGTTCTGATTGGTCCTAATGTGACGATTGTTTCGGTTAATCATCAAATTGACCCCAGTCAGAGACGTAACTTAGATTTGAAACCAGTTCATATTCACGATAACGCTTGGTTAGGTGCTAATGTCACAGTTACACCGGGAGTAGTTATCGGAGAGAATTCAGTCGTTGGTGCGGGAGCTGTAGTAACCAAAGATGTCCCCGCTAATACGATTGTGGCTGGAGTACCAGCTAAGATTATTAGAAAAATTGAGGTAGAAAATTAATGAGTTTAACAGATAAAGTAGTTGTAATTATGGGAGCTTCTAGTGGTATTGGTGCCGCTACCGCAAAACTTTTAGCCAGTGAGGGTGCTAAGGTAACTATCGCTGCTCGAAGAATGAATCGCTTGGAAGAAATTAAAAAGGATAATCCAGATGGTGATATTCTGGCCGTTGAAGCAGATGTTACTAAGGCTGATGAAGTTCAAAATGTGATTGATAAGACCGTTGAAAAGTATGGACGTGTCGATGTCTTATTCAATAACGCTGGAATTATGCCAGTTAATAATTTGGATCAAATTGCACGCGACGAATGGCAAAATATGATGGACATTAATGTTAAAGGTGTCCTAAATGGTATCGCAGCTGTTTTACCAACTATGAAGAAGCAAAAAAGTGGTCATGTGATTACGACATCATCAGTTTTGGGCTATGAAGTTTTGCCAGGATATGCGGCTTATTCAGGTACTAAGTACGCTGTTCGTGCAATCATGGAAGGACTTCGCCAAGAGGAACATCAGAATAATATTAAAACCACGATCATTGCCCCAGGTTCCGTTAAAACAGAACTTTTTAATTCGATCAACAATGACGAAGTACGTAATGGTTTGAAAGATGCCATGAAACAACCGGGCTCAGAAATGATGGCTCTTCAACCAGAAGAAATCGCTTCAGCAGTGGCTTTTGTGATTAATACGCCAGCTAACATGGCAGTGAATGAAATGGTAATTCGTCCAACAGGACAAAAAGTATAGTTTAAATCTATAATAGAAGCGGTTACAAACAAGGAGGATTTTAAATGACAGTTTTTGATGAAACATTTACGATGAATAATGGTGTTAAGATTCCTAAATTAGCTTTAGGTGTTTGGGAAATTCCTGATGATCAAACAGCTGACGCTGTAAAGAATGCAGTTAAGATAGGCTATAGACATATCGATACAGCTCAAGCTTACGGCAATGAACGTGGCGTCGGTGAAGGTGTTCGCAATGCTGGAATACCTCGTGATCAACTTTTCGTTAATTCAAAGGTTGCGGCTGAAATTAAGAATTATGATGAGGCTAAGAAATCCATTGATGAAACTTTGAATAAGATGGGCTTAGATTACTTGGATATGATGATTATCCACAATCCACAACCTTGGAAAGAGGTTAATCAAGGCAACGACCGTCACTTTGAGGGTAATTTGGAAACATGGCGCGCAATGGAAGACGCTGTTAAAGCTGGTAAGTTAAAGACTATCGGTGTATCAAGTTTCCAAAAGGAAGACTTAGATAATTTGATCAAGAATAGTGATACTAAACCCGCTGTCAATCAAGTTCAAATTCATATTGGCGATACACCAACTGATATTATCAAGTATTCACAAGATAACGGGATTGTCGTTGAGGCATTCTCACCAATTGCTCATGGTGCCGCAATGAATAATGATCTAATCAAGAAGATGGCTGCTAAATATAACGTCAGTGTGCCACAATTGTGCATTCGTTACGATTGGCAATTGGACGTAGTTGTTTTACCTAAGACAGCCAACCCAGATCATATGAAGTCAAACGCTGATATCGACTTTGAAATTTCTGAAGAAGATATGAAGACTTTGGCCAAACTTGACCAAATGGAATATGGCGATGCCAGTGTATTTCCAGTCTTTGGTGGAAAAATTTAAAATATAACAATTAGTACAAAAAAACGTTTATATTGACCGATGTTGCGGGTTGATATGAACGTTTTTTGATTTAAAAATATTTTTCAAGATAAAAGATTATATTCAGCATCACTAACTGGATCACTCCAGATCGGTTTACTGTTAGACCAATCTTCAAGAATTAGATGAGTGAAATAACTATCCTTAGTAGCACCGTGCCAATATTTGACTCCAGCGGGAACCTTAACAATGTCGCCAACAGTTAGATGTTTAGCCGCTTTTCCTTGCTCCTGATACCAGCCTTCTCCGTCAGTAACCATCAAGATCCGTGCTGATGGTTGAGAATGCCAGTTGTTGCGAACACCAGGAGAGAAAGTTATGGAACTGGCAATCATAGGATACTCAAAGTTAGGAATTTCATGGGTCCATATAGTTCCATTGTAATAAGGATTGTTGGTGATTTTTTGACCAAGACCAAATTGACTTTTAGGTTCTGTGATATTCATGATTTCCTCCTAAGTTGACGAATAATAAATAACATGATATTTTTCAAATAATAATTAAAGTAGAGGAACGCTTGATGATTGATTAGAAATAACCACAACCGAACTATAATACAAAGGAAAAATAATGAAAGATATTAGATTTAGACTTGAAGAAAAATCCGATTATAGAGAAACGGAGACTGTCTTGCGTGAAGCCTTTTGGAATCAGTTTGCACCAGGCTGTATAGAACATTTTCTGTTACACAGTATCCGCGATAGCAGTGACTTTTTACCTGAATTAGACATTGTGGCAACCTATAATGGGAAAATAATTGCTAACATTGATTTTACTAAA
Organism: Candidatus Companilactobacillus pullicola; assembly: GCA_019116025.1. Taxonomy (GTDB): domain Bacteria; phylum Bacillota; class Bacilli; order Lactobacillales; family Lactobacillaceae; genus Companilactobacillus; species Companilactobacillus pullicola. The sequence continues at coordinate 5,872 of DXCM01000085.1, read as the reverse complement.
AGCATGATCATTTCCGATGACGGGAAGAAATACACTACCTTATGTTTGGGACCAATTGGAGTGTTGCCAAGCTTTCAAAAAGAAGGAATCGGTGGAGCACTGATCGATTATGCTAAAAAACTAATTAGAGAAATGGATTACGATTACCGAGCAATTTTCTTATTTGGAGATCCTAACTATTATTCTCGACAAGGATTCGTGCCTGCTGAAAACTATACGATTAGAACTTCAGACAATTATTTTGCGGCTGCACATCAAGTTTGTCCACTTTATCCAGGTGCCTTAGATGGTATTACTGGAAGGTATTTTGAAAGTCCAGCATTTGTCGCTGATGAGTCTGCAGCAGAAATATTTGATAAACAATTTCCAGAGAAAGAAAAGCTGACAGGAGTGAAACTTCAACCAGTATTTAACAAGTTAGTTAAGATGGTCAAAAAGTATCAAGATTAAAACATTTATTTAACACGGAATAAAAGCATAATTTCTTCCGCTTAAACCAAATAAGGACGGTAACTCAAAATCGAGTTACCGTCCTTATTTACATTACCCACTAACGCTGATCTAATTGATGATTTTTTTGATGCAATTAATTTTTCACATATCTTAAAAATAGATGGTAATCAAAATCCCTCTTTTTCTATATTAGGCTCTTAAATTGTGATGATTTAAAAATAATAACTTTTGCTTATATTCCAATCAATAATGAAGGAAAATCATTAAAAAATAAAATGATTTCAAAAAAATGGTGTGTTCAAACTCCAATTAAGTCAAAACATCGTTTATTTTATAAATTAAATCATTTGAAGTATATAAGTTTATCGAAATATGGGCTATTTTTATTTTTATAGTGCTAAAATTTAGGGTATTAAGCTAATTAATTGCTCGTCGAAAATCGGAGGGGATTTTGTGATGAAAAAAAAGAATATTAAATATATAGGTAGCGCCGTCGCAGCCGCACTGCTTGCCGCCGGTTCTCCAATTATTATTAATCATGTGGTGCCTACAATTGTCGTTAAGGCAGCTGGAGAAATTCTTCCTCCAGATAAGGCACCTGCACCGGCAAAGGATATGCTGACAAATTTTAGGAACCAATTCGATGATAGATATATTTCAAGTACAGATAGTTTGGTAGCGGCTTTACAAAATATGATAAATACAGATAAGGGAACTAGTTTCTTTTACTTTAATCCCCAAAATCCACAGTATCTTTATGATATCCAAAATAATAAAGGTATAAGTGGATTAAAAGATCGAGATAAAGTTACGGAATTAGGCACGTCACCTGGATATTTTGGGACATCTGATAGTTGGGATTTAACAGACTATTATTATCGTGATATTAAGGGCTATTTATCAATTACTGTCGATGGTAAAAACTCCCCAGAAACACTTACTCATCTTGGTACGAATTCTAATGATTCCAATGACCCTAATGATCCTGATAGTCTTGCACAATTGGCATATGAAATTAAAAATAAAAATATTAAGTTGCCTATAACTGTTGGGGTTCACTTAGTTCAGAGTAAAGATTCTAAAGATGGTTATGGGACAACTTATCCACAAGGTTCTTTGTATGGTGTAAAGAGCGATTTAACAGATTTTTCTTTCAAAGTATATTCAAGTAAATTTGATATAACTAAAGATACTAATCAAGTGTCGGTATCGCATGGTACATCTATTTCGGATCAGAATAGTCCATTACAGAGTGGAAATGATTCACTTTCTGTAACTGATAATTTTTCTAATTTAACTAGTGATTCTGAAGATATGGGCAGAAAAGCTATTTACGGAAAACATCTCTTTAATTCAGCTAGTGCTGCTTTAGGGTATGCTCAAAGTAATACCTTTGATCCAAGTGATTCTACGAGCAAAGTAGAGGGCACTGTAGATAAAGATGGTAAAGCTGTTACGGGTGGACCATATTATCAAACTGTTTCTTTTAAGTTGGATAATGGAAAAGATAAAGCCATTGAATATATGTTAAGTGGTGCAGATGATGATTTAACAGGTACTGTAATTCAACCATATGAAACATATATCAATGGCAGTGATACTCAGGCCAAAGATGGTAAGGACTATGCTTTCAACAGGTTAACAAATCCGACAACCAAGCAAAATATCGGAATGTTGACTATCGTTCGACCAGTTGTTGTTGAGGGTACTATTGGTTCTGATTTAACTAACCCTAAAGTTGCCATAGGTTCTTCGGCTTCTTTAACGGATAATTCTATTTTGTCAGATACCTCTGGTGATGAATTAAAAGATGAATCAGGAAATGAAATTGCTAATAATGGAATTGAGATTGATCCAACTTATTATTCTGATAATGCAGCACAAAATGTGGCAAAGGATGCAGTTGTTGATGGAAAATTTGCTAAGACTGGAACGTACTATCGTAAAGTGATTTTTACCCTAGCTAGTGGGAGTACAAAGGGTCTTACATCCACAGATGGCAAAATCGATAGTGTCAATAATACTGTTACATTTTTACAGCCAGTTACAGTTCAAAATGGTGTCTCAGCTAATATTGCCAGTCCAGGTTCAACAGTTGGCAATCCAGTATCGGGTACTACCAGTGACGTTTCAGGGGATACATTAGGTAACGGAACTGATGAGACATTAATTGATCCTTCTCAAGGTAGTAATAAAGGAATTAGTTTTGGAACCGATTATTACGCTGATGATGGAAACAGCACTTATAGTGACATTCTAGATGGTAAAGCCAAAGCTGAACCTGGGGTTGTTGATGCCAACAATAATTTTGCTAAAGCCGGTGATTATCTACGTACGATTACCTTCTACTTAGTCAAGGGTACAATTGATACCAATAATTTTGAGGCCAGTGGTCAAACATATAGTCTGAATACAGATAACAACACTGTAACTTATATTCAAAAGGTTCATATAGCTCCTTCAGCCAACGTCACTAAGAGTATTGAGACTGTGACTGTAAATATAACTGGACAGGATGCCGAATCTGTTAAAAATTTAGCAGCGACAACAAATGATACATTAGGTTTGAAAAATTCAGCCGGCGATGTAACTAGTTTGATCGATACAACAAAAAATGATGACGGATTTACTAACGGTGTCAAATTTGGTACTACTTATTACACTGAAAATAGTATCGATAGTTCAGTTGGAGATTTGAATACTGCTGATACTACGCGTTATAGAGAGATTACCTTCTATTTAAACAAAGATATTACCAATATTGATTTTTCAAATAGTGGAGTAGTTGCTTCAACATCTAACACAGTAACCTTCTTGCAATCTATCTCTGTGAAGGAGGGAGTCAAAGCTGATGCAACTGCCACACTTAAGGAAAGTAATGTTAAGTCGGGTAAATCAGCTACGAGTAAGGCATCGGCTGATAAAATAGCTCCGACTGTAATGGAAGGTAACAATAATCTTATTAAAAGTATTACATATGAAACAAGTTGGTATGACACCCCTGAAGAAGCTTTGAATAGTGATGGGACTAGTATAGGATCATCCTCCCATATTTATGAACCAGCTGGTAGTAAAAAACTATTTGGATTAAATGGACAAGCAGTTTATCGTAAAGTTACTATCACGTTAAATGATGGAACTAGTTTAAGGGATAATATCCAATTTGATGCGAATGACATGAAATATACTATTAACGGCGATACAATTACCTATGCTCAAAAAGTTAATTTTATTTCTAGCACAGCAGAAGTAACTATCCCTGATAAGGATGTTAGTATTGGCTCAGTTCTTTCTGATAGTGAGATAAAAAACACGGATGATGCTGGGATGTCTATCGATATTACAGGAATATTTTCTATAGCCACATCGAAACCTTACAGTTTTGATGATGGCGCTGCAGTTGCTTATTCGGGTAAATTTTACGACAGTGTTGATGCTTTCAATAATGGCGAAGTGGATGACGGTGTGGTCAACAATGGTAACTTTGCCAAATCAGGAAGCTTCTACCGTGAAATAACTATCTCACTATATGATGGATGGGCTAGTGGTTTTGATTATAATGATCCTGATAGTAATTTTGTCAGTGTTGATACAACAGGGAATACAGTTACTTATCTTCAAAAGGTCAATGTAATAGCTCCAACTGTAACGTCTAGTATAACTGCAGCCAATGCTAGCGTTGGCGAAACGGCAGATAATGTATCAGATAATGGAACAACAGATATAACTACAAAGACAACATTAGATGATGGAACGACTCAAACAAGTTCAATCATTGATTCAACAAAAACAAGTTATGGAAATCAATACTTTACTAGTGCAACTAATGCTTTGAGCAACACTGATGGTACAGAGGGTCCATTTACAACTGCATCTGCCACTGATCCATATTATCGTCGCGTAACACTTACATTAATTACTGGTAAATTGCGTGATTATAATATAAATGGAACAAGTGGAACGGATTATATTGATAATGATGATGGCACAGTAACATTTGCCCAACCAGTTATGGTGGGTACTGCTGAAGTTACTCCAACACTTAAAGGAGATGTCACAGTTACTTCTGGTGAAGATATTTCTTCAGAGCAGGGTGAAGAAACTAATACGATTACAGGTGTTAACGGTACTTCACTCGTGGATAAAGTTACATTCGGAGATTATTATCCAGCAGATAATGACGATAAAGCTACGGCTTTAGCAGACATTCTAAATGGAAAGACAAGTGCAACAACTGACCCAGTAAATGGAACAGTTTATGGCAAAGCTGGAGCTTACTATCGTACAGTTATCCTTCATTTGAAGAAAGATGCCTTGAATTCTTATACAATCAAGGATGCTACAGATGCCCAAATTAATAAGAATGATAATACCGTAACTTATCTTCAAGAGGTTACTGTAACAGTCCCAAAAGTAACATCTAAAATAACTGGAGCCACTGCTAAGGTTGGCGAAACTGCAGGTGATTTAAAAGGTGAAAATAATGGGACAACAGATATAACATTAGATGACGGAACGGGTTCAATCATTGATGCAACAAAAACTAATTATGGAAATCAATACTTTACTAGTGCAACCAATGCTTTGAACAATATAAATGGAACAACGGATTCATTTACAGCAGTAACCACACCGGATAAACCATACTATCGTCTCGTGACGTTAACATTAGCTAATGGCAAACCGTTGCGTGATTATGCAATAAATGGTACAAGCGGAACAGATTATATTGATAATGGTGATGGCACAGTAACATTTGCTCAACCAGTTACTGTAGGTACTGCAGAAGCAACTCCAAAACTTAATGGCGATGTTACAGTTTATTCTGGTTCTGATGTTGCCTCAGAGCAAGGTAAAGAAACAAATACGATTACCGGTATTAATGACACTAAACTTGTGGATAAAGTAACATTTGGAGATTATTATTCAGCTGATAATACCGATGAAGCTGCGGCTTTAGTTGATATTCTTAGTGGAAAGACAAGTGCAACAACTGATCCAGTAAATGGAACAGTTTATGGCAAAGTGGGAACTTACTATCGTACGGTTATTCTTCATTTGACGGAAGGTGCCTTGAATTCTTATACAATCAATGGTGCTACTGATACTCAAATTAATACGAATGATAATACCGTAACTTATCTTCAAAAAGTTACGATAGCACCAATAGTGACAGTTCCAACCGTAACTTCTAATATGACAGGAGCCAAAGCTAAAGTTGGCGAAACTGTAAATCATTTAACAGATGATGGAGCAGCGAATATAACGTTAGATGATGGAACAGGTTCTTCAATCATTGATTCAACAAAAACAAGTTATGGAGATCAATACTTCACTAGTGCAACTAATGCTTTGAACAATATCGATGGAACGACGGGTGCGTTCACAAAAGTAACTACACCAGGTAAACCATATTATC
>DXCM01000084.1 GCA_019116025.1 Candidatus Companilactobacillus pullicola | reverse complement strand
AGCAGTTCGAAGTGTTTCAATTTAATTCATAATCTTAATATCTAGTTTTGAAGGTACGAGCAACAATAGTGTGGTGGCGATAGCGAGAAGGATACACCTGTTCCCATGCCGAACACAGAAGTTAAGCTTCTCCACGCCGAAAGTAGTTGGTGGGAAACTACCCGCGAGGATAGGTAGCTGCCACGCTGTTATTATTCCGGATTAGCTCAGTTGGTAGAGCATCTGACTGTTAATCAGGGTGTCGTCAGTTCGAGTCTGACATCCGGAGTTTTTTTTTACTTGGAGAGTTGTCCGAGTGGTTGAAGGAGCATGATTGGAAATCATGTATACGGGTATTGACCTGTATCAAGGGTTCGAACCCCTTACTCTCCGTTTGGATAAATTCGAAAAAAACATTTAACAACAAAAAACCGTCATATCAATCGATATACGGTTTTTTTGTTGTCTAATAAGTTCCAATAGTTGTATTTATTTAGTCTGATGTTGTCAAAAAATCATAAAGAAAACATACAAATAATCAATGTCCAAAAAGAACCGTTGATCAGGCAATATATCGTCTCTTTTGTTTGCAAAGAAAATAAACAGCCATTATACTGGCACCAATTCAAATAAAAGGGACCGGAGGAAGAATAAATGACTAAATATCTCTCCTATGTAACGTATAAGAACGATAAAACTCATGGCTATGACTTCCTTATTGGTGTTAGTTATTATGATGCATATATAAAAGCTGATCCTGATAACAGTGATATAACAGATATCGTCCTAATTTATCATGAAGATGATCCTAGTTGGCAACAAGGCTTATCTAGGGAAGTTAAGCTCAGTAAGGATAAAATGTATCGACTAAGACAATCTATTAAGAATTTTTATAATGAAGTTGCCGAACCAATTGATCCGGAGTACTTGGAAACCGCATCGGCCTACAAGGCTCCAACCGATAATGATTATTGGATCAATGAGATTGAGAATATTTTACAAATAAAATAGGTGTTCATACTGTGAGCACTTTTTTATTTGTAAAATATTTTTAAATAAATATATACAAATTGTAAAGATATATGATATACTTATTTTTGTTGATTTGCTATGCGCCTATAGCGCAATTGGATAGAGTGTCTGACTACGAATCAGAAGGTTGTAGGTTCGACTCCTACTAGGCGCATCAGATAAAAATAGACTTATGATAGAAATATCATAGGTCTATTTTTTTATTCTTTAATACTTTTTATAAATGATTGATAATCTTTCTCTTCGCCAGTTTCTTCAACATTTAAATCATCCAGTTGGTTTTGATGTAGGGCATCTTCAGAGATTTCAAGATTATGTGTGAAGGTGGCATTACCAATCAGACGGATTTCACTTAATTCTTTGATTGGATTTAATTTAACATTTGTTCTGACCATACCGCCAGGGTTATAGACAGTAATATCTTTATTTGAATCAAATTGCTCTGGATGCAATAGAGCGAATACTAAGCTTGTTGCTGACATACCAGTTCCACAGGCGTTGGTAAAACCGACACCACGTTCAAAGGTCTGAACGAATAGTTTATTTTCATCCAGTATTTTAGCAAAGCTGATATTGACACCCTCGGGGAAATAATCATTTGTGGAATTCAATTTTTGTCCCAAGTCATTCAAGGCATCATGTTGAATATCCGAGACAAAACTAATGAGATGGGGATTAGGAACAGCTACGGCTGAAAATTTTTCTTCAGGAATAAATTCAGGGATTTCCTCATTTATCATTTCATCCAGATCTTTGTATGAGAACGGTAAATCTGTTTTCTTAAAAGAGATAGGTGATATCTCAACGCTAAAGGCTGGGACTCCAGAATAAAAATCAGGAGCCTTTTGGACAGACAAATCGGATTCCAGAGTTTCAACTTTAAATTGATCTAACTGATATTTTTCAGATAGATAGCGACTCACTGTACGTAATCCATTACCACACATTTTGGCCTCGCTACCGTCAGCATTGATAACACGCATTTTACCAAGACAGTTTTCACTAGTATCGATGACTAAAAGTCCGTCAGCACCATTTAAAATATTTTTACAGAGATTAATTGCCAAATTTTTTAATTCAATATCATTTAATTCATTTTCTAGAAGAGTTTGGTCCAGAATAAAAAATTTATTCTCTGAACCGTGTACTTTTAATAATTTAACCATATTTTAAAACCTCACTTAATCGAAAAAAGTCTTATAGATTTGCTGTACGGCGTTGTCAGCATCCGAGGCGCGGGTACCGATCATAATTGATATTCTGGAAGCACCTTGGTTGATCATATGAATAGCGATGTCATTTTGTGTCAGAGAATCAATGACTTTGCCAATGGTTCCGATATTGTGGGCAATTCCTTCTCCGACCACCATAATAATGGCATAATCATCGATCCACTCCAAATAATCAGGCTGGAGAACCTCTTTAACATCTCGACAAAGTTTTTGAATTGTTTCTTTGTCTAATTTACTGCGATCGAAAATAACTGTTAAGTCATCAATACCGGAAGGCATGTGTTCATACGAAATATTATACTTATAAAAAATTTTTAGCAGTTTCAGTGTGAAACCAACTTCTTTATTCAACAGATAGCGATGTAAGTAAAGCGCTGAGAATCTTTTTGAACAGGCAATACCAGTAATTTGATTGGAAGGATCAAAAATAAATTGTTCGGGTACGATCATAGTGCCATCGGCTTGTGGATTGTTGGTATTTTTAATATTGACAGGAACTTGTCCTTTAACGGCGGGAATAATAGCTTCATCTTGAAAGACTGAGAAACCAGCGTAAGATAATTCTCTCATCTCACGATAGGACATTTTTTTAATGGCTTGAGGATGATCGACAATGTGATTATTAGCAACATAAATTGCATCTACATCCGTAAAATTCTCGTAAAGGTCAGCATTCAAACCCTGACTTAAAATAGCTCCAGTAATATCTGAACCACCGCGAGAAAAGGTACAAATGTCACCATCGGCGTTGTAGCCAAAGAATCCGGGGAAAACAGCTCGACTGTCTTTAGGCAGTTGAAATGTTTCTAAATTAGTATAAGTTTCTGGTGAAATATCGGCATCGTTAGGTTGACCGTAGACTCTAATACCAGCCTTTTTAGGATCAATAAAACTTGCTTTAATATTTTGTGAGTTGAGGACATGTGTAAGCAAAATAGCGTTTAAAAATTCACCATGTGCTTTAAATGCAGCCATGAGGTGGTCATTGTCGACGAATTTTGTTTGCGATAATTTATCTAATTTGGATTTTAGAAGTTTAATTACGGAGTCATCAAGTTTGAAATGATCACTAATTTCTTGATATCTTGAGAGAATTTTAATTTCGATATTTTGATAATCTTGTTGATTTATAACGGCATTGGCGTATTGAATTAATAAATCAGTAACTTTAATGTCATCAGAAAATCTTTTTCCTGGTGCTGAAGTTACGATAACTTTTCGTTCGATATCGTCCTTAATAATTCTAATTACTTTCTCAAATTGCTCTCCGGTAGCTAAGGAACTGCCGCCAAACTTGATAACCTTCATAAAACACACCCCTAAAATTAAATAGTTTTTAATGATGAGTGTATCATTTTTCGCTTTCATGACAAGAAAAAACTCAATAAAGTTAGAAAAATGATTATTTTTTTAATATTACTTGACGAATAATGAGCATTGTTATAATCTTAATACCAATAAAAGAGGTCGCAACCGACATTAGTAAATGAGGGAGTCACTGTAATGACTATGAACTCATCGAAAGGGGAAGTTGCCGAAGTGTTGGATCTTACAGGATCTGATGAACTGGGGCGTATTAATAAGAGAATACGAACTGTCGTGATCTAATGTCACGGTGAGCTTATAACAAATTTAAGGTGGATCGAAAAGGTCTCTTTGTTATTAAGCAAAGAGATCTTTTTTTGTTTGATAAAGGAGTTTTGAAAATGATTATAGATGAATTGATAAGTGAAAATGGCCATTTGATGATCGATGGCGTTGATAGTATAGATTTAGTTAAAGAATATGGAACACCACTCTATGTTTTTGATATTTCCAAAGTCCGTGATCAAATAAAAAAATTTAGATCTGCTTTTGAAAAAGAATCGTTGAATTATCAAATTAGTTACGCTAGTAAAGCTTTTGCTGTTAAAGCAATCTATCAAGTCATGAAGCAAGAAAATGTTCATGTAGATGTTGTTTCTGGTGGAGAGCTCTATACAGCTTTAGCGGCTGGCTTTCCTAGTAATAGGATTAGTTTTCATGGTAATAATAAATCTTTAGCAGAGTTGAAGATGGCCGTTGAAAATCATGTTGGAGTTATTATGTTAGATAATTTCCATGAAATTGAACTTTTGCATCAAGTTTTGCAAGAGAATGAAGAAACGATTCAAGTAATGTTACGCCTAACTCCTGGAATTTCAGCCCATACGCACAAATATGATCAAACTGGTCAAACTGATAGTAAATTTGGATTTGATGTTAATTCTGGTCAAGCTAAGAAAGCTTTACAGTTAGTTTTGGAAGATCCACAAATGAAATTGTTAGGTTATCACGCTCATATTGGATCTCAAATCTTTGGTACTGAAGGTTTTAAAATGCTAGCTCAAAAAATGGTCGAGATAGCTAAGAATTTTCAAGAAGAATCAAATTACTGGCCACAGGTTATCAATCTTGGTGGTGGCTTTGGAATTAGTTATAACGAAGATGATGATCCAATCACTGCCGATGATTTTATTTCTGTCATTGCTCAAGAGTTGAAGAAAGATTGTGATGACGTTCCTGAGATTTGGATTGAACCAGGGCGCTCTATTGTGGGACCAGCTGGCTATACGCTTTATCAAATTGGGTCAAGAAAAGATATCCCAGGTTTGGAATCTTATGTGTCTGTTGATGGTGGTATGGGTGACAATATTCGACCAGCATTATATCAAGCTAAATATCAAGCCGTTGTAGCTAACAAAATGAATCAAGCAGATATAGAAACAGTTCATATCTCTGGTAAATATTGTGAATCAGGCGATATTCTAATTGATCAACAAAAACTCCCTGAAACAGAAGTTGGGGATGTGTTAGCAGTTCTTGATACAGGGGCTTACGGTTATTCCATGGCAATGAATTATAATCGAAATCCTAGACCAGCAGTTGTCTTTGTTGAAAAAGGTCAAGCAAAGTTGGTAGTTAAGAGAGAAACATACGAAGATTTGATTAGACTAGATGATAATTATTAGGAGAAGAAAAATGGCAAAGATGAATGCAACAGAAATTATCAATTATATAGGAAATGCTAAGAAAGTTACGCCGGTAAAAATTTATTTGCAAGGTGATATTTCTCAAATTGATTTTCCGACGGAGATAAAGGTTTTTAAAACAAATGATTTGGCAATAATTATTGGTGACTATCAAGTTATTGAACCAATTCTGAAAGCTAATAATTTAACTAATTACTATGCTGAAACTGTTGCACAAAATTCGGCTGTACCGATGTTAGATATTAAGCATATTAATGCCAGAATCGAACCCGGAGCCATTATTCGTGATCAAGTTGAAATTGGTGCTAATGCAGTAATCATGATGGGAGCAGTCATTAATATTGGTGCTGAAATCGGAGAAAAATCGATGATCGATATGGGAGCTGTTCTCGGTGGTCGTGCAATTGTCGGTAAGAATTCACACATTGGTGCAAATGCCGTTTTAGCGGGAGTTATTGAACCGGCTTCGGCTCAACCAGTACGAATTGGAAATAACGTTATTGTAGGAGCTAATGCCGTTGTTTTGGAAGGTGTTCAAGTAGGCGATGGTGCTGTTATTGGAGCTGGAGCAGTTGTTACTAAAGATGTAGCGCCTAATAGTGTTATGGCAGGAGTTCCAGCAAAAGTACTGAAAATCAAAGATCAAAAGACAACTGATAAGACACAAATAGAAAGTAACCTAAGGAAGTTATAGCGATGGTTTTGACTAGTGATGAATTAATTGGAATCAGACGACACTTGCATACGATTCCGGAATTAGCGATGAATGAGTATCAGACACATGAATATATCAAGCAGGTTATTGCCAGTTTTCCTCAAACCAATTTGGAAATTAAAGAGCTACCAGAATTACCAACTGCTCTGTTGGTGTTGGTCAGGGGAAGCAATCCGCAAAGAAATATTGGCTATCGTTGCGATATGGATGCGTTACCTGTTGATGAGGATAATGGCTTAAGTTATGCCTCTAAACATCCACATGTAATGCATGCCTGTGGTCATGATATTCACGTGACCGTGGCCTTAGGAATTTTAAATTATTTCAGTATCAATCAACCACAAGATAATGTGATATTTTTCTTTCAACCAGCAGAGGAGAGTCAAAGTGGCGGTAAGGTTGCTTATGATTTAGGTGCATTTAGTGGTGACTTTAAGGTGGATGAATTTTATGGCTTACATGATAATCCACAATTAGAGCCAGGCGTTATAGGATGTCGTAACGGCACTCTTTTTGCAGGGACAACAGAAGTAAATGTTACGATTACCGGAAAAAGTGGTCACGCAGCGTATCCACATTTAGCTAATGATGCCATAGTTATTGCAGCTAATTTCATTAATCAGGTTCAGACGGTTATTTCCCGCAGTATTGATCCTACCAAATGTGGAGTAATAACCTTTGGTAAAATGCAAGCTGGTGTTATTAGAAATGTGATTGCTGGTCAGGCTCGATTAGAGGGAACTATTCGTGGTTTAACTCAAAAAATGATTGAATTCATTCGTCAGAGGATAACTGAAATTGCCGAGGGATTAGGATTGTCATTCAACTGCCAGATTAAAATTGAATACAATCAAGGCGGTTATTATCCTGTGGAAAATGATCCCACATTGACGCGAAACTTCATTCACTACATGCAGGCTGAACCTACAATTGATTTTGTTGAAACAGATCCTAAAATGACTGGAGAAGATTTTGGATATTTATTGAATAAGATTCCAGGAACAATGTTCTGGTTAGGAGTAGGAGGACCAGGTGCCTTGCACTCTAAAGATTTTTTACCTAAAGAAGATGCTATTAAAAAAGGTGTCGATGCTGTGATTGGTTTTCTGAATTATCGAATGAATTCGGAGGGAAAATAAATGTTTACGGATGTTGATTTGATGACGGCTATAATAACGCCGTTTGATGAGAACTTAAAAATTGATTATGAAGCTTTAAAGAAATTAACCGAACACCTCTTAGCAACCGGGACTAAAGGTTTTGTTATTGGTGGGACGACTGGTGAGACTCCTACTTTGACGGAAGCAGAAAAATTAGAATTGTATCGCCGTTTTACAGAAATTGTTGATAGACGAGTACCAATCATTGCGGGCGTCGGTAGTAATAACACCGCTCAGACAATTGACTTTATTAATAAAGTCGCACAGATACAAGGGATCGACATGGCCTTGGTCGTAGTTCCTTACTATAACAAGCCTAATCAAAGAGGAATGGTCGCACATTTTGAGGCTGTTGCTAAAAATTCTCCGTTACCAATTATGATTTATAACATTCCCGGACGAACTGGCGTATTGATGGAGAAAGAAACGGTAGTCGAGCTTTCAAAGAACCAGAAAATTAAGGGTGTTAAACAATGTAATACAATGGAAGATTTGGAATACATTGTTGAGCATACGGCTGACGATTTCAACGTTTATAGTGGTGAAGATGCTCAAGCTTTGTTTGCTAAAGTTGTTGGGGCTAATGGTGTTATTTCTGTGGCTTCACATATTTATGGCGATGAAATGACTAAGATGTATCAAGCTTTAGATTCAGGTGATTATCATTTGGCTGGAAAAATTCAACGTCAATTGACACCGAAAATGGATGCGTTATTCATGTATCCTTCACCATCACCGGTTAAGGCTGCTCTCAATAAATTAGGCTATCAAGTTGGTGGCTGTCGATTGCCGATTGTGTCACTAAATGATGCTGAGAAAAGTATTTTATTTGAAAAATTGAATCTTTAGGAGTCTTTTTATGATAAGAGTTATCGTTTCAGGCTTTAATGGCTCGATGGGTCAGAAAGCCGTTAAGATGGTTAACCAAAGTGAAGATATGCAATTAGTAGCGGTCTTTAACGCCGTTATAACGGACCTAGATCCACAAACTTATGGTTTAGCCGATAATGTGAATGTTTATAATGATTTTGCTGATGTTGATATTGACGCTGATATTTGGATTGACTTTTCAATTCCTAGTGCAGTTTTCGAAAATACTAAATTTGCTATCGAAAAAGGTATTCGTCCAGTTATTGGGACTAGCGGTATGAGTGAGGCGCAGACTGGTGAATTAAAACGTTTGGCCGATAGTAAAAATTTAGGTGGAATCATTGCTTCTAATTTTGGTTTATCGGCTGTTTTGATGATGAAATTTGCTCAAGTAGCTGCAAAATACTTTGCTGAAGCAGAGATTGTTGAGAAGCATCATGAAGATAAGATCGATGCACCATCGGGAACAGCTTTAAATACCGCTAGGTTGATTTATGAGGCTAGAGGCCATGATCAGAAGCAACATAATAGTAATGATCCACTCAATACTCGTGGTGGCGATTATCATGGTGTTAAGATACACGCTCTTAGATTGCCAGGCTTTGTTGCAGATGAGGAAGTAATCTTTGGTGGAACGGGTGAGACATTAACTATCTCTCAAAGTACTACTGATCGTGAATCATTTATGACTGGCGTTAAGTTGGCAATTCATGAGGTGATGGAAAGCAATCATTTGGTTATCGGTCTTGAACAAATAATTTAAGATTATTACAAAATAGTTAATTAAATGAACGGGTTTTGTTATAGAATTAAATTATTATAATTTAAGGAGTGTCATAGAATGCCAGAACTAGATTCAACAGTAAAAAATGTTGTCAATGAGACAGTTGAACCAATGGGGATTTCCCAAATTAGAATTTTCGCTGAAAAATTTGCTAAAATTCCAGGTTTGATCAAATTAACACTGGGTGAACCTGATTTTAATGTTCCCGAGCATGTTAAAACGGCCGCCATTGAAAGTATTAAAGATAATGATTCCCATTATTCAGCTCAAAAAGGGATCATCGAATTAAGAGAAGCTATTTCTAAATATTTAAGTAAACGTTTCGATATCGATTACGATCCAGAGACGGAAATTATTGTAACTATTGGTGCTACTGAAGCTATTTTTGATTCTTTAGCGGCCATTATTAATCCAGGTGACAAGGTATTGATTCCTACACCGACATTTGCACTTTACATACCAATTGTAAAAATACTAGGTGGTATTCCGGTTCAAATAAATACAACTGATGATGACTTTCGTCTAACTGGTAAAAAGTTACGCGAGGTAATTGCTAGAGAAGGTGCTGATAAAGTAAAAGCCTTGATATTAAATTTCCCTGGTAATCCAACTGGGTTTGTATATTCAAGAGATGATCTACAAGAGATCATTGACGTGGTTAAAGATAAGGAAATGTATGTTATTTCAGATGAAATCTACGCTGAATTGACTTATGGACAAGAACATATTTCTCTAGCTAAGTTAATGCCTGGAAAAACAATTTTAATCAATGGCTTGTCAAAATCACATGCAATGACAGGCTATCGAATTGGGTACATTGCAGCACCAAAGGATTTCATTACCAATGCTGCCAAGATGCATGCCTTTGTTGTAACGGCTCCTTCTAATCCTGCTCAATATGCGGCTAAAGAAGCTCTGCTCAACGGAATTGATGATCCTATTCCTATGCGAGAGATTTATCAAAAACGTCGTGATTATATTGTTGAACACTTAAATGAACTTGGTTATGAAACCATTCTACCTGAGGGTGCTTTTTACACTTTCTCAAAAATTCCAACTGAATTTAATTTATCAGCAATCGAATTTGCTAACAAATTGGCGGAAGAAGGAAAAGTTGGTGTTACACCAGGAACTGCTTTTGGTGAAGGCGGCGAAGGACACTTTAGAATGTCGTATGCGTCGTCAATGGATGATATTAAAGAAGCAATGAAACGATTAAAGATTTTTACGGAGAATTTAAAAAAATGATTTAAGGGATGAAGATTTATGAGTGATGGATATACAGTAGCAATTTTGGGTGCCACAGGCGCCGTTGGAACACGTTTAATAGAACAATTGGAGCAATCGACTATTCCGGTTAAGAAGATAAAATTATTAGCATCATATCGTTCTGCAGGCAAGAAATTACAATTCAAGGGACAAGATGTGGTTGTTGAAGAAGCTAAACCAGAATCTTTTGAGGGTGTCGATATTGTTTTGGCTTCAGCCGGTGGGGCAGTTTCGAAAAAATTATTGCCGGAAGCTGTTAAACGTGGTGCTGTTTGTGTAGATAATACAAGTGCTTTTCGAATGGAAGAGGATGTTCCTTTAGTCGTACCTGAAGTTAATGAAGCAGCACTCTACAATCATCACGGGATTATTGCTAATCCAAACTGTTCAACTATTCAAATGATGGTCGCATTAGAACCAATCAGAAAAGCATTTGGTTTGAAACAAATTATTGTTTCGACTTATCAAGCGGCCAGTGGTGCCGGTCAAAGTGCGTTGAATGAATTATATTCAGAGGCACAAGATTATTTGAACGGTAAAGATATGCAAGCCGATATTTTTCCTACTAAAGGTGATGAAAAACACTATCCATTAGCTTTTAATCTTTTACCTCAGATTGATGTTTTGGAGGATAATTTATATTCTCACGAAGAGTGGAAAATGATTCATGAGACTAAAAAAATCATGCTTGGAGATATGAATTCTCCTGAAATTAAAGTTACTGCTACTTGTGTCAGAGTTCCCGTTCCTATCAGTCATGGTGAGTCAATTTATATTGAAGTTGAAGACAAATCTGCAACAGTAGAAAAGATTCAAGAATTGATCAAACAGGCACCAGGAGCTGTTTTAGAGGATGATCCTAAACATCAAATTTATCCACAACCAATAAATGCAGTGGGTAAGCGTGATACTTTTGTTGGTCGTATTCGTCCTGATTTAGAGAACGAAGGAGCATTTAACATGTGGGTTGTTTCCGATAACCTTTTGAAGGGAGCAGCTTGGAATACAGTGCAGATTGCTGAACGTTTAGTTGCCGACAATTTGGTTCATAATTAATTTAATTGAAATGGGATGCAGATTTTGTGCTGTGTTCCATTTTTTTTTGCATATTTCTGTTAGAATATTCAAAGACAATTAATATCAGGGTGAGAAAATAATGAAACGAATAACAAACGTTTTTAACGAAGGTGTTTTAGATTTATTAGCTAACGCCGGAGTTGCGATACCGTATTTTTTTTGTTTAACCTTATATAATCAAAATAAGAATATCTTTGTATATGCTTTACCGTTTTTGATGCTATATACATTTAGAGCTTTAGGGATGTTGTTGACGACATTTATTACGCTGCCAGCTTCAACAATGCTTGCTATGTCCAGTCTTTTTGGCGTCATAGGTTCGTTATGTATTTTAGGTGCGGGCAATCCGTTTTTTGGAGTAATCGGTGGTATATTATTAGGTCTAGCATCAAGTTGGATTTGGCCTTATTACTTAACGGTTAGATCACGCGGGAAGATGGATAAAGAATTCAAATTCAATCGAATGCATACTTTGTCCGTAGTTTTAACATTAATTTTATTAATTGCAGTTCAACTGATTGCAACACATACTAAAATGTTGAGTTTATCTTTTGTATTATTGGCATTCTTGTTCTTTGCAGCCATGGTTGGTGGGATGAATATTACACATCGACTTACTTTTTACCAAGGAATCGAGACAAAGCAAAAATTTCGTGTCAATTCACTATTTAGTTTGATTGTATTAGCCAGTTTAGTTATGCTAGTCTTCATCATTCGTTACACTAGATTGAAAGCTGTATCTCAGACATTTGATTTAATCATCAGTGTCGCAGCAATCATGTTATTTCTATTCCTAGCATATTACCAAATAGATATTCATAAAAAGATTTTCCCAGTGAGTTTGGTAGCTATAAACCGTGGGGTAATCATGAATTACGTTATGCTTTATGCTGTATTCGACAGTACAGTTCGTTTTGGTTTTAATTCTTTGATGCTGATCTATGCGATTTATCTAATTGGATTCGAACTGGGACCAGTTATTTTAAAGAAGTATCAGTCTTTCAGATATCCATTGCTATTAATAGGTTTAGTACTATCATTATTCAACTTTACTTACTTCGTTGGTTTATTCCTCTGTGCAATCTTTGTAGGGACCGACAATCGAATTCTAAATGATGCTCTTTATAATCATCCTGATCTAGATTCTGAAAGAGCCTTTTTAATTAAATATCAACTTTCTTGTGTGGGTAACGTTTCGCAACAATTAGTTTATATGACAACAATCTATTTCATTAGCTACTTTACCAAGATAAATGCTTTAGGATTTTTCAATGATCATGTTGCTGATGGTCCTACTAATTCAGTTTTATATGGAGTTCACATCTTCATAACGGCAATTGTTTTCATTTATGCCGCAACAACATTTTACTTTGCACGTGAAAAAGAATAGTTTTAATAAAAGTCTATCTAACACAGATAGGCTTTTTTTGCTGGCATAACGCCGTTATTGATCAAATGTTTTTCAATTATAAATTGATAAATGAGTCTAAATGAGAATCATTCCAAATTATGTCTCTAAATACTATTTTTATAGTTGGTAAAATTGTATAATTATACTAATGAAAAGTATTACAAGGGAGGACGTGATTTTATGAATTCCGATAAGATTAAATTGTATGCGACGCTAACGATTGGTGTTATTGCAGCAGTATTGGAGTTTATTTTCCATTTACCTAGTTATGCTCAATTAATAATTAGTATTCTGGGATTATTATTAGCTTTAATTATGTTTGTCGATATGATCAAAGTCCTTAAATCTGGTAATTTCGGTGTAGATTTACTGGCTATTACAGCGATTGTAGCGACAATCGTATTGGGGCAATATTGGGCCGGTTGGATTGTTTTATTGATGCTGACAGGTGGAGATTCCCTAGAGGAGTATGCAGCTAATAAGGCCAAAAGTGAATTGAAATCACTCTTAGATAATACTCCTTCGCAGGCACATCTCATTATTGATCAGAAAATCAAGGATGTTGATATCGATGATGTCAAGGTTGGCGACGAGTTATTGATTCGTCCTAAAGAACAAGTGCCAGTTGATGGAGTAGTCTTTGACGGAACTTCTGAAATCGATGAATCATCTCTAACGGGTGAGTCAGTTCCGGTAGCAGTAGGTAAAGATTCACATGTTATGTCTGGTTCTATAAATGGTGAGAAACCTTTTAAAATCAGAGCTGAAAAGGTTGCGGCTGATTCAGAGTATCAAGCAATTGTTAAGTTAGTTAGAGAATCCGAAACTCATCCAGCACATTTTGTTAGATTGGCTGACCGTTATGCCGTACCATTTACACTAATTGCTTATGTTATTGCTGGTATTGCTTGGTATATTTCTAAAGATCCAATTAGAATTGCTCAAGTTTTAGTTGTGGCTTCACCTTGTCCTTTGATCTTGGCTGCACCGATTGCTTTTGTTTCAGGTATGAGTCGGACAAGTAGGAATGGAATCATTGTTAAGTCAGGAACGGCTTTGGAAAAATTGAACTCTGCGAAGACAGTGGCCTTCGATAAAACAGGGACTATTACTGAAGGCAGATTGATTGTGGATGGTTTTAAGTCTGTTAATGGTTTCAGCAAGGAACAAGTAATGGTTTACGCAGCGTCTGTAGAGCAGAACTCAAGTCATGTCATGGCTAAAGCGATTGTTGATTTTACTCTGAAACACAATTTAGAGTTATTGCCAGTGGATGACTTAAAGGAAACCACTGCAGAAGGAATTGTTGGAAAAATTGATGGAACGGAAGTCAGAGTTGGTCAAGCCGAATTCGTAACAGATGAAGAAGTTGATTCGGTGACTGGATCTGGAGTTTATGTTTCAATTGATGGCGCCTATGCGGGAGTTTATAGTTTGTTAGATCAGATAAGACCAGAAGCTAAATCAACGATTCAAAATTTAAAGAATTTCGGTATTAGTAATATTTTAATGATTTCTGGCGATAAAAAAGAAGCAACCGAATTAGTTGCTTCCGAAGTAGGTATTACAAAGGCATTTCCATCAAGTTTACCATCTGATAAAGTTGAAATTATTAAAGGATTAGGTCAAGAGTACCATCCAACTGTAATGGTAGGGGATGGAGTTAATGATGCTCCCGCCTTAGCTTTAGCAGATGTTGGTATAGCAATGGGTTATAAAGGTGCTAATGCTGCTAGTGAATCAGCCGACGCAGTTATTTTGCAGGATGATTTGAGTAAAGTAACCACGGCCGTTAAAATTGCACACGATACGATGAAAGTGGCCAAAGAAGCTGTGTTGATTGGGATTTTCATCTGTATTGGTTTGATGATCATAGCTGGATTTGGATTAATTCCAACTATCATCGGTGCAATGCTCCAAGAAGTGGTTGATACAGTAGCTATCCTTTATGCTTTAAGAGCAAGAAGCGATAAATTATAACCAACCATAAGTATCCAGATTCATTTCTTTCTTAGGTAATTTTGAAACGTAAGGATTACCTTTAACAATAAAACGCATATTTTTTGAAGTCCAAGGCTCTTTATTCTTCACGCCAATTCGAGGTGTGGCTAGAATTTCTTGAGGAGTCTGGACTTTTTTTTCGGAGAAAATAAAGTTATGTTCATTTAGAACAGTCCCAGACAATGATTTATCGGTGATACCAAAAGCAGCCATCCACTTAGCGGGGCCATTAGTAACATCAAAACCAGTTTTACTACGATTTTTTTCCATTAAATCAATTCCCTCAATTGGTTGTAAACCTCTAATCAGAATACCGTTTGGGGTCCCGGCTTTTTGAATACTGATATCCATATCTAACCAGCTGTGAATCGAGTAAATATAAATAGTACCGCCGGCTTGATATAGTGGATCATTTGCCTTAGTATGACGTCCATTGTAACTGTGGGCAGCCATATCGATTGGTCCAAGATAAGCTTCAGTTTCTACGATTAGTCCAGAAAATGTCCCTTGATCAGATTTATATGTAAAAGTATGACCGAGCATATCCTGTGCTAAGTCCATTGTTTCCGCGTTTTCAAAGTACTTTTGTATATCCAAAATGTAAATTCCTCCCATTTTTCAAAAAAAGTTAAAAAAACCTCTTGCAACGTCTTTATTATTATTGTATTATATTTCTTGTGCTTGAGAGAGCAATACATAAATAAATATTTATGACCCGTTGGTCAAGTGGTTAAGACACCGCCCTTTCACGGCGGTAACATGAGTTCAAATCTCGTACGGGTCATTTTGGAGGATTAGCTCAGCTGGGAGAGCATCTGCCTTACAAGCAGGAGGTCACAGGTTCGATCCCTGTATCCTCCATACCAAAAACCTTTAAACATCTAACGAAAGTTAGATGTTTTTTTGTATTAAAAAAGAATTCCAAATGAATGAAATTCTAAATGATAAGAATAATATTACCGATGACACGATAGAACAAGTTAGGTTGAGAAAATTTTTGATACTTCTTAAGAAGAGACATAACAACAACAAAGATAATAATAATGGCTGCCGTCCAAATATTGATGTAATTAAGTATGAAGAGCATGAATGATAATATTGAAAGAACGATTAGTTGTAAATAGTCGTATCTAGTACCTTCGAAGTAATCGATCATAACACAAGCTAAATTGATTAATAGAAGAGGAACAACAAAGTTAATTGAAATAAAATGCATATATGTAAAGGCTAGAGCGATAGACATAAAACTAGGTACGATAAAATCCTCAATCAGTGAAGCTATATTTTTATAAGAATCGGGCAAATATTTCAACATATATAGGAAGATTAATTGCACGAAAACCAAAATAATAACGAATTTATTGAGTGAATGAATCGATAGTATCGCTAACAATAAATAAATTGCACTATATAACAAATGAAAATATTTATTAGGGTTTAAAGTGATAATATATTCCTTATAGAGAGCCACCATCGCAATCATAATAATTAGAAAACCGTGGATAGTATAATTGTTCAAATTGTGTACAAAAATAAAAATAAACGGAAAAATATGATAGCTAATAAATTCAATAAGGGATGCTAATAGTTTTTTAGATTTTAAATTGTTCATGTGAAGCTCCTTATACTTATAAAGCCATATTAATGTAAGAAAACTTTGACGTCAATCGCTGATTTTTTATGAAAAACATTAAAGTTTGTGTTAACCTATTAAGAGGTTCCTGATGGGATCCTTTTTTTGCGAGGAGAGGCCCTGTAACCGAAAAGGTGGAAAAAATTATGTCAAAAAATTATTTATTTACTTCTGAATCAGTTTCAGAAGGACATCCAGATAAAGTTGCTGATCAAATAAGTGATGCAATTCTTGATGCTATTTTAGCAAAGGATAAAGATGCACGTGTTGCATGCGAAACAACTGTTACAACAGGTTTAGTCCTAGTTGTTGGTGAAATTTCAACTTCCGCATATGTTGATATTCAAAGTGTTGTTCGTAAGACCATTACCGATATCGGTTATGATGGTTCTAACCCAGGATTTGATGGTAATAGTTGCGCCGTATTGGTAGCACTAGATGAACAATCTCCTGATATTGCACAAGGTGTTGATGACGCTCTTGAACGTCGTGATAACCACCAAGATGCTGATCCATTGGATCAAATTGGTGCTGGTGATCAAGGTTTCGTCTTTGGATTTGCCACAGATGAGACAAAAGAGTTCATGCCATTACCAATTTCTCTTGCTCACAAGTTAATGAGAAAGACTGCTGAAGTAAGAAAGAACGGTACAATTGATTACTTGATGCCAGATGCTAAATCACAAGTAACAATTGAATATGATGGTAACGATCATCCAGTTCGTGTTGATACAATTGTTATCAGTACGCAACATAAAGCTGAAGCTAGTTTGGATCAAGTCAAAAAAGACATCAAAAAGTATGTCATTGATGAAGTTGTTCCAAGTAACATGATTGATGATAAGACTAAGATCTTGATCAATCCTACCGGTCGTTTCGTTATCGGTGGACCAGAAGGAGACTCCGGACTTACAGGACGTAAAGTTATCGTCGATACTTACGGTGGCTTTGCTCGTCACGGTGGTGGTGCTTTCTCTGGTAAAGATGCTACTAAGGTTGACCGTTCAGCAAGTTATGCTGCAAGATATATCGCAAAGAATCTTGTTGCAGCAGGCGTTGCTGAAAAGGTTGAAATTCAAATTGCATATGCTATTGGTGTTGCCAGACCTGTTTCAATTCACGTTGATACATTCGGTACTAGTGACTTTTCAGAAGAACAAATTGAAGAAGTTATCAATAAGTTCTTTGACCTACGTCCACTAGGTATCATTAAGATGCTTGATCTACAAAGACCAATCTATAAGAAGACGGCCGCATACGGTCACTTCGGACGTACAGATATCGATTTGCCATGGGAAAAACTTGATAAAGTTGAAGATATTAAGAGTTTCTTGAAAATTTAATCGGTGATTACAGAGGCGTTCTTTAAAGTTTAAACTTTAGGGAAGGTCTCTTTTTTTATGGGAGGAGTTATTTAATGACACAAAAGAATCAATCAAATGTTGTAATTGTCACGATTGCCGTGTTTATTGCCACATTTATGACAGCGATAGAGGGTACGATCGTTTCGACAGCTATGCCAACCATTATTGGGAGTTTGCATGGGGTAAGTTTGATGAACTGGGTTTTCTCAATATATTTATTGATGACAGCCGTAGCAACACCAATTTATGGAAAATTATCCGATATCATAGGTCGAAAACCAGTATTGATGATTGGTTTAGTATTATTCGTTATTGGATCTACACTTTGTGCAATGTCTAATTCAATGTTGACATTAATTCTTGCACGTGTGGTTCAGGGTATTGGTTCAGGTGCCATTCAACCATTAACATTTACGATTATTGCTGATATTTATCCTTTGGAAAAACGTGCCAAAATTTTAGGATTTAACGGATCAGCCTGGGGAATTGCCGCTATTATTGCACCATTATTAGGTGGCTTTATTGTTGAAAAATTAAGCTGGCACTGGGTCTTTTTAATTAATTTGCCGGTTGGTTTACTGACAATGAGTTTGATCTGGTTATTCTTTAAAGAAGAAAAACGTGAACATGAGAAATTAAGAATTGATTACGCGGGAACTATTTTATTAATTATGATCTTATTGCCTTTAATGTTGGCACTACAAAATATAGGTAGTAGTAATGTTCTTTTACCAATTGGCTTGACAGTCGTTTCCATCGTTTCTATTTTCTTATTTATTCATGTTGAAAAGCATGTGGCGGATCCAATTCTGCCTTTGGAATTGTTTAAAAATAAAACTTTTGTTATTCAAAACTTGTTAGCCTTAATCGTTAGTGGTTTCCTAATTGGTTTTGAAGCTTATATTCCAACTTGGATGCAAGGAATCCTAGGCTTGAGCCCATCAATGGGTGGATTTGCTGTTACGCCTAGTTCACTGGTATGGATTTTTGGATCATTCTGGGCTGGAACTTTAATAAAAAAAATGGCACCCAATCGTGTCATTTACATAAGTCTTTTCTTTTTAGCTGTTGCTAATGGATTGTTGTTAATGGCTGGGCCTACGACGCCATTTATTTACTTCTGTGGCTTAGCTGCAGTGGCTGGACTTGGCTTTGGTTTAACAATCACAACAACAACTGTCACGGCTCAAACTGTTGTTGATCCTGAAAATGTTGGGGTAGCAACTAGTTTCAATACACTGTTGAGAACTATTGGTCAATCAATGATGGTCTCTGTTTACGGAATTATTTTAAATTCAGCTTTGGCACGAGGAGCAGCGGAAAACAAGAACATTTCGGTCGACATGATGAATAAATTGATTGATCCACAAACTGCAAGTTCCTTGCCACATCAGCTTTTGCCCAAAATGAGACAAATTCTTTTTTCAGGATTGCACAATATTTATGTCGCATCTCTTGTACTATTAGTGTTGGGTTTAATTCTTAATGCCTTTGAGCTGAAGAATCGAAAGATCCTTGGTTCTAAATAATAGAGTATTAAAAGTTATGATTATAGCTGCAAGGGTGTAACCACCTAGCACATCGCTGGGATAGTGAACCCCTAAAAAAATCCGGCTGTAACCAACGAGTAGTACCATAATAATTGTCATTATACTGATGATTGCTTTGATCTTTAGTTGCTTGAAAATATAAAGACTAATAATTAGAAGTGATATATATAATGCAAATGAGCTTGCTGAATGACCACTTGGAAAACTATAACCACCAGCATAAACATAATGGTAATGACTTGGTCTAGGTCGTTCTATTATGTTTTTTATTAGACTGTTGAATAGGGCAACGACGACTTTATTCAAGACTAAATAGATAGCTGCGTAATAATATTTTTTAACTACTAATAGGATAAAAAATATCGCTGCAATTGCTATTGTGGGAAATGTGTCGCCAAGGTTAGTGATTGGTCTGAAGATGCTAAGTGAAAATTGATTATGATGGTAAATTTGTTGTATAAAACTTGCATCGAAATTAGTAATGATTGAACTTTTTTGAGCCACATTTATACTCCAGAAAGTAAAAAATATTACTAAAATGATTAATAAAAGGGATAATTTTTTAGATATTTTCATAATTTTTAGTCTCTCTATTGTTTAAGATTTTGTTAAGAAATATAATAAAGTATAAAGACTTTGAGGGAGAGCAAAATACTTATGGTTATTACACGTCGTGAAAGAAAAATCGAAGATAGTCGATTGACTAGATTAAATAATAAAAGAAGCAAGAATGCAAACTTGCGTAAGAATATGACCATATTAGGTTCTAGTATGTTTGTTGGTGCTGCAGTAGCTGAAGTTGCCAATATCTCCACTCCAACGCCTGTTAAAGCTGAAGCTTTATCTGTAAATAATTTGTTATCTCAAAACTCAGCAGTTACAACTACTCCAGTAAGTTCAAAAGGTGTAGGAGATCAACAATTTATCGATTACATTGGTAACTCTGCTCGAAAGCTTGCCTCAAACAACGACCTTTATGCATCAGTTATGATTGCTCAAGCTATGATTGAAAGTGGCTGGGGAACTAGTGGCTTGGCTAGTGCTCCTAACTACAATCTATTTGGTATCAAGGGTGAATATGACGGTGCATCAGTTAATATGGGTACACAAGAAGATGATGGGACAGGAAATCTTTATTCAATCAGTTCTAACTTTAGAAAGTATCCTTCATATAAGGAATCACTAGAAGACTATGTTTCACTTTTAAGAGGTGGGACAACAGGTAATTCACAATTGTATGCCGGTGCTTGGAAGAGTAATACGGATTCTTATAAAGATGCCACAAAGTTTTTGACTGGCCGTTATGCTACCGATACGACATACGCTGATAAGTTGAATAGCATGATTGAAAAGTACAATCTAACGCAATTCGATGATGCATCTAATAAGACTTACACAGTTGCTGAAGGTGATACTTTACAATCAATCGCTGATAAATTTAATATTTCAGCTGAAGATTTGATGAATATGAATGACCTTAAGACTGATAATTATATTTATCCAGGCAAGACTTTAACTGTCAGCAAAGCTGCTACAACCGCAACATCAACGACTAATACAACTAACGGTGCAACGATGGTTAATACCGCTAATAAAACTGATAAAGATAGTGATGTTGGTAATGTTGGGGATGTCTATGGTAGCAAGCAAGCTCCAGTGGTTGTTCAAGATGAACGTAGTGGAGTAAAGAAGTACGTTCCATCTAACGATTCTGACTCAGATTCGAATGCAATTAATGTTCAAAATGATTATAGCAACAATAATTCTAATAATGATTCAACTGATGAAACTAAGAAGTCAGTTACCGTTCAAAGTGGCGACACAATCGACTCTATTGCTTCACAAGCTGGCACAACAATTGATAATATTAAGAAATTAAATAATCTTAATTCAGATTTATTAGTTGTCGGACAAACATTATTGGTATAAGATATAAAGCAACGGAAGTAGTAGATTATAAAAATACTATTCAGAAAGCGCATGGTGATGTGAATGCGTAGATTTTTATTTTCGAACTCGTCCACTAATCATAGTTGCCGAAACTAAGTAAGTGACTGCGTTTGATCCTCGTTAAGGATTTTGAGAGTCGTACTTATTTAGTGCGGAACTTAGGTGGTAACGCGATAACTCGTCCTATGATTAAATATTTAATCATAGGACTTTTTTTGTATAGGAGGAAAAATATGTACAATCACAACACCGTTGAAAAGAAATGGCAACAGTATTGGAAGGAACATGACACTTTCAAGACGACCAATGATCCCAACAAGAAGAACTTTTATGCTTTGGATATGTTCCCATACCCATCAGGACAAGGTCTTCACGTAGGACATCCAGAAGGATATACAGCAACAGATATTGTTGCTAGAATGAAACGTGCTCAAGGCTACAATGTTTTGCATCCAATGGGCTTTGATGCTTTTGGACTACCAGCTGAACAATATGCTTTGAATACAGGTCATACTCCAGCTGATTTTACAGAAAAAAATATTCAAAATTTCAAGCGTCAAATTAATTCATTAGGTTTCTCATATGATTGGGACCGTGAAGTTCAAACAACTGATCCTAAGTTCTATAAGTGGACACAATGGATCTTTGAACAAATGTACAAAAAAGGTTTAGCTTATGAAGCAGAAGTTCCCGTTAATTGGTCACCAGATCTAGGAACTGTTGTTGCCAATGAGGAAATCATTGACGGTAAGACAGAACGTGGTGGTTTCCCAGTTATCAGAAAACCAATGCGCCAATGGATGCTAAAAATTACGGCCTACGCTGACAGATTGATCGATGACTTGGATGATATCGACTGGCCTGAAAGTATTAAGGAAATGCAAAGAAACTGGATCGGTCGTTCAGTTGGAGCACAAATTACTTTCCCACTAGTTGATCATGATGAAAAGGTCAATATCTTTACTACAAGACCAGATACTGCTTTTGGTGTTCAATATATGGTTCTTGCACCAGAACATGAACTTGTTGATAAAATTACTACACCGGAACAAAAAACAGCTGTTGATGCATATAAGGAAGAAGTTTCCCACAAGTCAGATCTAGATAGAACTGATTTGAATGATGAAAAGACAGGTGTCTTCACTGGTGCCTATGCTATTAACCCTGTTAATGGTGATAAGATTCCGGTTTGGATTTCTGACTATGTTCTTGTTACATATGGTACCGGTGCTGTTATGGCTGTTCCAGCTCATGACGACCGTGATTATGCTTTCTCTAAGAAATTTAATCTACCAATGAAACAAGTTATTGAAGGTAATCTTGAAGATGGAGCAATTACTGGCGACGGTAAGCACATCAACTCTGACTTCTTAGATGGTTTGAACAAAGAAGATGCCATCAATCGTATGGTTGAATATCTAGAAGATAAGGGTATTGGTGAAAAGAAAGTCAATTATCGTCTACGTGATTGGGTCTTCTCTCGTCAAAGATATTGGGGTGAACCAATTCCTGTTATTCATTGGGAAGATGGTACAACTTCACTTGTTCCTGAAGATGAACTTCCACTTGTATTGCCAGAAGATGATGATATTAAGCCATCAGGTACTGGTGAAAGTCCACTAGCTAACTTAACTGATTGGGTAAATGTAGTTGATAAGAATGGTCGTAAAGGTCGTCGTGAAACTAACACAATGCCACAGTGGGCTGGTTCTTCATGGTACTACTTGAGATACATTGATCCACATAATGACAAGCAACTAGCTGATTACGATCTATTGAAACAATGGTTACCAGTTGATCTATACATCGGTGGTGCTGAGCATGCGGTTCTACATCTATTGTATGCAAGATTCTGGCATAAGGTATTGTATGACTTGGGTGTTGTCCCAACTAAAGAGCCATTCCAAAAGCTATATAACCAAGGGATGATCTTAGGTAAGGGTCACGAAAAGATGTCTAAATCAAAGGGTAACGTAGTTAATCCAGATGATGTCGTTGAACAATATGGTGCTGATACTTTGAGAACTTATGAAATGTTCATGGGTCCTTTGGATGCATCAATTGCATGGTCTGAAAATGGACTATCAGGATCAGCCAAGTTCTTGGATCGTGTTTGGAATCTCTTCATCAATGATGATGATTACAGTACATTGCGTGATGATTTCCTAACTGATGAAAATGACGGTAAACTTGATAAAGTTTACAATGAAACAGTTAAGAAAGTTACAGAAGATTACAATGCTTTACGCTTCAATACAGCCATTTCTCAAATGATGGTCTTTGTTAACGAGGCACATAAGG
>DXCM01000083.1 GCA_019116025.1 Candidatus Companilactobacillus pullicola | reverse complement strand
TTTACTGGCTATGTATATTGGAAAGATTTATCAAGGCTTGATGTTACAAACAGATGATTCTAGTTTCTGGAAGAGATTTAAACGTGGTTTGTCTTATAAATAGTAAAAGAACTCTAACTTCAATGTGAAGTTAGAGTTCTTTTTTGAATAAGCATTGTTTAATCCAATACATTTCATTTCGAAAAAAAATTCAAACTAAAAAGACGTTCATACCTGTATTGGCATGAGCGTCCTTTTTGAAATATCTATGTTTTATAGTGTATTACTCTTTCTCTTTAGAAGAATGCACCATATAATTTAACGGCACAGATGGCACCTAAGATTGGTGCAAGTACTGGTACCCAACTGTATTTCCATTGTGAAGAACCTTTTGGATTTAAAGGTAATAATGCGTGCAATAGACGTGGACCTAAGTCACGAGCTGGATTCAAGGCTGGACCTGTTGGGCCACCGAATGAAACAACTAAACACATAACTAAGAATCCTAATCCGATAAAGTCGGCACGTGGATCGATATGATCTGATGTCAAAGCAACGGCACCGAAAACTAAAATAAATGTTCCAATAAATTCGTTAATAAATCCGTTGATACGACTGTTTTCAGCATCAATAGTTGAGAAGGTACCTAAGATACTTTCAACATTTTCTGTTTTATTGTAATAAGGCTTGTAGGCGGCGACGATCATCAATTGACCGAAGATGGCACCTAAGAATTGAGAAATGATATATGGACCAACTTCAGCCCATGGGAATTCTCCATTGAAGGCTAAAGCTAAAGTCATAGCTGGATTAATTTGACCACCGGAAATGGGACCAAACATCATGGCTGGAATCATAACACCGATACCATAACCAAATCCAATCAAGATCCACCCACCGTGGAAACCTTTTGTTCCTTTTAATTCAACGTTGGCAACAGAACCATTACCAAGGGCAACCATGATGGCTGTTCCGATAAATTCAGCGACGCAACGTACTAACAACGTATAGTGCATAATAAATACTACCCCTAAATGTAATTTAAATTTTCCCATTAGATTTACGTTATAGTTAGTAAAACACGAATATTAAAATTCACTCAAAAATGGGTCAATCATATGTAATTCGTCATAATTTGTCTTTTGTGAGTGCAAATTAACATAAAAAAATTGTCCCACCAATAAGGGGCAATTATCACTAACATAAATAGTAAAATAAATCAAATAATGAGCAACGTGTAATATTGTATCATACATTCCGAATATTTTTTGCCAAACAATTAAAAATTGAGCAGTTTTTGCTATATAGTTATGACATAACCAAAATTTAAAAATGAGGTAGAAAGATGAAAGTTCTAAGTTTAGTTAATTTAACCAAAAAACAACGAGAGAAGATTGAATCAATTTCTAACATTGATTTACAAGTTGTCTCTCCTAAACAGGTCACACCAGAGGATCTAGATGGTGTCGAAGTACTTTATGACTGGTCCAATACTTTAAAAGACGCTGTAATTAAAAGCGACACATTGAACTGGATCCAAGTTGTACGTGCAGGTGTTGATGCACTGCCATTGCCTGAATTAGATAATAAAGGTGTTATTTTAACTAATGGCTCGGGTGCTAATGCAATTAATATTGCGGAACAAACTTTGGCTTATATGTTAATGTTTGTCCGCAGAATGAATTTGACCGCCAGACATCAAGATGCTAAAGAATGGAAACATGATAGTGGCTATAACGAAGTCTACAATAAGACAGTTATGATCGTAGGTGTTGGTCATATCGGAACCTTGATTGCTAAATATGCCAAGGCTTTAGGTATGAAGACGGTTGGTGTTCGTCACAGAGAAAAACCAAATGAATATATCGATGAAATGGTTGCTATGCCAGATATCGCTGACAAAATTGGTGAGGCTGATTTTGTGATCAACGCTTTGCCTGATACAGAGGCTACACTTGGGATTTTCAATAACGATTTATTCGGTGCCATGTCTAAGAAAGCTTACTACATCAATATCGGTCGTGGTAAGACAACTAACATGGATGACTTGGTTGAAGTATTGAAAGACGGAAGAATTGCTGGTGCTGCTTTGGATGTAACAACTCCAGAACCATTGCCAAGCAGCAGCCCACTTTGGGATATGAAGAACGTTATTATCACACCACATGACGCTGGGATGAGCGTTCACTATGAAGAACGTGCCTTTGATATTTTTAAACGTAATCTTAAGTCATATGTGGAAAACGGTGAAGTAGTTGAGAATGTAGTTAATTACTCGCTTGGCTATTAAAAAATCGACATGTTTACGGTTACAAAAGTTAAAGTAACTTGAGAAATTCGACAGAAGTATTTAAAATTGAGTTAGATATATGAAAGGAAAAATAATGTTATCTAGTGACTATTTTATAGGATTCATGTCGATTTTCTTGTTTTGGCTCTTACTATTACTTTTGGAAATAATTTTAAACATGAGGAACACGATAATAGAATTATCTTTCTTTTCTGATGAAAAACTAAGTACATTGGATAGAAAACTAGATCAGCGTTTCGGAGCCCGGTTTCAAGGACTCTTTGAATTTATTGAATTTTTGATTATCGGTTATATTGTCTATGAAGTATTGACTGATTTGAGATTTCAAGGCTTTCAATTAGATGCATCATCATTTGGACAAATTATCTTCTTATCTATCATTGTTGTAGCTGTGATGGTGGGGGATGTACTATTGATTGCCAAAGACTTGCATATCTATAAATTTATTAAGCATTCAGTTGCTCTATCTAAAAAGAACTAAAAAAGAAACTTCCCTAGGGAAGTTTCTTTTTTAGTCTAATCATATCTTTTAAAACTAATTTATTTTCGATAATTGGCTTTGAATAGTTATCAACAAAGAAATTGGAATCTATGTTAACAACTCGAAAGCCGCATTTTTGGTATAGGTAGAGTTGTGCAAAACTAGTGCTACCAGTACCAATTTCAATTGTTTTGTAATCGTGCTTTTTAGCCCAATCGCAGGCAAAGTTGATCAAGTCTTCACCTAATCCGTGATTACGATACTTTTCATCCACAGCAATATTCACAATTTCCACTGTTCGTGGGTGAGTAGCTAACAGTAAAATAACACCTAATAAATCTTTTCCACAGACTAATTCAAATTTAAAGGATCTTGCAAGATAGCTATTGATAATTTTTTTGGATGGATCGGCATCTAGAAGTAACTGCCAATGAGCTTGCGTGATTTGTTCAATTGGTTGGATCCTATTGTCTGATTTGTCCATCGCCTTGCACCAAATACTTTGTTGTAGTTAATTCGTTGGCACCCATGGGACCTCTGGCGTGAAGCTTTTGAGTACTGATACCGATCTCGGCACCAAATCCAAATTGCTGGCCATCAGTGAAGCGGGTTGAAGCGTTGGTATAAACTACGGCGGCATCGATTTGTTTCATGAATTTGCGACTGCTGCTGTAGTTCTCAGTGATGATAGATTCACTGTGTTTAGTGTTGTATTTATTGATGTGCTTGATAGCGTCATCGATCGAGTCAACAATCTTAACAGCGATGATATAGTCATCATATTCCGTGCCCCAGTCCTCTTCGGTTGCGGGAACGATATCCGGAACAATGGCTTTCGATAAAGTATCACCACGGACTTCAACACTATTTGCACGTAAAGCGTCATAGAGATCAGGTAAAAATTGGTTAGCGATGTCACGATGTAAAATTACTTTTTCAGCGGCATTGCAGACGGAAGGGCGTTGAACTTTAGCGTTGATGATTATCTTCAAGGCTTTGTCCAGATCGGCATCCTTATCAACGTAAATATGGCAATTGCCGGCACCAGTTTCAATGATAGGAACCTTAGCTTTATCAACGACCATTTTGATGAATTTGCCACTACCACGAGGAATCAAAACATCAATGTATTGGTTGAGCTCCATCATCTTTTGGGCTGTTTCATGACTGACATCGTCGATCAATTGGACAGCATTTTGATTGATACCAACCTTTTGAAGGGCATGGCGTAAAGTCTCGGATAGAGCAATATTAGAGTTGATGGCTTCTTTTCCACCACGTAAAATAACGGCATTTCCAGCTTTGAAACACAAGCCGGCCGCATCAACAGTAACATTAGGGCGAGCTTCATAAATCATACCAATAACGCCTAAAGGAACACGTTCTTGAGTGATATCCAAGCCACTAGTTGTTTGCCATCCACGATCAACTTTACCAATCGGATCAGGTAGTTCAACGACTTGTCGTAAGCCATTGGCCATATCGTTGATACGATCAGGTGTTAACAAAAGACGATCCAACATAGCTTTCTTAGTACCATTTTCCTTAGCTTTGTCGTAGTCTTCTTTGTTAGCAGCAACGATTTCCTTAGTATTTAATACCAAACTGTCAGCCATAGTTAAAAGGGCTGAATTCTTTTCCTTGGAACCTAGTTGTCCTAATTCAAAGGCAGCTTCTTGGGCCTTTTGACCCATTTCTTCGAGATTAGTCATAAATATTCACTCCTACAAACGCTTTCTAATGTTTTAAGTATATCAGTTATTGGAAAAAGTGGTTATAGCAAGAATACGTTTAAATTGCCGTCTTCCACAAAAATTGGGAATGCCTTGGAACGCTGTGGGCGCGCTTTGAAACTAATTATTTTACACTTCGTGCAAAATAATGGATTTCCAAAGTCGGCCTCATTGTAAATGGCAAAGCCATTAACAATGATTTCACGGCTGAAGGCATTCCCAATTTTTGTTCCAGACTAAAGAGTATCCTGTTTGTTTGATTTGAGGTAAATTGTTGAGTTTACTATCATGAACGTGAAAAAACTAAATTACAATAATAGACACCTTAGTTAAGAGCAAAAAAATAGCGGACTATTGTCCGCCACTTTCTTGTCTAAGTAATTTTAAATTTTTGTTTAGCGTTGTTGTATCAACGTAATTCATATTGTACCGCAATATATGTGGCTGTCAACATAAATTAATCATTAATGATATTATGACAAACTTTATCGATCATTTCTAAGAAGAGACGTTGTTCTTCAGAACTTAGCCCTTGAGTGGCATTTTTCTCGGCATCTAACAAAATGGCCTGAATCTTTTGTGCCATTTCCGTACCGTTAGCAGTTAAACTGACCAAGGTAACTCGTTTGTCTTTTTCAGACTTAGAAGTCTTGACCAAATCAGCTTTTGCCATGCGGTTAACTGATTTAGCGATGGTTGAATGATCGACGCATAAGGTGGTTACTAATTTATTTTGTGAAATATTATTATTCTTCAATAATTCCAATAAAATCATATCTTGACCAGGGTAGAGTCCCATTGGTCTAATCTTTTTTGTAACGAGATTCTTGTAGCTGGTAATTAAAGTGATAATAGCTTTGGCAATTGGATATTCGTTATTCATAAATTCCTCCTGTGGTTAAATATTTTTGGAGAAGAGGGTTCCAACTGCGTCACCGGAAAGAATATTGAAAATGATATTAGGATCTTTACCGTTTGTAAGAACCATTTGTTGATTATGTTTCAAAATCAGTTCAGCAGCCTTGAGTTTGGTTGTCATACCGCCAGTTCCATACTTAGTTCCGTGTCCACCAGCAGCTGCAATGATATCGGGATTGATTTTGTTGATGCTGTCGATTAAATGGGCTTCAGGAACTTTGAGGGGATTGGCTGAATAGAATCCGTCAATGTCAGATAACATAATTAGCAAATCAGCGTCGACTAAATTAGTTACGATGGCGGATAATTGATCGTTGTCACCAAACTTAGTGTGGTGGTCCAATTCGGAAACGGTCACGGTATCATTTTCGTTAACGATAGGGATGGCGTTATCCATGGAGATCAATTCTTGGAAACTATTCATTACGTTAGTATGACTTTCGGGATAATCGATTATATCACGTGTGATCAGCATTTGGGCTACTGACATCCCGTAATCGTGGAAAGCTTCATTGTAAATTTGCATTAGTTCAGCTTGTCCCACAGCAGCGACGGCTTGTTGCTTAGAAATCTTGATAGGACGCTTATCGATACCCAGTACCCCCATACCGACACCGATAGCTCCTGATGAAACAAGAACGACATCTTTGCCGTCTTTCTTCAAAGTGCTAAGAACTTTGGCTAATTCTTTAATAACGGTTAAATTGATTTTACTGTTTTGACGAATCAGTGTACTAGTACCGATTTTAACAACGATTCGGTCACCGTAAATTTGGCGCTTATTTTGCATTTTTTCATCCTCTAAAAATAATTGATTAAGTTTGTTGACTATTGAACACCAATATCATTATGCTAAAGCAAGAAGTGAAATAAGAAAAGGGTGTATTTAAATTGTATAAAGTGTTGATCGTGCTCCACGAAGGTGACGACTATATCCGAATGAATAAAGTTTACATTGAAAGTATGCCCGTGGCTGGACAATACATTATTCATACGGATGGATTGCCTTATTATGTTGAAGAAGTAACTACTTTTGTCGGTTATGTAAGCAGTAAAGGCGCCATCGCAATAGTGGTTGTTCATCCAGCCCCTAAAGATTCCGCTGTTAATAAGTTATACGGGGTCGATATTGAACGGGATTTAGATGATCCTGAATATAATAAAAAATAATTATAGATATGTAGAGATAGATGCCAAATTTATATTGTTTGGTTGGTGTTTGAATGCCGTCGGCAGTAGAAAATCTGTGGGCCGCTGGAACGTGGCGGACGCGGCTTGAAGCTAATAATTTTTCACTTCGCGAAAAATCATGGATCTCCAAGTCCGGTCTTCTACTAACCTTGCTTCGCAAGCTAAGTAGAATTTCGCCACTGAGGGCCCACAGATTTTCTACTACCGACTAGATAACATGTTTTATCTTTATTTCAAAAGATTTTAAAAAATGGTAACAGCATTTGTTTAGAATTCTGAATAGGTGCTGTTATTTTTGTTCTAAATGTTAACCTAATTAATATGATTACAAATATAAATAATACTATAAAAAATGTTGATGGGAACTTTTTTTATGATTGTGGATACATATGTGAATGGCCAGTTAACTTGAAACTATAAATATTCTTCAAAACAGCTTCAAACCAGTATTCAAAGTAAAAAATAATAGCGCTTATTCTGATTGCTCAATACCTAGATTATTTTAGGAATTGAAAATTAGAATAGACGCTATTTTTAATTTGGGAGTTAAATGTTATTCAGTCGGAAGCAAAATCTCTGTGGACCCTCAGTGGTGAGATTTGACTTAACGATTTATCATTTAGTCAAAGACCGAGCTTGAAGACAATTGTGGTTTTCAATTGGCTCCAAGTCGTGTCCACCACGTTCTGCTATAGTCCCACTATGGTTGACATTTTAAATACTATAAATTCATATTCTCAGCCATGGAGGGATTTTATGCCGAAATACACATCAGATCAAAAGGTAAAATTAGTTCAAGAATTTTTAAAATCA
>DXCM01000082.1 GCA_019116025.1 Candidatus Companilactobacillus pullicola | reverse complement strand
TGATTTTAAAAATTCTTGAACTAATTTTACCTTTTGATCTGATGTGTATTTCGGCATGAAATCCCTCCATGGCTGAGAATATGAATTTATAGTATTTAAAATGTCAACCATAGTGGGACTATAGCAGAACGCTATGGGCACGATTCGGAGCTAATTATTTTACACTTCGTGCAAAATAATGGATCTTCGAAGTCGGCCTCATTGTAACCGGCAAAGCCGGTAACAATGATTTCATAGCTGAACGCATTCCCAATTTTTGTTCCGGACTAAAGAGTGCTTTGATTGTTTGATCTGAGATAAAATATTTAATACAATGTTCTTTCCGTTTTGAGACTATTAAATAGTAAAGATAATATTTGTAAAAGAAGTGTTCATATCAACAGACTAAATCTGATCGATGCGAACACTTCTTTTGATAAAAATTATTTATCTGAATCTATTAATAAATACTGTTTTTACTATCTAATATTTTAAGAATGTACAAAAAACAGAACAACACACTAGTCCGGAGTAACAAGCCCAATTGGTCTCAGCCGTGAAATTTTTCTTGGTGGATTTTCCACCTAGAAAAAGACCTGTATTTGAGACAATTATGAACTTCAATTGGCTCAAATCAGTGTCCACAGCGTTCCAGACCAATTGGGCTTGTTGCGGAGGACGGAAATTTAAGTATAAATCCTAACTCTCCTCCAGAATACTCTTTGCTATTTTTTCAGTTCGATCGTCAAAGGCTACCAAAAAGGCCTCTGTGTCCGCTTTTGATGCTTGAATAGTCTTGATAGCAATCCAGATTGCTTCATACAACGGATAACCGTAAACTCCCGTACTCAAAAATGGCACGGCTATTGTCCATAACTGCAACTTTTTGGCTAATAACATTACCGATTTATAGGCACTCGTCAATAGTGCTTCTTCACCTGAATGTCCATTGACATATCTTGGACCTACCGCGTGAATGACGTAATCAGCATTCAAATTATAAGCTTTCGTATATACTGCTGTTCCAGTTGGGGTGCCTTTAAAGGCCAACATATCCTTTTTTAAATTTGATCCTGCCTTCATGTTTAAAGCACCATCTACTCCACCACCAGGAATCAAGGCACTGTTGGCTGCATTGACTATACCATCAACACGAAATGGTAAATTAGCGATATCCGCTTTAATAATTGTTACCTTAGACAATCTTAACTACCTCTTTAATGCATATTTTTTGATTGCATCAGAGACTCCATTCTCATTATTACTTTTTGTCACAACATCGGCATGCTTTTTAACTTCATCAGGAGCATTCCCCATAGCAATCCCTATTTGGGCTAAATCAAGCATCGGTACATCATTGAAATTATCGCCTAGGGTCATCGTGTTATTTAAATTAATCTGATAATATTTAACCAATTCCCGGAGCGCTTTTTGCTTAGAAACATCCCTGTCCGTTATTTCCAAGTAATTATCTTTTGATAAGTAAAAGGAACTATTGGCAAAATTATTGTCCTGTAAATATTGTCTTGCCTGCTTTATTTCTGATGTATCGCTAATCAATAATAATTTATGAACTGGAACTCTCTGTTCAGCCACCAATTGATTCAAATTTATTTCAATTGGCGTCATATTAGTAATATCTGCCTCAATTTTAACCCATTTATCGAAATTTTCCACGTACCAATTAGATCCTGAATATAGATTGATTGAAATTCTAGGAAACTTCTCATGTAGAATTTGAAATATTTCTTTTATTTCCAATATATTCATCGAATGACTCAAAATTGTTTGATAATTATCTTTTTGTAAATCTTTCACAACTAAAGCACCGTTATAACAGACGATTGGATTATCTAAAATATCCAATTCTTGAGCCAACGCCACCATCCCTTTTGGAGAACGTGCTGAAGCTAAAACAAAATGGATTTTTTGATGACGCAGTTCGGCTATATTCCTCCTTAAATCACTATCGACAATGTTCTTATCATTTAAAATAGTTCCATCAATATCACTCAAAATTAATTTCACTTCAGTCATTTTCCACCTCTAATTTCAGAATAACATCTTTCTAATCTTTATCCACTAAACAAATATCCCATTATGATAGAATTAATTTGATTGTATGAAGTCTAAGAGAGGTGATTTTATGAATAGCTTAGAACCATACGTCAATGACTTGCAGAGGATTTCTGCTTACTGGGGACTAGTTACTTTAGTTATGTTAGGGATATTTTTATTCCTTTGGTTACGCGAACCGCGCCGTTTGATCAATGGAATTACATTTTCTATCTTCTTTTTTAGTTTTCTAGCCGAACTAGCAGTTCTAATATTCAGTACTGGCAATTTGCCGTTCGTTGTTGTTATGGGAACGCTCTTCTTGCTTATCGTTGGTGTAATCTTTTTAGTTATGATTTCTATGTGGATCCTATTACTATGGAACGCATTCATCGTGTGGAAGCGGGAAAGTCATACGTTATCAAATATGCTAACTTTACTATTAGGAATTTTTCTAATTGTACTCTGGTTCGCAAATATTTTCTTATCGGCACATAGTAAATTCTTACCTGACTGGTTAAATATTCTAATTTCCGGATTACCAGTTATCGGTGCATATCTAATTTTGTGCTCGTATAACTTCTTGGTTAATGTTTTACTCTACCAATTCTTTCCCAAGAGATATAAAGCTAATTATCTGATTGTTTTGGGAGCCGGACTTATCAATGGAGATACAGTTTCCCGTCTACTTGGTAACAGAATCGATGCTGCCATTAAATTTGCTAATAAGCAGATCAAGAAAGGTCGGCCAGCTCCCAAAATTGTCTTTTCCGGAGGTCAAGGTGCAGACGAGAAATTATCCGAAGCCCAAGCAATGGCTAATTATGCTGTCGATCATGGTTGGGATAAGGATTTAATCATTTTGGAAGACAAATCCAAGAATACTTTGCAAAACATGCAATTTTCTAAGAGAATTATTCAAGATGATTATGGAAATAGCGCCGCTTATATCAAATTTTTCAGCAATAATTACCACATTTTCAGAGCCGGTCTCTATGCAAGAATGGCTGGCTTAGCAGCTAATGGTGTTGGTGCTCCAACAAGATTCTACTTTCTACCCAATGCCTTGATCCGAGAATTTGTCGCCGTTTTAATTATGAATAAGAAACGACATATCATTATGATTTCTATCATTGGATTCTTTGTCTTACTGTCAGTCCTATTAACACTCTATGTTGATTTCAAAACCAGATAAAAAAACAACCAGTAGTTTAACTATTGGTTGTTTTTTTCGTATAACTATTTAAATTCCGATCAAGATAATTTTCGATCCAATCGCGACGTTTCTGTTCTCTTTCAGCCACGATTTCTAAAATTGTTTTTTTAGTGGCCTCTTCCGTGTCACTCTGTGTCATAATAAATTCTCGCTTTTTGTTTTTTATTTTAACAAACATATTTTTAAAAGAAAAATTAATCCTATATGCAATACACAACGTATATTATAGCAAACGTCCCATAATAATGGCTGTATATCCTGGTTCTTCAGCTTCATTTCCAGTCTTGAAAAAACCATTCTTCAACCAGAAATGCTCACTTTGTTGATTTCCTTTAGCATAAGCTAATTCAACTTGCTTCAAACCATCTTTCTTTAGAGCCGACATTATTTCTTTAAAGATAGCTGTACCAATGCCTTTGCCCTGATATTGACTATCAACCATAAATAAACCGACCCAAGCTGTTATTTCATCTGGATATTTTGTGATCAAATCCAACATGGCAACTAACTTATCACCATCAAAGAATCCAATGTAATACTTATCATCTTTAGTTTTATGCGGCGGTACAACTGTCATATCGTGACGTATTACCGGGCGCGTAATTTCAGGTGGACAATATTTATAAAACGTCGGATTGCTCAAACTTAACTTGAGAATCTCTTCGGTATCACTTGTTACTAAGCGTCTAACCTTATATTTATCAGAAAAATCTGAAACTTCCATTATTGACCTCCATTACATTTTTTAGAAAGATAGTCTTGTAATTCTTGATTATGGCCATTAACAATTATGTAATCCAAAACATCCCTCTTTTGCCAAATTGGCAACATAACTTTTTTGTCCAACTTCTCTATTATATCAATCATGTCTATTTGAGAAACCCTTTTGATATCTTGAATTAACTAGCCTCACTAATGAACTTTCTTGATCATGAATAACTTAGTCTTCTTATAATTGTAATATTGCTTTGAAAAAGCCAATAATTCACCATTAACTAAATATGATTCATCTTGCATCAACAGGCTCGGTGAACCGGCTGGCATCTGCATGAATTCACTGGCTTCTTCTGGTAAAGGTTCACTCGTAATAGTTTGATCAAGAAAGCCGATTTGAGTTTTGCGACTCCGTTCAAAATACTTGAATAACGATCCATACAGAGCTTCTTCTGGAATATTTTCAATCACTGACTGCAGATAGTATGATCTCTCCATCAGGTATGGTTGATCATCTAATAGTCGAAAACGACGAACCTCAATCAATTTATCATCATCTTCAAAATGATGTGTCCTTGGTAAAAATAGGGCTTCTGACGCCGGAATAATTTTTTCACTGGCTGTTTGTGTCGTTAACTTCCGACCTATGCGTGCCATTTCTTCTGACAAACCGCCTTCATGTTCCAAAGCAACTGAGTCTACAGCTTGTTGATGACGGACAAAAGTCCCTACACCATGTACTTGGTAAATATATCCCATTACACTCAACTGCTTTAAAGCCTGACGTAAAGTATAGCGAGTTACTTCATAGCGTGACATCATATTAGGTTCTGCTGGCAGTTTCATATCTTTATCTACTAATTCACCTGATTGAATTTCAGTAATGATTTTCTTTACTAAAACATTCGTGTCCATTTTTTTTGGCATTTTTCTAAGTTTCCCCCCAAAACAAAAACGCATCCCATTATTAAGCGTTAGGAATACGTTTTCTAACCATCTATTATAATACCTCTTATGAAAGGTCCGTACCATTTGTTTCGATTACTTTATGGAACCAATCAAAAGAATCCTTCTTTGAACGATCTAAAGTACCTTCTCCAGCATCATTCTTATCCACATAAATCATACCGTAACGTTTATCCATCTGGCCAGTTCCGGCAGAAACTAAATCAATGAAGCCCCATGGAGTGTATCCCATCAAATCAACTCCGTCGACATCAACAGCCAAACGCATCTGTTCAATATGCTTTCTCAAGTAGTCGATTCGATAATCATCGTGAATCTTACCATCTGAAGTAACTTTATCAAAAGCACCAAGTCCGTTTTCCACAATGAATAGTGGTAAATCATAGCGGTCGCTGAACCAATTTAACGCATATCTCAAACCAATTGGGTCAATTTCCCAACCCCAATCGGAACGAACTAGTGCTGGGTTTTTAACTTCATGATTCTTAGTTGGTGTCATATAGTCGTCAGGTTCATTTTCATCAGCTTTAATGACATGTGAAGCATAATATGAAAAACCAATATAATCGACTACACCGGCCTTAATAACGTCCAAATCAGCCAATGTGATATCTAGATTAAAGTCCTTACGTTCAAAGTAACGTTTTAACCAATTTGGATACTTACCCTTGCATTGAACATCAGCAAACCAATAGTTAGCTTCCATAGCACGTTGAGCTTTCAAAACATCCTTAGGATCCGGTGAAGCAGGATAAGTTGGACCCATAGCTAACATACAGCCAATTTCAAACTTAGGATTGATTTCATGACCAATTTGTACA
The DNA here is from genome assembly GCA_019116025.1 of Candidatus Companilactobacillus pullicola. Lineage (GTDB taxonomy): Bacteria > Bacillota > Bacilli > Lactobacillales > Lactobacillaceae > Companilactobacillus > Companilactobacillus pullicola. The sequence goes on along the minus strand of DXCM01000082.1, from coordinate 10,336 downwards.
GCCATGGCGCTAGCAACTGACTCATAGTGTCCAGCTTGATACATAACCTTTTCAGCGTTCTCACCAGGTTTAACCAGGATACCCGAATTAGTAAATAGTCCCCATTCATTCAATCCCGTCTGGTTGTTAATCTCATTGAAAGTCATCCAGTACTTAACTTTATCCTTGTAACGCTTGAAGACAACTTCAGCAAACTTCACAAAGAAGTCGATCAACTTACGATTACGCCAACCACCGTATTCTTTTACCAAATGATATGGCATTTCAAAGTGAGATAACGTGATTACTGGTTCAATATTGTATTTAAGCAATTCATCAAACAGATCATCGTAAAACTTTAATCCCGCTTCATTAGGTTCATCTTCATCGCCATTGGGAAAAATCCTTGTCCAGGCAATGCTTGTTCTAAAGCACTTCAAACCTAATTCAGAGAATAATTTAACATCCTCTTTGTAATGACCATAAAAATCAATTGCTTCATGATTAGGATAGTTTTTACCTGGGATAATTCCATCAGTAATTTCACGGGCCGTATCGTTATCACCCGCTGTCATCACATCAGCAATACTGACACCTTTATTGCCAGCATCCCAGCCACCTTCTAATTGATGAGCAGCTACCGCACCACCCCATAAAAATCCTTTTGGAAATCCAGTCATAAATCGTATCCTCCTACGTTTTTAAGTTTTCCACTCATTCGAACGAGTTAATAATATCAAAGAAGCAAGAATTTGTAAACGTTTTCGAATATTTACCGTAAATAATACTTTTTTCCACAACAAAAAAACATCCCTCGTAATGAGAGATGTTTTTTGATCCAAAACTGAAAATATAAATATTAACGTTTTGAGAATTGTGAAGCCTTACGGGCTTTCTTAAGACCTGGTTTCTTACGTTCCTTCATACGAGGGTCACGTGTTAAGAAGCCGGCTGACTTAAGTGTAGGTCTGAAATCAGGGTCTACATCAAGTAGGGCTCTAGCGATACCATGTCTAATTGCTCCAGCTTGTCCTGAGAAGCCACCGCCATTAACGTTAGCAATAACGTCATAGCTGTCTCCTGTTTCAGTAACATCTAGAGGTTGTTTCATATCAGCAATCAAATTGTCAAAAGGAATGTAATCTTTGACATCACGTTTGTTGATAGTAATCTTTCCGTTTCCAGGAACTAAGCGTACACGAGCAACTGAATCCTTGCGACGACCTGTTCCGGCGTATGATACTTGTGCCAAATTCTTTTCCTCCTTAAATTAGTTTGTTGATATCCAACTTTTCTGGATTTTGTGCTTGGTGGTTGTGTTCTGAACCTGCATAAACATGCAACTTCTTGATTTCTTGACGACCAAGAGTGTTCTTAGGTAGCATACCGCGAACAGAATCTTCAATGAATCTGTCAGGCTTTTCAGCTTGTTTTTGACCGGCACTAATGCTCTTCAACCCACCTGGGTGATCTGAATGAGAATAATAAATCTTATTCTTAGCTTTTCTACCTGTTAATCTAACTTTATCTGCATTGATGACAATAACATTATCACCTGTATCAACGTTAGGTGTGTAAGTAGGTTTGTTCTTACCTCTAAGAATAGAAGCAACAACAGATGATAGTCTACCTAAGACAACATCTTCACCGTCAATTACATACCATTTACGTTCAACTTCACTTGCTTTTGCTAATGGTGTTGTACGCACTTTAATTTCCTCCAGTTTCTACGTCTGTTTGACAACTCAATAAGTTTCCGGGGCTTATCGTGGGGCAAACAATACCAGTTACAATAATACTTTGATTCTTACGTTAAGTCAATATTTATCCACAGATTATTTAATAAAAAACCTGTTTCAAATACAAACCACTGGCTTGCGCTGTCCCTCTAGCTTGCTGGCGATCCTTTACTTCATATAAACGTAAAAAGTCATGTACATCCCTGCGACCATTACCGATTTCTAACAGAGTTGCCACAAGAATTCTAACCATATTATATAGGAAACCATTACCTGTAAACTCAAAAACTAATTCATTGTTCTCTTTATTATACTCGACTGTCGCCGAATAGATAGTTCTAACTTTATTTTCGATCACGCCACCAGCTGCTGCGAAGCTAGTAAAGTCATGTTCTCCAATTAAATCTTTGATTGCAATTTTTATTTTATCCACATCCAGCGGATACGGATAGTGGCCTGTGTAAAACCTTTTGAATGGATCAGTGTAATGTCCCAAATCTACACGATACATATAAGTTTTTTTCTTAACATTAAAACGAGCATGGAAATTCTCATCCACGATCTCAGAATCTTTAACTAATACATCTAAAGGCAATAACGTATTAACAGCACGTAACATACTATCGGCGGGAATAAATCTTGGATAATCAAAATGAATCACTTGTGCTAAAGCGTGAACCCCAGCATCAGTTCTTCCTGAAGCAAAGACTTTGATTTCCTCGCCATTGGCAATCTTTGTAAGAGCCTTTTCCAATACGCCCTCAACTGTTCGTAAATGTTTTTGTTTTTGAAACCCATGAAACTTAGCACCATCATAAGCGACGGTTAATTTGTATCTTATTGTCATAAATTAATAACTCCGAATAAATAATAATATGATGGTTACAGCTGCCATAACCAAAACAGTAACATTATCGCGCATACTCCATTTCAACACTCGATATTTACTACGGCCTTCCCCATCTTTGTAACCACGCGATTCCATAGCGATTGCCAAATCATAAGCAATCGAAAAACTGCTGACAAAAAGTGGAATCAGAATTGGCACGAATGATTTGATTCGTTTGATCAAACCACCTTCACCAAAGTCAACACCACGCGCTCTTTGGGCATCCATAATCTTGGTCGTTTCATCAACCAACAACGGTACGAATCTTAAAGCAATCGACAACATTAAAGCTACTTGAGTAACCGGGAAATTCACTTTCTTTAATGGTTTCAAAATGCTCTCGATTGAATCGGAAATTTCGATCGGTGTCGTTGTTAAAGTTAACAGTGTTGATATAAAGATAATCAATACGAATCGAACAAAGATGTAACTCGCAATAACCATACCTTCTTTGGAAAGAGTCAAGAAACCCCACTGCCAAATTGGATGTGAACTAGGCGTAAAGAATAGTTGCAGCAAGACTGTAAATAGGATCAACCAAAATATCGGTTGTAATCCCTTTATAAAGAAGCCAAAACTTATTTTAGATAAATAGACAGCAAATAAAACAAACGCCATGAGAAATACGTATGATGCCACATTGTTAGCTAAGAAAACTATTCCAACAAAATAGAATGTTAATAAAAATTTACCACGCGGATCTAACTGATAGATCAACGAATCCCCGGGTAAATATCGTCCCATAATTAATTTATTCATTTAATCACCATTTACCTGTTGTTTTATTTCTGTACTCAATTCATCAATTGTAATAGGTAATTTATCAAATTGGAAATATTTTTGCGCCAGTGCCTGTGCAAACTGTGCACTCTGAGGCAACGTTAATAATTCATCTGTTAATAACTTTTGATCATTAAAGACATCTGTTGGCAAACCACTGGCTACTAATTTCCCTTGACTCATAACAGCCATTTCATCAGCATAATTAGCCACGTCATCCATATTATGCGTGATCAGAATGATCGTTCTGCCTTGTGCTTGTAATCCCTTAAACAAATCCATGATCTCGTGACGACCAACCGGATCCAAACCTGCCGTGGGTTCATCCAAAATAATAGTTTCAGGATCACTAGCCAAAACACCAGCAATAGCGACACGACGCATTTGTCCACCAGACAAATCAAACGGTGACTTCTGTAAATAATCTTTACTCAAACCAACCAACTCAATCATCTTATGAGCAGCATCCTTGGCCTGGGCTTCACTGAAACCAAAATTCATTGGTCCAAACATAATATCCTTTTCCACAGTCTCCTCAAATAGCTGACTCTCTGGGAATTGGAAAACCATACCCACTTTTTTACGAAGCGGTTTAAGATTCTTATTGTTTGTCTCTGGAGTTATAACTCGATCACCCACAGTTAGCTTACCTGAAGTAGGCTTCAATAAGGCATTGATATGACGTACCAAAGTGGATTTACCGCTACCAGTTTGACCAACAATAGCTGTAAATTTCTTATCATCAATTTTCAGGGAAACATCATCTAAACCAAGATTTGCTACTGGACTATTCGCATCATAAGAATGTGTTACATGTTCGAACGTAATTTCCATAATTGCTTTATTAGCTCCTCTTCATTTAAATAACCTTCAGGCAATTTTATTGAATCCCTTAGTGTTGACATTAACTCGTCAGAAAAAGGTTCCTCAAGGCCAAATTTGCTTAAATCAGTTCCTATATTATAAATGTTCTTCGGTATATCATCTCGTACGATCTGTCCATCATTCAACACGACAATTCTCTGAGATAATTCCGTCTCTGAAATATCGTGCGTGATTGAAATAATTGTCAGATCCTGTTTCTGGCGTAAACTCTGTATCAAACTTAATACAGTCTTACGACCTTCAGGGTCCAACATACTAGTTGACTCATCCATGATGATGATTTGTGGTCTAGTAGCTAAAACTCCAGCAATTGCTACTCGCTGTTTCTGACCACCAGAAAGAGTTTGTGGATCACGTTTTTTAAAGTCATGCATGCCCACTAAATCTAAAGCATGATCTACTTCCTTAACCATCTGTTCTCTTGGCATACCCTGATTCTCTAAACCAAAGGCCACATCATCTTCCACAGTTGCACCAACAAATTGATGATCTGGGTTTTGAAAGATAATTCCAATCTTAGTTCTAACTTCCCAGATATTTTTCTCATTTATTTCTTGTCCATCGATTTCAATGGTACCGGAATCAGCATCAATTAAGCCATCAATTAGTTTAGTCAAAGTTGATTTACCACTACCATTCTTACCGACGATTGATAACCACTCGTTTTTATAGATATCCACAGTTAAATTATTAATTGCAGGTTTCTTAGAATCGGGATAAGTATAATTTAAGTTTTTAATTGAAATTATTTTTTCCAAAGTTATCTCCTTGAACCGTATTACATATATAATAACGGACTTCAATAATCAAGAAAACAAAAAAGGACAAAAAAAAATCATTCGATAAATTAGTGTCCCCGATTAAAGGGATCTCAGAGATAGACTTGGTTTAAACAAACCATCATCTTAACACTCACTAGTTTATCAGAATGACTGATTTTTTAATGATTAATAAACAATTATTATTAAACTAATTCAATAATAACCATTGGAGCTGCGTCTCCACGACGTGGAGCTGTCTTCAAAATACGTGTGTATCCACCATTACGTTCTTTGTAACGAGGTGCAATATCACTGAATAATTTTTGAAGAGCTGATTGAACAACAACTGCATCATCTTCTTCTGAAATGTTAGCAACTTCGTTTCTAACATAAGCAGCAGCTTGACGACGAGCGTGCAAATCACCGCGTTTACCTAAGGTTATCATTTTTTCTGTTGTACGACTGATTTCTTTAGCACGAGTTTCAGTTGTAACAATGTGTTCATTAATGATTAAATCAGTAGTTAAATCGCGTAACATTGCTTTTCTTTGAGAACTGTTACGTCCTAATTTACGGTAGCCCATGTCTATACCTCCTGTTTGAATTTGATATGATTAGTCTTCTTGCTTCAATGATAATCCAAGATCAGCAAGCTTTTCTTTAACCTCAACAAGTGATTTACGTCCAAGATTACGGACACGCATCATATCTGCTTCGGATTTTTCAGTAAGCTCTTGCACAGTATTAATACCGGCACGCTTCAAACAATTATATGAACGAACTGACAAGTCAAGTTCTTCAATAGTCATTTCAAGTTTCTTCTCTTTTTGAGTTTCCTCTTTTTCGATCATCATATCAGCGCTCTTAGCTTCTTCAGTAAGATTTACAAAACTTGTTAAATGTTCTGTAAGAATCTTAGCTGACAAACTAATAGCTTCGCGTGGTCCAATTGAACCATTTGTCCAGATATCGATTGTTAATTTGTCGAAGTCGTTTCTCTTACCCACACGAGTGTTTTCAACTTGATAATTGACTTTTTCTACGGGTGTAAAAATTGAGTCAACTGGAAGAACACCGATAGGTGTTTCGTCCGTCTTATTTTGTTCTGCAGGAGTATATCCACGACCATTAATAACTGTCATTTGCATGTGGAAGTGTCCACCCTCAGCAACAGTACAAATAAATTGTTCTGGATCGAGGATTTCCAAGTCATCATCAGCCTTGATGTCATTTGCTGTAACAGTAGCTGGACCAACAACGTCGATTTCAGCCTTTAAACTGTCATCAGCATATGATTTAAGCTTTAATTTCTTAACGTTTAACACAATTTGTGTAACGTCTTCAATTACGCCATCAACAGCTGAAAATTCATGCAATACACCATCTATTTGAATATCAGATACCGCTGTACCAGGTAATGATGCTAATAGAACTCTACGTAATGAATTACCTAAAGTTGTACCATAACCTCTTTCAAGCGGTTCGATAATATACTTGCCATAGTCTTTACTTTCTTCAACAGAAGTAATGGTTGGCTTTTCAAATTCGATCATTCGGTTAGTTCCCCTTTCAAAACGAAATGTGTGTAGCTTAGTTCATATGGGTATACAACCATTCTATACACGACGACGCTTTGGAGGACGAGAACCATTGTGAGGAACTGGTGTAACATCACGAATAGCAGTAATTTCCAAACCAGTAGCTTGTAATGAACGGATTGCAGCTTCACGACCAGAGCCTGGACCCTTAACAGCTACTTCAACTGTTTTCATACCATGTTCCATTGATTCCTTAGCAGCAGCCTCACCAGCCATTTGTGCAGCAAATGGTGTTGATTTACGACTACCCTTAAATCCTAATGCACCAGCTGATGACCATGAAACGGCATTACCGTTAACATCAGTGATCATAACTAGTGTATTGTTGAATGTGGAGTGGATATGTGCAACACCAGATTCAATATGCTTCTTAGTACGGCGCTTACGACCTTTAGTTTGTGCCATGATTAACCTCCTATCTTTATCTTATTACTTCTTCTTACCTGCAATGGCAGTCTTCTTGCCCTTACGAGTTCTTGCATTGTTCTTTGTGTTTTGACCACGAACTGGCAAACCACGACGATGTCTCATGCCACGATATGATCCAATTTCTTGTAGTCTCTTGATGTTCATACTTACTTCACGACGTAAGTCACCTTCGACACGAACTTTATCAACTTCTGCACGAATTTTTTCTTCTTGATCAGGAGTTAAGTCTCTTGTACGAATATCCTCTGATACGCCAGCATCTTTCAATACTTTTTGAGCTGTTGTTTCGCCGATACCAAAAATGTATGTTAGGGCGATAACGATTCTCTTATCACGAGGTAAATCTACACCTGCTATACGAGCCATTAATCAATACACCTCCTATTAAAATATTATCCTTGTCTTTGTTTGTGCTTTGGATCTGCAGAGCAAATAACCATGACGCGACCGCGTCTCTTAATTACTTTACAGTGTTCGCACATAGGTTTAACGGATGGTCTTACTTTCATGTTGTGGAACCTCCATTCCATTAAAAAACTTATTATCTATATCTATATGTAATTCTTCCCTTGGTTAAATCATAAGGGGATAATTCCACGGTAACCTTGTCACCGGGTAAAATTCTGATATAGTGCATACGGATTTTACCTGACACATGAGCTAAAATTGTAGCTCCGTTTTCAAGCTTTACCTTAAACATTGCATTAGGCAATGTTTCTGAAATTGTACCTTCTACTTCAATGACATCTTCTTTTGCCAAAGATATTAACCTCCATCGGGATGAAATTATTATGCATATACTGGCGAATTATACAATAATTTTCCGTACATGTAAACATCAAAGCAAAAAGTTTTACAGACTTTGTAAAACTTTCTTTACTTCGTTATAAACTTCATCTATTTCTTGTTCACCATTGATCTTATGTAACAAGTTCAACTTGTCATAAAAGTCAATTAATGGTGTATTCATTTCAATATTAACTTTTAATCTATTCTTTACAGTTTCTGGTTTATCGTCCTCACGTTGATAGAACTTGTGTCCGCCACAGACGTCACATGTTCCTTCAACCTTTGTAGGATTGTAAATTTTATGATAAGTTGCTCCACAATTAGAACAAATATATCTTCCGGATAAGCGATCAACTAATGTTTCAGGCTTAACATCAATATAGATGACAGCATCTATTGGTTTGTTTACATTCTTTGCAATTGTCTGTAAAGCGTTAGCCTGTTCAAGAGTTCTCGGAAATCCATCTAACATATATCCGTCTTTTTGAACATCATCTTCAGATAAACGTTCTTGAACGATACCTTCGGTAACATCATCTGGAACAAGTTCACCTTTGTCGATGAACCCTTTAGCCTTTAAACCAATTTCTGTCTTATTGGCCATGGCTGCTCTAAACATGTCACCAGTTGAAATATGAACAACTTTAAAATCTTCAACAATCTTTTCAGCTTGAGTACCTTTACCAGCACCAGGTAATCCCATCAATACAATATTCATTGTCTGTAACATCTCCAATTATCTAATAAATCCAACGTATTCACGCTTCATCAAAAGACCACGTAATTGACGATCCATTTCCAAAGCAACACCAACAATAATCAATAAACTCGTACCACCTAATCCGATGGATTGAGGTAGATTGAATAAGTTAGCGGCTAACAGTGGAAGTAATGAAACTAAACCAAGGAAAACAGATCCAACGGTTGATAATTTCATTAATACACCTGACATGAACTTGATTGTTTCATTACCAGGCCAAATCCCAGGGATATAAGCCCCTTGTTTTTGTAGGTTTTCTGCAAGCTTTTCAGGATTTACTTGAACAAATGCATAGAAGAATGTAAATAATACAATCAACAATGTATAGAGAAGAGAACCTGTTGTAGTCTGCATACTGAATATTTCTGTTAATACTTGATACCATTGATCTCCACTATGACTTTGGAACGCCATCAAAATTGTTTGAGGCGTAACAATGAATGAACTAGCGAAGATAACAGGAATAACACCAGCAACGTTAACCTTCAATGGTAGGAAACTTTCGCTACCACTACCTGCAGCACGTCTTGTGTATTGAATAGGGATTCTTCTGTTTGCTTGTTGAACATAAGTAACAAATTGTACAACAATTAAAATTATGATCACAAGACCAACGAGGAATGCAATATTCTTTGCAAGATCTGCTGAACTAGAGTTAGTAATATAATCACGGTAAATTTCTTTCATTCCACTAGGGAATCTAGCAATAATACCAGCGAAGATAATTACTGAAACACCATTACCTAGACCTTTATCAGTGATTTGCTCACCGATCCATGTAAGAAGCATCGTACCACCGGTTAAGATGATACCAATTGTAACGAAAGCTCTTATATTAGGAGATTTAACTAATCCTAAACCACTTAAAGTGTTAAAACCGGCTGTAATACCGATTGACTGAACAAAACCTAAAACAATCGTCAAATATCTCGTTACTTGATTTAACTTTCTACGACCAACCTCACCTTGTTTACTCCACTCAACAAATTTAGGAACAATGTCCATCTGTAAAAGTTGAACAACAATTTGGGCCGTGATGAATGGTGAAACACCCATTGAGAAAATAGAGTAGTTTGAAAGACCACCACCGGTTACAGTATCCAATAGGGGAACTAACCCTGTAGAACCAACTTTATCCATTGCGGCGGCATTAACACCGGGAACTGTAATTTGTGATCCCAAACGATATATAACAAGTAACATCAAGGTAAATAGGATCTTTTTACGAATCTCCTTTACCTTTAGAGCATCTCTGATAGTTCCAAGCATTAGATCACCTCTACAGTGCCACCAGCGGCTTCGATTGCTTTAGTAGCTGCAGCAGAAGCCTTAGCAACTTTAACAGTTAACTTAGCGCTAACCTCACCGTTAGCAAGCAACTTAACACCATTATATTCTTTTTTAACGATTCCTGCTGCCTTCAATGTTTCAACATTTACTTCAGCACCATCGTTAAACTTACTTAGATCACTTAGGTTAACAATAGCATATTCTTTACGGTTGATGTTATTGAAACCACGTTTTGGCATACGACGGAATAAAGGCATTTGTCCACCTTCAAAACCGATACGTGTCTTACCACCTGATCTAGCCAATTGACCTTTTTGACCACGACCAGCAGTTTTACCTGTACCACTTGAAGTACCACGACCTAGACGCTTTCTAGCATGTCTTGAGCCTGCACTTGGCTTAAGTTCGTTTAGTTCCATTATTGCACCTCCTAATCT
>DXCM01000081.1 GCA_019116025.1 Candidatus Companilactobacillus pullicola | reverse complement strand
AAAAGAGAATATTCATGATTTTAAAAAATTTCCTCCTGAAAAGGATGATACCGATTCAGAGTTATGTCTTTTAGCAGCTAGAGAAAAGTATAATGCTCAGGAATATTATGTTTACGGAGCAACCGGTGGTAGAATAGATCACTTTTTAGTTAACTTATTCTTGCCGTTCGATCCGAGATTCTTAGATTTTTACGATAAGTTGTACTATAAGTCAGCTACCAATACGATTAGATTCTGCAAACCAGGCCGCTACAAGATTTATCATGAGAATGGTATGAAGTATATAGCGTTCGTTAATTTAGGCCCTGTAACGCATTTAAACATCTATGACGCCAAGTATAAGTTAAAAGATTTTAATGCTGGACATCCAGTCAGTTGGGCAAGCAATGAATTTTTAGGTGAAACCATTGATTTTGGATTTGAAAGTGGAATAGTCGCAGTTATTCAAAGCAAGGATTAGAGAGCGAAGCAGGGGCGGTCAGCCCACGAGGATTTGCCTAAGTATCGGAATTACACGCGTACTTGGCGTGTGATTTCGATGCTGTAGCAAACCGCAATGGGTTGTCCCTGCGTAGCTCGTTTAGATCTAGAGAGTGGAACAAGCCGCTTAGATTCTGAGCATTTGCAGAATTTCACGAATTGACTGCGAAGCAGACAGTTCGTGAAATCAGGCAAAGCACAGGAATCTGGCTTGTGGAACTCGTTTCCGCTATTCAGCAAAGAACCATGGTTATGAAACAACAGAACAGTACAAAAAACGTTCACACCAACCAAACAATGGTTGATATGAACGTTTTTTATTTTGTATAAATATTTCAATAATTGAAGTACTTTTAGTTAAAAGATTCCCTTTGAAGTGATACGATAAGGCTTGTTTTTATCAGTTTAAGCAATATTGGAGGGAAATTATGACAGGATTCAACACCAAATTAGTTCACGGAAAAACGCAAGAGGACAACGTGACGGGGGCTGTGAACATGCCAATCTATAACTCGTCGACTTATATTTATCCATCAGTTGACGCAAAAGTTAAATATGATTATGGTCGTTCTGGCAATCCAACGCGTTGCTGTTTAGAGGATCAAGTGGCCGAATTAGAGAATGGCTACCGTGGTTTTGCTTTTTCTTCAGGTTCAGCCGCTATCCATGCTGTCTTAGCAATTTTTAAACCCGGAGATCACTTGATCATTGGAAAAGAAATCTATGGTGGAACTTTTAGAATTATTAACCAATTTTTCAAACGTTGGGAAATTGAATTTACAGCTGTTGATACACAAAACCCAAGTGAGATTGAAGCAGCTATTAAACCAAACACTAAAGCAATTTATTTTGAAAGTTTTACCAATCCCTTATTGCATGTTACTAGTGTTAAGAAAACTGCAGCTGTTGCCAAGAAACATCATCTGTTGACGATTGTTGACAATACATTCTTGTCACCTTATCTTCAAAGACCATTGGATTTAGGAGCCGATATCGTAATTCATTCAGCTACTAAATATTTGAGTGGTCATTCGGATGTAATTGCTGGTATGGCAGTCGCTAAAGATGCTGAAATTGCCGATAAAATTTATTTCAATCAAAATAGTATTGGTTCGACACTTTCACCTATGGATTCCAATTTAGTTCGTCGTGGAATTCAAACATTAGCTGTTAGAATGGATCGTCACTTGAGTAATGCTGGAAAAATAGTTGAATTTCTTCAAAACCGTCCTGAAATCAGCAGAATTTATTATCCGGGAATTGCTGGCAGCAAAGATCATGAGATTGCTCAAGAAGAGGCTGATGGTTTCGGAGGAATTGTTTCCTTTGAGTTAAAAGATGGCTTAGACTCAACTAAATTCGTTGAAGGGACCAAATTGATCCAATTAGCTGTTAGTTTGGGCGCTGTCGAGAGTTTAATTGAATTGCCATATAAGATGACACACGCTGAATTATCACCTGAGGAACAGCTTAAAGCGGGTATTACACATCAATTAGTTCGTTTATCAGTAGGTATTGAGGATTCAAAAGACTTAATTGTTGATTTAGCGCAGAGTTTAGATCAATTACACTAATTTGATGGTTTTTGCTTAGATAGTAGTTTACCGTCGACAACAATTTTAGAATCTTCATCAAATTTGAAATTAATTTTATCGGTTTGAGGATGGAAATCCTTGATATCAAAATGACTTCCCAAAATTCTAATTTGGGGGTCATTTTTTATAAAGGTTATTTTTTGCCCACTTATTTCTGATTTGCTTTTAACAGCTAAATCATTTTTGGAATTGATTTTAGTAGAATCGATAGTTAGATTTCTAAAATTTAAGTGAGAATTTTTTCTTAATTCTAATTTGTGTAAAATAATGGAATCTTTTAAGTAAACTTGAGAATTCTTTTGAAAAAGCAATTGAATCTTAGTTTTATCCATAAATAATTGGCAGTTTTCGAGAGACAAACCAATAGCTTTAGTTTTTTTACCTGTTAAGATCTCGGAATTTTTAAAAGAAAAGAACGAATTTTGTCCATAGATCGTATCCCAGTCATCGCTAGTTTGACGGTTAATGATGACATTGTCGCCATAAACTTCGGCACCATCGTAAGCAGAGAGGGTGTTTTCGTCATTAGCAGGATAACTGATAGTCAAATTTTTGAAGATGAGTATATTCTTTGCACCGACGGTGAAACTACAGTATAATTCAACATCAGATTTATTATTGGTCTTGCCAATAAAGGTGATGTTTCGTCTGATAGTACAAATAAAGGGATCGTCTTTTGAAAAATAGGTTCCAGGCAATAGTTCAATAATATCGCCATCTTTGGCGTTGATGATTGCTTCTGTAAGTTGGTCATCATTTTTATTTTGATTGCCGATCGTGATTTTCATAAGAAATCCTCCAAACTTTTTTTAAAACTTTATTATATAAGTGTAAAATAAAAAGGACTAACAATTAGATTGCTAGTCCTTTTTAAATAATTAAGTGATAATTATACACGAGTAACTTTTCCTGATTTCAATGCTCTAGCTGAAACCCATACACGTTTTGGCTTACCGTCAACCAAGATACGAACTTTTTGCAAGTTTGGCTTCCAAGAACGTTTTGATTGGTTAAGAGCGTGTGAACGTTTGTTACCGAACACTGTTTTACGGCCTGTAATAATATCTTTTGCCATGGGACCGACCTCCTTTGGCTACATGTTTTTCTTTAAAAT
>DXCM01000080.1 GCA_019116025.1 Candidatus Companilactobacillus pullicola | reverse complement strand
GGTCTCAGCCGTGAAATTTTACTTGGTGATTTATCACCTAGTAAAAGACCTGAATTTGAGACAATTGTGAACTTCAATTGGCTCAAATCAGTGTCCACAGCGTTCCAGACCAATCGGGCTTGTTGTGGAGGACGGCAAGAACACAACTACAACCGAATTTGAGTAAGAACCGAAACTTAAGGGGTGAGCACTATGCCTAAGACAAAGAAGAAACAAAGTTTAGCTGAAAAAATTAACGTAATGCGTGCCAGTGTTATGGGCGCTAACGACGGAATTATATCCGTTGCCGGAATCGTTATTGGTGTTGCCAGTGCACAAAGTAATAATCATGCTATTTTTCTATCAGGAATCGCTGGTATGTTAGCTGGAACCATTTCAATGGCTATGGGTGAATGGGTTTCTGTAAGTACGCAACGTGATACCGAGAAACGTGCTATTGAAAAGGAATCCGCAAGACTTGATGGTCATTATGATGAAGAATTTGGCTACATTCGCGATAAGTATCAAGCAACTGGGATTTCGGAAGAATTAGCTACTCAAGCTACAACGGAAATGTTGAGCGATGATCCTTTAGATGTAGCAGTTCGTGAAAGATATGGCTTCAATCCTAAGGAACAAACAAGTGCCATCGCAGCGGCATTGGCTTCGATGATTTCGTTCCCAACAGGATCAATTTTACCTTTAGTATCAATTACAATGTTTCCTCAAGATATTAAATTACTTGCGACTGTGATTGCTGTTATTATCGCCTTAGTGATTACTGGATATGCCGCTGCTACTCTAGGTGGTGCCAAACGTGGTAAAGCTGTCATTAGAAATGTTGTTTCAGGATTATTAACAATGTTGGTAACTTATGCGATTGGATCACTATTTGCACATTAGTAGGAGGGAAGAAATATGAAAACTATGTCAATTTCAAAACCAAAGAAACAAAAGAAAACCATGGCCGAACGTTCGAATACCCTTCGTGCTGGTGTCTTAGGATCAAATGATGGAATCTTAACCGTTGTCGGAGTGCTATTTTCAGTGGCCGTTGCGACAACTAATACCTTTACTATTTTCATTGCCGGTCTGTCAGACCTTTTGGCATGTGCTTTTTCAATGGCTTCTGGGGAATATGCCTCAGTTAGCTCTCAAAAAGATACTGAAAGAGCTGCAATTGAAAAAGAACGTGAATTGATTAAAACTAATTATCAAGATGAATTAGATGTAGTAGCAAACTACTATATAGAACGTGGTGTAAAAAAAGGAACCGCCGACAGCATTGCTAAAGAATTAATGTCAAAGGATGCTTTAGGAACAGTAGTCAGAGTGAAGTATGACCTGCAACTAGGACATTACATGAGCCCATGGGATGCAGCATTTTCATCACTAGTATCAGCTGCCTCAGGTGGTATTTTCCCATTAGTAGCAATGACACTATTACCATCAGCAATCAAATGGCCAGGAACAATATTGGCCGTCACATTGTCAGTTGCACTTACAGGATATTTAAGTGCTAAGTTAGGTGATGGATTAGTTAAGACCGCTATTATTCGAAATGTTATCGTAGGAATTATTACCATGGCAATACATTATTCCGTTGGATTAATGTTGTAAGAGAGCAGAGAGCGAAGCAGGCCTGGGAATTTCCGAGGATTTGCCTAAGACCTGGAATTATCCGCCGAACTTGCGGATGATTTCAGATCTGTAGCAAACCATAGGAAATTGGCCTGCACAGCTCGTTTCCACTATATTGCATAGAACCATGGTTATTAAAAATAGAAAATACAACAAATAAATGAAGAAATAGGATGGAATTCAGATTTTTACTCTGAGGTTTCCATCCTATTTTTAGTATATTAAGCCAAGACTGTGTTAAAAGAATCACATAGTTGTTATACTGTAAACGGTTACAAAGATATTTTTGGTATGACAGGTCGAAAATAATTAGAATGCGGGGTTTTAATTATGAATGAAGAAAGTACTGAAAAATTTATCCAAGCATTACATGAAGGCGTAGTTCCAGCTACAGGCTGTACAGAACCGGTGGCAGTTGCATATGGAGCTGCGAATTGTATGAAGTATTTATCCGATGGGGTTGTGGATAAAATTGAGGTCAATGTCTCATTAAATATTATGAAGAATGCGACAGCTGTAATCGTTCCTGGTACGGGAGAACCAGGATTGCAAATAGCTGCATCTGCAGGGGCTCTGATAGGAGATCCAGAGGCCAAACTAAAAGTAATCGCAGGTATAACGCAAGATGATATTCCAGAGATTAAACGATTAGCTTATTCCGGAAAAGTACAGGTTAGGCTAGCTCAGGTTCCGGATGACTTATATGTAGATGTGAAAATAACAAGTGGGTCTGAAAACGTCCAAGTATGGATAGCTGGTGATCATACAAATATTTTCCGTATTGAGAAGAATGGGGAAGTTATTTTTAAAAAAGATCCTCCCGCACCACATGCTAAATCAGAAATTAAACTTTATATGCAGACTGAAAAATTCAAAAATATTTGGGACTTTGCTACAAACGTACCGATCGACAAAATAGGCTTTATGAAACAGGCGGCCGATTTAAATGTAGCCTTATCTGATGAGGGTCTACATAATAAATATGGTCTGCAATTGGGATGTTCACTGATCAATGATAATAGAACGTTAGACAATCAGATCTTAACTTATACAGTAGCGGCCTCGGATGCCAGAATGGGTGGAGCAACGTTGCCAGCAATGTCCAATTCTGGTTCCGGTAATCAAGGTATTTCTGCAACAATGCCAGTCTGGGTCGTAGCACAGAATCTAGATGTTAATGATGAAAAATTAATTAGAGCTCTGACATTATCACATTTGACTGCAATTTATATCCATGCTTTTTTGCCAGTGCTATCAGCGTTTTGTGCAGCTGATTCGGCTGCCATGGGAGCAGCAGCTGGAGTAATGTATTTGTTAGAAGATGATTATGAAGCAGCCTGTATGGCAATAAAGAATATGGTTGGTGATTCCGTAGGAATGGTTTGTGACGGTGCCGGTTGTTCATGTGCAATGAAAGTGGCCAGCGCAGTTTCTTCAATGTATCGAGCAACACAATTGGCTAGAAAAGGTATTGTAATCCCTTCTAGTAACGGCTTGGTTTGCGATGATATAGATGCAACGATTCAAGGACTAGGAGTACTGGGAACAGAAGGATTAAAAGAAACTGATCCTGTGATTTTGAATATTATGATGAATAAGTAAAAAATAACCTGTGCCAATTAAGACACAGGTTATTTTAATAAAATTGTTCGCTGACTATTTAGTCTTTAACATTAAGTCCAATGATTTTTGTAATTCTTCTAATTGTTGGGCATCTTGACAATTACTGTTGCGACGAATGTTTTGAGCCATAACCAGTTTCATGGCTTTATCAACACTTGATTTAACGGCAGATAATTGCATTAAGACCTGATCACAAGGCTTACCGTCGTCCATCATTCGAAGCA
This sequence comes from Candidatus Companilactobacillus pullicola, assembly GCA_019116025.1. Taxonomy (GTDB): domain Bacteria; phylum Bacillota; class Bacilli; order Lactobacillales; family Lactobacillaceae; genus Companilactobacillus; species Companilactobacillus pullicola. Next base: position 35,065 of record DXCM01000080.1, on the reverse strand, counting down.
CAGCATCGAGTTGACCACGAGAACGTTTAAGACGACTAGTGATTTTTTTACTAGCAATTTCTTCGGGCGTTTGAGTCATTAGTAACCTCCCAAATAGATTTCATATAGCAATTATACCTATGCGGGTACCGGGTGGCAAATAATTACATTATTTTTCTTATAAATACTAATAAAACAAAATTGTTGCCAAATATTACCCCTAGGGGTATATTGAAATACATAGAGATGAGAAGGAGATTGAATGATGGCTAATATTACAGAATTATCAGACAAGACATTCAATGACGAGACCAACAAAGGCCTAGTCATTACAGATTTTAATGCAGACTGGTGTCCTCCATGTAAAATGATGAACCCAATTCTTGAAAAGTTATCATCAACAGATGAGTTAGGTGATAAGATCAAGTTTACATCAATGAACGTAGATCACAATCCAGATACACCAAATAATTTTGGAATCCAAGGAATCCCTACATTTATCATCAAGAAAGATGGTAACGTAGTAGGACGCATGGTTGGTTATCAACCAGAAGAGAAGTTCCGTTTGGAATTGGAAAAGTATATGTAGAGAACAGAGAGCGTAGTAAGGGCGCCCAGCCTCCGAGGATTTGCCTAAGAACTGGAATCGCACGCGTACTTTGCGGGCAATTTCAGTTCTGTAGCAAACCACAGGAGGTTGCCCTTACGCAGCTCGTTTCCACTATATTGCATAGAACAATGGTTATTCCAATCAGAGGCTCCAATCCCTCCTAAAAAAATTGTTAAACCAATAAAAAATAAGAAATACACTAAATAATAGACGAATATAAAGCAACAAAGTATAGACAAATCAGTAGGCGGATTTGTCTATTTTTTTTGCTCTAATGTCTATACTTGGCACGTAAAAATAAATCAAAAGTTAATTGTAATCGATTACAAAGACTGGTGCTATAATGATCTCGTAAAAACAGCAAGAGGCGATCACTATGATGCAATTTGGTAAGAAAGTTAATTTTAGACCATTATTGATTAGTTTACTTATCGGATTTATTCCAGGAAATGCAGCTTATGCCATCTCTGGAAATGGTCTGATTGGACTTTTCGTTGGTCTTTGTTTCTTTAGTATTATATTTGCTCATTATTATTCAGAATTGCCTGCATTATTTAGTTATTGGCAATTCGATGGGGAGAAACTTGAATATAATAATATGGCAAGTCCAGCTAAACGTGTAAGTATGATATTTTTCCCCAGCTTTGCAAAAATGGAGACAATAAAAAAGGAACAGATAAAGTCTGTTCAATTAATGGGAAATATTCAAGATCAAACCCAACTTCCTTCGATGGTTCCATTTTCCAATGCTTACAGTATTTTCTATTCACGTTTATCAATGATGAAGAATCCTGTCGGAATTGAAATTACAACTACAGATGGCAAACAAATTTATTTAAACGCTGCCAGAGATTATGCTTATGATAAGGAAAAAGCTGTCAAAGAGATCAATACTTTTATGGGTGATTTCTCGAGTTTGAAGAATGCATAAAGATATTTAGTATATTCGTTCAAATAATCACGAATACTTCGAATTTGACCGTAATTACTAACTGAAACGTGGTATATTGTCATATAGAAAAACGGTTACATAATTTATTCAAAGGGATGATGAATAATGGATGGTGTACCAAAGACAGTTGGACGAATCAGTTGGTTTGAGGGTGAAATCATTACTATTGATTTTGGACGCTCAGTTGAATTCGATCCAAAGCAGTATTCAGAACTAACCAGATTAGGACGCTGGATAGATGCGGATGATCTATCGAAATTTTATCTAGTTAAAAAACCTGAAGCAGCATTTCCAGATGATACCATTAATCAAGTTTTAGGCAGATTGAACTTGAATGGTTATGAATTGATCCATAGCAATGCTACATATGCATAAAAAAGAAGAGACAAGGTATTAGTTATGTACCTGTCTCTTCTTTTTTACTGGAAAGCTACGTACTTTTGATCCCAAGTATTTTCGAAGAACGAAATAGTATCTTCGGCAATCATATAATTATTATCAAAAGTAGTCGTCATGTCGTGTTCCATAATTATCTTGTAACCTAAATCATGAGCCACGGTAATCGTTGCGTTACAACAATATTCTGTCTGGGCTCCGCAAATCTCAAGAGTCTTGATGCCATTTTCATTAAGGACATCTTTTAAGTTCGTTTTATAAAAGGCATCAGGATGAGTTTTCTCAATAACTGTGTCGTCATCTTTTCTATCCAATTTGTCAGATAATTTCCACAAATCAGTATCACGTTCTAAGTCTTGATCGTGGTGTTGGATGAAAATAATTGGTAGATTAGCTTGACGATATTCCGAAATTCGATGATCAATATTGTTAATTAAGTCGTTAAAATTGTAACTATATTGGAGAGCTTTTTGCATATCTATAACTAAAAGTGCTTCAGCCATCTTTGGCATAAGATCACTTCCCCTAAAGTTTTTTCTAACCTGAGACTAACATTAACGTAGTCAATTTGGAAGCGATATCGGTTGAATTGAACACCTTTAAAAAATTGGCGACAGCAGTTGATTCGTTTTATAATGGAAAATAATAAAATTTAAGGTAAAAAAATGAAAAAACTAAAAATATTTTCTATTATTATAGGTATAATCCTAGTCATCATTCTAGCAATAGGGGGAGTATTTGTTTATCGGACGCAACAAGCACTGAATTCGTTAGATACGAATAAGACTAGTGTCTCTAAGAAAATCAGTCAGGGTAAGCCATTCTCAATCCTACTTTTGGGGGCTGATACGGGAGCCGACGGTCGTGTGGATCGTGGTAATTCAGATACCATGATGTTGTTGACTTTGAATCCGAAGAAAAAGAATACGGTAGCTTACTCAATTCCTCGTGATGCATTGGCAGAAATGGTCGGTGATAAGCAAAAGAACGTTCAAAAAATAAATGCGGCATACAATATTGGCCTGTCGGATATGGCCAAGGATACTGTCGGTAGTTTATTAGGTGTTCCTGTCGACTATCACGTCGCAATCAATATGGATGCTTTGAAACGGACCGTTGATTTTGTTGGTGGTGTGACTGTTAAAAGTGATTTGAAAGTTTCCTTTGATGGGGTAACGATTCCCAAGGGAACTCATCATTTAAATGGTAAAGAAGCTCTAACATACGCTCGAATGCGTTATCAAGATCCACGTGGCGACTACGGACGTCAAATTAGACAGCAACAAGTTTTGAAAGCAGTTGTTAAGAAGTTGGAGTCTCCACAATATTTAGTTAAGATTCCTGATTTAATTAAAGATTTGGGTAAAGATATAAGTACCGATTTAACTTCAAAAGAAATCAATGAAATTGTCATGAAATATCATAGCAGTGCTGACAACATGGACTTCAACCAGATTCAAGGTAAGACAGCCTGGATCAATCAAAGTTCTTATCAAATTTTGCCAACCTCAACTATGCAAAATGCTTCTAATAACTTAAGAGATAACTTAGGATTGGAACCTAAGACTCTAAATAATACAGAAACAAAATTAAATGCTAAAAATAAAAAATTCTTCGCTGACGAAGATGATATTGATTATGATACGTTTGGCTTAGATACAACGCATTATACAAATAGCACATATTAGAAATTGAAAAAAGCCAGTATGGCAACCATAAGTTCATGGTTGTTGTACTGGCTTTTTCTTATAGTGTGATATCGGCTGTTAATTCACTAGTCTTATATGGAAAACGTGATTCAGAAATTTCAAATGGTTGACCGTCATCTAGATAACTCAGCTGTTTGATAACTAAAACAGGCTCGCCAACTTTACTGGCAATACCGTTTTTAACGTCCTCATCATCAGCAGCTCCAGCACTAATGATTCTATGTGATCCTTCAATACTCAATCCATCTTCTTGAAGATGACCATAGATAGAACCCTCTAGGACTTCTTTAGTTAGGGTTGTGATGGAGGTAGGCATAATTGTGTGCTCGTAGGCAAAAACTTCGCCATTAACAAAACGAACACGACGAATGACATAAACAGGTTCTGTTGGAGGAATAATGAGTTGATCAGCTTCCTTAGTAGTAGGGATGCGAGCCGATAATTCCAATACTTTACTAGTAACTTTTTTGCCCTGATTAGTTAAGGTAGCTCCAAAAGGTTTGTCAATGGGAGATACTTTTCCAAACTTACTAGAATTCTTTTCAGGACTGTAGTCTTTTCTAACAAATGTTCCAGATCCACGTTTTGAATAGACCATACCTTCAACCATTAAAAGCTGAAGGGCCTTGTGAACAGTGATTCTGGTTGTATTATAATCTGCTGCAATTTGATTTTGATCGGGCATCAATTCCCCAGGTGCATATTTCCCAGAGTTGATCTTATTTCTTAAGTCGTCAGCGACTTCTTTATATTTGTAAGCCATGATTTTCTCTCCTAAAACTCTCTTCGCCCTAAGTTTAGCATGAAAATAAAAGTTTTTCGCTTTATTTTAAAAGTATATACTTTTTTAAAAGAAAGTGTTTACATAATTAAAAAATATTGTATACTGTAAACGTATTCAAAAAACGTGGGGTGAAAAAAATGACAAATAAATTACCGGAAAACTTCTTCTGGGGTAATTCAACTTCAAGTATGCAAACTGAGGGTGCTTGGAATGTTGGCGGTAAAGGTAAATCCGTTTATGATGTAAGACCAGCAACTGAAAATTCTTCTGATTGGCACGATGCAATTGATGAATATCATCGTTACGATGAAGATTTTGATTTAATGGCTAAACAAGGAATGAACTGCTATCGTTTCCAAATTTCTTGGAGCCGTGTAAATCCTACTGGTGATGGAGACTTTAACGAAGAGGGTATTGAATTTTATAGCAAATTGATCGATGCCTTAATAGCCAAGAATATTACACCGATGATTTGTTTGTATCATTTCGATATGCCATTGAATTTGGCAGAGAAATATAATGGCTTTTTGTCCCGTCACGTTGTGGATGCATTTGTTCGTTATAGTACTGAAATGGTTAAACGTTTTGGAGATCGTGTAAAATATTGGATTACATTTAATGAACAAAATCTTTATTCCATGAGCGAGGCCTTCAGAATTGCCGGTTACTTAAAAGGTGACGAAACTGACGATGAACTATATCAAATTAGTCATCACGTTATGTTGGCCCATGTTGGTGTAGCTAATTACATTCATGAAAATACGGATTGTCAAATCGGTGGGATGTTGGCATACAGTGAAGTTTATCCAGCATCACCAAATCCTAAAGATATTTTATATGCTCGCCAAATCAATGAATTTCTTAACCGTAATTTGTTGGACGTATTCGTTTATGGACGTTATTCAAATGAAGTTTTGACTTTTGTTAAGAACCACAATATCGATATGGATTATCAACCAGATGATGATAAAGTTTTGATCAAAGTAACATCTGATTTTATTGCTTTCAGTTATTACCGTAGTGATACGATCAGTGCTGAAATGGTTCCTGAAGGAACGATTCCTAATTATTACCTTGATAAAGGCGTTAAGAAGAATCCTTTCTTGGAAACATCAGAATTTGGTTGGCAAATTGATCCATTAGGATTTAGAGATATCTTGACAAAAGTCTACAACGAATATGGTGTACCAATGTTTCCAATTGAGAACGGAATCGGTGTTCGTGAAGAGTTTGATGGTAGTGAGATAAACGATGACTATCGTATCAAATATCACCGTGACCACATTCAAGCTATGGAAGACGCAATCTTTGAAGACGGCGTTGAAGTCTTAGGTTATCTGGGATGGGGATTGATTGATATCCCTAGTTCTAGTGGAAATATGGACAAGCGTTACGGAACAGTTTACGTCAACCGTACAAATCATGACCTTAAAGATATGAAACGTGTACCAAAGAAGAGTTATTGGTGGTTGAAACACGTTATTGAAACGAATGGAGGTGATTTGTCAGATTTGAAGTAAGTATCTAAGTTAAAAAACTTTTTCGGGGGCGAAAGTATGTCATTACAGAATTCAAAAGCTGCAGATAAATTTGCGACTTTTGCAGCTAAAATGGGTGCTCAAATTCATCTACGTTCATTACGTGATGCGTTTGCCACTATCATGCCGCTTTATATCCTTGCTGGATTAGCGGTTCTATTAAATAACACAGTCTTTACTTGGATTTTTAAGGGTAAGACATTGTTGCACGTTCAATATTGGGGAACTTTATTGAGTAATGCGACATTAAATATTTCAGGTATTTTAATTGCAGCTATGATTGGTTATTGTTTAGCTAAAAACAGACGCTTTGATAATCCAATCTCTGCTGCTCTAGTATCAATGTCTGCTTTGGTAACTATGATGCCAAATACAGTTAAATTGATTCCAGATGGCGCTAAAAAAACAGTCGATATTTCAGCTGTTTTGCCATTTACTAACTTGGGTACAGGAGCAATGTTCGCCGGTGTTATCGTTGGTTTGATTGCTACTGAAGCCTTTGTCAGAATCTCTAGAATTAAGAAGTTACAAGTTCACTTAGGTGAAAATGTACCACCAGCTGTTGGTAAATCATTTGATGTTTTGATTCCTATGATTATTGTTTTATCATGTTCAGCTATTATTTCAGCACTACTTTACAACTTGTCAGGAATGAATTTGATCAATTTGATCACAACATTCATCCAAGAACCACTCCGTCATATCGGAACAGGTATCTGGGGAGTTATTATTCTTTACTCACTAGGTAACTTACTCTGGTTATTCGGTATTCACCAATCAGTTATTTACAGTTCAATTCTAGAACCACTTTTGATTATCAATATTACACAAAACATTGCCGCATATAATGCTGGTAAAGCTATTCCTAATATTATCAACGTTTCCCAAGTTCAAACTTATGGTTTGATGGGTGGTTCCGGTTCAACACTTTGTTTACTAGTTGCCACATTCCTAGTTGGACACAGTGCCGTAACTAAGAACGTTGCTAAATTATCAATTGCACCTGGATTCTTTAATATTAACGAACCTGTTATCTTCGGTTACCCAATCGTTTATAACATTTCACTAGCAATCCCATTTGTACTTGTACCTGTTATGGGTCTTGTAATTAGTTATGTAACAACTGTTTTAGGTTGGATGAACCCATGTGTTATTCAAGTTCCATGGACGACACCAATTGGATTCAGTGCCTTTCTAGCCACTGCTGGTGACTGGCGTGCTGTTGTTATTCAATTGATTACCTTCATCTTGGGCGTTCTAGTTTATATTCCATTCGTTATGATCAACGATAAGGTTCTTGCAAAAGAAAACCAAGGAATGGACGTTAAAGAAGCATAATTAGATATTATAGTCACTTAATTTATACTCTATGGATTTTAAATTCATAGGGTATTTTTTTGTAGAGAAAAGCAAAGTTAGAATAAAATATTTTTTTATTTTGATAAAATTTTGTGAACGTGAAATAAATATGCCAACTCTTAATGACGAGTAAACAAAAGCTGCTCGTTTTTTTGATTAATGAACAAGAACAGAGGGATTTGCTAAGAAATCATCATTTCGAAATTTGAGCAAAGTCAAAATTATGTATATAAGTTTTTAACAAATGATTATCTAGACGTATTTCAGTAGAGAAAAATACGTCTCAATAGAAAAGCGTCAAATCAATCTTAAATCGTCGTTATAACGTTGAACTTTTTCAAGTAAAGTAACAAATATATGAAAATTAAAGAGTATCTTTGAATGAAAAAAGATTGTGATAAAAATATCTTGATTAGTAAATGACTAATATATTCAATCATAAGATTGAAATTATTAAAGTTTAACTAATGTTGTGATATCAGTAATTACATATCAAATAGGGAATACAAGTGTTTATGCATGGTGAACACTTGTGAATTTATTTCGGAAAAACGTACGGTGACAGATGTGAACTACGTCACAAATTCTATTGATTTTTGTAAATGCAACCGTTATCATGAAAATGAAAGCGTTGTAAGGAGAGGCGTGCATTTAACGACTATAATCATTGAAAAAACTAGTAAAAAGTTGGATGGGGTAGTGCTGAAATTATAAAATTTAGTCAATACTGAAACTAGTTTAGTTCTTAATAATGAGTATATCCGTGATTCTATTGTAAATAAATTTCTTCTCACAATGACTTTGGAATTATATAGAGACCCAATTAGTTAGGGGAGGCATTTAAGATGAAAAAGAGCCTGTCTCAATCGGCATATGGTGGTATTTCAGGTGAGAAGTACGTACCATATGTAACCGATAAAGATAATCACGGTGGCAGTTCTGTTGTCATGATCATGGGTGCCATCTTAGCAGTTATTTTTGCAGCTTCAACAGCATATTCAGGTATGAAGGCTGGTTTAACAGTTGCTGCAGGTATTCCGGGATCAATTATTGGTTCTGGTTTGATCGCAGCTTTTGCTAAGAAGAAGGGTATTTTAGGCAAGAATCTTCTGCAAGGGATGTCCAGTGGTGGTGAATCAATTGCCAGTGGGATGATTTACGTTTTACCCGCTATCATAATTATTGGCGGTCGTGTCAACTTCATATCCGGGGTTATAGTTGGTGCTTTAGCGGTATTATTTGCTATCGGTACTGCTTCACTAGTTGAGAACTACTTGGTAGTTGAAGAGCACGGAAAATTAGTTTATCCAGAATCAATGGCTATCTCTGAAGCCTTAGTTGCTTCAGAAGCTGGTGGTGACTCATTGAAGTTCATGGGTATTGGTTTTGGAATTGGTGGTATTTTGACCTTGCTAACGACGCAAGTCTTTGGTTGGGTCAACAGTACAATTACTTATGTTGGTAATTCTTTCTATCGTTGGAAGATGTCGACGGAAGTTAACCCAATGTTAGCTGGTATTGGATTCGTTGTTGGACTGGATGTTGCGTTGACAATGTTTGCTGGTTCAATTCTTTCCAATTTTGCCATCACACCATTGATTGCTAACTTTACGCAGATGGCTGGAAATAATGCTAAAGATTGGAATGATGTGGCACTTGCTGTAAATCAAATGGGTGTTGATCAAGTTGCTGGTTCATATTCCAAATATATTGGTGCCGGTATGATGCTCTGTGGTGGTATCGTCGGAGCTGTAAAATTGATTCCAGTTATTGTTACATCTATTAAAAAGACTTTGAATGCTAGAAATGGCAGCAGCGAAGATCGTAATATGTTAGGTATTTGGTCATTAGTTATTGCCGTTATTGCTATCTTTGTCGTTGGTTTCTTTGTATCAGGAAATATTTTGATGGCCATTGTAGGTGGTATTTTAGCTATTATTTTGGCAATGTTATTCGTTATTGTTTCCGCTAGACTAGCCGGAACAATTGGCTGTTCTAACGCACCTGTTTCAGGTATGACGATTGCTTCACTAGTTATTATGACGTTAGTTTTCGTTATCTTTGGCTGGAAGAGCAATGCTGATAATCAAATTCTTCTACTATTTGGTGTATTTATTGTTACTGCCATTTCTGTTGGTGGTGCTTATATGCAGACACAAAAAGTCGATTATGTTATCGGTGGTAATAAGAAAGAAATGATGAAGTACTTCATGATTGCTGCCATTATCGGTGTTATTGTCGTAGTCGGAACAACTGTAATTCTTGAACCTCAATTAAAGATCACAGGTTCAAATCCACCATTCGGAATGCCACAAGCTAACTTAATTGCTACATTGACAACCGGAATCATGTCAGGAAATCTTCCTTGGATTATGATTATTATCGGTGTCGTTATGGCTATTGTTTGTTGGATGTTAGGTCTATCAATTATGACTGTTGCTTTAGGATTCTATCTACCAATTTCAACAACTTCAATTATTCTAGTTGGTGCTTTGATCAAATTATTGATCGATAAGGTAACAAAGAATAAAGAGTTGAAAGACAGACGTATTCAAAGCGGTGTCAGTCTATCATCAGGTTTAATTGCTGGTGGTTCAATTATTGGATTGATTGGGATTATCCTACATGTTACTGGAGTACTTGGCGACAAGGTTCCCGCTGGTTTTGCCGGCAGTAACGTAATGGGATTGATCTTATTAGCAGTCTTAGTGATTGCCGTTATCATTCCATTGTTAAATATTAAAAAGGAAGCAAAATAAGTAAGGGGCGATGAAAATGGCTAAACGTCCAGAATTAACTGAAGAAGATTTAAAACATATGATATTTCAGAAGAATCCGGAAGTTGTCTATAAGAGAAAGGCAGGAATCGTTACGATTGTCCGGGAACAGAATCATCCGATTCAAAAATTTTTCCGCAAATTGCATATGCACATTCCTGAAGAAACCTATCTAGAGATGGATGAGTATGGTAGCTATGTTTTTACTAAAGTTAATGGACGTCGCAACGCCTACGAAATCGGAAAAGAACTTGCTGAAAAATTTCCAGATACTGATAAGTATCGTTACACGAGATTAATTTTGTTCCTGCAACAAATTGAGAGTGTCGACCATCTGATAGAACGAGTATCATAATTATTAAATAATTAAAAATTTTTATTAATGGGGGATATTAAAATGACAGATCGTATTGAATTATCAGCATGTACATCAATCATGGTTGGTAAGAAGGCTTCAATGGATGGAGCAACTTATATTTCAAGAAACGAAGACCGTTTGAATGCTATTTATAGAAAACGTATTATCGTTCAACCTGCTGTTTCAGGCCGTGACAAAACTTATGTTTCACCATACAACAAGATGACAGCACCTTATCCTGAAAATGGTTATCGTTACACATCAACTCTTGATGCTGACCAAAGTACTGGTCCTAACGAAGAAGATGGATTCAACGAAAAGAACGTTGGTATGAGCGCAACTGAGAGTGTTTATGCTAATGAAAAAGTTCTTGCTTTTGATCCATATGTAAAAAATGGTTTAGCTGAAGATTCACTTGCAACCTTGGTATTGCCATACATTAATTCAGCACGTGATGGTGTTAAATATCTTGGTAGATTAGTTGCTAAATATGGTTCTGCTGAAGGTAACGGACTTCAATTCAACGATAAAGATGAAGTTTGGTACATGGAAGTAGTAACAGGACACCAATGGGTAGCCGTACGTATTCCAGACGATTGTTATGCCGTTGCTGCAAACCAAGTAGCAATTCAAGATATTGACTTCAATGATCCTGACAACTACATGTGGTCCGATGGCATTCAAGAATTCGTATCAGAACATAATTTGAACCCTGACTTTGATCGTTGGGACTTCAGACATATCTTTGGTACAGATACAGAAAAAGATCACCATTACAACACACCACGTGTATGGTTTGCACAACGTTACTTGAACCCTTCAGATGAGCAAGATCCAGAGTCAGCAGAACTTCCATTTATTAGAAAAGCTGAAAAGAAGATTGCCGTAGAAGACATCCAATATCTATTGAAATCACACTATAATGAAACAAAGTATGATCCACTAGGCAGTGGTAGTGAACATGACAAGAAGACATATCGTGCTATTTCATTGTCACGTACAGCTAACTCACATATTCTTCAAATGAGAGATTCAGATAAGAACGGAGCAGCCGGAGTAGAATGGACAGGATTCGGAATTCCAAGCTTCTGCCCACAAGTACCATTCTTTACAAATGCCAACGATATCGACGAATCATACAGTTACACACCAGAAAAGATGGATCTAAAGAGTGCATACTGGATGTATGAAGCCTTAGCAATGGTAGTAGAAAGTCACTATAAGGAATTCGTAGAACCAAACTTAGATTATCAAAAAGCATTATCAGAATGGGCAAGAAGAAAGATTGCTGCAGTTGATGAAAAAGCCGTGACAATGACAGGAGAAGCTCTAACAGATTATCTAACAGAGCAAAACCATGAAATTGTAAAACATTACAATGAAGAGACAATGAAACATCTAGCAGATTTGGTTACACAAGGAACAGAGTTAAGTAAGTTAACATTCAAGATGGATCCAAATCTCTAGAGAGCAGAGAGCGTAGTGAGGGCGCCCAGCTCCCGAGGATTAAGACTACTTTCTCAGTCGGCAACGAAGTGCCGGCAGAGAAAGTTGACTTAACCGGAAGGAGTTGCCCTCACGCAGCTCATTTCAGATAAAGAGCAAACCACAGGAGGTTGCCCCTGCGTAGCTCGTTTCAGATAGAGAGTGGAACAGGACTGCATAGATTCTGAGCATTTGCAGGACTTTGCGAATTGACTGCGAAGCAGGCAGTTCGTGAAGTCAGGCAAAGCACAGGAATCTGGCCTGTGGAACTCGTTTCCACTATTCAGCAGAGAACAATGGTTCATTAGAATAGAAAGCAGAACTAAAAAATAGCAATCCAAAAAACGTTATTGATTTCAACAAGAGCAAAAAAGAATCCCGACAAAAAGTCCATAATATATCAATCCTTCAATCCAAAATAAAAAAATATTAACAAGTAAAACTCTATAAGAAATCAATAAAGTGAAAATAACGATTCTATTTACAAAATGGAAAAACGACAAATGTTGCAGCATTTGCCGTTTTTTTGTGTCTATAAATAATCGTTCATTAGTTAAATAGGGTGAATATATTAAATAAAAATTGTAAACTTATAAATAATACAGTTAATCAGAGGTAACCCAAATGACAGAATTACGTTTTAAAAGTGTTTTCGATATAATTGGTCCAGTTATGGTGGGCCCCAGCAGTTCACATACTGCCGGTGCAGCCAGAATTGGTAAGGTTGTTCATGACATTTTTGGTGAGAAACCTGAAAAAGTAACTATTCATTTATATGAATCATTCGCAAAGACTTATCGTGGACATGGAACTGACATCGCCCTAGTTGGTGGACTCTTAGGCATGGAACCAGATGATGAGAGACTGTCTGATTCTTTGAAAATAGCTTATGAAAAAGGTATAAAAGTCGCTTTTGTTCCTGAAAGTAAGGAAGTGGACCATCCCAATACGGCCAAAATAAAATTAGTAAAAGGTGATCATAACCTGACTGTGACGGGTGTTTCGATTGGTGGAGGAAATATTCAAATTTCAGAAATCAATGGTTTTAAGATGTCACTTAGCTTGGGCACACCAACCTATATTACAGTCCATCAAGATGTTTCCGGAATGATTGCTAAAGTCACAGATGTTTTCTCTAATCTCAATATCAATATCGGTACGATGACAGTTACCAGAGCTTCAAAGGGTGAGAAAGCCATCATGATTATTGAAGTCGATGAACGTCGTCAACGAGATGAAATTTTACAAAAATTACGTGCATTACCAAATGTTGATAGTGCCACATATTTTGAATAGGGGTATTGCTGATGTTTTATACAATTAAAGAATTAGTCAAACAAAGCGCAGATTACGATTCTGTTGCTGATTTAATGGTACAGACAGAAATGAAGAATACTGACCGTAGTAAAGAATTCGTCCGTTCAACGATGGAACGTAACCTTGAAGTTATGGAAAATTCAATTAAAGAAGGTATTGCTGGTGTTAGATCAGTAACTGGTTTAACAGGTGGCGATGCCAAGAAAATGAATTCCTATATTGAAAAGGGCGACTTTTTAAGTGGCGAACCTATCTTGGAGGCCGTTCGAAATGCGGTTGCTGTTAACGAAGTCAACGCTAAAATGGGTTTGATCTGTGCTACACCGACTGCAGGTAGTGCTGGGGTATTGGCTGGAGTTTTGGTTGCAACTAGAGATCGTCTACATTTAACTCGTGAGCAACAAGTCGACTTTTTGTTCACAGCCGGTGCTTTTGGATTGGTAATCGCGAATAACTCATCTATTGCTGGTGCTGAAGGTGGATGCCAAGCTGAGGTAGGATCTGCGGCCGCAATGGCTTCAGCTGCCCTTGTGTGTGCTAAAGGTGGGACAGCACAAATGGCCGCAGAAGCCATCTCAATAACTTTGCAAAATATGATGGGCTTAGTATGTGATCCTGTAGCTGGCCTAGTAGAAGTTCCTTGTGTTAAACGTAATGCTTTAGGAGCTTCTCAAGCAATGATCTCCGCTGATATGGCATTGGCAGGAATTACAAGTGTGATACCAACTGATGAAGTGGTAGAAGCTATGCATCAAGTTGGACAAAAAATGCCTGCTATTTTCAAAGAGACGGCCGAAGGTGGATTGGCAACAACACCAACCGCTTTGAAATTGAAGAAAGAAATTTTTGGCGAATAAAATAAAAAACGTAATTTATTAATGTGTACCTAAAGTCAACATAATTAGGAGTTTACTTGTGGATAAAAATGCATATGATAAATTATTTACGTTGGATAAGGTGTTGAATAGGCCAAGAGTGAGGTTAGCAGGTATTAATGAACAGAAATGCTATTTTGCTCATGGTTTATTTGATGTAAATAAAAAATTTACTGTTATTATGAATTGCAAAGGACATAAAAAGAAAAAACTGTCTTTGATGATCAGGTCTAGTGATGGAGGCAATATGATGAGGTTTGATATTATAGGTAAATCCCATCATGGATACGCTACTCCTCACTTGCATATATTTAATTCTGAAAATATTTTTGACTGTGAATTCATTGAGAAATCTAGTCTTCCATTTCCACTTGGTAGAATTTCAAATGATTTTTTAGATTTTCAGAAAGATTTAGAAATATTTTTTATTTATAATAAAGTTAAACTGGATAACGTTGTTTTTGTAGAGGAGGGCGAATAATATTGGATTCTTCGTTAATAGATAATTATTTGAATTGGTTAAAAAGTCAATATCGTATTGAACAGCTAAATGGTAGCGATGAAATAGTAACTCCATTTACCAATTCAATAGGTGATAATATAACAATCTATGCCTCTTCAAATCCTGATGGAACGATAACTTTAACCGATGATTTTGACACAATTGGCGATTTAGAAATGATGGGGATGAATTTTGATACCTTAACCCGAAAAAAATATTTAAATAGTATATTGAGAAATTACAATGTTCAATGTGTTGATAAAGAGCTTTTTGTTGTGGGAGAAAGAATGAATTTCCCAGATATGAAGCAACGTTTAATGCAAGCAATAATTCATATTGATGATTTATTGATGACTCGTCAGGAGAAATATTCAGGATTTTTTAAGTCAGATGTTTATCAATTTTTTGAAAAAAATGATTTTGGTGGACTTAAGACTTATAGACCTTATGGAGAAAGCGGAAATAATTACGTGGTGGACTATACTATCCCCTTAAAAGGAAATCGTCCATTCAGATTCATTAATTTCACAAATACTTCTTCTTTTTCTACAATAGCAATGACTGGAGCTATGTACGGGGACATTTCAAATGGCTTGGAATATAACTTAAGTAATTCTGAGTTTATTATTATATATAATTCACAAATGTCTCGTCCCAGTCGTAAAAGTATGAATATAGCTGAAAAATACGATTTGAGGTTAATTCCTTGGGAAAACAAATCAGAAATAATGATGTTGAAATAAAATTAAGCTGAAAGAGTAAATCTTTCAGCTTTTTTAGTTATTCAGAAGTAAACTATTATATAAGAAAATTTTTTAATGGAAGGAATTTTATTAATGAAAAGACATACACATGCAGCCTGTACTTCGATTATGGTTGGTAAAAAGGCCTCAATTGACGGATCTAATTACATTGCTCGTAATGAGGACAATTTCGTAGCTAACTGGCCTAAGAAATTCTATGTACAAAAGGCGGTTAAGAATCGTCATGAAACTTATGTTTCACCATACAATAAGTTGACCGTTGAATTGCCAGAGAATGGCTATCGTTATACTACTTCTCCAGATGCTAACCAAGATGAGGGATATTATGAAGAGGATGGTATCAACGAAAAAAATGTTGGAATGAGTGCCACTGAAAGTGTGACAGCCAATGAAAAAGTTTTAGCCTATGATCCTTTGATTGAAAACGGTGTGGCCGAAGATTCGATGACTACTTTAGTTTTGCCATACATTGATTCAGCACGTGAAGGTGTTGAGTACCTAGGTAATTTGATTGCTAAATATGGTTCAACTGAGAGTAATGGCGTTGAATTCTTTGATAAAGATGATATTTGGTACATGGAAATTGCTACAGGCCACCATTGGGTAGCAATCCGTATCCCAGATGATTCTTATGCCGTAGCTGCCAATCAAATTGGTATTGAAGAAATTGATTTCTCTGATCCAGAAAATTATATGTGGTCTGATGGCATTCAAGAATTTGTTACCAAGAATAATTTAAATCCTGACTTCGATAGTTGGAATTTCAGACATATTTTTGGAACAGATACTAAAAAAGACCGCCATTACAACACACCACGTGTTTGGTACGGTCAAAGAATGTTGAATCCATCAGTTGAACAAGATCCCGAATCCTCGAACCTACCATTTCTGAGAAAACCAGAAAAGAAGATTGCAGTCGAAGATATCCAAGCTATTTTAGCTTCACACTATAATGAAACAAAATTCGATCCCATGGGTAGCGGCAGTGAAGAAGACAAAAAACGCTATCGTGCCATTTGTTTATCCAGAACAATGAATTCACATATTTTGCAAATGCGTGATACAGATACAGGCAATCAAGCCATTGAGTGGAAAGGACTAGGGATGCCATGCTTTAGCGCCTATGTGCCATTCTTTACCAATGCCAATGCGATTGACAAGTCATACAGCTTTGTACCAGAGAAGATGAATTTGGACAGTGCTTATTGGTTATACACAGCATTAGAATTCGTAGTAGAAAGTCACTATCAAGAATTTGTAGAACCTAATTTAGACTATCAAAAAGAATTAGAACAATGGGCATGCCAGAAGATAGCAGAAGTAGACGAGAAAGCTCTTAATCTGTCAGGAGAAGCCTTAACAGACTATCTAACAGAACAGAACAAAGAAATCGCTAAACACTTCAACGAAGCTACTAAAGCCCATTTAGGAGATTTAGTTACACAAGGAACAGAGCTAAGTAAGTTAACATTTAAGATGGATCCAAATCTATAGAGAGCAGAGAGCGAAGCAAGGGCGCCCATCCTCCGAGGATTTGCCTAAGGACTGGAATCGCACGCGTACTTTGCGGGCAATTTCAGTCCTGTAGCAAACCACAGGAGGTTGCCCTTGCGTAGCTCGTTTCCACTATAAGACATAGAACCATGGTTAACCATGAATAGAAACAAAACTATAAGACATAGAACCATGGTTAACTAGGAATAAAATCAAACCAAAAAAAATCAGTGCAACAACCCTCAAAAAGGGGTTGAAACACTGATTTTTTTAAACGCCGTTTATCTAATTCGATAACGCAAAATAGTTTTTACTTTCTCTTGAGTCACACGTCTACTATCAGATAAGTAAATTTCACGATGAATTTTAGAAGCACGCTCTCTATTTTGTTCTTCAACCAAACGATCCATTTTTTGAAAACTTTCAGATTCTGAATCAAAGCTACCCATGTGTAAAATTTGAGCTGCACTAGTAGCAGGATAAGTTTTAACTTCGAGATTATCGATTTCTGGTAGGTCTTTCTTTTCCCTAACTTCTTGTATGGCAAAAGTAATCAAGTCATCGGGAACAAAATTAGGAACTCGGATCATGATATCGTAACTGAATTCATTTTTATCAAGATGATCCATTTGTTGTCCTTTTGAAGTCAGTGACCAAACACCCTCCAAAGGGAAAATAGTATAATCATCAAATTCTAAGTCCTTGCCTTGGGCGTATTTCTTGTAAGTTGATTTGATTCCATAGGCTACGGGATACAATGTCTCAACTTTTTGTTTGAATTCACGTCCGTTAGGATTACCAGTTCCGTGGATAGAAATGAATTTTTGTTCAGGTACTGATAAAATCTTAGGGTCTTTCTTAGTAGAATATAATTCTTTATCTTGTTTGCGCCATTCGTATTTCATCGTCTGGCCTCCAAAAGTTTTTTAATTAATAACATTTTATCGCATTATAGGCACGTAACCAATTAAGATGCCAGCAGATAATATAGTCAAATCGTATTTTATTAATAATAAATAATAAGTAATTTTTTGACTAGAAAGGTGATGAAATCAGCCTAAAATTTTGTATAACTTCTTAATATACCACAATTAAAACGCTTTCTCACTACTTTTTTGCTATATCATGAGCTTTTTTTACCCAAAGTGACAATTTCTAGCCTATAATAGACATTGGGAAGTTTTCGTTTGAGAATATGATCAATGAAAGGTAGCGAAGGTATGCAGGTATATAAAAATTCCGCAGAACTAATAGAGCAAATTAAAGAGAGTTATCATAAGTTCATTGATGAATATGAGGGTATAACAGATGATGTTGCCGATGAAAGAATTGAGCAAGTGGACAAAACTCCACGTGAAATGCTCTCATATCAAGTCGGATGGATTAATATGATTTTAGCATGGGAAAAGGCTGAAGCTGGTGGGGAGAAGATCACCACTCCAACTCCTGGATATAAGTGGGATCAAATGCGTCAGCTCTACCATGACTTCAATATCAAATATGGTTCAGATGGCATAGATAATGAGAAAGAAGAATTAAGCAGCACAGTTGATGAACTTATTGCTTGGGTTGATAATATGTCACATGATGAATTGTTTAAACCAGGCGAACGTAAATGGGCAACAACCAAAGCAATGTGGCCCGTTGCTAAATGGATCAGAATCAACGCTGTTTCACCATTCAATAATTACAGTCGTCAAGTTAGAAAATGGAAGAACTTCAATTTAAGAGATAAGAGTACTGTTAATTCATAATAAAAAGGTCCGTATTGACTTAATGTCAGTACGGACCTTTTGTTGTCCATAGTAAAATAAAAAAGCCATTCACTTGAATGACTTTTACAATCCGAAATCTATTAGGAAGTAACCAATGGTTCCAATAATAATCAACATAGCGAAGTTGATTATGGTGAAATACATTAGATACTTTCCTGGATTTTTCTTGAAGAAAAATCGATATTGTTTGAAAGCCAACAAGTTAGCCAATGAACCAACGACAGTACCAAGTCCACCAATATTTGTACCTAAGAAGATAGCATGTACATATTTAGAGAACTTAGAAACTAAAATTGTGGTTGGAACATTACTGATGAATTGACTAGTAATGATCGAAGTTAAATAAGTGCTAGTTCTTGTTTGTAAAAATTGATGTAAGTTATTAACAATTGCTGGTTCACGGTTGATATTACCAACGGCAATAAAGAAACACATGAAAATTAAAACAATTGAGTAATCAACTGACGCAAGGATATGCGGATTGATAAAAATAACTAGCAAGATTGCTGCAATCAAAGATCCCCACATAGGAATTACGGAAAAAATTCCCAAAAAAATAATCACTGTGACAGCGACTGTTAAGGTTAAACTTGGAATGTTTAATTCAACAGCAGGCAACTCAGTTAGTTCAATTGGTTCTTTATCGAAGAAACGAGTTGATAGAAAAATCGCTAAGAAAGTAACAATTGTTATCGGAGTGGACATGATAAAGAATTGTTTGATTCCTAGATTAAAATGCGTCAACAGGAATAAGTTATGAGTATTACCAAAAGGCGTAAACATACTACCAAGGTTAGCGGCCATGGTAATAATAATGACCGGGAAAATTGGATTTACTTTAATATGCTTAGATAGTTGGTAAAATAAAGGAACTAAGGTTAAAATTGTAACATCATTAGTTAAGAACATAGCTCCAAAAAATGCTAAAGAGGCTAACATAAATATCATTTGACGTGTAGTTTTCGCTTTATGCGTCATATACGCGGCGTAATATTTTAGAAAGTCCAAATAGTCATAAATCTGGATTATAATCATCATAGATAATAGTGAAGCAAGTGTCTTCCAATTAATGTCCATCAATTGTGGTGGACTAATAAAGATTGATGTTAGAATTGCTGCTGCCCCAGCAATCCATAGCACCTTATCTGAAAATACACGTTTTAATACAGCCATTTATGTTTTCCCCTACAAAAAAGAAGTACCCTATCTAGTATAAAGATAAAAGTAGTGTTAAAAAAGATAATTATGTAAAAATTGCCGAAATATTTTTTAAAAGTTAAATATTCTAAAAATTATTTCCATGAAAAGCATAATATATCATAACCTAAGTATACTAAATATCAATTATAAGGAGTGTTAATATATGCAAATAATTATATCGATTTTATTATTCGTCCTCGGGATTGCCGTTATGGTGGTTTCTTTCAAGGCAAAAAAAGAGGTAGTTTATTATGCACTCCTAGCTGTTGGCTTAATTTTATTTTTTGCTGGCATCCACTTTATCTTCCCAAAATAATTAATGCCAAGTGGACATGAGACTGATATAATCTAGTCGTATCAAATAGGGGAGGTAATTTCCATGATCCTAAAAAAGACGGCTCTATTAGTCTTAGTTTCAATTATTCTCAGTATGATTGAAATGACAGTTGATCCGATGTTTATTTTAGGCAGAGCATCCTTGATATTCTCGGTATCGCTGATGTTTTTACTATCATTGCTATTTGTTAGACGTTTGTGGAAGTATGCAAACTAAAATGAGGTCAAAAAAGGAATCATCTCCAAATAATGGAAATGATTCCTTTTTTGTTTCATGAATGTTTCACAGGGAACACTAGTAATCCCCGTCAGCAATTTTTTCCAAAGTAGTTTTGGATGGGATGAAGAACAGATTGCCGGTAATTGGTGTACTGAAATCTAATAAACGGTCACTCTTAGTGAACATATTAGTCAACATACGATTAGTGATAGCAAATTCTTTGGAGTAACCAATAAAGTAAGTTCCTGTCACATCTTTTGCAGGGTCAGAGAAAGGCACGTTCATTCTAACAATTTTGTGTTCGACGCCACCTTCTTCATCTTTAGAAACAACGTTGTGGGCGTTAGGTAATTTTTCGTCATCATCCAATTCACGATCGGAGAACTTATGACGGCCAATGGCTTTTTCTTGATCTTCAGTTTTTAATTTTTTCCAAGCATCCATATTATGAATGTATTTTTGAGCAAAAGCATATGAACCATTAACAAATTCAGGGTCCTGTTCTTCGTCGATCAAAGTGTAATCCATTGATTCAACTCCGGCAGGATTTTCAGTTCCGTCAATAAAGCCAACGATAGAGCGTCCTTCCATGTATCTGAATCCATGAGTTTCATCTTCAACGGTTGTGATTGGACGTAAGATTTCCATGAATTGGTCCATTAGTTCATAGCAGACAGCCATCTTTTTGGAGCGAATATGAATGAATAGATCGCCAGGTGTGGAAACAGCTGTATATTTTGGTCCTTTGATTTCTTTAAAGTTTTCTAGTTCTTTTGGCTTTGGAGCATTTGGGAAAAGATAGTCCCAAGCATCTGATCCAAATCCCCAAGCAATGTGTGCTTGGGCTTCGGGGTCACGAATCCTCATACTGTTGATAATTGAATTGGACATGTCAGAAAATTCAGCGATGGCATCGCGGTCGTCCTCTAAGTTTTCACGCTTCAACATCAAGGTTGTAAAAATAACACTTTCCCCGGCGTCTTTATACACGTCTTGGGCTTTTTTTATATCTACAGTCATGAATCTACCTCCAGAATGTTTGTTTATACAGATAGCTTATCATAATATTCCTTTAGTAGTTATTATTAAAATTCATAAAATAAAATTCTTGATAATGTTAAAAATTAAGATAATAATAATTTTAATAAGATCGTTGAAAGGAAGAACAATATATGTGTACTAGTCTTAGTCTCGAAGCTTTGGATGGTTCAAAATTTTTAGCCAGAACAATGGATTTTGCTTTTGAATTGAATGGTCGTCCAACATTTTTACCAGAAAATTATCAATGGGTTTCTTCTTATGATAAGAAAGAATATTCCAGTAAATACGCTGTGATGGGAACAGGTGCCAAATATGGTGCTAATTACATGGTAGCGGATGGATTTAACGAATACGGTTTATCAGCGGCTGAATTATATTTTGCCAACGCTGCTAAATATGATAAGGAACCAGTTGAAGGAGAAATGAATCTGGTTGCTGAAGAATTTATCCTTTGGGCTTTGGGTAATAACAAATCAATTGAGGATTTGAAAGAAAATCTCAAACAAGTTCATTTGATCGAGTCAGATCGTGGCGTAATGAAACAAAATCAACCACTTCACTGGATTTTCAGTGATGCTACAGGAGCAACTTATATCCTTGAACCAGAAGGAAATGGATTAACTCTTCAAGAAGATAAAGTAGGAGTTATGACTAATACACCAGATTACAATTGGCACAAGACCAATTTAGCTAATTATTTAGGCGCACAAACTACTAACTTTTCAGCTAAGTCCTTTGGTGAAGAGGAAGTTATCCCATTAGGTCAAAATGGTACTTTCAGATTACCTGGTGGTTATACGGCTGTCGACAGATTTGTTAGAGCAGCTTTTATGCGTCAAAATACAGAAACACCTAAAGACAGTCATCAAGCTGTTAACACAATTTTGCATATGTTAGACAGTGTAACAATCCCTCGTGGCGTTAATATCAAAAATAACGGCGAATCAAGTTACACACAGTATCAAACTGTTTTGGACATGACAAACCGTGCCATGTACTTTGTACCTTATGGTAATCGTAGTGTTTATACTGTTAAAATGACTGACGATATGATCAAGAATCAAAAAGAACCTAAAGAATTCCCAGTAACAATGGAACAAGAATTCAAATCATTGAATTAATATTTTTATTGGAAAAGTAGCGATTATTTAGAAATCACAGTACGTTTTGTATGTATGTGTGTGTGTGATCTGGATAGTCGCTGCTTTTTTGTTTTGGTGAAGGATGTCGTCCTCCGCAAAAATTGGGAATGCTGTTGGAACGCTATGGGCGCGATTTGAAACTAATTATTTTACACTTCGTGCAAAATAATGGATTTCCAAAGTCGGCCTCATTGTAACCGGCAAAGCCGGTAACAATGATCTCATAGCTGAACGCATTCCCAATTTTTGTTCCAGACTAAGGAGTGTTTCTACTGTTTAGTTTGAAATAAATTTATTAGTTGGTATGGATACTTATTATCAGTTTGGGACGCGCAATCATATAGGAGTACTTGAGGAGAATAATATTGTTGATTTTTTATTTCCTCAAACAAGAAAGTCAAAGTGTTATTTAGGCCGGAGCAACAAGAAAATTGGCTCAGCCATGAGATTTACCTTAGCAATTTATTGCTTAGGTAAAGGCCGAGCTTGAAGATCCATGATTTTTCACGAAGTGGAAAATTATTAGCTTCCAGTCGGCCCATGGCGTTCCAGCCAAATTTTCTTGTTGCGGAGGCCGGCCCCTTAGCAAAATTAAATAAAAAGATGAGCTTTGGGATGTAATTAATCATTTTTATAAGATATAATCAAAACGAGAGATAGATACCATATTTTGAATTGGTGCGACCCAATTATAAAGTGAGGAAGAAAAATGGCTGATTTAGTTTATCAAAAAATCATTACATCTTTAAAGAAGGCAATCGACGACGGTGAATTTTCAGATA
The DNA here is from genome assembly GCA_019116025.1 of Candidatus Companilactobacillus pullicola. GTDB lineage: Bacteria > Bacillota > Bacilli > Lactobacillales > Lactobacillaceae > Companilactobacillus > Companilactobacillus pullicola. The sequence goes on along the minus strand of DXCM01000080.1, from coordinate 11,670 downwards.
TGAGATTACCAGATGAAAGATCTTTGGCAGAAAGTTATAACGTAAGTCGTAGCTCAATCAAAAGGGCTTTAGGCTTAATGTCTGATCAAGGCGTTATTTTTAAGAAGCGTGGTTCAGGAACTTTCGTCAATCCCTTATATTTGAAACAGGATTCATATTTTAACTATAGTGGAAAGAATTTGGGCATCACAGATAGTTTTAAGGCTAATGGACAAAAACCAGGTATCAAAGTATTGAAATTTGATGTGGTTCATCCAGATAAAGATTTGCAAGGAAATCTCTTTTTGAAGCCTAGCGAATTTGTATACTCGTTTAAAAGACTACGTTTATTGGACGATGTGCCTTTTATGGTAGAGACGGGCTACATTCCAATTAAATTAGCTCCAGAGTTGTCTGAACAAATTGCTTCCGAATCTATCTTTAATTATGTAGAATCTGAGTTAGGAAAAGAAGTCAATAAAACTTATCTAACGATTTCAGCCGAGCCATCTGATGACGAAGGTAAAAAATTATTAAATCTATCTGCCAATGAACCTGTAGGTATCATGGAAGGTATTTTCTTTTTGGACGATGGGACACCGTTTGAATTCTCGACCATGAAGCTACATTACAAGTATTTTAAGTATGATTCATTCGTTGATCTAGACAATAAGTAAGCATTTTCAATAATTGGGTCGAACCAATTATAAAAGTGGTTGACTTCTATCCAGAAACTGGTTACAATAATAATTGTAAAAACTTAAGGAGTGTGCTGGTAATGACTGATTACTCATCAAAAGAATATTTAAGTTTACTTGATAAATATTGGCGTGCAGCCAACTATGTTTCTGTTGGACAATTATATTTAAAAGATAATCCTTTATTAAGACGTGAATTAAAAGCTAGTGATGTTAAGGTTCACCCAATTGGACACTGGGGAACTATTGCTGGACAAAACTTTATTTATGCCCATTTGAACCGTGCAATAAACAAGTACGGACTAAAAATGTTTTATATTGAAGGCCCAGGTCATGGTGGGCAAGTTATGGTTTCTAACTCATATCTAGATGGAAGCTATACAGAAATTTATCCTGAAATCACAGAAGATACTAAGGGTATGCAAAAGCTCTTCAAGCAATTCTCATTCCCAGGTGGTGTTGCATCTCATGCTGCCCCTGAGACACCAGGATCAATGCATGAAGGTGGAGAATTAGGTTATTCTCTATCACACGGTGTTGGTGCAATTCTTGATAACCCTGACGAAATCGCTGCTGTAGTTATTGGTGATGGTGAATCTGAAACTGGCCCATTGGCTGCTTCATGGTTCTCAAATGTCTTCATTAACCCAGTTAATGATGGTGCTGTATTGCCAATCTTGAATCTAAATGGTTTCAAGATTTCTAACCCAACAATCTTGTCACGTAAGAGTGATGAAGATCTAACTAAGTACTTTGAAGGTATGGGTTGGGATCCAATGTTCGTTGAAGGAACAGATCCTGAAAAGATGCATCCAGAAATGGCTAAGACTGTTGATGCTGCTATCGAAAAGATTAAGAGTATTCAAGAAGAAGCTAGAAAACATCCAGCTTCAGAAGCTAAGATGCCTAAGTGGCCTGTAATTATCTTCCGTGCACCTAAGGGCTGGACTGGTCCAAAGACATGGGATAATGCACCTATCGAGGGTTCATTCAGAGCTCACCAAATTCCAATTCCTGTTGACCAAAATGATATGCAACATGCAGACAAGTTGGTTGAATGGTTGGAATCATACAAACCTGATGAACTATTTGATGAAAATGGTACTTTGAAGCCAGAAATCGCTGCTATTACACCTAAGGGTCAAAGCAGAATGGCTATGAACCCAATCGTTAACGGTGGGGTTGATCCTAAACCTCTTGATTTGCCAGACTACAAGAACTATGCTTTGAAGTTTGACAAACGTGGTGCTACAGAAGCTCAAGATATGATTGAATTAGGTAAATATATGAACGGTGTTATCAAGAATAACCCTGATAACTTCAGACTATTTGGACCTGATGAAACAATGTCTAACCGTCTATATGGCGCATTTGAAGCTAGTCCTCGTCAATGGATGGAACCCGTTGATGAACCATGCGATCAATATGAAGCACCAGTTGGCCGTATCATCGATTCACAACTTTCAGAACATCAAGCTGAAGGATTTAACGAAGGTTATACGTTGACAGGTCGTCACGGTATCTTCGCAAGTTACGAAGCCTTCTTGAGAGTTGTCGACTCAATGCTTACACAACACTTCAAGTGGTTGAGAAAAGCTAACGAATTGAGTTGGAGAAATAAGTATCCTTCACTAAACGTTATTGCTACATCAACTGCTTTCCAACAAGATCATAATGGTTACACTCACCAAGACCCAGGTATCATTACTCACTTGGCTGAAAAGAAACCAGAATACATCCGTGAATACTTCCCAGCTGACACAAACTCATTGCTTGCTGTTATGCCTAAGATTTTGGATGATCAAGAAAAGATCAACTTGTTGGTAACTTCTAAACAACTTAGACCTCAATTCTACACAATTGAGGAAGGTGAAGAATTAGCTGATAAAGGACTTAAGGTTATTGACTGGGCATCAAATGACAACGGTGATCCTGATATCGTTATCGCTGCTGCTGGTACAGAACCAAACCTTGAAGCCTTAGCTGCTATTAGTATTCTAAGAAAACAAAAACCAGAAATTAAGATCAGATTCGTTAACGTTGTTGATCTATTGAAGTTGAGATCACCAAGAGTAGACCCTCGTGGTTTAACTGATGAACAATTCAATGAAATCTTCACTGTTGACAGACCAGTATTGTTCGCATTCCATGGTTTCGAAGATATCATTAAAGACATCTTCTTCGAACGTGACAATCATAATCTATACGTTCATGGTTACCGTGAAGAAGGAGATATTACAACTCCATTCGACATGCGTGTTGTTAACCAAATGGATAGATTCCACTTAGCTGAAGAAGCTGCTGTTGCTGTTCAAGGCGACGGTGCATCTAGCTTTGCAGATGAAATGGAAGGTATCGTTGACAAACACAACAAGTACATTCGTGAATATGGTGACGATTTACCAGAAGTAAAGAACTGGACTTGGGAATAAAAAAATTCAGATAACTAATAAATAGCATCTAGTAATCCTATTCTGGATTATTAGGTGCTATTTTTTTGGTCCGTATGAATAAAATTAGAATTGATATAAGTTATTAGTGATAAACGTGTGTTCACACATACTTAACAAGTGTCCGCAAAGACCGCTACGACAGTGATTACGGAACAAATAAAATTAAAAATAATTGAATAAGTTTATTTTTAATTTTCAAAGGAAAATAACTTAGAAAACTTTGAGAGTTTTCTGAAATCCCACTCAGAGTAGAGTTTTATCCTTAATTTCTTCTAAGATAATAATATGGTTTATTAGAAAGAAATTTGCAATTTAAAAAACGGCTGGAAGTACTGATCTAATGGGTTGTAAATCACTTTTTGACGTGTTATTCTCATCTATGGAAAAAAAGAGAAAGAACACTTAAGGGGTGGATATTATGACAACAAGAAACGTAAAATTCATGAAAGTAGTACTAATGGCGGTAGTGGCCATGTTATTAATGATTTTATTCGTTTTACAAAGCCGATACTCCATTCCAGTTGCTGGTTTAGCATTGATTGCTTTAGCAGTATACTCAGAAGACAGAATTTCTAAGAAGCATACTTTCAAGTTTACTATTTAGTCAAATAGTACAAATTATTTTAGGGAGTCCAGATGGGCTTCCTTTTTTTGTACCTTCAAAAGCTCACTAACAATGCATTTATATAGTGATATAATTGCATTATTTAATTAATAGGGGGCTGGAATGATTGAAAAGGGGATATAAGTTAAATATTCTAATTAATTCATTAGGGGTACTTATGGCCTTGGGCTTGCTCGGTAACAATACGATAGTTCAAGCACAAACTGATCCAGCTACTCTGAATGATGAAAATGTTTCTTTAAGTGATATCAAATATGCTGGCACCGATGGAACATGTCAGTGGTATATTTCGAATGATGATATTTTACATATTAAATCGGGAACGTTAGCTAGTGGTTCTTTGGGGAAAATGTTGACAGTCGATGAAAACAAATATTCTAAAGTTAAATTTGATAATGAAAAACAAAATGTTAAACGAATCATTTTTGAAGGAAATGTCTATTTGCCAGAAGATTCATCGTGGCTCTTTACAGGTTTAGGAAATAATTTGGACGGAACCTCGGGATTAGTTGAAATCAAGAATGCTGATAGACTGAATACTACTAATGTGAAAGATATGAGCCATATGTTTGATGGTTTGAGTAGTCTGAAGTCAGTCGACGTTTCAACTTGGGATGTTTCAGGAGTCATAGATATGAGTTATATGTTCCATAACACTGGATTAGCAGTGATCGATGTTTCCAATTGGAATACGGGTAATGTTTTAGATATGCAAAGTATGTTTAGTTCCAGTAATGTGGATTCGGAATTGGAAGATTTGAACGTTTCGGCCTGGAATGTCAGTAACGTTAAGAATATGTCTTCAATGTTTGCAAAAGTCGACAAGCTAAAAAACTTAGATGTTTCCAATTGGAATATTAGTAATGTTGAAAAAATGAAGCATATGTTCAGTGGTGCTCAAAAGATAAAAGTATTAGATTTTAGTAATTGGGACAACAAACAAGTTAAATCAACAGGATTACTGTCAGGTACTAATATAAAACGATTAGATCTGCCACCTAATTTTTCACTGAGACACTCAGATTTAGGACAGGATTTAACTGGAAATGACAATTTTCAAAAGTGGATGATTACTGATAGAAAGGGCAATGAACGCGTAATTACTAGTAAACAGCTAATTAAAAGTAATTATGTTGGGGTCGCCAAAAGTGCTAAGAACCTAGCCGTCTTTGATGTTAATGTACCTAATAACGTTAACCAACGAATTGTGAATAAGAACGTTCTAGGAAGTCTTAAAAATGGGACGGCAACTTTAACAATTAAAATTCCGCAAAAAGATGGCTATAAGGTTAATAAAAAATTTATTACCTTCACGATCGATACGACTAAATTGCAGGCTACAAAGGGACGTTACATCGTTTCTTCACCAGAGAGGGTAACTTATAAGAAGATTGATTCAAAAGGGCAGATCAGCTCTGTGAACCATCTATTAGCTACGTTACCGAATAAGAAAGCCACAATATATGATGATAACGGTCATAAAACAAGTAACAAATTGACAACTCAAACTAACTGGTTAAGTGATAAACAGATGAAAGATGGTCCAATCTATTATCGTGTTGGCATCAATCAGTGGGTCAGAGAAGATGATGTTTACGTCTATCAGACACAGTCTTTAATTGTCCAAACGGGTAATTTAGATAATGATTTGGTAAATGCTCAAGGACAGCCAGTACCACAAAGAAATCTATCATCACAAACTAGCTGGCAAGTGGATCGATTAGCTTACCTAAATGGAAAGACTTATTATCGTGTGGCAACAAATGAGTTTGTTCCAACGGCGGATGTGACGATTGTTAAATAGAATTGGATAAGTATGCCGTCGTTCGTAGAAAATCCGTGGGCCGCTGGAACGTGGTGGACACGACTTGAAGCTAATAATTTTCCACTTCGTGCAAAATCATGGATCTCCAAGCTCGGTCTTCTACTAACCTTGCTGACGCAAGCTAAGTAGAACTTCACCACTGAGGGCCCACAGATTTTCTACGAACGACTAGATTTCTATTTTTAGTATTATTTATTAAAGCTGCGGTATTTGGATAGTACAATCGGATAAAGATTAGAAACTTTGCTCTATTTACTCTAATGGTGAGAATAGGGTATATGTATCTATCAATATTATTTAAAAGTGTTTTATCATGTTAAAAATATCAGTACTAAAAAGGGCACTTATATCGACCGAAATGGTTGGTATAAGTGCCTTTTGAATTTGGAAATATTTTTTTAGTGAGGTATAGTGAATAAAATATTTTATTCAAACTAAACAATCAAAGAACTCTTTAGTCCGGAGTGAAAATTGGGAATGCGTTCAGCCATGAGATTATTGTTATCGGCTTTGCCGATTACAATAAGGCCGGTTTTGAAGATCCATTATTTTGCACGAAGTGTAAAATGATTAGCTTCAAAACGGCCCATAGCGTTCGAATGCATTCCCAATTTTCGCGGAGGACATATCCCAATCTCTATCCCTTAATCAGCGTAAGGCAATGAATCCGCAGATACATCCTCTTTATTTAGCAAGATAATATTTTCACCCTTTTGTTTACGACGTTCGATATCTTTTTCGCCCCAAACGCAAAGATCTTCGAGAATCTTGTTGAGTGATTCGCCGTAATCAGTTAAAGAATACTCAACTTTTGGCGGAATCTGACTGTAAACTTTACGGTCGATAATACCGTCATCTTCCAATTCCCTCAATTGTTGAGTTAACATTTTTTGAGTGATATTAGGGATGGCACGTCGTAATTCACCTGTGCGCATGATTCCGTGTTTGAGGTGACAAAGAATAATTGGCTTCCATTTGCCACCAATAATTCTCATTGTATCTTCAACACCAATGTTATAAATTGCTTGTTTCATAATTGCCATCCTCCTTAGTATTTGTATAGTAACATCACTATTTATTCATAGCAATTTTCTAATTCTGGTTCACGAGCTGGATTGTTTTCCATTCTAATGAGGATAGCAATCAAAATGATACCGACAACGAGCATAGCAATTCCTAACCAAGGAGTGTTGATCAGTTGATTGTGAGCTACGGCTTGACCACCGATAGTTGAACCTAAAGTGATGCCTACGTTGAAAGCTGAAATATTCAATGCAGAGGCCAATGGGACTTCGTTAGGCGTATATTTCTCAGCTAGTTGAACAATGTACAACTGCAATCCAGGAACGTTCATAAAGGCAAAGAGGCCTAATAAGAGGATAGCTAGTAAACCTAAGAAGTGTAGATTGATAACTAAGCGGGTAATCAATAAGGCAATTCCCAAACCGACAAACATTCTCAAAAGAGCGATTAAGGGACGCTTATTGGCCCATCTACCACCAAGAGTATTTCCGATAGCAACAGCTACGCCGTAAAAAATTAGGATAATGACAATGGCACTCTGTGACCAACCCATATTTTTATTGAGGATAGTAGTTAGGTAAGTATAAACGGGGAAAGTAGCTCCGTAACCTAAAGCGGTGATAAGCAAGATCAACAGTAGTTGTGGTTGCTTAAGAATCTTCCAAATACCTTTGACACTAGTTGGTTTTGGCAATGGTAATTCTTTTGGTACGAGGATGATATTAGTGATCAAACCAACTAATCCCAAGGCAACCAAGAAGAAGAACGACATACGCCAGTTAAAAGTTTGGCCGATAAATGTCCCTAGTGGAACACCCGTGATAGTTGCGACGGTTAAACCTGTAAACATGACAGCAATGGCTGAAGCACGTTTGTTAGGTGCGACTACGTCGGCAGCAATCAATGAAGCAATTGTCATGAAAATTCCATGAGATAGTGCGGCAATGACACGACCAGCCAATAAAATGGCAAAGCTAGGTGCTAGTGCAGCTAACATGTTACCAATGATGAAACTGACCATAATACCAATCAACAGTTTCTTGCGATCCCAACGATTAGTAATTAGAGCCAAGATTGGAGCACCAAACATGATTCCAGTAGCGTAGATAGAAACAGTTAGCCCTCCTTGTGCTAGTGAGATGCCAAAAGTTTTTGTTAGTAATGGCATGATCCCAACACTGATAAATTCCGTAGATCCAATAGCAAAGGCACTGATAGCCAATGATAAGAGAATCCAAGTTGATGAAACTTTTTTATTCATAATTTTTCCCTCCTACAGCGAATAATGAGTATGTGAATCATTATATGGGGTTGGGAGAAATAAACAATTACGTACTTTAAAGTGCAGTAGGTACTAAAAAGTACCTATAAAATTAAATTAAAATATTTTAATGATATTATTGACATATTAATTTTTGAATGTTTAACTAGAAAATGTAAATTGCAAACGAGGAGAACTTTATTATGAAAACTAATAAACAGTTGTCACATTTGAATAATCAATTTGCCTTTAGCTTTTTCTTTAGATAGCGTTTGTATTCAGTCTCTGGATGCGAACGCGTACGTGTTCGTATCTATTGATTGGCTAAAGCTTTTAAACATGTCTTTGAAGCCAGATAGATACGGGTTGAATCTATCTGGAGATAAATTGCGCCCGGGCAAACCAGTTAGATTCGATTACGAATCTAGCTGGTTTTTTTTATATTCTCAGGAGGGTTTTTCATGAAAAAATATTTAATCGGATTAATGACAATTATGGCGGCAGTTATTCTCGCAGGATGTACCAACAGTTCAACTGCTACAGATAAGAAGACTATTAACGTTGGAATCTTACAGGTAGTACCTCATGGTTCATTGGACGAGGCACGCAAAGGATTCAAAGAGGAATTGAGCAAAGAAGTCAAACAACACGATAAATCAATGAAAGTTAATTACAACTATCAAAACGCCCAGGGGGATCAGGCTAATTTAAATTCAATGGCTCAACAATTAACGCAAAAGAAGAATGATTTGATCTTAGGAATTGCCACTCCTTCTGCACAAGCTTTGGCCAAGAAAACTAAATCAACTCCAATTGTAGTTACAGCGGTAACTAATCTGAAGAGTGCTGGATTAGTGAAGGATGATCGTAAACCGGCAACCAATGTTACTGGTACCAAAGATTTGGGTCCCGTGGATAAACAAGTCAAACTGTTAACAACTTTGACCAAGAGTTCGAAACCAATTGGGGTTATGTACAACTCATCTGAAGAGAACTCCGTTTTGCAGGTCAAAATGGTTAAGGAATATGCTAAGAATCACCACATTAAATTAAACATCGTCAGTGTGACAAGTACTAATGATGTGGCCAGTGCAGTTTCAGGGATGGCTGATAAAGTTTCAGGAATCTATTTGCCAACAGATAATCTAATGGCTAGTTCGATGAAAACAATCGGTAAAAAAGCTCGTGAAGCTAAATTGCCAGTTGTTACAGGTTCAATTGAAATGGCTGAAGATGGCGGTGTCGCTACTTACGGAATCAACTATAACGATTTAGGTAAACAGACCGCTAAGATGGCTTACAAGATTTTGATCGACAAAAAGAAACCTCAGGATATGCCTGTTGAAACTTCACATACTTTGAGACTTTATGTCAATAAAGCTAATGCCAAAGCTATCGGCATCGATCCAAGCAAAATTACGAAACCATAGGTGATAAAAATGATTATATCTAGTTTAGGACAAGGATTACTGTGGGCGCCATTAGCAATCGGTGTCTTCATTACATTTAGAATTTTAGATATACCGGATCTAACAACAGAAGGTAGTTTTCCATTTGGAGCAGCTGTGACAGTTAGTCTGATGATTAAAGGACAATCCGCACTAGTAGCGACAATTGTTGGTTTCTTAGCAGGCTGTGTAGCCGGTTTGATCACTGGAATCTTGGATACAAAATTGAAGATTCCATCATTGTTGGCAGGAATTTTGACGATGACCGGCTTATATTCGATCAATATGCACATTATGGGAAAATCTAACGTTCCATTACTAACGCAAAAAGTTTTGACCGGATATTTACCAGAAAGTCTCACCGTTGATATGCAAACAATTGTGTTAGGACTTATCGTAGTCGCAATAGTAATGGCTGTACTTTATTGGCTCTTCAAGACACGTTTAGGATTGTCACTAATGGCGACCGGCGATAACAAGAACATGTCAGCTGCTAATGGAATCAATACTGACGGGATGATTATCTTTGGTTATATGATCTCCAATGGTCTAATTGCTCTATCAGGAGCATTGATTGCTCAAAATAATGGTTACGCCGATATTGGTATGGGAATAGGAACAATTGTTATCGGTTTAGCATCAGTTTTAGTCGGAGAAATTTTCTTACGTGGTTACAATATTTTAGTCAGATTATCAGCCATGGTGCTAGGTGCCATTGTTTATCGTTTCTTGTTAACAGTTGCGATGAGTTTAGGATTCCCAGCCGATGATTTAAAAATTTTATCAGCAATAATCTTGATAATCGTAATCTGCGTACCAATTATTCAAAATCGAATCAGGACGAAGCGCCAATTGAAAAAGTATTTAGCACAAATGGAGGACGAAGACGATGGAAGTATTACAAGTAAAGCATCTGCAAAAAGTATTCTTTCCCGGGACTAGAAACGAGCGTCACGTTTTGAAGAATATCAATTTAAACGTTTATGAAGGAGACTTCATTTCCGTAATTGGAAACAATGGTGCCGGCAAGTCTACTCTAATGAATGCCATCGCGGGGACCTTAAGTGCTGACGCGGGTGAAATTGATCTAGTAAAACATGATGTTTCCAAAAAATCAGTCGCATACCGATCACGTTGGATGTCACGAGTTTTCCAGGATCCAAAGATGGGGACCGCAGGAGATTTGACGGTAATGCAAAATCTAGTTTTAGCCAAAAGTCACACCAAAACAATCAGTTTAAAGTGGTATCAGAAAAAAGCTGAACAAGAGAAATATTTAGCTTTGTTGAAGACACTTAATATGGGCTTAGAGAACTTCTTGAACACTCAAGTGAAGTACCTCTCTGGTGGACAAAGACAAGCTTTATCGCTGTTAATGGCGACATTGAGCAAACCTAAGCTATTGCTGTTAGACGAGCACACTGCAGCGCTAGATCCCAAAACGAGCCAGGAAGTAATGTCGATAACGAATAGTATCGTCAAGGAACAGAAGTTAACGACAATGATGATCACACACAAAATGTCAGATGCATTAAAATATGGCAATCGTTTGATCATGGTTCAAGATGGACAAATCAAGTTAGATGTCAGTGGAGAACAAAAGGATAATTTGGATAAAGAGTCATTATTAGAAGCATTTGAGTAGGATGCCGTTCTTTAGCTTAGTTAATGTAAGCTGCCGTCCTCCGCAAAAATTGGGAATGCTGTTGGAACGCTATGGGCGCGATTTGAAACTAATTATTTTACACTCCGTGTAAAATAATGGATTTTCAAAGTCGGCCTCATTGTAACCGGCAAAGCCGGTAACAATGATCTCATAGCTGAACGCATTTCCAATTTTTGCTCCGGACTGAATGGCACGTTGATTGATTAATAACCCTTAGATTAGAAATGCTGGGATTTTCTATTATGATTAGCTCAAGTATGCATATATGATTCCACTAACACATGTAAATTACGCATAGAGGATGTTAAACGAATGTGATTGTGTTGAATTAAATAGAACTGAAAATTATTTTACAAGGCTCAAAAATAATCCAAATTCTTATGTGAATAGTGCTAACATTTCTGAATTAATTGAGACAAATAATAAAATACGTTATCAAGTCGGAAGAAAAATCTCTGTGGACCCTCAGTGGTGAGATCTGACTTAACGATTTATCGTTTAGTCAAAGACCGAGCTTAAAGACAATTGCGATTTTCAATTGGCTTCAAGTCGTGTCCACCACGTTCTGCTATAGTCCCACTATGGTTGACATTTTAAATACTATAAATTCATATTCTCAGCCATGGAGGGATTTCATGCCGAAATACACATCAGATCAAAAGGTAAAATTAGTTCAAGAATTTTTAAAATCA
>DXCM01000079.1 GCA_019116025.1 Candidatus Companilactobacillus pullicola | reverse complement strand
GTAGTAAATAAATAGTTAACAAAATAGGGTTAAGCATTATGCTTAACCCTATTTGTGTGAGTAGTTTTTATGATTTTGTTTTTGATTAAGTTAATTGAACTGATTTAGTCAAACAATGTCCAAGGTTGACTCGGTCCATCATACAGATAACCTTTTTGCCAGTTCCATTCAGGATGTTGCTTCATAAAGTCTTTGGCGTCAAATGGTTCATCATCAGCTCTGCCAAAAATGCCCTACATATTCAAGTTTTCAATATCGGTGGCATCAGCACATTTACCATCGCATGAACCACTTGGGAAGAAAGGTACATTCCAAACACCATGTGGATCGTCAGCATAGTATTGTGGATCAACATCAATTGAGAATACAAATGAGTGAGAATTAATTTCACTTTGATTTGTAATTGATTTCTTGATACTGTTCTTCATTACGGTATTTTGAGTGTTACGATACTTTGGTGTATCTAAAAATTCTGATCTAACTTGTTTTAAATCTTCATTATCAATTTGTACCATAATAATCTCTTTTCTTTAAAATCGATAATCTATTTAACTTTCATCAGTTGAAATCTCGTTGTTTTCATCAGCTTTAACAATGTCGTCGGATACTTGTTCGTTTGGCTTATAAGGACGCTTGATTGGCATACCCATTGGGTTTTGATCTTTAGACATAACAGTTGTTGGGACGTTTGATAAAGTCTTTCCAGGTTTCTTAAGTCCTTCAATTTCCCAAGTAAATGGGGCAAACTTGTTATTTGGATTTACCCAATCAGTGTGTTTCTTTGAAAGTTGATATAAGCTGAAACAAACAATAAGAACAACAGCGACTAAAGCTAAAATAACTGAGATGTAAACTATTAGTGAACCAACCTCTGACTTAACCTGTGCTGGTGGATAAATAGCAAGTACAATGGCAAAGGCTGAGGAAATTAATCCTAGACCTGCAACAAGCCAAGTACCGAACTTACCACCAGGAACTTTAAATGAACGAGGACGGTTAGGTTGGTCATAACGTAAACATAAGAAAGCAGTAAACATTAAAATGTAGTAGATCATGTAAAGAACAGTAATAGTTTGAGTTAGCAAAATTACAAAACCTTCAATATTAGGAATCAATTTTACTAAGTAAGCTACAACGGTTATTCCAGCGATTTGTGTATACATTAAATGTGCAGGCATGTTATGTTTATTGTTTTATTGGAACCAGTGTGGTAAAAATCCACTACCTCCAACTTGACCTAACATAAATGATGGACCAGCCATGTTGGTTACGACCATCGCAATAGTATTGAATAGTAAGGCCCAAACAAGAACCATGTATAACCAAGGCATTCCAATTGTTGATCCTAAAATCCTGAATACAGAGTAGAGAGTGTATAAAACGTTAATTTGCTTCTCAGGAATAATCATTGCAATGATTACAGTACCAACAACAAAGATTAAGAAAGCAAGAACAATTGAAATAAACATTGCTTTAGTGAAATCTTTTTCGGGGTGCTTCAATTGTTTAATGTGAGCAGCGTTAGTATCGATACCAGTGTATGAGAAGAATACTCCGGCAGCTAATGCTAATGTACTCATTCCATTCCACTTAGGAATTAATCCTTTAGGTGTCATTGGAATAACAGATTGATACCCTTGAGCTACCCAAACAATAGCTAAAATAATCATGACTGCTAAAGGAATTAAACTCGCGATAATGACACCGTATTTAGCGATGTTAGAGAAGGCTTTAACCCCTTAGTAGGGACCCAATATAAGATGATCCAACCTGTCATAATCAGCAATTCATGTTGTAGTGCTTGAGCAAATTTTACAGCGGCATCATAGTTTGGTGTATAAAACATGATGGTTGCTGTAAAGCTCGGCATCCCCATCCCAAGATTCAAAATTAATTTGAACCAGAGGATAAGTAAACAGGTTAGTCCCCAGCCAGAAGCTAATTAAGCCGCAACTAGAGCAGTTGGGATGAAGAAACAAATAGCTCCGATTGCAAAGTACGTTACTGATGCAAGTCCATAGAATGATTGCTGAACATCATTTGCTAGTCCAGCAACTATGGAAACATTCATCATTGTTAGGGCAAGGACAGATATATAGGTCTTTTTCGTTTCGGTTTTTTCGTCTTCCATGAAAATACCCACTTCTTCTAAAAGGCAAAAGAAACTAACTAAAAAGATGGTTGGCTTGTGAATCTCTTTTGTTAGCAACATCTGTTATTTGTGAAAAGAGCGTTAGTAAAAGATAGTAGTTCACATAAGTTTTCATCAAAATAGAAAGTTAAAAAATAAATAGATATTTATATAACGACTTGTAAGTTAAAATAATAATTATCTATTCGCCTATTAGATTATGAGTTAAAAATAAAAAAACAAATAAAAAAAATTGTGATACATAGGCTTTTTTACGAAAAATACATTATATTAAATAAAATAACTCAAACAAAAGATGATAAAATAATAAATCGAAAAAATACTTAAAAATATATTATTTTGTAGGTAAATGAATTATTTTTTTGAATTCGATTTCTTTTATTTGCTTTTAAAAAGGACAATCGTTATGGTTTAGATGAGAGTTAATGTTTTAGAAATATAAATGAATAGTTTCAAAGGTGGTAAGTATTATGGTAAAAAAACTGTTCCTAAAAAGTTAACTTTTATGTCAATTTACTTTTTAGGAATTAACGGAATTATTAGGATGAGGAGCATTTTTACTTCCGCAATCTATTTATAAAGATATGGATCTATTGAGTGTAGTTGCCTTACTTTCTGTTGCATTAACGGTAGAGTTAATCGCATTATGTTATGCAGATTTGGCTAGTCGTTTTACCGGTTCCGGAGCTGCATGGCTATATTCGTACAATGCATTTGGTAGATTTGCAGGCTATGAGCTTGGTGTATTTACATGATTTTTGGGCTGTTGTACTTATGCTGCTGAAGTAGTAGCACTTTTAACAACGCTTAAAAGTTTTGTACCTGCATTCAATCAAAGCTCAGTTTATTTTGCTGTCGGGATAGGATTAGTTTTATTGTTCTCAATTATTAATTTCTTTGGTCGTGCCTTAGTTAAAATAATTGATAACACTTCCTCCATTGCTAAGCTATCAACTATTATTTTGTTTATTATTGTTGGTATGTTCTTCATACATATTGCAAACTTCCATCCCGTTTTACCAGCCGCAGCTGCAAAGGATGTAGGACCATTTTTCTATCACTTTGGTGCAGCCTTTAGTGTTGTATTTTATTTTTTTAGTGTTTTCTCCTTTATTCCAATTGCTGCCTCTCAGATGAAAGATCCAGCTAAAAATATTCCACGGGCTTTAGTTGCTGTTATGGTTACGGTAACTATTCTTTATACTTTGATGGTATTAATTGCTATTGGTATTTTGGGTCACAAGATGTCATGGTACACCATTCCTATTAATGCCTTTAAGTCTGCTGTGGGAGAATGGGGTTATGTGATTATTATCATTGGAGTTTTGTTAAGTATTTTCGGTGTGGCATTTACGTGCTCGTTTAATACACCAGCTTTGATTGCTTCCTTAGCTCTAGAAAACCAATTATTATCAAATTGGGTAGGAAAAAAGAATAAATTTGATGCTCCATGGGTAGGTATTATTTTAACTGCTGCTGTAACCTTACTTTTAATTACTCAATCATACTTGTCCTTAGTTGGATGTATTGTTTTAGCTTCATTTGTTCAATATGTACCATCTATTTTTGCGGTTATTAAATTTAAGCATACTGGTCAATATCCAAACCATGGTTTTAAACTTCCAGGCGGCTACACAATTCCAATTTTGGCTTTATTAGTAGCTTGCTATTTAATCTTTAACTTTACTTGGAAAAATATTTTATTCTCAATAGTTGTAGCTGCTGTAACAGCTGTTTTATACCTGTTCTTAGGAAAGAAGAGATTAGCTAAGATAGGTGGAATTCCAACTACAG
>DXCM01000078.1 GCA_019116025.1 Candidatus Companilactobacillus pullicola | reverse complement strand
CTGCCCTGCGCCGGTCGAGCCACGCCTGCGGACGCGTCTCTCCTTATCGGCTCGGTCAGCCAGTCAAAGCTACAGGCTATTCCTGATACCTAAATTGCACTACTCATTAAAATAGCAATTTTAATGATAGCAATGGTGAAATAGCATGATTACTGGATTTTCCTCCAGGAAACCATTTTTTACTTTGTGAAATAAAACCGTATAGAAAAAAGAAGCCTATAAAATCAGGCTTCTTTTTTCTTAATTCATAAAATTTCACAATGTACTATATCGTCACCTAGAACTTTTTTGATTTAAATATGCTATTTCTTGAATTATTTCAGTAGTACATTCATCCGTGTGATTCATCACATATTTAGCGGGATATCTAATAACAGTCCATCCCATCGCTTTTAGTCTTTGATTTACTTTTTTATCCCTTTTCATGTTGTTTTTAATTTTATTTATCCAATATTGCTTATTATGATGTAGCCTTTTTTCTTCATCACTTAGATTATATCCATGCCAAAATTCTCCATCAACAAATATAGCTATCCTACTAGATAATATTGCTATATCCGGTTTTCCAGGCAAGTCAGCATAATTTTTACGATACCTAATTCCTTCTTGCCATAGCGCTCTTCTTAATGTTAATTCAGGTTTGGTATCTTTAGAATGTATTTTTCGCATTTGAGCGGAGATTTTCCGTTTGGATGTCATCTGATTCATTTTTCTAGCTGACTTAAAGTATAATACACGCTTCTTGCGATATTCCAAGCTAATACTGGCGGCACGGCATTACCTATTGCCTTATATGCTGATGACGCACTAGAAATAAAATTATATGTATCAGGAAATGATTGCAGTCTAGCACATTCTCGCACGCTTAATCTTCTCCAACCGTTCATGTCATTTTCATCAGGTAAAGTAGTCCGATAATGTGCTTCTATATTCCCATGATGTTCCGCTCTAATTGTAGGAGCTGGTTTATCAGCCGCAATTCGATTGTTTCCTTGCATTTTTTTACCAGGATAAAATTTAGCTTTAGATATATCTTTAGAGGTTTGATTAGGAATAGTGGTTTTATTAACCTTATCCCATAAATCATCTATTCCATCTTTTGCGGTAAGCCAATTTCGCTTTCCACCTTCACCATTTTCACTATATAAAGGAGCTGGATAATATTCATCACTTACATTACCGTAAGCTCTATTTATTCCCATGATAATAACTCGCCGCCGCATTTGAGGAACTCCGTAATCAGCCGCCAATAACACGTGATATTGAACATCGTAGCCATGTTTATCAAAAGCTTCAAGAATCGTGTCTAAAGCTGTCTTATCAACATTTTGACCGGACTTATCCTTTCTAGAATTTCTAATCCCATCCACGTTCTCTGCTATAAACATTTTAGGTTGATAATGGTCTAACACTCTAATCATCTGTCGATAAAGTTGACCTCTAGGATCGCTTAATCCTTTTCTTTTACCTGCATAACTAAACGATTGGCAAGGAAAGCCACCTAATACAACATCAACTTTTTCTTTAGGCATGTCCTTATCCATGTCTAAAGTCTTTACGTCTCTCCTGTCCACGCTTACACCGAAATTAGCTTCGTACATGTCTGCCGCTTGTTTAAAAATATCATTCGCAAAAATGATATTATATGGATTCTTAGCGTAATGTTTGCCTAAGTAATCGAAACCGCCTTTAAAGCCTAAATCCATGCCTCCACATCCAGAAAATAAACTTACCACGTTTAACTTGGGGGCATCAGTAAGATTTAGTTTTTCCACGTTCACTGTTTTCAACTTCTCAGTATAATAAGATTTAGTCATCTAAATAGCCTCTTTCTATGAAAGGATAGATTATATGTTGCAAATAATATTTGATGAGTTAGTAAAAGAAGTAGAATCTTATAAAGATTTGGATGAAAAATATCTTGTCTCAAAAGGAAACGACAATGGTTTTGAGCGTTTAGTGAAAGAAAAAATTTCACCCATGTTCAATTCAAAAATTAAAGAAATCTTGCCGAACCATGATATTAAGCTAGTCCCACAATTTGGTCATCATTTTCCTGATATGGATTTAAATATAGACAATTCAATTTATGGGATTGAGTTAAAGAGTAGAAAAGATGGATCTTGGCAAACTCAAGGTGGATCCGCATTTGAAAGCACGTCTAATAATTCATATAAAGAAATATATCTGTTATTTGCGTCCCGCGACGCAAATAAAGGAGAAACTTCATATCAAGTTCGCTATGCTCCGTATTGGCAAGCCGCAGAAGCAATTAAAGTAACTCATAGCCCACGCTTTTCGATCAATTTAGACGCACAGTCATCCGTATTTGCGTCTAACGAAGACTACAATAGATTTCATAAATTAACGAAAGAAGAAAAAAGTAAATTCATTCAAAAAGCTCTTGCAAAGTCTATTACCAAACCTACCTGGTACAGTAATCCAAATGATATCGTAACCGCCACGCTATATTCTGAATTGGGTAAAGAGCAAAAAAATAAACTTGTAGTCGAAGCTTTAATTCTATTTCCAAATGATTTACTTCATCAGGATAACGACAAGCCTCACGCTAATTATGGCAGAGTCGCCAAATATCTTTTAGATAAATACTACGTTGTAAACACGTCTACAAGAGACATGTTTACTGCTGGAGGTCAATATGAATTCAGACATATTAAACTTCCAAAAATGATAAAGACATATCAATCAAATCAAAATCAAATAATTCAAACCCTACAAAGTAACAAATCCTTCTCTAAAGTCGTTTATGATTACTGGGATTGGCCTAACGATAGCCCTAAAACAACCCCGCTAAACGACTTTAAGCTCCTTTTAAACAAACTCGGAAACAAATATCTAAAACAACAGCTTTCAGCACTCAACTCAACATTATCCGAAATAATATTTAATGATTTCGAATAACTGAATTTTATCAAAAACAAAATGGCGCGTCAAATGTCGCGTCATTTTTATATGCTATTAAAAATGCTTAGTAATACGTTGCCACAATGATGCGTGTTCCATCTTATCTATCTTTTCTTGTAATTTTTTGCTCCTCTCAGCATCAGAATCTGGTGCTTGGAGTTTTTTCGGATCCTTATCAACCATATTTAACGTTTGCGCATTGTTAGTTAATTTGGTCAGGGCAGTAATCTGACCATCTTTAACCGCCAATTGATCCTTCATATCATCATACGATTTTTGAGAAGTTTCAATAGTTCCTTTCAGTGAAGCGATCGTTTCGTCCTTAGACTCAATTACTTGTTCATATTGCTGTTTCTGATCTTCTAACTGTTGTTTTAACGTTAATATCAGCTCATCTTTGCTAAAAGCATGATTTTTCGCTTCCTGCTTGGCTTCAGGAGACTCTATTTCTTTTTTTAACGCGTTAAATTGTGTTAATTTAAAAAGCTCTCTTTTGCCTTCTTTTTTAACACTGTTAATTTTGCTTCGTTCAATAAACCGAGTGACCCTCATTGGGTTAGTTCCCAATGCATTGGCTATCCCAGATTTCGTTAATAGATCATT
>DXCM01000077.1 GCA_019116025.1 Candidatus Companilactobacillus pullicola | reverse complement strand
GCTATGAAATCATTGTTACCGGCTTTGCCGGTTACAATGAGGCCGACTTCGAAGATCCATTATTTTGCACGAAGTGTAAAATAATTAGCTCCGAATCGCGCCCATAGCGTTCCAACAGCATTCCCAATTTTTGTGGAGGACGGGAATTTAGATCCTACCCTCCACTCTGTAATCTGTAATTAGTAGCCTAAACTAACGTTATGATTAGCTTTATTAATAATTTTTGCTGAATCAAGACTGTCGAGAAACTTGTCTAATTTTTCGATAGTCTCTTTTTGGTTGTAAACGAAATCTCTTGAATAATCGAGATTAATTTTTTGTCCGTTATTCAAAACTACATCTAAACTGTTTTGACTTTTGGCAATTGCGATGGAACTAGAGAATAAGCCCAAAGCTCCAGAAAAAGGAACTGCCATGGGTGTAGATGCGGATTTTAAATCACCATTAATAGTAATTGATTGAATATCTTTAATTGAAAATGTTTTTAGCGGACTTGATAAAGGCAATAACATCATCAATAAAACGTTGCCTGGATTGTTAACGTCATTATACTTGACGATTCCATCGTTAACTTGCCAATAATTAAACAATACTGATGAAGCTCTCCAATAGTGGCCTAAAAATACTAGGAGAAAGAATGTTGTTCCAAAAATGAAACCAACGCTGCCAGAGAAAATATCCTTAACCATAACCCCGATTAATAAACCAAGTGCAAGACTCACAATAAGTGGTCTGAAACTAACTTTTTTCCCGAATTTCAACATAATAAACATTCCCTTCAAAATACATTAGATGGTATGAATCTATGACTAAAACTTTGGTACTTTTGATAGTTTAAATATACATCTTTATTGTAATACAAATAAAAAAATATCTTGAACAATAGTAAATTTATTCTTAAAGAGTTTCTTTGATAATACTTTTAAGTTTGCGAGATTTACCAATGGAAAATTTTCTCGTTTCACCATTAGAAAAACCGATCTCTCGAATGGCGAAGTTGATGTGGTGAATGTTTTCAGGATTGATAAGACAAGAGCGACTGATTTTAAATAGAAAATCGTACTTTTGTTCTAAATCGGTTAACTTGCCATAGAATTCGAATTTGCCATTAGTTGAGAAAATGTTGAGGCGATGAGGGATATCAGATGCTTCTACAAAAATAACTTCGGATTTGTCCAAATTATAGACTTGAGTTCCGACTTCAAAAGAGAAGCCACGTTTTTGAACAGTTCGAGTTTCATCAATTAATTGTTGTGCATAGGTTAAAGTGTCGTAAATTTCCTGACGGAATTTCTCTAAAGACTGATCCTTTTCGATGAAGTCGATAGCCGCTACTTTTCGTTTCAAGGTTAAGGGCGCCAGTTCGTCGTGGGTCGTAACAAAGATGATTTTGGCTTGCACATCGACCTTGCGAATCTCTTGTGCTAATTGGATGCCATCAATTTTGTTTTGTAAATCGATATCTAAAAAATAAATACCATTTTCAGGTTCATTTTTCTCAAGATAGAGCAGAACATCATCAGGATTGTTAGCCGTTAATTCGATTTTGAATAAATTGCTGTGAAAAAGGATATAGTTTTTGATCAAAGTGTGAAGCTGCTCAAGTTGGGCGGCGTCATCTTCACAAACAATTATTGGATACATAATTTAATCCTCCTTGGTGATTAAAATAATGTTGAAACGAAACCACTTCTGACTTTGGCTAGATTGAATGAATAAATTAGAATACTTTTTCCTAAGTGCCTTAATGTGTAATTTATTGAGGTGCTTTTTCTCTTCTCTGACGGTATCAGGTTGATTATCGATGGAATTGTAGATTAGAAAGGCCAACTGTTGACCTTCTTGGTTAATACTGAGATAGATTTCACCGTTATCTTGTTTTTGCGTGAAGAAAATGGCGTTGTCAATGGCATTGTCGAGTAGATTAATGAAATCAAAAATATTAATAGGTAAGTCGTTTAATTCTTGATTGCAAGTGAAGTGACAGACAATATTCTTTTGGTTGATAGTATTGATTTTGCTGATTAAGAGACTCTTTAAGTAAGAATTGTGAACATTTTTTAAATCTTGAAATAATTCCATCGACAGGTTGCTCAAATAATCATCGGAGTAGTTTTCCAATTTCTTCAGTGCTAGATTCATAGCGTCATAATCTTGTTCATCGACGACAGTTTTCAAACTAAATAGTAAGTTTTTATAGTCGTGTTTGAAATGACGTAATTTTAATTGGTCACTTTCTAACTGATCAGTATAAATTTTAAGATTTTTAACTTGTTCTTCAGCAAATTTATCTTGATAAGCCTTACGATTTCGCACTCGCTGATAGAGGAAAACTATGATAACGAAGATGGATTGAATGACGATGAATAAAAGAGTTATCAAAATAAATATCGGATAAGTGGCGAAACTTTGTACGAGTGTCAGGATGATGTAAAAAATTAAATAGACGTATCCTAAGACGATAGTTGTGAGCGGCGTTTTCGTATCTAAGTGTTTGTTTAGTTTGAAAAAATTATAAATTAATATAAAGATGACTGAAATGACGATGATAGCTAGGTAAATAACCGATAATTGGAGAAAAGATTGAGCATTTAATTTATCCACGGTCACAATGACGGCAAAGACGGTACCAAATAGAAAAATAGCGATAACCTTGACCGCCGCTGTAACGATAAGGATGTTAAGTAAGTAATAGTCAATGTCTTTAGATTTACGCAGATAAAAATAAGTGAATACATCTAGAAATATTTTAGATATTGGAAGCAAAATTTCTATAATTGTGAAACTGAGAATGAAGCTAGGATAAATGATTAATTTTTTCTTATTAGAAAGGCGATTCTGATAAAGATTTCCGAAAAGAAAGAAGAAAAGGAACCAATTGGCAAAGATAGCAAAGAGGCGGGGACTAATGAATGTCATGAATATCACCTCCTAAGGCTAGCAAAGTGATATTCAGATTGAACCAATCATTATTTTTTCGATACTGGACGAATAGATTAGGATACTTCTTTTTAATGTCTTGGACGTTGACCATTCCTAAGCCAGAGTGATTCTTTTTGGTAGTGAATCCTTCTTGCATCATGGTTTGAATCTTAGTTTCAGAATGAATCGTATTATTAATTAAAAAAGATAGTTGTTGCTGCTCTTCAACGATGGCGATTTGGATTTGCGCACCGGTTTGACCCTTAGTGGCTTCAATAGCGTTGTCGATTGAAATACCCAAGAGTCGGACCAGATCAAAAATATTAATATTGACCTCTTTAATAGTATTGCGACATTCAAAGTGACACTTGATATTATTTTGATGGATCAAAGCTAATTTGCTGATAAAAAGACTCTTTAAATAATGGTTCTGTACGTTATTTAAATCTTTGAACAATTGCATGGAAATATTGTCGAAGTAACTGTCGGAATAAACTTCTAGTTTTTCTAAAGCTTGTTTCATAGCGGTATAGTCGCCGTCGGTAGCCACAGATTGAAGAGATGCGATACCGTCTTTATAACTGTGTTCAAATTTGCGTAGATGCAAATGATCTTTTTCGAGTTGATCGGTATACATTTTCAGATTTTTAAGTTGTTCTTTAGTTAATTCACGTTTGTAAGCTAATTGTTGTGTTTGACTAGCCTTACCAAAGAGAACCGCGATGAAAATGCACTGAATGATGATAAAGGTAAAGATACCAATAGTTAAGTCTGAGTATGCTTTGTTTTTTTGAATAAAGTGCATGAATACATAAATTGCGATAAATAAGTAAACTAATAACAAACTGAGTAGAGCTGACTGATCAATCTGCCATTTTTCTTCAATTTCAAAACGTTTATACAAGAAAACAAAGATTATCGCAATAAACATTTTGATCAAAAGGCCAAGGGCCACAAAGAGAAGAACACCTGAGATGGTTCGAGTAGATATTTTGATAAGTATAGTACTGGTTAAAGTTTCATAAATCAGACGGATCAGGGATGTTAACAGAAGGGCATTTATTAAGGCTAAATTCCATTTTTTGTGACGCCAAAGAGTGAGGTAGACGATGGCAAAGGTGATTAAGTATGAATAATCGTTTAAAAAAATTTCAGATAAAAATGAAATTAGAACGAATACTGGTAGATAATATTTTTCTAATTTAAATAGTGAATAGAAAATGCCATAAAAGATTAACCATGCCAGTAATTTCCCTGTATCGTAGATTATTGATTCCACCTCAAATACACCCCCCTTATATCGATATATTAATTATTACATAATATTCAGAGAAACAATTTTTTTGTCACGAAACGGCTGAAATTTATTCATGAACCAAAACTGCCTACTTCAGGATATTATTTACATTCAAGTTCAAAGTGATGCTATATTTTGGTCGAATAAATGAGGGGAAGTAATATTATGGGCTTTACAATAGGAAAATATATAGTCGGTGTCGCGATGATATTACTCGGTATTTATCAGATTTTTAATTCACATAAATACGTTCGTGAGATTCAAAAGGATGGCAATAAAACCACTTCCCATTTTGTTGGTTATGCGGTCTGGTCTAGTTTTGCTTTTGGCCTAATAATCATAGGTATTGGTATGTCGATAATGTCTATGAAGTAGTCGCAATAAAATACGCAACAAAACAATTTTAAGTTGTTTTGTTGCGTATTTTTGTATCTAGAAAAATGTACTTTTGATAGCATAAAAAGAAAAAGGATGAATTTTATGAGTAGGATCTATTTGTTGGTAATCCTGGGTTTATTAGCTCTATCAGGATGTAGCAAACAGGAATCTAACAACGATTTACCCGAGAAAATCAATTTGGAAACCAATGTTAGAACTCGCTTGCAGCAGAACCGATATAATTGGCGTCACCAAGTTAATCAAACTAAGATAATCAATCGTCAATTTTTGGATATAGCGGATGACTACAGTGGAATTACTTTGGAGCAGTTCAAACATCAGAATCGTTACGTAATTAGAGCAACCGTACTGAATTTGCAAAAAATTAAATGGATAGCACCACAGCCAGAGACGAAGCTGACTTTGAAGGTTGATCAGGTTATTAGTGGTAACAAAGGATTGGAAGGTAAGCGTCTCTATTTGAATTTTCCTGGTGGTTTTGGTCGAGAACGTGATATTTATGCGCAGCCAACTAATCCCGATAGTGAAATTTTCTATCATATTCCTAATTCTCCATTGCCAGAAATTGGATCAAAAGTTATTTGCGGATTAATCAGTGATGTTCACCACAACAATGATCGGTTAGATCAGCTTCATATATCTGACGTGGAACATACTTTCTGGGTAAAGAGAAAGGGCAAATACGAATTAAATAATCCCGCTTTTAAAAAAGTTAAGCGTAATTTAGCCATTTTTGAATTAACTACGGAATTTAATGAAGATAGGATTAGTAAATGAGATGTCTAGTTGCTGGAGTCAGGTCGATTTGATTTTCGTGAAAGTCTCGCAAAAAAATTCTCAGTCTACCAGCTGTTTGAGTGGGGTGACGAGCAAAGTCTCTCGACAGATTGAGAGTAATAATCGTGCCATTATTCAGGATCAATTTTAATTTAACGGGATTACGTAACATCGACATCAAATTGTAGAGAAGTCCACGTTCAGAAGAGAGCAACAGGGTAGATGATATTAATTTTTTTATTGGTAGGCCAGTGATCTGAATAGTTTTAACGTCTTTTTTAGCAATGATTTTTAACTTTTCTGTGTGAGGAAAAATCATGATGATTAATCGTTTAAAATAATTACTTTTATCGCTATAACGGATAAATTGGTCCGTCGAATCCCAGTAACTAAAAATGATAGGCAGGATAGTGAAATAGTGTCCAATGAAAATTAACAAAAAGATGATGAATGCGATTCGTAATCCTAATATTCTAGAGATATTCAATCCAAATAAACCACCAATTAAAGTTGCCCAGAAGAGACTGATTAATAGAGGACGGTAAGTTAATTTTTTTCCGAATTTAAGCATAGTAGGTCAGTTCTTTCCAAACTACCCGATCCCAATTTGGTTTTAATTTACCATAATTATTTAACTAAGGTTCTATAAATATTAATGACATTGTGTATAAGAAATTAGTTAAGAAAAGTGGTTGCTTCAGGATGAATATTTCGATACTGTATTAGTGTACTAGTACAGCAAGGATGTGTATCTGATGGAATATATCGAAAACATACCAATTTATTTACAAATTAAGGAATATTTAGAGGAAAAAATCATTACAGAGACTTATCCCTTGGGCGGACAAATACCTTCAGTGAGGCAATTGGCATTTGAATTAGCAGTGAATTCTAACACTGTTCAGAAGGCTCTCAAAGTGATGATTGAGGAGGGAGTCATTATCACGTTACGAGGTAAGGGTAATTTTGTGACTGAAAATGCAGCAATAGTTGAAAGATTAAAAGAAGAAATTGTCAATGAAACCTTTGATTCGGCCTATGACAAACTACATTTATTAAAAATGAATAACCAAGAAATAACCGATAGTTTCTCAAATTATGTGAAACAGAAGGAGAAAAATCATGAGTAATGTACTGACTATTGAGAATCTCACCTATAAAAGAAGTGGTAAGCAAATTCTAGCTGACGTTAATTTGAAACTTGATAGTGGCAAAATCATTGGATTACTTGGAGAAAACGGAGCTGGAAAAACTACTTTAATGCGGGCTATAGCTGGAGTTAATTCAGCTTCAGAAGGCGTTATAACGGTTAATGGCAATACTGATAAAGTGACCATTAAAGAGAATGTCAGTCTGAATGATCATTTGGATGGATTCAAAGTTAACAGTAAAATCAATGAGATCGTACATTTTTATGACGCAGTCTACCAAGATTTCTCAATTGAGAAATATGAGGAAATTGCTAGTTTCCTAGGAGTGGACATGACTGAAAAGCTATCAGCACTGTCTACCGGAACCAGAGGTAAACTGATTGTCGCTTTAACATTAGCCAGATCGGTTAAATTATATTTGTTAGATGAACCTTTGAGTGGAATAGACAGTATTTCCCGTAAAAAAATTATCAGCAGTATCATTCGTTGGAAAGATGACGATGCCACCATTGTTATCAGTGATCATTATGTAACTGCTATTGCCAGTCTATTGGATGAAATTGTAATCATTAAAGATCAACAGATTAGAGAACTTATTCCAGTTGAAAAAATTCAAACTGATTATCATTTGGGGATAGAGGCATATTTTGAAAAAGTCTATACGGGAGAGATTAAATGACGAGAATGCAGACTTTAAATAGCCAGCTCTTTTTCAAGCGTTGGAAAATGGTCAATCTAATATTTTTAATAGATTTGATTGTACTCAGCATGATTATGCTAGTAGATATGATATTCAATAAGTTAGTTTTTAAATCAGCAATGGTTGACCGGTGGTATACGTACTATGTTCTAATAATTTTTATCTCTTATATTGTTTCCTTTATATTGTTGGCAAAAGATAATGAACGGGTACTTTTTAGCAATAAGTATCGAATGATTCCCATTGTGGAATGGAAATTATATTTAAGCAATATTCTAAGTTCTTTCTTAGCAGTACTTTATTTATGGTTCTTAGAAAGTTTAGGTAATACTATTTTTAGGTCCATTCAAGTACATAAATTTATGGTTGGAAACACTCTAAGCAATCTTTTGTACACGAATGATCTTTATAGACAATCTGACTTTGAGATCATTACCACAATGTTTGCCGTCGGATTTTTTTTAATGGTTTTGATCTGGAGCATCATTACATTAGTACACTTTTTAATCAGTTTGATTGCTGAAAGATTTGATTTAAGAAAGAAGAAAGTAATTAGGACTGTGTTGTATATCGTAATTACTTACTTATGCCTTATGATTTTTAATTCCTCAGTCTCAGGCGTTTTTGTTTTGATGTACGGCGATGGCTTTAATGTTTTTGCGAAAATAAATCGCATGTTGTTGACGAGCATTTATATCTTCAGTGGTTGGATCGTAGTTTTGACTGCAATAAATATTTATTTGTTAACAAAACATGTTGAGACGGATTGCTAGGAGGATCAAATGAACAGTACATTAGGATTGAATAAGTATTTGATATGGAACAAATTCAAATTGATGAATTTTATTTTGATAGTTAATGTCATAGAATTAATTTTAATAACGCCCTTAGACTGGGGTGCAATGTTTCGTCCAGGTTATCAGCTAGGAAAAGTTATTTTTAGTTCACTAATAGTTTATCTATTGGGAGTGATATTGCTGATAAGAGAAAATGAGCACGTATATCTTAATGGCAAATATAGTTCAATTCCTGTTACAGAGACAAAAATCTATTTTAGTAATTTGTCGACAACACTTTTAGTTTATTTATATCTTTGGTTTCTAGAAACGGGAATTTTTCTAGCAGCTTTTTGGATTATTGATAGAAAAAGTTTGACTGACCATTTAAAAAGCATTCTAGAAATGAATCAAATTGGACTGATCATTAAAGTTATTATTATGTGCATGTTAGCAATTGTCTTAATTTGGACATTAAGCACTTTTGTTCACTTAACGTCCCAACTTTTACCGTTGCAAAATCCAAAATTAACAATGGTAATTTTTTATTCACTGGTCGGGGTACTAGTTTTCTACATCGGTTACGTTAATTTATGGCAAGCCGATGCTATGAGAGTCGATTGGTATATAGAAGCGAAAAATCACATCTTCATTCAGATGGTCAGCATGGATTTGATTGGGATAGTTGTCTTTACTTTCTGCAATTTATTGATATTGAAAAAATATAGCTCAATAAGATGATTTCACTCAGGATTAGAAACGATAGTGTTGAGGTAATTATTTTATTTTTTCACAGGCGATAGGGTACTATGAAAATAATCTAAGAGAAAGGGAGAAAGACATGTGAAGTTCAATAATGATTTTTATAAAAGTAAATATTTTTGGCTAGGATTAGTTGGAATTTCATTCACTGCAGGTTTTCCATGGAAAAATGTCTGTTCAATACAGGGGATTTTTTACTTAATAATTATTGTTATAGGGGCTACATCGATTATCGGATCAATTTTTAATTTCTCTAGATATTTTTCGTAACGAGAGTATAACGATAAAACTGCAGTAAAATGGAATTAATGAAAGAAGCTGATTCCATGAATGGAAAATTTATTGGTATTTTAGCAATATTAATAGGAATTTGGCAGATAGCTGTCGCTCAAAAAATGTATCAAGATATTAGAAGAAATGTTAAGCAACCTAAAATGACAATCTTTTTTGGAGTAACTGTTTGTTTGATAATTGGCGTTATATTCCTAATGGTCGGGGGATCGCTACTGCGATAAAGGATAAATCTAATAGGCGTGATGAATCTGAAGAGATTCATCACGCTTTTTTGTACTTTGACAACTGATAAGTGCGTGCAAAAAAGGCTAAATCGACAATATAATTTGGGTGCAATCAGGAAATCATTGGGATTAAATTTTGAAAGAAGGTAATTTCTATGATCAAGTTCGGTAAGAGAGTAAATTATAGACCTTTAATAATTAGTTTAGTTTTGGGCCTGTTCCCAGGTTTGATATTCGCTATGGTGGGGTTTGGCAAGATTCCATCTATATTAGTTGGAATTGGTATTTTTCTTGTATTTTTTGTTGGTTATTACTTCAGAATTTTGCCAGTTCTTTTCAATTATTGGGAAGTAGGAAATGGCTATGTTCAATATATCAATTTGAATAAAACGTCAGCACGTTTCAAGGCTTTACTGTTACCATTTTCAGTTCATATGAAGACGATTGATTTTAATTCTATTAAATCGGCAACTATTAAGGGAGACTTATCGAAATTAGAGCAAGAACCGATGGCAATTCCTTACAGTGGATATCTAGCAGTTATTACGGCGGTACTTTCAATTATTCATAATCCTGTCGATATAACTTTTGAATTGACTGATGGAACTTCAATTACTGTCGGTGCTGCTCGTGATATGGTTTATGGAAAAGATAAGGCTATCAAGAAATTAGAGAAAATGCTCAATCAGATGTCTGACGCAAAGATTCAAGTCATTGATCAGACTGATCACAAGGTCAAATTAGTTTAAAGTGTTGATGAAGGTACATTCTCGTATCCTTTATGGTTATAATTCAATTAATAAGAGGGTGTGGGAAAAGTGGAATTAGCCAAAAATATCGTCAAATATCGGAAAAGGAACAAACTGTCCCAAGAACAATTAGCTGAAGCTTTGAATATTTCCAGACAGTCGATTTCTAAGTGGGAAACAGGGGAAAATCTACCTAGCATCGATAATCTGATTTCTCTAAGTGGATTGTTGGATATATCTTTGGATGAATTGATAACAGGTGAACCGTATCTTCATTTTCCATTTGATTATGGAAAGCCAAAAAATCGTTGGCCACAGGTGATTTTAGTTTTGGTGATGGTTCTTGTTGCGACAATAATAACGATACTATTTGGTAAAACTCCCTTAATAGCAACCTTTGATATCATTTTGGGAATTCTAATATCGTACTTTTTCATGACGAGAATGGGTTTCTATGATTATAAAAGGTACTGTGATTATTGGACTCTGGAAAAAAGTGGTATCAGTTATTCGATAGATGATGAGGATGAGATTTCTTTTGGAAAAGATTTTATTATGCCGCTATTGGGACTTTTGAATATCCGCTCAACAAAATTCATTTCTTACAAACAAATTAAGAGTGTGGAAATATACTTGAAACTCTATGAATACGATCCTAGTAAGGAATTGACGTTAATGGGTGGTTCTGGTATCTCAGCTAGTTCAATGGTGGAACAATTCGAATTGAGAATAACGTTGCTAGATGGTAAGAGGGTTAATTTGAATCTCAATCAGTATTATTGGAAAGACAGTAAAGAACGAAAAATGTTAGGAACAATTGTTACTTTCCTTAAACGAAAACATTTTGAATTCATTGATAAACAGGGAATTGCAGATCTTTTGCGAGATGATGAAGGTAGTTTGACCCGTGAACTTTACAAGCAACGTGACGATAAACAAAAAGAGCGCTAATTTATAGCGTTCTTTTTTCTACCACCATTTAATATAATTGATTTCTTTTTTTCTAATTTCATAGCCATGTTTCTCGTAAAAATGATGAGCCGACTCTCTTTCAAAGCCAGACACGAGACGAATGCCCAAGCTGCCTTGAGATTTAGCCCATTTTTCAGCTGCTTCCAATAAAGCCGATCCGATTCCAATGTGCTGATATTGATTATCAACAGCTAAGGTAATAACATTTTTAAGACTTTGATGATAGGTATTTTCGTAGTCCCCCATTTGAATATATCCGACCACTAAATCATCTTTGCAAGCCACGAATAATTTGTTATTAGGTAGAGAAAGAATTTTTTCTATTTGTTTGGTAGTTTCATCTAGTGGAAAATCATATTCCAAACTATCACTGTTGATCCGATGTATTGCTTTGGCATCGTTTATATTTGCTTCTCTGACATCCATTTTTTGGCCTCCCAGCTCTATATGAGGCGATTATATATCAGATGCGGAATTGTAGAAACAAAATTAGTTATGTCCCATCAAATAAATAGCCAAAATGACAAAGAAGGTAGAAACAATACCCAAATACCAAATAAGGAGTGCTTCAGGGAGTGGTAACTTCTTATGAGTTTGCATGCCATTTCGAATGCCTTCTATAAAAAGTGCTACGGGTGAATAGACACAGAGAAGAGTCAGACTAAAGGCAAATAGGTTAACCCAGGCATGTCCGGTATTTTTTTGAATAAGACTGAAGACAAGTAGAGCCATTAATACGATTGTTGGAGTTACTACTAGTACTTTACGCATAGATTTTCCCTCCTATCTTTTTATCTATATTAGGCTCTTATTTCATTTTTTTAGCAATATATTTTTGACGAAAGGTTATACAACCATTAAGTAAGTAGTTAGAGATAGGAATAGAGCTGCGACTATCGCCAAATACCAAATTAGAATGGATTCGGATTTAGACATTAATTGTTTTTTATCTGATCTCGTTCGGATACTTTCTATTACTAAGGTCACGGCCGGATAGATACATAATCCTAATAGTCCTAAAGCAAATGGATAGATCCACGATCGACCACTAGCTCTTAGAATGAGGCTAACAATCATCATGATTAATAAGATAATTGTTGGTGCTATTTCAATAATTTTACGCATGAGGTTCACCCTCTTGAGATAATTATTTATTTTTGCACCGCTATTAAGCATCCAAATGTGTCTTTTATCAAATTATTTTTTCTAGAAAGTGAGTTCTTTTTGTATATTGAATAAAATGTAAAACATGTTATACTAAAAATGTAAAAAGGATTTGACATTTTTACGGAGAATAAAATGAAAAATATTATTAAACAAAAGCGGAAAGAATTGAAATTATCACAAGATGAGTTGAGTAAATTGGCCGGTGTGACTAGACAGACTATTAATGCCATCGAAAATGACAAATATGATCCTTCTTTAAGTTTGGCTTTTCAATTAGCTGCCATTTTACATATTCGAGTTGATGAATTATTCAA
This sequence comes from Candidatus Companilactobacillus pullicola, assembly GCA_019116025.1. GTDB lineage: Bacteria > Bacillota > Bacilli > Lactobacillales > Lactobacillaceae > Companilactobacillus > Companilactobacillus pullicola. The sequence goes on along the minus strand of DXCM01000077.1, from coordinate 55,463 downwards.
ATTTGGAGATGAGCGTGATGACCAATACTAGAAAATATTTTCTCAAAAGAGCTTTATTAGTAACTCTTTTAGCAATCTTCTTCTTACTATGGTTATTGTCCAAAGTAACTTTGAATCAAGATTTATCACCAATTTTCTTTATACTGATATTGATACTATTTATCTATCAACAACGTAAATTAGATAAAGATGGTAGTACGAATATTTTTAAAATAGCTCGTGATGGTTTTCCTCAAGGGTTGAAGCATGACGATGAACGTGAAGCCAAGAATGCTTTGACAGCTAGTTTCTTCAGTCAAAGATTTACGGCGGGATTTATTGTTCTAGCTATCGGTATTCCCTTGATTATTACTAGTTATAAGCTAGTAGATACAAGCATTTTCAATATCAATGCTTTTGGTATCTTAGGTGTAGTTACTTTGATAGTCCAAGAGTGGAGTTTTTATTATGAATATAGTCGTTTAGACAAATAGTATGTTGGTTGTTTGGTTTGAGATAAATTATTTGATCTACGACGCTTCGATTCAAAAAGAATTTCAAATTAAAAAGGCAATCTCTGTCAGGTTTTCAATACCTTAATAGAGGTTGTCTTTTTCGTTGTTCAAAACTATGCTTTTAATTTTTCTTTATTGAGATTGTCCATATCAGTTATCAGTTCTTTTACTCTATCAATACTGCCAACATAAACACCACTAGCTAATGGATGACCGCCACCGCCGTATTTTTCAGCCATTCCATTGATCGAAATAGATTTGGAACGTAGGTTAACGCGGAAACGATTTAAATCTTTTTCACTGACGACAATCCAGGTTTTAACTTTGTCGATGCGACCAATCAATGGCACAGCATGATCAATTTCACCATCGTTTAAATTGAATTTATCCAAAGTATCTTTGCGAATAATGATGTAACCAAAGCCGGAATCAGTGATTTTTACGTTGTTGAGGATGTAGGCTTCAAGGCGAGCAACTTCGAGAGACATTTGATCTTCTTGCAAACTGATCTCAGAAATATTGATGCCTGTTTTAGCTAATTTGGCAGAAGTGATGAGAGTGCGATAGCTGGTTTCGCCGTTTAAGAAACGAACAGTGTCACCAATGATTCCAGAATACAATTTGGCAGCAATCTCTTTTGTTAGTTGGAAATTATTTATTTCTTCGGTGAATGAAAAAATCATTTCAGCACAACTGGAGAAAGTATCGTCGACCCAATTCAGGTCACCAAAGGGATCAACATTGGGATGGTGATCTATTTTGATAACTTCAGCGGCATTTTTATAAGCACCGTCATTATCAATTCTTCTAGCGTTAGCTGTATCAACAGTAATTACTAGAGAGTCCTTATAGGTAGAATCCGGAATTGCCTGCATTTGACCGATCCAATTTAATACTGGTAGATCGATTCCGGTCACATAGATGTTTTTTTGCGGGAAGACTTCTTGAAGAATAGCGGCTAAACCAGTCTGTGATCCAATGGCGTCAGGATCTGGATTACGATGTCTGAGAATAATAATAGTATTGTATTGTTCAACTTCTTTTAAAATGTCATTGATCATAAGACTTACTCCCCAACGATGATTAAATTATTTATGGTTAAAACTTACCTAAAACTAACCTGTAAACACTAGATAAGTCAACAAAAAGACACTAGATAAAAATATCTCTAGAAAATACTATATCACTTCACCTAACAACAACTTACAAAAATGTAAGGAAATGTAAGAGGAATCGCACGACCCAAAATACCTGAGCAGTTATGATAGATATATCAAATGGAGGGAAGAACAAATGCAAAAAATTGTCGATGTACAAAACGTTGAAAAGATTTATGGAAAAGCTGGGGAAAAACAATTCAAAGCTTTGTCCGATGTTAATTTTGAAGTTAAGCCTGGCGAATTCGTTGGAATTATGGGCGCTTCAGGTTCAGGTAAAACAACACTCTTAAATATTTTATCTACATTAGATACACCAACAAGTGGTCAAGTTGAGATTGCTGGTGAAGATATTACTAAATTAAATAACAACCAAATGGCTGATTTCCGTTCTAATAAAATTGGTTTCATTTTCCAAGACTTTAACTTACTAGAAAATTTAACAGCCTATGAAAATATTGCTTTGCCACTAGCCTTACAAAATACAGCCACAAAAAAGATTAAGCCAGCTGTTCAAAGTATCGCTGAAAAATTAGGTTTAACTGATATTTTAAATCACTATCCAACTGAATTATCTGGTGGTCAAAAACAAAGAGTTGCGGCCGCTCGTGCCTTAGTTCATGAACCATCAATTGTTTTTGGTGACGAACCTACTGGTGCCTTGGATTCCAAGAGTGCCAGAGCATTATTAGATACTTTAACTAAGATCAACCGTGAAGATAACGTCTCAATTCTACTTGTAACTCATGATCCATTTTCAGCTAGTTTCTGTGACCGTATCTTATTCATCAAAGATGGTGAAATTGGTCAAGAATTAAAGAAGGAAGAGAATTCACGTGCTGAATTTTATCAAGAAATCCTAGATTCACTAGGAACATTTGCAGAATAGGGGAGGAAAACATGTTAAACAAATTAGCTTTGAGCGGAATTAAGCACCGTCTCCGCGACTATACCGTTTTATTTTCAGGTTTGATGATTGCATCGGCTATCTTCTATATGTTCATGTCCCTAGCAACTAATCAGGCTTTTCTTAGTTCTAATTCTCCAGCCGCCGCTACTAGTTTTATCTTCGGTTTTGGAATTGTTTTACTAGCAATTATTACGATCGTTTATGTTAATTACGCTAATACCTTTTTACTAGGTATGCGTCAAAAAGAATATGGGATGTTTATGATGCTTGGTGCCAAGAGTAGTAAAATCTCACGTATGATTTTTGTTGAAACATTTGCCATTGGTGCGATTTCAACATTGATTGGTTCAGCTATCGGTGTTTTAGCTACTGGTTTTGTCGGCCGTTGGTTGATTGGACTTCTTGATATTCAAGTTAAGCATTTTAATAGTTTCTATTTACCAGCTTTACTCTGGACTTTGCTTTTCTTCACAATTATCTTCATGTTTTCCGCTATTAGAAATTCAGTCTCGCTACGTCGTACTAAAGTTCTAACTTTGCTAAATCGTGACAGTCAACCAGTAAAAATTAAACGTAACGGCGTTATGAAAGCAGTACAAGCATTACTTGGTTTAATTTTACTTGCAGTTGGTTACTTCACCATGTACTTTTCTGGTCATAATCCTGGCACTATCTATCTGGGTATTCCAGTTGCCTTGGTAACAATTGTTGGTGGTACTTACTTTACGATCAATGCCTTTGTAACAGCTATTATCATCATGCTAAAGAGAAATACTAAGTATTCACAAAAAGGCTTGAACAATTTTACACTTTCACAGTTAAGTTTCCGTATTAATGACTATACTAAGATTCTCTCAATGGTTTCAATCATGTTTGCCTTAGCTTTAGGTGCTATTACAGTTGGTTTAGGCTTTAATAATCAAATCGACAACATCGTAAATGGTCAAAACTATTATGATGTGCAAGTGACAAATCCTAATGCTGCACAAAAAAAGAATATTAAGGAATTGAGTATTTCTAAAAAGGGTACTTATAACTTTAAATCAGACGGTAAGAATGTTTACTATCGTAGCAGTCAATTCAAGAGTCAACCAATTGGTTATGCCAACATGAATGTTGATACTATGGTATTTAAGCTTTATACTTCATCGGATCCAGCTAAAAACTCAAATGCTAGATATGAGTTGATGAATACACGTCTTCCAAAGTATAGAACGATGGAAGCTCAATTTGTCAGTGATGCTAAATACAGTGCCATTAAAGGCCAGGAATCAACAACCGTTTTAGTTAAAACTACTTCATTCAAGAATAATCTGTCGACAATTAAAAAGATTTCAAAAGATGAAATCAAACGTTTCCCAGAATTAAAGAATGCCGGCGGCGATAAGTATTCTTCATATACACTAATCAATGGTTTCTTCTCAGGACTAGAATTTATGGGCTTCTTTTTAGGAATTGCTTTCTTAGCAATGTTAGCTAGTTGCTTGATGTTCAAGATCCTTTCTGGTGCTAACGGTGACGTTAAACGTTACAACATGCTTTATAAGATTGGTACAAGACAAAAAGTCTTACGTAATACGATCAATAAAGAAATCGGTGTACTCTTTGCAGTACCAGCAATCCTCGGTGTTATCCATGTGTTAATTGGTTTACAGTTATTCGTTAAACTTTTGTATAAACCATATACAAATATCGAGATACCATTCGCAATTTTCCTAGTTCTCTATTTAGGTTATTACTTCTTAACCAGATATCTCTATAAGAAAATTGTTCTCAAATAATAGATTCAGTTCCTTCCGGGGAACTGCGATCGACGGGTATTTACCTTTCGATCGCAGCTTTCCGGAAACGGGAAGCACTTCCCCCAATAAAATAATTTCAATAGTTAGACATGTCTAACCCCTTAATAAAGTAGAATAAGGATCACTCAACAGTTCCTAATCTACGATTCGAAATAACAAAATCACGTTTGTGGTTTTGTTATTTTTTTTGTAATTTTGTTAAAAATTGGCTTGCTCGATAAAAAAATATTTGATTTATTTTATTAATTTTATAATTACGATAACCTTAATCTAATAGCTTTTTGCGACCGTAATTCAAGAGACACCCTGTCTAGCAGTAATTTCACAAAAGAAATAATTGTTGCCAAAATCAAAAATACACATTAAAATTTTCTTAATAAACAAAAAGAAAATTTAACAATAGGGAAAGGGGAACTAGATTATGTCAATGATTGAATTCCGCGATGTGCAAAAATATTATGGAAATTTCCATGCATTAAAAGACGTCAATTTAAAGATTGATAAGGGGGAGACCGTTGTACTAGTTGGTCCCTCTGGATCAGGTAAAAGTACTTTGGCTCGTACAGTCAATGGTCTAGAAACAATTCAAGCAGGACAATTGATTGTTAATGGCCGTGATATTGCTGACAAGAAAACAGATATTAACCGAATTAGAAAAGATGTAGGGATGGTTTTCCAGCATTTCAATCTCTATGCAAATAAAAATGTACTCGAAAATGTAATGTTGGCTCCGAGAATCGTTTTAAAATTGGATGAAAAAGAGAATAAAGAAACGGCGATGGCCTTGTTAGATCGAGTTGGTTTGGCTGATAAGGCTCAGAGTATGCCTTCACAAATTTCTGGTGGTCAAAGACAACGTGTGGCGATTGCTAGATCCTTAGCTATGAAACCTCGTTGTATGTTGTTCGACGAACCCACAAGTGCTCTAGATCCAGAGATGATCGATGACGTATTGGGCGTTATTAAATATGTTACTAGCCAAAGTGATATGACATCTTTGATCGTTACTCACGAAATGGGATTTGCTCAAGAAGTTGCCAACCGCGTTATCTTTATGGACGATGGACAGATTCTTGAAGATGATCCGACAGATATTTTCTTCAAACAACCATCAAATGAACGTGCAAAGAAATTCTTGAGTAAGATCATCCACTAAGGAGGACCCGATAATGAAACGTTTAAAATACTTAACTCTGATTATCACCTCGTTGCTCCTAGTATTGGTCTTGAGTGCCTGTGGTGCTAAGCCACTGTCAGATCAAAATGTTTTAACTAATGCTAAGGAAAGTAAGACGATTACTTGGGGTGTTAAGGCTGATACGAGATTAATAGGTTTGATCGATGTTAAAGACGGTAAAGAAAAAGGATTCGAAATTGATTTAGCCAAGGCTATCACTAAGAAAATGTTAGGCAAGGATGCTCAAGCTAAATTTGTTACCGTAACTTCACAGTCTAGAATTCCATTATTGAAGAATGGTAATATCGACGCTATCATCGCTACAATGACCATAACGCCTGAAAGAGAAAAAACAATTGATTTTTCAAACTCTTATTTCGATGCTGGTCAATCAATTTTAGTTAATGAGAACTCTTCAGTTAAGAGCGTTCAGGATTTGAATAATAAAACTATCATCGGTGTAGTTGGCTCTAACTCCGTTGAAAATGTTAAAAAATTTGCTCCAAAAGCCAGGGTGTTACAACTGCCAGATTATGCTCAAGCATTGACAGCTTTAAAATCTGGCCAAGGGGACGCCTTAACAACTGATAATGTCATCCTAGCTGGTATGGCAGTTAATAATCCAGGTTATGTTTTAAGAGGTGAGCCTTTTACTACAGAACCATATGGTATCGGTGTAAACAAAGGTCAAACAGAGTTTAGAAAAGCTATTAATAAAGCTTTAAGTGAGGTAGAAAAAGACGGCACATACAATAAATTGATCATCAAGTGGTTCGGTAATGTGCCAGGATTCAATTACAAGGAGGTGCTACGCAATGATTAATCTTTTAACTAATAATTGGGACGCCTTTATCACAGGATTTGGTTGGACGATTCTATCCAGTATATTAGCTCTGTTTTTCAGTTTAATTATTGGATCTCTAGTAGCCATCCTTGAGGTGTTGCCTAATAAGTTTTTACGAATTATCGGTAAAATTTATGTTGAGATTTTTCGTAATATTCCGTTGCTAGTTATTACAATGTTCTTCTATCTGGTTGTACCGTTATACGTAGTGAAAATAAATGGTTTCACGGCAGGAACAATTGGTCTAACAATTTATACATCAGCCTTTATCGCTGAAACGGTTAGAGCTGGTATCAATTCTGTTGATGTTGGTCAGATGGAAGCCGCTCGATCACAAGGGATGACTTTCTGGCAATCGATGCGTTATATCGTTTTACCACAAGCTTTCAAACTGGTTATTCCACCGTTGGGTAATCAATTCGTTAACTTGGTTAAGAATTCTTCGATTTTAGCTTTCGTAGCTGGATTTGATCTAATGTACCAAGGAAATGCAATTGCATCACAAACTTTTGATACGATCAATACTTATTTGATTGTTGGTTTGTTCTACCTAATTATCACAATGCCTATTAGTTACTACATGCAATATCTTGAAAGAAAGTTAGCTTAGGAGGGGAAAAATTATGCAAAATTGGATAAATGCTTATTCATGGATCAACATCAGATTTCTTCTCCAAGGTTTGGAAGTCACGATTTTGATCTCCGTTATATCGGTGTTACTAAGTTTTGTCATTGGATCAATCTTAGGAATTATTCGTTATTCAAAGATTCGCTATATCTCAAATATTGTCGGAGTGGTGATTGATGTAATTCGTAATTTACCATTACTTTTGATTATCTTCTTCGTTTACTTTGGCCTACCTGCCTTTGGATTCAAGCCGGACACGATTCCTGCAGCTATCTTGGCAATGACAGCCTTTGAATCAATGATGATTGCTGAAATCATTCGTTCAGGTATTATGGCAGTCGATGTTGGTCAAATGGAAGCTTCTAGATCAGTAGGGATGACTTATATTCAAGCCATGTGGCATATCGTTTTACCTCAAGCTTATAAGAAAATGATTCCTGCATTGGTAAGTCAATTCATCTCCTTGATCAAGGATACTTCTTTGGCAACAATCATTGTGGTACCAGAGTTAACACAACACGGACAAGTGGTTTATGGACAAAATCCAAACTACATTATTCCGGTCTTTGTCATGATGGCCCTGATGTATTTTGTGGTTTGTTACGCCTTGTCGCTGTTATCCAAATATATCGATCACAAATTAGCTTAAATTATTTTATTAGTTGACAGAATAAAAAAAGCCGTTTATAGTGAGTGTCAATCAAATAAACAAATATAAGTGTCTGAAGCAAGTAGTAATGTATCTGGGCGTAAGAAAGCCGGTGGTTGATGCGAACCGGTCAGGGTGCAGTTATGAAATACCAGGCATGACTTGGTTTTCCAAGCGGAAAAAGAGATCCGTTATTCTCAAGAGTGGAGAAGCTTTTTTTGAATACTTCTCAAGCTGGGTGGTACCACGGTAAATCGTCCCTGTTGCATTGTTGCAGCAGGGACTTTTTTTATACCAAGGGGTAAGTAAAATGATAATAAATACATGCGGGGGCAATCCTCGATATTAATTCTTCAAGTAAAATCAGACAAAATTTGGAGGAATTAATTATGAGTAAAAAGAGTATAAGTTTTAGAGAAGCCATCATCATGTTGGCTGTAATGTTAGTTATTTTGGGAGTAGGTGTTATCAAATTTGGACTTTCACCACAGACTCCCGTTCTAGTAGTAATCGCCTTGTTAGTTTTATGGAGCAAACTTCGTGGCAGTAGTTGGGATGATATTTCTGACGGAATCATCAGCGGCGTTAAAAATGGTATTATACCAATCTTTATTTTTATCCTGATCGGTGCTTTGATCGGTACTTGGATCGCAGCTGGTATTATTCCATCAATGATGGTCGCAGGATTCCACATGATCTCCGTACGTTGGTTTATTCCATCAGTATTTCTAGTTTGTGCTTTGATCGGTACCTCTATCGGTAGTGCTTTTACCATTATTTCTACAATTGGAATTGCTCTTTTCGGTATGGGACAAACTTTAGGGATGAATCCTGCTTTAGTAGCTGGGGCCATCATTTCTGGAGCAATTTTCGGAGATAAGACGTCACCACTTTCCGATTCAACTAATTTAGCCGCCGCTATTGCAGAAGATGATCTTTTCGCCCACATCAAGAATTTAATGTGGACGACAATTCCAGCATTCATTATTTCTTTAGTACTATACGCAATCGTTGGTAATAGTGGAACTAATGCAGGAATGGGCAAGATCAATACAACTTTAAATGTTTTAAACAGTAATTTCGTAATTTCATGGTGGGCCATTCTACCAGTCGCATTGTTATTCATCTGTGCCATTATGAAAATTCCCGCTATCGCTACATTGCTTTTGAACGTTACTGTAACGGTAGGAATGATTTTCATTGAAAAACCTAATACACCGGTAAAAGATATTGCCGGATTTATCGAAAATGGATTCGTATCTAAAACAGGTAATGCCAGTGTCGATGCTTTATTAACCCGTGGAGGAATTACTTCCATGATGGGTACAGTTTCATTGATTTTCCTAACCTTGTCGTTAGGTGGCTTATTAATGAAGTTTAATGTTATTCAAACAGCCATGGAACCATTAGCAGAACGTCTCAAGACACCAGGCTCAGTAGTAACCGCAACAATTCTTTCCGGAATTGGCGTTAATATCTTCGTTGGTGAACAATACTTATCAGTTATTTTACCTGGTAAAGCCTTCAAAGGAACTTTCAATAAACGTGGATTAGATAACTTAGCACTAAGTCGTGTACTAGAAGATGGTGGTACCGTAATTAACTACTTAATTCCATGGGGCGTTGCCGGTGCCTTTGCAGCCAATACCTTAGGAGTACCAACATTGTCATTCTTACCATTCTGTTTCTTCAGTCTACTTTCACCAATTCTTTCTATTATCAGCGGATTTACAGGAATTGGTTTGAGAAAGTTACCTGAAAGCGAAAAGGCGAGCAGTGACAAAGTAGCTACAGCTTAATAATGGTGGTATTCGGATTAATTCACAAAAATTAACGGTTGATGATGAGATTGGTCGTTTAAAAGACGGGATGATTATTCAAGTGGGTAAGAGAAAATTTTTAAAGATAGCATTAAAAAAGCAGGATTAAATATTTTATTTCAAATCAAATAATAGAAACACTATTTAGTTCGGAATAAAAACTGGGGAATGCATTCCCCAGTTTTTGTGGAGAACGGAAATTAAAGTACATTCCCGAATTAATTAAATTTTAATAAAAACCAAAATAAAGAGCAGAAATGCTCTATTTTTTTATTCCCGAGTTTGACAGAATGCCAATTAATCGCTAGCTTAAGACTGTTAAGCTTAGAAAGACAAGCAAATTTGGGGAGATTATTATGAAGAAAATTAAAATAGCTATTTGGGGAATCAACGTTGTTTTAATTGCAATTATTCTTTTTCTAGTTTTTGGAAACGGCTTCAAGAATAATGACAATAAAAATAATTACAGCACTTATACTGTCCAACGAGACAATACTAATTATTTCAATGGTATCGTCCAAGAAACGGACAAAAAGGTAGTCAGCGACGAGCCTAAGTCAGAAGACGAAACATTAGTCGCAACACACGTCTTAAACGGCCAGCGCGTAACTAAGGGTCAGGTACTATTCAGTTTTTACAAAAATATGAGTAGTGATATTAGTAGTGTCAATGCTGAAATTCATCAGGCACAACTTGCCATTCAAGAATACAACTCATCTGATAAGAAGACTGATGATCAAATTGAATTGAGTAAGAATCAAGAAATGCTAACAGAAGCACAGGCTAAATTAGCTAAACTTAATCAAGCACAAAATCGCCAAGTCACTGCACCAATCGATGGTACTTACTATAAGGATGATACTGGTCGTGAGTTCATTTATGGTGCACCAGTTATTCAAGGTAACGTGAACGAATATAGTTTGGATAAAATCAAGGTCGGTAGCAATGTAACAGTAATTGAAAACGACGGCACTAAGATCTCTGGTAATTATGAACAAAAGGATAGTATTCCTTACAGTACTCACAATGTTTCTTATTACCACTTCCGAGTTTCAACTGACGAAAAATTACCATACGGAATGCATGTCCAACTAAAGACTGATTCAGAAGGTTATAAGATTCCAGAAAAGGCTGTTTGGTCAGAGGATACAGTTTATCTTTTGAAGAATAATAAGAAGCACAAACGTACACTTACAATGACGAAAAAAGGCCATTATTACTATGTAATGGACGGAATTAAAACTGGCGACAAATTAGTTTTGAGATAGGACGGTGGAGTAATGCTTAAAGTTACTAATATAGGTAAAACTTATGGCAAGTTCATCGCTCTAGAGAATATCAATTTAGAAGTAGCTGATGGCGAATTCTTAGCTATCATGGGGCCTTCTGGATCTGGTAAATCAACTCTGATCAATATTTTAGGTCTATTGGATCAAAGTTATACTGGTGAATATTTGCTGAAAGATAAAAATTATAAAACGGTCAGCGACAATTTTTTGTCACGTATTCGAGGCGATCAATTAGGCTTCGTCTTTCAAAATTTTAAATTGTTGACGACTTATAGTGTTTACGAAAATATTGAAGTTCCGCTTATTTATAGTAAGAAAGAACAAAATAATAAGCGTGAATTGATTGAAGATGTAATTGAGAAAGTCGGTTTAAAGGGTAAGGAGAAGAATCTTCCTTCAGAATTATCCGGTGGTCAACAACAAAGGGTTGCCATTGCTAGAGCTATCGTTAATCATCCTAATTTGGTGATTGCGGATGAACCAACTGGAGCACTGGACTCGAAAACTAGTAAGGAAATCATGGATATCTTTACGAAACTTAATCAAGACGGCACGACGATTATTATGGTTACCCATGATAGTGAAGTAGCTGAATATGCAATGCGAACCGTCTATATTCGTGATGGTCGTTTATACAACGATGAAAAGAGCGTGAAAAAATCATGACAGATAAACTTTTGATCGCTTTTAAATCCATTGGAAAGAATAAGAATCGTAATTTCTTAACTATGCTAGGAATTATCATTGGAATTGCCAGCGTTATTTGTATATTGGCGATTGGGGATGGATTTGCCCACACGGTAACTAAAGGTATGGGAAATCATAATACCCGCAACAAAGTCGTTATTCAGTATCAACCAACGTCTGATGATGATACCGATGGTGGTTTTACTAATAATGATGAATCAGTTTTGGAAAAGATACCTGGAGTTGAGCACGTTAAATTGACTAGTAGCGTTGTTGAAGCCGGAGCTAAGGTTCAATACAAGACCAAGAACGTTACGATGAGTTTGAATAAACAACCTAAGCATTTGAAATTGGTTAAAGGTAGCTATTTTCAGATGAGTGGTGCTTCTAATGGAGTTTATATTTCAGAAGATTTAGCACACAAATTGTTTAAAAAGAATGTTTTGAATCGTTTGATTTCAATTGATGGCACAATCTTTGTCGTCCAAGGGATTTATCATATCAGCGATATGAATTATCGCCCCGATGCTTATGTTTCCAAAACAGTCTTCAAACAACTTTTTGCCAATCAGATATCGAAAGATCAGGCACGATTATCGGTTGAACCTAAAGCCAACAAAAAGTGGATCGGTAAAAGAGCGGTTAAACAAATGAAGAAGATGGGTGAACAGAAGAATATTGGAACTTATGAAGTTTCTAATCCAGATCAAATCAGTAAACAATTTACGAAGATTTTGAATGACATTACTTACTTCATTGCCTTTATTGCTGGAATATCACTATTGATTGCCGGTATTGGAGTTATGAATGTCATGTACATAACGGTATCAGAACGCCGTAAGGAAATCGGAATTCGTCGAGCTTTTGGTGCCACATCCAGCGACATTAGAAATCAATTTTTAATTGAAAGTGTCGTTCTATGTATAATTGGGGGAATTATTGGAATAATATTCGGTTACTTGCTAGTGGCAATTATTAATGCATTCTTACCATTTAAGGCCGTTATAACGGCTTATGCAATTATACTATCCTTATCGGTCTCAACGGCTGTAGGATTGATATTCGGATTTATTCCATCAAATAAAGCTGCTAAATCAGAATTAGTAGGACTCTTGAAAGAGGAATAGGGGAAAATGAAAAAATTATATGAATTAGATAAGGTGTCACACGTCGGGATCTTCCTGATATACTTTTTTATGGCTGTAATAGAATTATTAGTAAGTGACTCTAATTTAAGCGAGATGCCAGCTATGGGTAAATACCTTAAGTTATTACTCTTTGCTCTGGGCGCTCTGATAGTATTTGGGATTGCCTATGGATTGTTCAATCTATTGTTGAGAAACAATAACAATTACAAAAATACTTTGTTAGTTAATATGTCATTATGCCTAGCATTAGATGCTTTGTTGTCAGCTATTGTTTATCTAATTGCTGGTAAAACTAACGTTTGGGTCAATGGAATCGTGGGTTTCATTAGTTTAGGTGGTCTTGGTTTTCTAAATTGGAAGACCTTGGAAGTGCCACAGTCAGATAAAATTAAAATAACTGTTTTAACGGCGATAATGTTTGTCGTATCTTTAGTCTAGGGTGAAATAAATGGTCGGTTATTCGCAAATTAGGGCAATATTAGATGATTTACAAGTTGATTTTCAATTGATCGAGCATCCGGCAGTCTTCACAGCTGAAGAGGCTGATAAATATGTTGAAGACATTGCTTGTATGAAAACCAAATCGTTGTTTCTAACGGATAGGAAAAAGACGGCCTATTATTTGATTTTCGTAAAAGATGATCATCGTTTGGATATGAAGAAGTTCGCTCAAATAGTAGGCAAGAAACATTTGAAATTTGCTTCAGAAGCTGATTTGTTGGAAAAATTAGGAATTAAATCAGGTTCGGTATCGATTTTTAGCTTATTAAATAATGAAGCTAAAGATATACAGGTTTACTTTGAAAAGTCAGTTATAGCTGATTTACCGCTGACTTTTCACCCCAATGACAACACAAAAACGTTGCTATTAAAACCAGAGGATTTATTTAAATTTCTGGATAATATCGGATTTTCTTATCAAATAGTAGAATTATAAAGCCAAGACACGGGTCTTGGCTTTTTTGCTGACTATATTCATGAGATAATGCGCTTAAAGGGGTGAGATGATGAAAAAAGTACTTCTGTTATTGTCTTTGGCAACATTAGTTTTTCCATTATCTGCGTGTAGTAATTCAAAGACTTCAAGTGATCAAAGGAATCAAGTGTCTGTGAAGAAAACGGGCAAGGATACAAAGACGATCGAACAAAATCAACGGATCTGGAAAAAGAAGACGTCGGGGATCAAATCAGTTTATAAAGATGGCTACTCAGGCGATTATATAGGGATTGCTAATAATATGAACCAATTGCTCCATCCATCTTTTAATATTAAAAATTATCTTGTCATCAAAGGAACCATTTATAATTTAGAACAAATGAAGAGTCCCAAGGGAGTTCCGTTAACGAAAGCTTCAATTTATGTTGATAAAGTTATCAGTGGTAAGAAATCATTGCATGAGAAAACTATTCAAGTTCCATTAAAGGGTGGGATAGTTTCGACGGACGATTACTATTTAGATGCAACTACCAACCAAACTAAGCAGGATCTTTTAGTACAGGAAAAATTAGCTCCGTTACCTAGAATTGGTGCTCAAGTAATTGTCCGTTTGACAAAAGTAGATCTCAATGAGAAAAATTCATTCAATAACTATTTAATAAAAGCGGACTTCAGTACCAGTAAATCTTATCAACCGATGTTAGAGCAATACAATTATTGGATCAAGAATCCCGATAAGAAGGAATTTGTTTTAGCAAACAGTCTGTACGAGAATCAACAGGAAATTTCAGAAGAATATCGTGCAAGTCAATTCCAAAAACTAACGGAAGAACTCAATGAAAAATATAATAAATAAAACTTTTTACTTATGGATTTCTAACAAATAATTCTGTAAATTATATAAACAAATCGCGGTACAATAACGTTTTCATTCGTGCGATAATTGTGCTCGAGGAGAAACCGCGATGAGAAAAACACTAATGATTTTAGTCTTATTAGTATTCGCATTACCGCTATCCGCGTACAGTGTTAATACAATAAAAGATTCCTTACGCCAAGACTTTCCAAGCAGTGCAGCTGTTATCAGAAAGAACCAACGTGAATGGAAAAGACGTATTGCAAAAGCTGATGTTATTCATAGTGAAGGTAACAGTAGAGAAAAAGTCCCAGTAGGAATGTCTTTAGATAATCTCAAAAATTATAATAAGTCTGTAATTAAAGGGACTATTTATAATTTAGAAAAGATGCGCAGTCCAAGGAGTATGGCTTACACCAAGGCTTCAGTCCATATCGATAAAGTTATTAGTGGCGATAAGTCTTTAAAAGACACAATTGTATATTTGGCTTTGGATGGAGGCTTGGTTTCAGCAGACGATTGGTACAGTGAAGGTAGGCATAAAGATTACAATCACGATATGCTGGTTAAAAATGATGAATTTCCTTTGCCATCAATTGGAGCCAAAATTATTGCGGGGCTGATTCCAATTAACTTGGATGAGCCGATTGAATTTAACAATGATTTGAAAAGAAGCGGTTTTACTAGTAAGAATTCCTTTGCTATCAATACCCCACAATATAATTTTTGGGTCAAAGAACCCAAAGCCAAGAAGTATCGTTTGAACAATCCTAAATTACGTAAGAAAAATATTAATGGTGATTACTTAGCTGAATCCTTGCAACAACTAACCAAAGAAATTAATAAAAAATATAATGATTAAAAAATAAGGACGATAACTCAATTTTGAGTTACCGCCCTTATTTTTGTTCCGCGTTTGTGCTGCAATATTAGAGATAAAAATAGTAATGCTCCAAACGCTTCTTCTGTTTTAAAAATATAAAATTTTAGTTATTCATCAATTCATTAAGTAATTCTTTAGCTGATTCATGTAAGCTATCTTTTGACTTGTCATAACCCAAGTGAGTGTAGATCTCACCAACATAAATCTTATCCTGATAGAGTTTATTGAAAACTTTGTCGATAATTGGACGAGTACGTTCTTCTTCTTGTACTGGTCCAAATGGATTAGCAAAGAAGGTAGTACTCATTCCGACTTCATCAGTTGTTCCCAAAGCCTTACGTTTACCAGCAACGAAAGTTGCTTTAGCTTTTTCTTCATCAGGGAATTGATGCAAACCGATTTCGGCGTCGTAATTATTAGCATAGACCCACATGTCGATGGCATGGTGCTCGACGATGTGTTTGTAAGTATTAGCTGGTAAGATGACACGGGCATTCTTTAATTCGGGATTCAAGTAAATGCCTCGATCCATATTGTTAAAGGCTACAGAACTGCTTAGATCATCCAAACGAACGAAAGCACCGGTTTCAGTACCTTGAGCGTAGACGTTACCTTCATCATCAAAGGCAAAACTACCCATGTCGTCAAAAATCGTCTCGATGTTAATGATTTTATCATCGGCAACTTCTTCCAAAGCTTCAATGGATTCGGACTTGCCGGCACCAGAATCGCCGAAGAAGACAACGGACTTAGTTTTTCCATTTGAGAAACTAATTTTAACCATTGAACCATGGATTGGAAGACGGTTTTCGTAAATCATATGTAAGTTGTGAAGTGTTAAACACATCTTCTTCATGTAACCAAAGTAAGTCGTTTTATCGTTATAAGGAACTTCACCGACCCAAATATCATTGGCTTCGTCGTGATAATAATGGCTAACATCGCCTTCAGTTTCACTTAAACCAAAGAGTAAGATTTCGTCAGGCTTTTGTCCGGCAATACTTTCTCTGTCAGCGACTTCGAAGAGGTTGGCTAAAGCAATACCACTGACAAAATAATCACGATGGAAGTAGATGAAAGTTAAACTTTCGCCAATTTTAGCAGGGAAGCAGTACCAATCTTGTTGAGTACCATCAAATTTTTCAATAGGATTATTAGGAACTTTGCTGAAAGTACCTTCACGTTTATTACTCTTAGTGTGCATCATCATTGGTGGACGAAGCATCAAAGTATCTAAGAATCTAATGCTTTCCAGTGATTGATACTTTTGGGGAGTATCCCATTTGATTGATTGTGTTAGGACACAAGCATTAGTTCCGGCGTTTACTTGACGATAAGTACGGTTAGTAAAACCTTGTAACTTCTCTTCAATAGCACGGTAGAGATGAATAACGACTTCGTTAAAGTGATTATCGATATTCATAAAGTTACTTTTGACAATAGCGCTGTCATGTTTGTTGATTAAAGAAACTCTGAAATAGGAACGGTAGTATGAATAAAAATCTTCGATACTCTTCAGAATTTGTTCGTTGCCATATTTTTCATAGCTAGCCTTATCATCGATCAAAATGGCTTTCAAAATGTTGATATAGACTTTGGCATCTAGACCTTCGACCTTATTTGTAACAGCTAATTGACTTTCGTCTAGATATAAATGAACGAGATTGTAAAAGCCCTGACTATTAATTAATTGAAAAACATCTTGAATGTATTCCTCATTATAATTAATCACAGCGACTGAACGATCTGGATTTATGTAAAAGGCGCTAGATTCAACCGCCTTGGATGATAATTCCGACATACTAGGGTTCTCCTTTCAATTCATGAACTTAAGTAACAGTTTATATCAATTTTCAGGAAACTGATAGCATAAAATTAAAATCACTCTAATGTAAGAGTGGCCTGGTGACTGGTATATAAAGAAAATCACATGAAAAAATATTTATCTCGAAGAAAAAAATTATTTTATTAGAAAACATGTAATACAAATAAAAAACGCTCATATCAACCACATTGGTCAATATGAGCGTTCTTTTTAGCCTAGTATTTGGCTATAACTTGTAACGGTATTAACACCGTTATCACGTTCAAGCATTGTTAAGCTAGAATTTTTAGGACTTTGTGTCAAATCAAATTTACCATGTCCGTAACGTTCAGTAATAGAACGAATAGTTGTTCCATGTGTAACCAGAAGAATTTTGTCACCATCTTTGGCAACCTTATCAATATTTTCAAAGCCACGATCAATTCTAGTCCAGTATTCTTTGGCATTTTCAGCATCGTGGAATGGATCAGCTTCTTTCATGAAATCCCTTGTGGCATCAAGTCCGTATTTGGAAAGAATGTCGCTAAAACTTCTTTCACCATGTGGTTGGCCAACAATGAACCAAGCCTCATCAGAATTCATACCTTCGAAATAACCGTAAAATTGTTCTCTGAATTCCATTAACTTAGTTGGGTGAAGTTGTTCCTTATTTTTGTTGTTATCAACAATCAATTTGCAAGTATCAATTGCACGACGTGCATCGGAAGAAAAAGCGGCATTGAAGTCCACATCTCCTAAAGCTTTAGCAGCCTTTTTAGCAACTTCCAATCCTTCTGGTGCAAGGGGAGTATCGGACCAACCTTGCATTTTATTGTATTTGTTGAACCAAGTTTTACCGTGGCGAATCATGTAAATTTGGTATTTAGCCATTAGTGCCCTCCTCAAAGTTTGTAGTTTAATTCTACTACATTAGAGAAGAGATTGATTGTATTTTGTAACACGGTTAATACCATTGTCTCGTTCTAACATTGTTAAACTGGCATTTGATGGAACTTGGTCTACTTCAAAATCTCCAGCTTTATATTTAAAAGCTAAACCGAGAATCGTAGTACTATGAGTGACTAGTAAAATTTTGTCGCCGTCTTTAGCAAATTTGTCGATCTTTTTGAAACCTTGATCGATACGATCCCAATATTCTTTGGCATTTTCAGCGTAGTGCAGAGGATCAGCCTCTTTAACAAAGTCCATCGTGGCGTCAAAACCATGATCCTGAACGATTTGAACGTAGTCTTTGGCATGGTGAGCCTTACCAATGTCTGTCCATGATTCATCAATATCGCGTCCCTCGTAATAACCATAAAATTGTTCCCTAAATTCAGGCATTTCTTGGGGTGTTAAATTGTTTTGATTTTTGTCTGTAATAATTCGACAAGTATCGATTGATCTCTTCATATCTGAAGTTAGTGCCGCAGCAAAATCAACATTTTTCAGAGCCTCGGCGGCCTTTTTAGCAACTTCGATACCGTCATCAGTCAACGGAGTATCAGACCAACCCTGCATTTTTTGATAAATATTGTACCAAGTCCTACCATGTCTAACTAAATAAATTTGATATGCCATAATAAGTATCCTCCTGTACGTAATTTTACAATAGGCAAGCCGCATCTTTAGTAATTTTGCTTGTGATTGTGTAAAGTAATCCTAAGAGTTGATTTGGAGGTAAATCATATGAAAATAGCTGTAATTGGAGCTAACGGTAAAGAAGGTTCGTTGATTGTTAAAGAAGCTGTCGCACGAGGCTTAGATGTTACTTCCATTGTCCGTGACAGTAAGAAATCACCAACTGATCAATATTTAGTCAGGGACGTCTATGACTTAAACGCTGATGATGTTAAAGGTTTTGACGTGTTGGTCGATGCTTTAGGATTTTTTGGTCCTAATGTGAAAGAATATGTACCAGCTACAAGGCATTTAATTGAAATTTTGAATGGCAGTGCAACAAGATTATTGGTCGTTGGTGGAGCAGGCTCGCTTTATCTTGATCCTGACCACACCCATCAACTTTACGAACAAGACGACTTTCCTGAGGCAGTGAAACCTTTAAGTGAAGAGATGAGTAAATCATTAGATGAGTTACGTCAAAGTTCAATCAACTGGACCTTCATTAGCCCAGCAGCCGCTTTCGATGCACAAGGTAAGCGAACTGGCGATTATGTCTTAGCCGGTGAAGAATTGACTTTTGACAAAGATGGAAATTGTGAAATTAGTTATGCAGATTACGCAATCGCTATGGTTGATGAGATTGTTAATGCAGAACACCAAAAAGAACGTATTAGCGTTAGATGGTAGGTAAAGAAAGATGAATATTCTTGTAACTTATACGAGTATGACCGGACGTAACGAAAAGATTGCTAAGCACCTTGTCGATTATTTAGAAGAACACAATGCTGATGTGACTTTGGAACAAATAATTGAAACAGATGCTTTTGCTTTGAATAGTTATGACGCCGTTATAGTCGATACATATACTTATAATGATGGAGAAATTCCTGATGAAGCCCAAGATTTTTATGAAGATTTGAAAGATGTTGATTTGAATCATACTAAGTTTGCTGTACTAGGCTCTAGTTCCAAACAACACCTCCATTTTGGTCGTGCAGTCGATTACTTTACTATGCAACTCAATTCCAGCAACGGTGAACAAGTGGCCGATTCAGTAAAAATTGATCAAGATCCTGATGAGGATGACTTTAGACGTATTGATCAATTAGCAGATTATGTTTTAAAGAGTTTGGCATAACAAGCGTGTCTAGGTATCTTGTATAGTTTTATATAAAAAATGTTCATATTAACCAATACGGTTAGTATGAACATTTTTTGATTTATATGTAATTTTGAAATTCTGTTTTGTTATGAACTTTATCAGAGAAGTCAGTGAAGATCTGTTTTGCTAAGTCAATCCCACGACTCTTTGTGATGTACCAAGCTAGAACTTGAATAGGCAGACCGCCAAGGAAGGGAACCTTAGTTTCGTCAGCAATATTCATAAGATTTAATACTTTTTCAGAACTGTTTGCTTGATCGGTATAATTAATTTCAAAAATGTGTTTTGTATATTGATTCTCATATTTGATCAACGAGTCAGCTTTACTTTTGACGTTTGGTTTAGCATTAGTCGTAATGAAGAATAGTCGATGCTCAGGATTGATGGATAAATAAGGACCATGCATGAAAGCTTCTAATTCATTGCCGTCAGCAGGAATACGAACAGTTTCTGTAAATTTAGTTTCTAATTCTTTGATTGACCCTACACTAGGACCGTAGGCGATACCAGAGAATTGATATGCTTTTTGAAAATCAGCTTCGTTCTCTTTAAAGAAATCTGTTGTCTTAGTAATTGTTTCACCAAAGTGAGAGACGATATCTCTGAATTCTGAGATTTCTGTAGTTTCTTGATCTAGTGAAATTAGACCTTTTTTAACGCAGACTCTTAAGCCTAAAAGCATAAGAGTTAAAACAGTAGCAGTAAACCCAAGAGACACGTAACCAACTTGTTCGCGACCAGTAAGGATATCAAGCGTCTTTTGACAGGCATCTGATAGTTCTTTTCCCGGCTGGCTAGTGACACCGATAGTATAAATATTGGACTCGGACAATTTTTTTATAGCGTCAATGGTAGAAGTACTTTGACCACTTTGTGAGATACCAATAGCAACTTCCAAATTAGGGTCAATCATGTCGTAATTGCTGTAGTTGTACGGTTGTTGCAAGTCAACGAGCACATTGGCTGTCTTTTCGATATAGTATTTAGCACTTAGAGCGGCGTTATAACTAGAACCAATTCCTAGTAATAGCCAAGAATTGCTGGTTAAAAGTTTATTGTCGATCACTGTGTCGATTTGTTGCGGATAGGTATCTAGAATTTTGTTCATTACTGAAGCTTCTTGATTAATGTAGGTTAGCATTGTTGGATTATTCATTGTTTTTTCTCCTTTAGCTCAAATACTTTTGTAAAAATTTGGCAACTCCGTCATTTAAATATGAATCTGTCACAAAGTTGGCATGAGATTTAACTAGATCATTGGCGTTAGCCATGGCTACAGAGTATTCTGAAGTGTTAAACATTTCGATATCGTTTTCTCCATCACCAAACGTAAAGGTATGCTCAGGTGCAACATGGTATTCCTTTTGAATCTGCTTAATGGCAGTAGCTTTGCTGACATGTTCAGGAATTAATTCAATATTGTTCTTGAATGATGAAGATATGTTTAGATCAGTAATATCTTTTAATTTTTCCTTAGCTGTATCAAGAATATCCGTATTAGTGTCTTCGATAATTATTCCATTAATAATTTCATCACTGTGTTGCAATAAAGATGGCAAATCTATTTTTATGTAGTCGTTAGGATTAGGACTAGCTATTCTATTATTTGTGCTGTGTTTGAAATACTTTGGAAGGGATTGATTGTAAAATACTTGATGACTGCTAAAGAAGAATGCAGACAAACTGTATTCCTCTAAAACATGATAGATGTTTTCCAAATTTTGTTTGCCTAAGTGAAAGGATACTAATTGAGAACCTTTTTGAAAAATACCGCCATTTGAAGCTACAACGTTAGCGTTTATTTCGTCAGCAATAACTTTGGCCGAAATAAACATTCTTCCTGTTGCCACATAAAAAATAGTATTAGTTTGATTTTGATTAATGATGTTTTTGGTGAACGTCGATATTTCTTGATGATTATTTACCAAGGTATCATCTATATCCATAAATACTAGGTTTTTAAGCATTACTCTCATCTCGTTTCTTTGCACCACAGGATTCACGAATAATTAATTCTGGTAAGTGAGTTTCCTCTGTTCGATTTAATTCTTTGTTATCGATAAGTTGAAATAGAAAATGTAAAGCAATTTTTCCTAAAGATTCATTGTGTTGATTAACCGTGGTAATTCTAGGTGTCATGAATTCACCGTTTGGGAATGCATCACAACTACCAACAGCAATATCGTCGGGTGAGTTGAGATTATGATCGTGAAGGGCTCTAAAAATTCCCCAAGCAACACGATCATTTATTGCTACAACAGCATCAGGTAATTTCTCCTCAGAATTAAGTAAAACATTCATGCCATCATATCCAGATTGAGGATAGTAATCATTTAATATTATTAGATGATCATCTACTTTAGAGTAGATATTCATTGTTTGTTTAAAAGCTGCTAAACGTTGGGATGTTATTTTTATTCCAGGTTCTCCGCCAATAAAAGCGATTCTCCTATTACCTAGGGCTAGCAAATGCTGAGTAATGATTTCAGCACTTCGGAATTGGTCACGTTCAACAAAAAGAGCATTACAACCATCTATTTTTTGACCGATTATGACTACGGGTATTTGATCGTTCAATTCATTAAGGGCGTTTAAATAATCAGTAGCAACTGATTCACGATCAATTTCTCCACCAAGAATAAGAACACCATCAACATGTCGTTCAAGAATATTTTTAAAGGCATCAATTTCTAATTGAGCACTATTAGCTTTGTTCATTTTTCCGGCGGTCATTGTATTTATAAGTAGGAGAGTGTATCCAGCATTTCTACTGATTATTTCAATTTGAGATATCAAATCTGTAAAGTAAGGATTATTAATATCTGAAACAACAACGGCTAGAGTTTGTGTTTTGTTGGAAACCATACCACGGGCCAACATGTTGGGTTGAAAATTATTGTCAGCGATTACTTTTTTGATGTGATTTCTTTTCTCAGCTGATACCGAAGGGCTGTCATTTATTACTCTTGAAACTGTTGATACAGATGTGCCAGCTAATTTGGCGATATCCTTAATTGTGATTTTACTTTTCATATTGTCACCCCGTTAAATTAACTAAAGTGTAAAACAAAGCTAAAAAATTAACAACAATTTTTTGGTAAGGTTTCCAAAAATGGTATTGACATATTAATCCTATGGAACTAGTATTTGAGTGTAAAAAGAAAGCGCTTAACTAGATAGAAACGTTTTCAAAAAGGAAAAGTGCTATGAAGAAAGAAACGATATTAACTGTAGATGTTGGCGGAACCAAAGTTTTGATTGGTGAAGTTGACAAAGAAGGACAGATTTTAAGTCAAAATAAGTTCAAATCTGATATTTCATCTCAAGAAACAGCCTTGAATCAAATTATTGATGCCATTATTAATTATTTTTCTAAACAAGTTATCGGTGATATTAAAGCTATTGCAGTTGATATTGTTGGTAGAGTTAATAGTGATAAAGGCATTTGGTACGAAATTGATCCAACAAACAAAAATGAAATAAATGTTTCAAGAGAAATAGAAAAGAGATTTAATCTACCATGTTTCATAATCAATGATTTAACTGCTGCAGCTGAAGCTGAAAATTTGCTCGGAATTGGTAACGTTACCAAAAACTTCATCTATTTGAGTATTGGTACAGGCATTGCAGGTCGAATGGTTGTAGATGGCCAAATTATCTTAGGTAAAAATTATGATGCTGGTGAATTTGGTCATATGGTTGTTGACTCTGCGAGCAAAGTTAAATGTGTTTGTGGAAGATATGGCTGTGTTGAACCTTTAGCCTCAGGTTTAGGAATGTCCAATCAGGCGCATGAATTGAAGAAGTTCAACGATACTAAGTTGGAAGTATTACCTGATCAGCGTGTTGGAGCTAAAGAACTTTTTGAAGCATACGACCAAAAAGATCCTTTGGCACTGGCGGTAGTAAATCAGTCACTTAAGGCTACAAGCAATATGGTGATGAACTTGGTTCGAATTATTAATCCGCAAGCTGTGAGATTCGGTGGAGGCGTTACAACAGGAGGATGGTATCTAGATCATTTGCAAAGGTTGTTGGATCCACAAACAATGCGTTTTGTTAAATACGGAGTTAAGAATACAGAATTAGATCCTAATTTAATAGCATTACAAGGGTGTGCGTTGTTTGCCTTTAGTAAGTTGCTTAACTAAGGAGAGAAAAGAATGACAGCAGTAGATGAATTATTAGATCAGACTGATTTGTTACATAAACTGATTCATATTCCCGAAAATTTTGATAGCAGCGAGAATAATAAAAAGGTTGTCAACGAGAAGAATATAACTACATCCGAAACAAATACTTGGGAACATTCCAAAAGAGGGAGCATAACTAACGTTTCTAAAAATGGATTTATTCTCGAAGCTCCTTCAAGGTACGAAACATGGGCTCCTGGAGATCCGGCTGATGGTGATTATGTAGGATACGGGAATACTAGAGCATCTTTGAAAATTAATAATGAGAACTGGCAAGATTATAATCGACTAGCTTTTAAGATTAATACAAAATGTTCTGAAATTATAAATCCCAATATAATTTTTGAAATACATAACGATGGTGAGCATAAAATACCTGATCAATACAATCGAGAAGGTTATCACGTAATAAATTTAAGCAATAATTGCGAAAAAACTTACTTTCTTAACATTTCGGATTTACCTAGAGACAAAGTAACTGAAATTGGTTTTAGCTATGAGATAAATGGTTCTTATATGGATATTCCAGGAGAATACAAAGTTGAATTAGAAAATATTTCTCTTCAAAAAGTTTTAGATGCAACTTCCACACATGGATGGGAACCTAACAAAATTAGTTATTCCCATGATGGATATCAAAATGATGAAAGAAAAGTAGCGGTTGTTTCAAGTGACAACGTTAATGATGAATTTTCAATAATTGATGCCGAAACTAAAAATACGGTTTTTAATAATAAAATTAAGAGTTTGAATAATAAATTGGGAGAATTCAAAATTTTAGACTTTACAGATTTCGACCAGTCGGGGACCTATCAAATCAAATTAGGAAATATAACTACTGAACCATTCACGATTGGAACTTACAGAGACATTTGGAAAGAAAGCATTCCTAAGGTTTTGAATTTTATTTATGGTGAACGTTGCGGTTACCCAGTTCCTGGAATTCATGGTACTTGTCATGAAGATGTCATTGCTAAAAAAGATAGCAAGACTATTAGCTACAACGGAGGTTGGCATGATGCTGGTGATCTGTCGCAACAACTTATTCATTCTGCGGAAGCCACCCAAGCATTGTTCAAGATTGCCAATATTACACACAGTCACAAATTGTCTGAAAGATTATTAGAAGAAGGAAATTGGGGACTAGATTTTATATTTAAGACCGACTTCGGTAACGGATATCATGCTACCAGTGCAGGCGTTTCAAGATGGACCGATAACATGATCGGTACTATGGACGATGCCTTAGCTAGAGTTCATGACAATCCGTATGAGAATTTTCTTTTGAGCAGTATTTTATCTGATATCTCACAACAAAAAGTAATTGATCAAGATATGAGAAAACGTCTGCAAAAATTAGCAGTTAGTTATTTTGATATTGCTTTAGCAAGATTCAAGCAATCACCTTATGAAAAAGAACCAATCATGTGGGAACACACATATAACACATCTAAAGCAACTTATGATGCGACAATTGTTGCTGCAGCTGGTAATTGTTATTTCATTACAAAGAACGAAAAATATTTAACTACGGTTATAGAATTTATGAATCGTATGATTAGTTGTCAAGAAAGTAAAGGACTGAAATTGTTTGATGGCACTCTTCTAAAGGGAATGTTCTATCGAGATATTAGTCATAAAGTATTTCAACACTTTAATCATCAAGCGAGAGAAATGCTATTCGCCCAAGCATTCGCAATAGCACTTAGATTACCAGTTTCTGATGTTTTGCATGATGTGTGGAAAGAAAAAGCTCAAGATTACGGATCATATTTACTTTATTTAAGACAATTTACAGATCCTTATCCAATGATTGCGAGTGGAGTATATCTGGATACCGAAAATAGTGATAAGGAAAGTTTTGATGTACAGCATTTATTAATTGATGATTCAGCATATTCAGAATATAACGACCAACTTAAAGCTGGCGTACAAATTGCTGAACATCTTTATATAAGAAGATTTCCAGTTTGGTTCTCATTTAGAGGCAATGATTCTATCATTCTTTCAACGGCCAATTCAGCTGCCATTATGGGAAGAACATTGAAGAATAAGGAACTATTGGATTTAGCTAATGCACAATTACGTTGGATCATTGGAAACAATCCGTTTGACCAATCATTGATGTTTGGTGAGGGAAATAATTATCAGCAAGAATATTCTAATTCATCAGGGGATATGGTCGGAGAATTGCCCGTCGGTATTGAGACCAAAGATGATGAAGATGTTCCATATTGGCCACAATTCAACAATGCAACATATAAAGAAGTATGGATAGTGGCAGCCACTAAGTGGTTATCGACAATTTCAGAATTGTTAAAGGGGGAAAAGGAAGATGAACGGTGATAACAAGTTTGTTGAGAGCATTTCTAGGATTTCTGGGAAAATAGGTAGCAATAAATTTATTTTAGCGATTCGTGATGCTTTTGCTGATACTATTCCTATCACAATTACAGCAGCTTTGTTCTTACTGATCAATAATGTTTTATTGATTCCTAAGACAGGTATTTTAAGAAATATGCCTGGACATCAAATTATTACTAATATTGGTATTCAAGCATACAACGGAACTTTTGGTATTTTGGCTTTGTCTATTACGTTCCTAATTGCAGCACGTTTGGCTAAATCATACGGTAGCCGTGACGGTGTAACTGAAGGTATTGTTGCTTTAGCTAGTTATGTCTCATTAGTGCCAAACACAGTAAAGGTTTTAACACTTTCTGGTAAATCATATTCAGCTAGCGGTGTTTTAACTCAAGATTATTCTTCTGCCAGTGGTATGTTGGTTGCTATTTTAACTGGTATTTTCGCTACAATGATTATGACCAGATTACAAAAAGCAAAACATTTGAAGATTCATATGCCAGATTCAGTTCCTCCTGCTGTTGGTAATTCATTTAGTTCTTTGTTCCCAGCAATGATTACTATTACTATCTTTGCTGCAATTGAAGGTACTTTGAATACAACCACTGGAATGAATGTTTCAGAAATTATCATCCGTGTTCTACAAGTACCACTAGTTACTGGTTTCCAATCATTACCTGGAATATTATTCTATGTTCTATTATCAACCTTTGTATTTACACTTGGTATTCACGGTGCAGATGTCTTTGGATCAATTGCAGGACCAATTCTTTTAGCATCATTGCAACAAAATATTGATGCTATTCATGCTGGTAGCGCTGCACCTAATATTGTTACACAACCCTTCCTAGACGCTTTCGTTTATATGGGTGGAGGTGGTACCCTAATCTCCTTAGTTATTGCCTTATTGATTTTCTCTAAACGTCCCGATGAAAAGGCAATTGTTAAATTAGGTGGTGTTCCTAATCTATTTAATATCAGTGAACCATTAATGTTCGGATTACCAATTGTTTTCAATATTACTTATGCTATTCCATTCTGTATTGCACCATTGATTTCAACGATTGTAGCCTATGCTGCCACAGCTTTTGGATGGATGCATGCAACTTATATCCTGATTCCTTGGGTAACACCACCAGTTTTGTCTGGTTATTTAGCAACAGGTGGAGACATAAGAGCTTCAATAGTTCAGATAGTTATTATTGCTATTAATGTAGCTCTTTATATTCCATTTGTACTTGTTTCTAATCATCAATATCAAGTTAAAATGAGTCAAGAAAAATAATAAAATAACAAAAAATAGGACATACAAGAATGTCCTATTTTTTGTCTTGTTAAGCGTTTCCCCCTCATATATCATTAATATAGTTAGACAAAAATATAAGGGGGTCAAGGGGATGACAACTTTCATGGTATTAGTTCTGCTAATTTCTTTGATAGCTATTTTCGTTTATGCCTTCAAATGGTTTAAGCATAGGCAAAATACTAAAATCAGGCAACGTGATCAAAAGAGATTGCTGATCAGTGTCGGTGTCATGATTATTTCTTCTATTATAGTTGGGGCTACAGGGGATAGTACTGATGAAAAGAGTTCTAGCTCGGATAGTTCTGCTAAGACGGAAAAGGTAGCTAAGAAAACTAAGTATATCGGCAAGGACAAATATGATATTGCCAAAAAGGAAAATGTAGCACTTCTTGCTAAAAAGAAAAAATTATCTAAGCAAGAAGATAAGTTACAGAGTCAACGCGACGATATAGAGACTCAAGAGGCTGAGGCTAAACAAAAGGCTGAAGAAGAGCAAGCTGCAGCTAAGAAACAACAGGAAGAACAAGCTAAAGCAGCACAAAAACAACAAGAAGCGGCTCAAAAGCAACAAGAAAAACAAGCTCAAGAAGCTCAACAACAGTCACAGCAAGCACAATCGCAACAATCAAGTTCTCAAAGAGGAGACATGAATACCTCCAGTTCGGGAACGATCGTTGGTAATTCAAGAAGTCATATTTACCACGTACCTGGTCAAAGAGGTTACAACATGAATTCTTCTAATGCGGTCTACTTTAAGACTGAGCAAGATGCTATCAATGCTGGTTACAGGAGGTCGAAAGTCTAATGAAAAAAGCAGTTAAATTATTGGTTTTATTAGCCTTGATACCTTCTGTTACAGCATGTGCTAATCAAAGCCAAGCAGCTGAAAACAGTCATAGTAAAGTAGAAGTTGTCAAAGACTATTCTTATCAAAAGAAGACTAAAAAATTAGTTGCAAAAAATAAGAGATTAAAGAAATCGATTGAATCGCTCCAAAATCAGATTTCAGACGATCAGAAATTTATCGATGAACACAATAATAAAGCAACTCAAAGTACATCTAACACATCCGATTTAGCCAATCTCGATTACAATGGAACGCAAGAAATTATCGTCAATGGAAATAAGCCTAATTTCTCTCAAGAAGATTTGAGTACTGCTAAGGGAGCTTGGGACCAATACGGTGATCTGGATAATCTTAATCGGGTTACAGCCGCCAACGCTTTATTGAACGTTTCAAAAATGCCGACTGCTAAAAGAGAGCCATTACACTGGAATCCAACTGGTTGGCATAACAAACGTATCAGTGGCGGTTGGTTGTATAATCGTAGTCACTTGATCGGTTATCAGTTAACAGGCCAGAACAATAATCCTAAGAATTTAATGACTGGAACCCGTTCATTAAATAGTCCAGAAATGTTAGCTCATGAAATGGATATCGCTTATTATTTGAAACAAAGTAGTTCGCATTATGTCAGATATCGTGTCACACAAATCTTTAGAGGTGATGAATTATTAGCTCGTGGAGTTCAAATGGAAGCACAATCTGTGGGTGATGATTCTGTTCATTTCAACGTTTATATTTTCAATGTTCAATCAGGCGTTACTTTAAATTACGCAGATGGAACGAGTCAAGTAGGATAAAAATAAAAAATCGACCAAAAATGGTCGATTTTTTTTATTGATTAAATCTACGAGCGGGACTTAAACTATCACGTTTATGGCCCTTGATGATTTCGTCTTCTAGGGTTATCCGACGTTTTAACTCATCCAGATTGGTTTGTGCTTTTGTAACGTTGTCTTGGGCTTTTTGTTCTTGCTTAATTAGTAATTGATGTCTTTTAACTAAAGCTGCTTTACCATCTTTTTGGCTGAGTTGGATGTATTCTTGAATCTCGGAGATAGGCATGCCTAATTCTCGAAAGAATTTTATACCTTCAAGCCAAGCAATTGATTCGTCGTCGAACACACGTTGATTTTCGAGATTTCGCTTTAAAGAAGGAATCATATTTAATTCGGCATAGTAGCGAATTGTGGCGACAGGTAGGTCTACTTTTTTACTAGCTTCAGAAATTTTAAGCATACGATCACACCCTTCTTGTGCGACCTTATAATTACACTTTTTTAGTCAGAAAGCGTAAAATTAGACGTTATGGAAAAATTCATTTTGAAAACATTAAAGTTTTACAAATCATTCACCGTTTTTCCATCTTTAAGGCGCAATATTGAAGAGAAATATATTTCTTTTTTGATAAAAGTTAAACTATACTTAAAAAATATATTTGGCTAATATAATATTTTTAGAAAAAAGTACTTAAAGACAATAGTTATCATTGTCAGCTATTGTATAATACAAATTGAGGTGATAGAGGCATGATTAATACACCATATACTTTCCAAGATACTGATGCGTTTAAGAGTACTGAACGCTTAATTATTAAAGGTCGCTTTTTTGCGACGGCAGTATCTGATTCATTCAATACATTTAAACCTAAAAAGAGAAACATTCATAAAATATTAAATATCAAAAACAAACTATTAGTTCCTGAATTGTTAGAAGTTAAACGTGAAAGAATGTCCAAGTCAGTTTTTGCTTTTTTCCGCGGAACTGTTGATGTGATGCATTATGATCTCTCAAGAAATGAGAACAGTGGTA
This sequence comes from Candidatus Companilactobacillus pullicola, assembly GCA_019116025.1. Classification (GTDB taxonomy): domain Bacteria; phylum Bacillota; class Bacilli; order Lactobacillales; family Lactobacillaceae; genus Companilactobacillus; species Companilactobacillus pullicola. Next base: position 25,074 of record DXCM01000077.1, on the reverse strand, counting down.
TTCGTGTTCTAGTTGGTGGGGATGCTCATTTGGGAAACTTTGGTTTCTACGGTTCATCTGAAGGACAACTGTTGTTTGATATGAACGATTTTGATGAGGCGCATTTAGGACATTGGGAATATGATCTAAAACGTCTTTTAGTCAGTGCCCTTCTAGTTGCTCGTGCACATGGATTTGATGAGGATGAAGTCCAAAAATATCTTTTAACAGTTGTGAATACTTATTTTGATACTCTAAAGCACATGACAAAGATTTCGGAAATGAAACGTTTTATTTTACCGAATACACTTCAAAATATAACGGAGATATTTGGTAAACTTAAAGATAACGAAGAATATTTTCAAGAGTCTTTCAATAATATGATTGCTAAAAGCATCAAGAAGGCTCAGAAGAGTAATTCTAAGTTAGTTATTGAGAAATATACTGAAATGCATGATGGTCAGCTTCGTTTCATAGAGAATAAACCTGTTACGCAACATATCAGTAAGAAAGATTACAAGAGTGTTGCTCGCGGATACGAAAAGTATAAGAAAAACCAACGTAGCGATGTTAGACTGTTCTTAGAAGACTTTAAAATTATAGATATTGCTCGTCATATCGTTGGAGTCGGCAGCGTTGGAACACTTTGCTATTTAATTCTATTGAGGGATTTGGATAGTAACTACTTGGTTTTACAAGCTAAACAGGCTTTACCTATCTATAACAATGATGAATTGTATTTCGATAGTAAAATTAGTCAGGGTCAGAATATTGTTAACAGTCAATTGATTCTGCAGAGTGCCTCCGATCCGTTTTTAGGAGCCTTTGATACTGAGCAATACAGTTTTTACATGCGTCAATTTAAGGATATGAAATCATCTATTAATTTAGATAAACTAGATTTTGAATCATTCAAGGATTATACAAAGGTCTGTGTCATTCTCCTTGCCAGAGCGCATTCACACTCACCAAATTATCCATTGATCATAGGATTTGGCGAAGAATATACTGATATAGCTAATTCATTGATGAATTTCACCAACAGTTATGCTCAACAAGTGGAGTACGATTTTGAATCATTCAAGAAGGATTTAAAAGATGAAGGGTAGTCATTAAATGAAACGGAAATTTTATAATCGCGATTTAAGCTGGATACTATTTGATAATCGAGTAATTGATCAAGCCTATGATAGTGATGTGCCACTTTTAGAAAGACTACGTTTTTTGTCCATTGCTTCAAACAACTTAGATGAATTCTTCCGAGTAAGAATGCACAATATTGATAGTATGGTTATTAATAATAAGACTGAGAAAAGAACTGATCTAACTGGTGATGAGGTTCTTAGTTTGGTTTATGAATTTAACTCTAGAAATATTGCTAAGCAGTACAAAAAATATGATGCGTCGATGAAAGATGCACGTGATAGAAAATTGTTCTACATTCTAAAGTACGATGAATTGAAGGATTCTGAAAAGAAAACTGTTAAAAAGTATTTTAGTAAGAAAATTTTGCCTCGACTTGATATGCAACGATTCTCGAAAACTTATAAGTATCGTCGCAATTTAAATTTATTAATGGAAACACCGCATCATATTTATACCACCCCGATTCCAGAAGATTTGGATCGGTTAGTAGAGACTGGCGTCGACAATCACTATATTTTGATTGAGGACGTTATTCGTCATGTTGCGACTGATTTGATCAGAAAATACAAGATCAAGAAGACTTACGTTTTCCGTGTGACTTACGATCAGAACAAGCCATATGACTTTTTAAGCAAAGATATGACAGATGACGAATATCTGAATAAGATGATCAATTACGTTGATACCAGAGAATTGCGGAATATTATGCGTGTGGAATTTGCCTGCAACGGTGAAAGTCACAGTCGTGAATACTTTGCTAAATTGTTTGATATCAGCAAGAAGAGTGTCTACAAGATACCAGGTCCCGTGGATATTAAATTTCTTAATACATTGTTCAAGCGTTACCGTGATCATGCGGAGCTTGTCTTTCCACCTTTCAAAGCTTTGAAGTGGAATCCGTCGAAGAATATCTTGGACTATTTGAAACATTCTTCATTATTAGTTCAGTATCCATATGACTCTTACAGTGTCTTTATCGATTATTTGGAAGCGGCTGTACAGGATCCAAAGACGACAAAAATTTTTATTACCATTTATCGAACGGAGAAGGATTCCGATTTGTTGAGACTGTTGAAAGAAGCCTCTGATAAAGGTATCGAGGTTACCGCTGTTGTTGAACTGAAAGCTAGATTTGATGAAGTTCATAATATTGAAGTAACCAAATTCTTACGTGAAGCCGGCGTCAAAGTTTTATTCGGTGATAAGGTTAATAAAGTTCATTCAAAGATCTGTTTGGTCTTACATGGCGACAATAGAGGGTATGTTCAAGTTGGAACGGGTAATTATAATGCTATTACTGCTAATGGTTTCTCCGATTTGAGCTATTTCACAAGTAATCAAATGTACATCGATGACGCAACGAGATTTTTCGATCATCTAGTGAATGAAACTAAGGTTGAATATAATCTACTAGTGACATCGCCAGATGGTATTAAAAATATGATAATTGAAAATATCAGATTAGCCACTGAAGCATATCTACGTGATGGTCAAGGTGGAGTCTTCATGAAGGTCAATGGTTTAACTGATGTTGAAATCATTAGTGCTATTTATAAAGCTGCTCGACAAGGCTTGCCATTTAGAATGATCGTCAGAGGTCCATGTTCTTTGAAGATTGGTATCTGTGGTCCTAAAGAAGATATTCGAGTTAAGAGTATTGTCGGACAATTATTGGAACACAGTCGTATCTTTAAATTCCAATATGGTAAGGATCATACTGATGTTTGGATCTCATCAGCTGATATGATGACGAGAAATTTGGATCGTCGTGTCGAGTTGGCCGTTCCGATCGTTGAGGAAAAATCTAAAGTGAAATTAAATAAGATTATCAATACTTTCTTGAAAGATACAGAGAACTCTTATTGGTTAGATTCCGATGGAGATTATGTCAAAGAAGAGAATGATAATGGAATTTCTGCACAGCAGACTTGGCTAAGTCGTTTGAAGTGGAGAAAGTACGTTAAAACAAATTAAAAATTTGGGGATTTTTTATAGAATTCGTCATGAGTTCTATTTTTTTTGCCTTTTATTTGAATATTGGATATAAAAATAACCACCCATTTCTGGGTGGCTATTTTTGTTAGATTTGAAAGACTAAGTTTAACATGTTTTCTTGGTTATTGCTAAGTTTGGATTTTTTTAGGGTAATTACCAATGTACTTAGGGAGATAACCATGGTTCTATGCAATATAGTGGAAACGCGTTCCACAAGGGCAACCTCCTGTGGTTTGCTACAGAACTGAAATCATCCGCAAGTTCGGCGGCTAATTCCAGTTCTTAGGCAAATCCTCGGAGGCTGAGCGCCCTTGTTCCACGCTCTAATCTTTGAAATTGCCGCTTTCAACGTCTTTAATAAATTGTTCCAAATGATCGAAGTAAACTGGTGCATTGTCGATCATATGATGATGTCCACCGTTGGGTGTTGTTACTAATCTTGCATGTGGAATTTCTTTTTGCATGATCTTTGCTGTTGCGATTGGCATTGTTTCATGTTCACCGAATGTTAACAATGTTGGTACTGTGATTTCTTTAAGGTGTTTTCTGAAGTGCCAGTCTTTTAATTTTCCTGTAATAACGAATTCGTTGTCGCCTTGGAATACGTTATAAACGGCTGTGGCTGTTGTGTCGATTAAATGTCTGATGGCTGTTGGTTGTTTACGATCAACGTATTCAGCATTTAAAATATCAACGTAACTTTGATATGTAGGGTCTGACAAGTCGTTCTTTGCTTCGATGTCTTGCATATACTTAACTTTGTCGGGACCTAATGTGTCTAAGCGGCACTTGTTAACGTTTGTGACATATTCGTCGATTTCGTCAACCATACTTGAAATGATAGCACCTTTAAGGTGTTGTCCGTATTTAGCAGCGTACATTTGAACTAATGCGCCACCCCATGATTGTCCGATTAGATAAAAGTTATCTAAGCCTAGCTTTTGTCTAACTTCTTCAACTTCTTCTAGGAAGTAATCGTATGTCAGATATTTTTTAGCGATTTCGGGGTCGCTATAGTCGGGTTGATCTGAATACCATGATCCTAGTTGGTCGTACATGGTTACTTGAACGCCTAAGTCAGCTAACTTTTCACCAAAGTTTTCCCAATATTCGTGATTTCCACCAGGTCCACCATGGAGGCATAGCAATTTGATGTCGCCATGTCCTTGGGTGTTAGTCCAAAGATGGTAGCCATTGTCTAGTGTCAAAATTGTTGTTCCTTGTTTCATATATGTCACCTTCCTGCAAATGATATTAATAAGTATATATCTATTTCTAAGGCCATTTCAAATGTTCTATAATATTATTTTAATAATTCTAACGAAAATCTTATTTTTATTATGAGAAATTATAGTGTAAATATTTTAAATCGATATAATATATATGATAAAATTGGTATACGTTTATAAAGGGGCGATATGATGAAAAAGTGGGTTATTAGTCTATTGTCTGTGGGGATGCTTTTGGGAATATTTGGCGTGTCAGGAATCAGTGATTCAGATTCACCAAATAAAATTGTAGAAACAGTTCAAGCAGATACTAATAGCAATAATGAACGAACAATTAATTATTTAGTTTATAGGGGAAATTCTAGTTTACTGTCACCGATGGATGCTTTCTTCACGAAGAGTGCAACTATTACACCCAATGATGATGGTAGTTATAAGGTTACATTAACAGCTGAAGTTTCAAATTTGACCAGTTTAAATGTAACTACAATTGATAATCAACAACCAAACATTTCAAGTACTTACATGAAGAATGCTAAGAAGTATGTTGATATAAGTTTTAAAATTAAAAGTTTGAGTGAATTGGATAATCCTATTTCAGCGACAGTTCAAACTAAGTTATTGAATTTCAACGTTGATAAGGCAACGGTTAATTTCAAATTTGATTCCAGCAGTTTAGATAGTCAACAGTCTAATACATTTTTAAATGGTTTAAAGTCAATTACTGATGCAGAAGATGAAACTAAATCGACTTTAAATGATGCTCAGAATACGATCAACAATATTAAAAGTGATTTGAGTGGTGACAACAATAATGAGATTATCACGACACCACAAACTGGTAATGCTCAAGCAACAAATACTACTAATAATAGTAATAATTCAACTGCAAATGATAAAACTGTTATTAAAGAACTAACTTATCAGGTTGCTAAAAATGATGGTGATGGTGCTTTGATCTCGCCTTATTTTACTAATACGGCCAAGGTGATGCAAAATTCTGATGGCACTTATTATGTAGAAATGACGATCAAGTATCCGAAGAAATTCGGTAACAACGCAATTCAGTTAAATTATATTAATCACGAAAAACCAATTAATTTAAGTTTTACGAGTTCAGGGGACAGTAATTATCTTAAATTTGATTTTCCAATTAACAATTTAGGTGATTTAGGCAAGGCAATCTCTGGTAACGTATCTTTGAACTTACCGGATTTTGGTCTTGATAAGAATCTCGATTTTGATTTGAATTTCGATGGTCTTAATCCATCGGATATTTCGGGAATCGTAAGCAGTTCCGATGTTTCAGGATTGTTATCGGATTTAAGTAGCTTGAGTAGTGCAGGAACTGTTAAGGCTGACAAATCAGCGACTGATAATAAAGAATTAGGTACGTTGCCTCAAACCGGTGAGCAAACTGATGTAGCTTTGGTTGTTATCGGTGGTCTAATTTTAGTTTTGTGGATTGTTCTATTGAAAGAAACATATTTGAAGAAATAAAAGTCTGTAGCATATTGCAGGCTTTTTTTATATAAACTTGTATGATTAAGTAAAAATCGACTTGAGGATACGACTATGGATAGTTTTGATGAAAAAGATGTCGTGGCCCTTTGTGGTCAAGTGGGGGCAGTACTTTTAGAAAATGGTGCTGAAACTTCACGAGTAGAGAATACAGTAGAATATATCGGTCGGGCAGTGAATTTACCGATAGTTTGTCATGCGACGATGACAGCTGTTTTTGTGAACTCAGAAAAGAGTGCCACGACTAGAATCTTTAAGGTCCGAGTTGGCGACTTCAATCTGCAAAAAGTTGATCGAATCAATACGTTGTCACGAGAATTTTCGCAACATAAAATGACTTTTAAAGAATTAAAAGCGGCCGTAACAGATGTCGAATACGATACTTCTGACTTTAACTGGTTTGAAAAATATTTAGGAGCTGGTTTAGTTTCAGTAGCGCCAATGTTATTATTCAAAGCAACTTGGTTTGATCTATTTCTGTCATTCTTTGTTGGTATTTTGGGATATTTTGTAGCACGAGTTGTCGGTAAACATTCTAAGATTCCTTACATCGCCGTGGCTATGGGTGGTTTGACTATCAGTATCTTGGCACACGTCTTAATGGATGTAGGAATTGCGGCTAGTGCTAACAATATAATTATTAGTGCGTTGATGCCTTTAGTTCCAGGAGTTCCAATGACTAATTCGCTTCGAGAGATTATTGAAAAAAATACTATTTCCGGTCTTGTCAGAGCAACCGATGCGATTATGTCAGGACTTTCTATCGGAAGTGGTGTTGTCATTGGCCAAATTTTGATTAAAGCAGCTATGGGAGGATAAAAATGCAAATATTGTTAGGCTTTGTTTTTGGCTTTTTGTCCAGTGTCGGTTTTGGAATTGTGACTAATAATCCCAGAAGAACACTGATGCCAGCTGGTTTAATCGGTGCGATTGCCTGGGTCGTGTATATTATTGCTGATAAGAGTAATCCTGGAGTAATCATGCCGAATCTCTTATCTGCGGTTGTGATTGGACTATTAGGGAATCTAGCTGCTATTTTAGTAAGAGCACCAGTTAATATTTTTTATGTTCCGTGTTTGGTATCCTTGGTTCCAGGAGCAATCATTTATGACAGTATGAAGAACTTTACATTAGGAAATGATTCTTTAGCAGGACATGATCTAATTAAAGCTTTGACAGTCGGGTTGTCATTGGCAATTGGTTTTATCATCGCAGAAGCAATTGCCAATAAGATTTATCCACCTTTAAAGAGGTATTTAGAACGAAAAAATCACTGATGGATTCTTACTCGAATTTGGTTGAGACGTGAATACTAACTGATGTGGTGAAATGTGCCGTCGGTAGTAAAAAATCTGTGGGCCGCTGGAACGTGGTGGACACGACTTAGAGCTAATAATTCCGCACTTTGTGCGTAATCATGGATCTCTAAGCTCGGTCTTCTTCTAACCTTGCTGACGCAAGCTAAGAAGAATTTCACCACTTAGGGCCCACAGATTTTTTACTACCGACTAGATACTTGGGTTTAATATTACTGTGCAGAGATGCAGTAACTAGGGACAGTTATCTCTATATGATGACAATGAAATGGAAATTTTAAATTAAAAATACCACTACTATTGGTTATTCAAGATATACATGTTTGGATTTCTTAATAGAGGTCGTTTTTATTTGTTATTTAAAAGCTTTATTTAATAGTGTAGAACCAAAAAAGCTGTTGATATGATTATCAACAGCTTTTTTATTTTCCCTGAAGGAGGAAGAATTTATTCGGATTCTTTTGAATCTTCGTTCTTATTATTAGATTGTTGTTTTTTCCATTCAGCATTAGTCATCAAATCATCGACGTTTAATGTGATTTTATCGACTTCTTTACCGGTCATTTCTTTTACAGAATGGGCAACGTTATTCACGATTCTATCAAAAATTTGAGGTGCTGATTTGCCATATTCTAAAATGGCTTTTAATTCGAATGATAATTTGTCATCATCGTTATCCACGTTCACACCTTTGGTAGGATTATCAATGAAGCGGTCGGTTAAATTACTGATAGCACCGCCGTTTAAAGACAGAACTCCATCAATAGAATGGGCTGTTTGGCTAGCAATTCTTTCTAAAACTTTATCTGAAAAATTTAGTTCCTTTTGGATTGAATTTTCTTGATTGTTTGCTTGTGCGTTAGTCATAGTTAGGCCTCTTTTCTAATTTACACGATTATTGTCGTTATTTTTGTTCTGTTGTTGCCATTCCTTTTTGGTCATGACGTCACTGATATAAACGTTAGTTTCAATGACTTTGAGTCCAGTCATGCTCTCAATGGCAGAACTAACTTCATGCAAGATATTTTTGAAAACTTGATGTGCATCTTTGCCGTATTCGAGAATTACTTCCAGATCCAATGCGGCTTGTTTTTCTCCTACATCGACATCGATGCCCTTAGTAATATCTTCTTTACTACGAATTTTATCAGCAATGTTGTCAAAGACGTTGCCATTCATTGAAAGGATGCCGTCGATATCTCGGATCGCCATGCCAGCAATTTTAGCGATTACGTCTTCATTAAATTTTAATTTACTATTCTTTATTAAATCGGCGTTTAACGGTTGTACTGCCATGATTTACTCCTTTATTTGTAAAATTTTGGTGATCCTAGTTCGTAGGTCTGTTTTATCTTGAGATGATCCAGTTATCGTAGCGATTAGATAACCCACTAATCCGGCTAAAACTATTAATAATAGATTTCCAAAGCCGAGGACTATCCAGATAATGACTAATGCGCTTCCGATAATGGAACCGATTATGCCTCTTTTCATATTATTATCCTCACACAACTTTAACTTTTTCGCGGCTTAGATTAGGTTTTAAATCTACTGTTGTCCTCTTTATGGGAATACTTAAATGTTTGGCTAGTTGTTCATTAGCAACTCGTTTAATTGTTTCACCTTGGCGATGTAAATTTTGTTCCTCAGTGCTGAGTGCAGAGATGAACATTTTGGCCTGTCGGTTTTTACCTAGAATCTTGAGATCAACGTCTACTTTAGTAAGGTTAGGAATTTCTTTTAGTTTATTTCTAACTATTTTTTCCAAGGAATCTTTAGAAATTCGTAATTTACCATTAGCGGAGTCGAAACGGACTTCTTGATGTTTGACAGGTACAAAAATCGCATACATAAGCAGTATTAAAAAGATAAGCGTCGATATACCTGCTAAAACTAGGGAAGTGTAGAGTAAGAAATCTTGAGGAAGTTGAAATCTTTTGATTACCTCTACAACTGGTTTCAGAGGATATGCCAAAGCAGTGAACCAAAATACTTGTAGTAATCCCAATATGGAAGCAACTATCAGAATACCCTTTGATATCTTTTTCATAATCTTCCCCTTATGAACGTTTTCCCATAGTGCTAAAGAGCCAAGTGGTTAATAATACAACGACTACGGCTCCAACAATAGCCGGTACGATTGCCATACCTGCAACATTTGGTCCCCAAGCCCCGAGGATACTTTCACCGAGCCAAGCGCCGACTAATCCTCCAATGATATTACCAACCCAGCCCCAAGGCATATCCCGGTTGATAATCATACTAGCGACAGCTCCAATAATGGCGCCGACGATAATAACCCATATAGCATGTAGCATTTTAACCATCCCTTTCTTTAAAAGAAAAACATCTTTTTCTTTTATTTATGAGTTCATCTTAAATAATTACTTGTGAACTTGTCCACAAATAACTAATCAAAATGATAAATGAAAAATAATTCAACAAAAATAAGTAAACTTGACAGACATCAAGTTTTTTAATCCCCATTCTCAGTAGAATATGTCTTGTAAGTTGAGAGAACGAAGTAGAGATGCCCAGCTCTTGAGGATTTATATGATATTTGGAATTGCACACGAAGTGGGCGAGGCCAAATGTTAGATAAACCGGAGAGAGTTATCTCTACGTAGTTCATTTAATGAGAGAGCGAAGCGGAGATGCTCAGCTCTGTGGAATATTTTTTAGGAAATTAGATAAATACGAGAAGGGAAAATTAAAATGAATAAATTAAACATTTGGATTCAGAAACATCAAAATAAATTGACTGCTTCAATCGCTGTTTTAATTGCTGTAAGTTTAGCTGCTAAGTTTTTAGTGAACTTACCAACAGTTAGTACAATTGCAATGATTGTTGCCAGTATTATCGGGGCGATTCCCGTGGCACTACATGCGATTTCCGCATTACAAAATAAAGTTATCAGTATCGAATTACTAGTAACAATTGCGGTTATCGGTGCTTTTATCATTGGGGAATATGAAGAATCAGCTGTTGTTACATTCCTCTTTCTCTTTGGTAATTACCTGGAACAAAAGACTTTGGAGAAGACTCGTTCTTCTGTTAAGAGTTTAACGAAGATGGCACCAACGACTGCTGAATTGGTTAACGAAGATGGTACTACTGAAGAAGTCGATGTTGACGATTTAGACGAAGGTGATCATGTTGTTGTAAAACCTGGTGGTCAAATTCCTGTCGATGGAAAAATCATCGATGGTACTGGTTATATGAATGAGGCTTCAATTACTGGTGAATCTACTCCTGTTGAAAAAAGTGTTGGTGACAGTGTCTTTGCTGGATCAATTACTGATAATGGGACAATCACTATCGAGACGACTTCTGTTGGTGAAGACACTACCTTTGGTAAAATCATCGAATTAGTTGAGGAAGCACAAGATAGTCAATCACCTGCTGCTCGTTTTATTGATAAATTTGCGACTTATTACACACCCGCTGTATTGGTCATCGGTATTCTAGTTTGGATCATCACGCAAGACTTTCCATTGGCTATTACCGTATTAGTTCTAGGATGCCCTGGTGCTTTGGTTATCGGTGCTCCTGTTTCAAACGTTGCCGGAATTGGTAATGGTGCTAAGAATGGTATTTTGATGAAGGGTGGCAATGCCGTTAATACCTTCTCACACGTTGATACTTTGGTTCTTGATAAGACCGGTACTTTGACGACCGGCAAGATGTCAGTTACTGATATAAGTAACTTTGGCAAAGATAAGAATAAAATGATGGCTTTACTTTCAGCCGTTGAAAAAACTTCAGACCATCCTTTGGGCCAAGCTATCGTGAAGTATGTTCAGGATTTAGGTGTCACAGATAAAATTGAACTGCCTGAATTAGATACAGTTAAGGGTCAAGGATTAGTTGGTCAAAATGATGATTTCAAGATTCTTGTTGGTAACGAACGTTTGATGAAAGCTAATGATGTCAAAATTTCCAAAGAACAAAGAAGAGCAATCAATGATCGCATGAACGATGGAGATTCCGTTGTTTTGATGGCTATCGATCAAGAATTACGCCTAGTTGTTGGTGTGAACGATCAATTGAGACCAGATGCTAGAGAGGGACTTCAAGCTCTAAAAGATGCTGGATTAAAGAGAATCGTTATGTTGACTGGTGATAATAAAGTTGCTGCGCAAAGAGTCGCTGAAAGATTGCCAATCGATGAGGTACACGCTGAACTATTACCTGAAGATAAAGTTGAATTCGTTAAGAAGTTTAAGGAACAAGGTAGTACCGTAGCCTTTGTTGGTGATGGTATTAACGATAGTCCATCACTAGCAACTGCTGACATCGGAATCGGTATGGGTACTGGTACGGATGTTGCTATTGAAACTTCAGATATTATTTTAGTTAAATCTAGTTTTGACGCTTTAGCACATGCCTATAAGTTATCTAAGAAGACAGTCGCTAATACAAAAGAAAATATTATTATCGCTGTGGGAACAGTTGCCTTACTATTACTCGGCTTGATCGTCGGTGTAATTCATATGGGTAGTGGAATGTTCGTTCACGAAATCAGTATTCTAGTAGTTATTTTCAACGCAATGAGATTAATTCAGAATAAATCTTCAAAACTTGATTCAAATCAAGTTCTTAAAACAGCAAACTAAGTAAGATAGTATTTGTAAGTTAGTTGAGCAAGTAATTGTCAGAGATTACTTGCGAGCTATAAGTGTTTCAACTTGGAACATTTATAGCTCGTAGGTAGTCAACGACGATACTGGCGAAGAATTAAGAAATATGGAGGAATCAATTATGGCAAAAGCAATTTTACAATTAGGTGAATTAACATGCCCATCATGTTTAACAAAGATTCAAAAGGGTGTTGAAAACCAAGATGGCGTTTCAAATGTCAAGGTTCTCTTCAACGCTGGTAAAGTTAGAGCAGATTTTGACGAAGATAAGACTTCTGCAGATCAGATTTCCAATGTAATTACAGATTTAGGATATGAAGTTAAAAAAGTTAAGGTTAAGGAGAGTAAATAATGACAGAACTAACAATCGATGAGAAGTTTGCAGCAGAACAAAAGCAAGCTGATGCAGATCACCACAAACCAACCGCAGGGGCAATGACAGGACATATCGTTTCTAATCATTTCTTGCTAAATATCAAGTTGCACCAAATCAAGTGGTTCGTTAAAGGTCCTAATGCTGAAAACTATAAAGCAGTTTTGAAACAAACAATTGATGAAAATAATGCTTGGTATGATAAGATAGCCGATGAGTTACTAGATGAGGGCGAATTACCACCTTCAACAATGAAAGAATATACTGATTATTCAATGCTTGAAGAAGAAGGTAAGAACAAGTACATGAAGGCTGAAGACATGATTCAAACAGTCGTCAATGACTTTGCGACAGACAACATGTTCGTTACACGTGCTATCAAGTTAGCTGAAAACGAAGATCGTCCATTTATGGCTCAAGTTCTAGTTCAATTACTTGGCTTTAACAATCATCAAATCAGAATCTATCAAGCACTTCTAGGCAATTCAGCTAAAGAAGGCTTTGAAGAAGAAGACGATGAAGACTTCGATTAAGGAGAGATAATTAATGGCAAAATTAGCGCATGACCATACAGCAGAAGATTGTGTCGAGTTAGTTCCAATTTTTAAGACCTTGTCGCAAAAAGATATCGAGACGGTGGCTACCTTAGTTACCCATCACCACTATAAGAGTGGCGAATATATCTTTTCTGCTGGGGATGTCGCTGATTCATTGATTATTGTGGCCCATGGACAAGCCAAAGTATTTCAAATGTCCGCAAGTGGTAAGGAACAAATGCTAAGAGTCCTACAGACAGGTGATTTTGATGGGGAAGCGACACTATTCTCAGATGCCGAGCACAGTAATTTTTCCCAAGCCTTGATGGATACAGATGTGTGCCAGATATCACGCCAAGATTTCCAAAAATTAATGCAAAAGGCTCCAGCCTTGGCCGTTAATATGGTCAATGCCCTAGGACGCAGAATTGTTCAGTTAGAGCAACAGACAGCTGAAGTTACCACAGCAAGTGTTGAGAGTCGCTTAGCTAATTATCTGTTAGAAACCAGTGCTGGTTTAGATGAGGACGTCTTTACTTTGCCACTCAAGAAAAAAGATATCGCTACCTACCTTGGAACTACCCCCGAAACAATTAGTCGAAAGTTAAGTGCTTTGACTAAACAAGGTATGATTGAAAAGATTAGTAATAATAAGTTTAGAATTCTGGACGCAGATCGATTAATGATGATCGACTAGAGAGCGAAGCAGGGGCGGTCAGCTTCCGAGGATTTGCCTAAGTACTGAAATCGCACGCGTATTATGCGTGCAATTCCAGTACTGTAGCAAACCGGAAGAGGTTGCCCTCATTTCACGCGTTTCCACTATTTCGAATAGAACGAACAGTTAATTCCAAACAGACAGTAAAAATACATAAGACAAAAAATAACACAGATTATAAGAAAATCTGTGTTATTTTTATATACATTAATAACACGAACAATAATTAAATTTAAATTGACATTGTTCGTGTATTGGTGCTATCTTTAATGAAACAAATCAAAAAAGATAGGAGAATTATATATGTTTACCCCTGAGGAGATCTTAGAGAAGAGCATTAACGCTGGTGTGGGGAAGTTGAAGAAGACACTGGTTGCCAAGATGATACTGGGTTTTATCGGCGGGGCAATGATTTCCATTGGTTTCTTAGCTTATGTTAGGGTGACTGCTTCTATTCCCAAGGATTTAGCTAGTGTTAAATCTTTAGTCGGTGGATCAGTCTTTCCAATTGGTTTAATTGTCATTCTATTGGCTGGTGGTGAACTGGCTACAGGAAATATGATGGCAGTTGGAGCATCGTTTCTATCTAAAAAGGCTTCAATACTAGATTACGTAAAGAATTTATTGATAATTACCTTATTCAATTTTATCGGTGCTATTTTCGTTGCTTACTTCTTTGGACATGTGGTCGGATTGACGCATGCAGAACCATTTAAGCAAGCTGTGATCGCTGTAGCTGCCAGTAAGACTAGTGCTGGTTTTTGGCCAGCCTTTGTTTCAGGAATCGGTTGTAACTGGTTGGTGGGATTAGCAGTTTGGCTCTCCTTTGGGGCTAAAGATGCTGCTGGAAAAATTCTTGGAATCTGGTTCCCAATCATGATTTTTGTCGTTGTTGGTTTTCAACATAGTATTGCCAACTGTTTCATTATTCCGGCTGCTATTTTTGAAGGTGGTAGTACTTGGGGCCTATTTTTACAAAATTTTGTTCCAGTCTACTTAGGTAATATCATCGGCGGATTGATTTTTGTCGCTGGATTCTATTGTCTGAGTTATCAAAAAAAATAATAAGAAAAACGGGTTAATTCGAAGAGGAATTAGCCCGCTTTTTTGATGAGTTTAATTAAATAATTGATCAACGGCTGCATCAACTTTATCTTGTTCTGCAAGGTAAGGAATTGTGATGTAACTAGAACCGTTAGCTGTCTTGTTATATTCGATTGATGTTTCAATAGCATGTTCGTTTCTAGCCCAACTACGACGCGCAACTCCGCCCATAGTGTCCCAAGCGATAGCTGATTTGATGATTTCGTCGATTCTTTCGGAACCGTCTAATACTAGTCCAAATCCACCATTGATAGATTTACCAATACCAACGCCACCACCGTTGTGTAGTGCAATCATAGTCATACCACGTGCGGCATTACCGGCATAACATTGTGTTGCCATGTCCGCACAAACATTACTTCCGTCTTTGATATTTGATGTTTCACGGAATGGTGAGTCGGTACCAGAAACGTCATGGTGGTCACGACCTAACATAACTGGACCAATCTTGCCTTCACGAACTAATTCATTGAACTTCAAGGCAATGTTGATACGTCCAATACAATCTTGATAGAGGATACGTGCTTGTGTACCAACAACTAATTGATTCTTTTCAGCGTCACGAATCCAGTTGTAATTATCACGGTCTTGGTAACGTCTGTTAGGATCGATTGCACCCATAGCGGCGTGATCAGTTGCAATCAAGTCTTCATGTTTACCACTTAAGCAAACCCAACGGAATGGTCCATATCCGTAATCGAATAACATTGGTCCCATGATATCTTCAACGTATGATGGCCAGATGAAGCCGTCTTTATCGTCGATACCATTCTTAGAGATTTCTTTAACACCAGCATCGTAAACAGCTTTCATGAAAGAATTTCCATAGTCAAAGAAGTAAGTACCTTTGCTAACTAATGATTTAATAACGTTGAAGTGGCGATGGAGAGCATCATCAACTAAATCATGGAATTTAGATTTATCAGTAGCTAATAATTCAGTTCTTTCTTCGTAGTTTATACCAACAGGGCAATATCCACCTTCGTAAGCATTGTGACAAGATGTTTGGTCAGATAATAGATCGACATGAATATTATTTTTATCAATATATTCAAGTAGGTCGACGATATTTCCATGATAAGCAATAGAAGTTTTTTCTTTCTTGTCGAGATATTCTTTAGCAATGCTCATAGCTTCTTCAGGAGTTTCAGCAAGATTGCTTACCCAGCCTTGTTCCATACGAGTATCGATACGTGATTTGTCGACTTCAGCGATGATAGCCACCGCGTTAGCAATTTCACCAGCTTTTCCTTGAGCACCACTCATACCACCAAGTCCTGATGAAATAAATAGTTTGCCTTTCAAGTCGCCGTCATCAGGAATACCTAACTTGAGACGTCCGGCATTCAAGAGGGTATTGAAAGTACCGTGAACGATACCTTGAGGTCCGATGTACATCCAACCACCAGCAGTCATTTGACCGTAGTTAGTTACGCCCATTTCTTCAGCAACTTCCCAGTCGTTGATATTGTCATATTCACCAACTAATAGTCCATTAGTAATAACAACTCTTGGAGCATCTTTCTTTGATTTGAATAGTCCTAGCGGATGACCTGATTCAACAACCAAAGTTTGTTCGTCAGTCATTACTTCCAAATATTTCTTGATTAAGTGATATTGCATCCAATTAGCACAAACAGAACCAGTTTCACCATAAGTAACTAATTCATATGGGTAAAGCGCTACGTCAAAATTCAAATTGTTGTCGATCATAACTTGAATAGCTTTGGTAGCTGTACAAGTTCCTTTATATTCGTCAATTGGTTTGCCGTAAATTCTTTCTTTTGGATACCAACGGTATCCATAGATACGACCACGAGTTTTTAATTCTTCTAGGAATTCTGGAATCACGATGTCGTGATATTTAGGATTTACGTAACGTAAAGCATTCTTCAAAGCTAATTCAGTTTGAGCCTTAGTTAAACGGAAACCACGGTCAGGTGCACGTCTAATTCCTTCTTGGAAAACTGTTTTTTCTGGTAATTCATCATCGAGTTGAATAGTAATTGCTTCTTCATTCTTATAATCGATCATTATGTTAACCTCCCAGTACTCGTCTTGAATTGATCATTTAAGTGCTGCTGCAATTTGAATTATATCCACCGAAGGTCAATGGAAGGTCTATAAATATAAAAAGATTGATTTGGTTCATTTATTAAGCGCTTACAATATTTTTGACAAAAATTTGACAACTTACTATTAGAATGAGGAAAAACTAGAATTGGAGTGTTTGTGATGAAAGCAGATAAGATTCTAACTAATTTCAATCAAATTTTTAGCCCAATTGATAAGGGACATCCATTGAGAGGCTCAGAAATGAGTGAAGCCAACGTAATTGAACATGGATACATCGCTATTAAAGATGGAAAAATTTTAAAAGTTGGTTCCGGTTCCCCAGATAAAGAATTGATAGGTGACCAAACAGAAATAATTGATTATTCTGGCAAGATGGCTACTCCAGGTCTGATTGATTGCCATACGCATCTAGTCTATGGTGGCAGTCGCGAAAATGAATTTTCTAAAAAATTAAATGGAGTTCCATATCTAGATATTTTGGCTCAAGGTGGCGGAATTCTCAGCACCGTAAATTCAACGAGATCAGCAAGTTTTGACGAATTATATGCTAAAACAGAAGATCTCTTAAATGAAATGGTAATTCATGGTGTCACAACAGTTGAGGCTAAGAGTGGTTACGGCCTGAATTGGGAAACTGAAGAGAAACAGTTGAAAGTAGTTGAAAAACTCAATCAAGATCACGTAATTAGCCTAGTCTCAACATTCATGGCAGCTCATGCTATTCCTCCAGAATATAAAGGAAAATCCGATGAATTTATTGATTTAGTCATCAACGAAATGTTGCCAAAAGTTAAGGAACAACACTTAGCAGAATTTTGTGATATTTTCTGTGAAACAGGCGTCTTTACAGCAGAACAATCACGTCGTCTTTTACAAGCAGCCAAAGATCAAGGATTCAAATTAAGAATTCACGCAGACGAAATTGACTCAATTGGCGGGGTAGATGTAGCTGCAGAACTACACGCTACTAGTGCTGAGCATCTAATGATGATTACTGATGAAGGTATCGACAAATTAAGTCAGGCCCAGGTTATCGGTAATTTATTGCCCGGAACGACTTTCAGTTTGATGGAAGATACTTATGCTCCAGCTAAAAAGATGATTGAAAAAGGCATGGCAATCACACTGACAACTGACAGTAATCCCGGAAGTTGTCCAACCGCTAATCTTCAATTCATCATGCAATTGGGATGCTTCCAAATGCATCTAACTCCGATTCAAGTTCTAAATGCCGTAACAATCAACGCTGCATACTCGATTTCACGCAACGAAATGATTGGTAGTTTTGATGAAGGCAAGGATGCTGATATAACAGTCTTTGACGCTCCAAATATTGATTATCCATTCTATTTCTTCGCTACTAACTTAGTAGGCCAAGTTTACAAAGCAGGACGATTGGTTGTAAATGATCGTCAAATCGTAAAACAAGAGTCAGTAGAGTCAATTTAAAAATTGATATAGGGGATCCTTTCAAGTTTGGATAAATATGTCATTCTCCACAAAAAAGCCGATTGGTCGGAATGTAGTGATTTCACTACGGAGCCATCGGCTTTTCTAGTCTGAATTGGAATCATATGTAGGCTAAGGATGCCGTCGGTAGTAGAAAATCTGTGGGCCGCTGGAACGTGGTGGACACGGCTTGAAGCTAATAATTTTACACGAAGTGTAAAATAGTTAGCTCCGAATCGTGTCCATAGTATTCCAACAGCATTCCCAATTTTTGTGGAGGACGGGAAATTTACACTATATACGATATGTATACATGTCATATCCACGATTGAAAAGTAAGCGCTAACAAAACATGGTAGTCTTTGGGTGCTTGATAACGTAGAATTAATAAAAGATGGTATTGAATAAGCAAAAGGAGGATGAAACATGCGGAAAATTTTGAAATTTAAGTTATTTGGTAATCCTCAGATTTATCTTGAAGACGAACCAGTATTCTTTTCTTTTTCAAAAATAAATGCGTTACTTTATTATTTAGCAGTTAATCCGGTTATCAGTCGTGATGAAATTGCCGGTTTGTTGTGGCCTAATAAATCTGAACAAAGCGCTAAAAAGAACTTACGCAATACGATCTATCAAGCAAATAAAGCTTTAAATGCTGAATACATTGTTTCACCTAACAAGTCTATTCTGCAATTGAACGAAACGCTCGTTGTTCAAAGCGATGTTGCTAGCTTTATGTCGGATCCAGAAAATAATTTGGATGAGTATCAAGATGAATTTTTGAAAGGTTTCTTTTTGAAGGACTCTGATAATTTTGATCTGTGGTCGACGAAGATGGCTAATTTTTATGAACAGAAGTTTATGCAATACTGCTACCAAAAAGTACTGAATGATATCAAGTTAAAACGTTTTATCGACGTGGAAAAAAATATTCGACGTCTAATTTCCTTGGATGAGTTTGACGAACGGAATTATCAATTATTAATGCAATTTTATCAAGACCAGAATAGTAACGGTAAGGTTCTGGAAGTTTATTACGAATTATCTAGTATTCTGAATGAGGAATTAGGAATTCAGCCAAGTGAAAAGACGCGAAATATTTATGAGAAAACGTTGGAGATAGTCAACTGTGCTAAAGAACGTCAAAAAAAGAAGAACGAGTTGAAATTCTTTTGAAGGACTGATGAAATTGAACAGTTGGAAACTAATTTTGACAGTTTTCTGCACGAGAAACCTTTTCATTCCGTAGTAGTACAAGGTGAATTAGGAGTTGGAAAAACGGCTTTGTGCAAGCTGCTATTAAGCAATATGCATACTAAAATTAACTTGATTCAGGCAACTTGTTTCCAGACGGAACAGGATTTTTTCTTGCGTCCATGGCGTGATATTTTGGACCAATTGAATAAGATTTTAGAGCAGGAGAATTTAGTTAAACCGAAACATTGGCAAGAACTGTATCAAAAGTTTTTCCCGTCGTATGGTAACGAAGAACATCAAATTCCAGATCTGAAGTCTTGTAATGTTAATTGTTTATCACAAATAGTTTTGGAAGCTGTTCGTAGCTTGAAACAGGAAAGTCATGTAGTAGTTTATGTCGAAAATTTACAGTGGATGGACGATTTAAGTCTGGCATTAATGACAAGTGTGATTCTACATCAGGAATCAGTGTTATTCATTTTTCCATTGAGAAATAATTATCGTAAAGAGGTTGCCAACTTCGTCAATTCGGTAGGACATTATAATCGTTTGATGACAATCAATTTAAGACCGTTCACTTTCGATCAAAGTCTGGCATTTGTTAAACATCAGATGCCTAATAATGATTTGGATAGTCGCGTGCTACAAAGAATTTGTACGGAATCAGCGGGAAATCCACTTTTTTTAACGGAATATATAAAACAGATCCAACAAAATTTGAAAATTAATTACTTACCTCAAAAAATCAAAGAAGAATTAGAATTTTCTATTATCAATATTTCAGATATTCAAAGAAGAATTTTGCAGATAATCTCCTTCTTCCGCACGGCCGCACCCGTATATATGCTAAAAAGTCTGCTTGATATGTCGGATGGCGATATGGTCGATGGTATCTATGATTTGGAACGACAAGGTGTTCTGCAAGAATTCATTATTGCGGACGATATCAGTGTTCAGTTTTGTCAAAAGAAACTTCAAGAATACATTTACAGTGAGCAAGCTCCGTCACGGATACGGGTTATTCATGAGGAAATAGCACAATTGTTAGAAAAGCAAGTGGAAAATGAGAGCGATGAAGAATTACTGTCACGCATTGCATATCACTACAATTTGGCTAATCAGGAATTGAAATCGTTAGATTACGAATTGTCGTATTTGCAAATAACATTGAAGTTTCAACATGAGCTTTTCCCAATTTATAATGAAAGTCGCGAAAATTTGGTAGATATGCAGCCAATAGAGTTTGAACATGAATTTGAACGGTTCAAAAAAGTTGGTCAACGTATGAAGGCAATCGAACATCAGTATGAAGGTTCTAGCGATTATCAACACTTATTGATGAAATATTTATATTTGGAAGGCAGGTACCTGATTAATCGTGGTAATTATGGTCAAGGAATCAATAATATTCAACGCGTAATTGTTAAGGCCAAGAATTATCATAATGATCGTTATTTGGTCAAAGGCTATCGTCAAATGATTTATTACTACATTCAGACTGATAATGCCACCGATATGGAAAATTATATTGACCTAGCTATGGATATTTCCATAAAATCTAATGATCATGAATCCATTGGAATATTGTTGCGATTGAAGGGCCTGTATAATTTGATGATTGGCAATTTGGATGAAGCCGAAGAGTTGTCACGAGAGTCAATTACGATTTTTTCAATTTCCAATGATAGTAAAGAAAAGTATTCCAGCAATATCGCTGCTGCCTACGATTATTTAGCGGAAATTCAACGACTAAAGGAAAATTATGCACAGGCAGTTATTTATCAGAAAAAGGCTATTCAGCTTTGTGAAGAAATAGGTCTTAATAATAGTTTAGTTATTTTCTATGTGGATATGGGTGTTTCATTGTTCGCCAAAAGGGAATATGAAGCAGCTATGAGTTACTTTAAGAAAGCCAACAAACTTTATGCCAACCTGACTTCACCTTGGAAGAGAACCCAATTGAATGTTTATCAAGCTTTGATTGAGTTGAAGAATGGTAATTTGGATAATGTGGTGAACTATTTCATCATTGTGAACGAGCAATTAGAAAATATTACCAATCCTCGTGATATGGGGTTAATTTATCTGTTAAGAGCTATTGTTAAGCATTTATTAGCTGTAAAAGCTATTCAGAATGAGGATTTGGAAAGAATGTTGCAGCAGAGTGAAGAATTCTATTTTGAAAAAGCTCAAGACAATCTGAATCAATATCGTGATGTTTATGAATTGAAGTATTTGGATGAGATATTCGCTACGGTGTAGGGTACGTGCGAAGTATCCCGTCTTCCGCAAAAAAATCTGTGGGCCACTGAGGGCCCACAGATTTTTTACTCCAGACTAAATTCTGCTTTTATACAAAATAGCGTCTATTCAGAATTCCCACGAAAGTATAGTGGAGTTCTGAATAGACGCTATTATTTTTAATTTAAAATATAAATTTCAATAGAATTAAGATTTTGGAGGACGGGACTTTAAACACTAAATAAGTGCTTCTTTCAACAGTTTCAAAGCGGCCTCAGGATATTTCTGTGAAAGGATTCCTAATGTAGAAATCAAGTATTGCTTATCAACTAAACATTTTGGGTCTGTGGGTTTCAAGATGTCTTCTTCTACTTGGAAGGAGGCCTTTAAGATTTTAACGGGGTCATCGTTATGAACAATAACGCCGCCAGTACCGATAACGGTGTGGAATTGACGTAGGTCTTTACCGGTTTGATAGTAGACCATTCGATTGTCTGAATGTTGTTTTCTTAATCGACCGGCGTGTCGTTCCATTGCAAAGTCGGCTGCGACTAGTGCTAAATTATTATCAAAGTATTTTTCTCGGTCAGTCGGTGCTATATAGTCAGCTTGGCCGGTTCTAGTTGAGCAGGCTGATTCTATATCTTCAATTGTCCAATCGGGGCCCAACTGTGTTTGGAATTCGGCAAGACCTTTGCTTTTAACTAGGCTTCGAGCGGAAGAGCGCATGCCCAGATCTCCTTCAACGGTTCGTTTAAGATAAGGCTCGGCTAAGCCTTCAAAGAAGGTGTCGTCAGTCTTTGGTAGGCCATTTCCTACTGAATGGATATCCGTTGTGGCTCCACCAATATCGACGATCATTAAGGGTCCGATGCCTTTTTCAGATTCAGTACCTTCGGCTAAAAGATGGGCTGCCTTGAGAACGGCTGTTGGAGTAGGGATGATGGGTAAAGTACTGTGTTGAGCTACGTCACTGATACCCTCTGTTTGAATGATTTTTTTCATAAAAATTTCTTGAGCAATCGTTCTGACGGGTACCGGATTGAGGACGTTAACGGAAGGCATAACATTTTCGGTGTAATAAACTTTTATCTTGGGATTAGTGAAGATCTGTTTAATTTCGGAGACGGCATCCTGATTTCCAGCGTACAAAATTACACCGTGATCCAAAATTCTATTGAGGACAGAGGCATTATCGCAGGTAATATCATGATTGCCGCCGTCAGTGCCACCAGTTAACAAGATGACGTCAGGATCGGCGTCTCTGATCTCTTCAACTTGAGCATCTTTGAGACGATAATAGTAAGTTTTTAAAATTCTTGTGCCCGCACCTAAGGCAGCACGTTGAGCGGCCTGAGCAGTCAGAGTGGCTGTTAGTCCAATAGCGACCATTCGAAAACCACCCCAAGCGGACGAACAAAAATATTCTTCAATAGGTTGATCAGTTTCAATCTGTTGGAGGATTTTTTCTTTGCCCTGAGAATAACAGTTTATTAGATTTTTTTGACTATCTGTTGGTAAAGTAACCCGACCTACGATTTTAACAGAATCTAGATCAACAGCCGTGAATTTGGAATAGGTACTTCCGAAGTCAATCATCAAAGCTATTTTTGACATTTTTTATCCCTCCTGAAAAGCAATTCTTTAAGAAAATCAAAGATTAGAAAAAATTAATTTAACTTATGATTTTTCTAATAAAGATATCTATTTATCGTCAAATTTTGTTAGAGCTAGGAATCTTGAGAATTTGGAGAACAAAAATTGAATTTGACAGAAATCACTAGTTTTTCTCGATATAACCTAAAAAGTTCCATATTTACTGATATTAAAGAGATTTGGAGAAAAATAAGTGAATCACTGTTAAAGCAAGTCCCTCAATCAAAACATTGTGAATCCGTTTCCAAAGTCATTTTAATTATAAAGGTTATAGTCAAATTTGTGTCAAAAAATTAAGACGGTCATTTTTTTCGCAAGTGACTTCACAAGTTTTCATTTTGACGTTTAAAAAATCGATTTATTAGAATTGCTGTTTCTCTTGTCGCACAAGGGATTGACGGGTATGGAGTCAGATGATAAGCTGATTACGAAAAAATGAAAGCGCTAACTAGATGCTTGCTGCTGCCGCTGTGAAAAATATTTCACCGGGTATCTTTTTAGGTTAGAGTCCATTTAATTGATTCTGGAGCTATGTTTTTTCACCATGTTTTTTTAAATAAAGAATAAAAATACGAGGTGTTTGAAATGGCAAAATTGATCGAATGTATTCCAAATTTTAGTGAGGGACAAAACCAAGAAGTAATTGATGGTTTAGTCAAAGTTGCTAAAAGTGTACCAGGCGTTAACTTGTTTGATTATTCATCTGACAAGAATCACAACCGTAGTGTTTTCACTTTGGTTGGAGATGAGGACGGTATCCAAGAAGTTGCTTTCCAATTAGTTAAGTATGCTAGTGAACATATTGATATGACTCAACATCACGGCGAACATCCACGTATGGGTGCAACCGACGTTGTTCCATTCGTTCCTATCAAAGATGTCAGCGTGGAAGAATGTGTAGAAATTTCTAAAAAAGTTGCTAAGAGAATCAATGATGAATTGCATATTCCAATTTTCTTATATGAAGATTCAGCATCTAATCCAATGCGTAAGAATCTTGCCAAAGTTAGAAAAGGTCAATTCGAAGGTATGCCTGAAAAACTTCAAGAAAAAGATTGGGCACCTGATTATGGTGAAAGACAAATACATCCAACAGCCGGAGTTACAGCAGTTGGTGCACGTATGCCATTAGTAGCATTCAACGTTAATTTGGATACAGACGATGTTGCTATCGCCAAAAAGATTGCTAAGATCATCCGTGGTTCAAGTGGTGGTTACAAGTATTGTAAGGGTATCGGTATCATGCTTGAAGACCGCAACATCGCTCAAGTCTCCATGAACATGGTCAATTTTGAAGGTACACCACTTTACAGAACTTTCGAAACAATCAAATTTGAAGCTAAGAGATATGGTGTAAATGTTATCGGTAGTGAAGTTATCGGTTTAACACCAGCTAAGGCCTTGGTAGATTGTGCTGAGTATTATCTCCAAGTTGAAGATTTCGATTATCAAAAACAAGTTCTAGAAAATCACTTATTAGGCTAAGGAGAACAAGATGAAACTGACAGACATGAAGGTAAATGAGTTTATGAATGTCCTCGGTTCAGACGAACCGGCACCAGGCGGCGGGTCAGCTTCTGCTCTAGCTGGATCGATGGGAATATCATTAACCAAAATGGTTACAGAATTGACTATCGGCAAAAAGAAATACGCTGACTATGAGGATCTCGTGCAAGAAACTCAACAAAAAGCACAAGCATTGCAACAAGAATTGTTAGAGGACATTGATAAAGATACAGAAGCTTTTAACGTTGTTTCCGCAGTCTTTTCAATGCCAAAAGATACACCAGAAGAGAAAGCAAAACGTTCTGAAGCTCTTCAAAAAGCTTTGCAAGGAGCCGCTGTTTCACCATATGAAATGATGGAGACTTGTGTGGAAGCTTTAAGAGTTACAGAA
>DXCM01000076.1 GCA_019116025.1 Candidatus Companilactobacillus pullicola | reverse complement strand
AAGCATCACGGTATCTTTTAACTTCTTGAAAGACGGTCATATATTGAATGTATGTTTCATTGCTAGTAGCTTCAGGTGTAAATGGAATAAACTCTGCTTTCATCATTTTTTCCTCCAATGCAAAAAGACTTGTATAGATTTTTCTCTATACAAGTCTTCAAAAGTTATTTATATTAAATTCATTATGCATTGTTGATGAATATTCATACTCTCTTATTCATCTACCGTGAAAAATATTACGCTTAGAAAATACGAATGCAGCCTAACGATTGACGCTAGACTGCATGATAACTATTATGTTTTTTGTAAATTTTTATTGGCAGTTGATAACATTAGACGAATACGATTTAACTGATTCACAATCGATATTCCCGGATCATAGTCTATTGCTGTAATATTGGCATTTGGAAAAGATTCACGCAAGGTTTTAAGCATCCCCTTACCTACGACATGATTTGGTAAACAGCCAAATGGTTGCATACAAATGATATTATCAACCCCTGATTCTAATAGATGTATCATTTCACCTGTTAAGAACCAACCTTCTCCTGTATGACTACCGATCGAAATGTATTCCTGCGTCGATTGTGCCAAATGTTTAATCGATGCAATACCGTCAAAACGTTGAGACTTCTCTAGCTCCTTATGCATTGGTTTTTCTAATTCTTCAATAATTTTAAGGGCTAAACTAGACAAATATTGTGCTTGTTTACTTTGACCAAGATGCTTACTGCGCCAAACCTGGTTGTATAAAGAATAGTTCATAAAGCCAATCAAATCAGGAACAACCGCTTCAGCCCCTTCAGATTCTAACAATTCGACAATATTATTATTCGCAATTGGAGAATACTTCACTAAGATTTCTCCCACGACACCAACACGTGGTTTTACAATATCTAGAAGTTCAATTTGATCAAAAGTGCGAATAATTTGTTTCATATGATGATTAAAACGTGCAAACGAACCCTTACGAACATCCTCTTTAGCAATTTCTAAGTAATGTTCATACCAGCGATTGACTTCCCCTTGATTTTTTTCATAAGGTCTTGTGCGATATACCACACGTTCAAATAAATCACCATACATCGCAGCAAGCGCAATTCGTTTGACGAGCGGAATCGTTAATTTAAAGCCTGGTGAGGATTCAACGCCTTTATTGCCCATTGATAGTGAGATAACAGGGATTTGAGCAAAACCAGCATCACTTAATGCTTTTCGCAACAACGGGATATAATTCGTAGCGCGACAACCACCACCAGTTTGGGTCAACATGACTGAAGTATTGTTTAAATCATATTCCCCACTTTGGAGCGCTTCTAATAGTTGACCAATGGAAATAATTGCCGGATAACATGCATCATTATTTACAAAACGTAACCCCACATCAATCGCTTGAGAATTTTTAGTCGGTAAAGATACAACATTATAACCACACGCTTGAAAGGCTTGGTCTAGTAAACCTTCTTGGTGAATTGGACTGAGCATCGGTAAAAGTATGGTGTGTTTTTTCTTCATTTCTTTGGTGAACACAATCGAATCTGGCACCACAACTTCACTATAATCAAGCATCGTTTTTTGTTCTCTTTCATCAATCGCAGCTTTTAATGAACGTAGGCGAATCCGAACAGCACCTAAATTAGTTCCTTCATCAATTTTCAAAACAGTATATAGTCGATGATGACGATTTAATATTTCTTGCACTTGATCACAGGTCACAGCATCAATCCAACAGCCAAAAGAATTTAATTGTACAAGTTCCAAGCTTGGTGTATGACTGACTACCTTGGCCGCAGCATATAACCGCGAATGATACATCCATTGATTAACTACACGTAATTTTTCAACATCCCCTAAATGTGCAATACTATCTTCAGTAAACACGTGGAAACCTTCTTGAATCATCATTTCTGCAATCCCATGATGAATTTCTGGATCCAAATGGTAGGGCCGGCCTGCCAAAACAATTCCTCGTTGATTTTTCAACAACATTTTTTCAAGCAAGTCTTCCCCTTTTTGTTGAATATCCTCACGACACCTCGTTAATTCCGCAAACCCTTCAGTAACCGCTGTTTGCCATTCTTCTATGGAAATAGGAAAATCATTAAAACATTCAGCTAGATTTTGGGTAACCACTTCAGGTTTAGATAAATCGAAATAAGGATGACGATAATCTACTTTTCCTGCTCTAATTTCATCAAAATTATTTGCAATAACTTCTGGATAACTTTGGACAATCGGGCAGTTAAAATGATTTTGGGCATCGGCAAATTGATTCTGCTCAAATACAACACTTGGATAAAAAATCCGATCGACGTTTTGTTCAATAAGCGCTTGAATATGTCCATGAACTAACTTAGCAGGATAACAAACCGTATCACTTGGAATCGTTTCAATCCCTTTTTCAAACAATTCTTTATTCGAACGCGGCGATAAAACGACTTTAAACCCAACTTTAGTAAAGATTGTATGCCATAATGGGTAGTTTTCATACATATTTAACACCCGAGGAATACCTAATGTACCATATACTGCATCTTTATCTTTTAATGAGCGATATCTAAATAGTCGGCGATACTTATAATCTACTAAATTGGTACGACGATTTTCTTTAGGGATTTTAATTTTTGCACCACGTTCACAACGATTACCAGTGATAAATTGACGGCCATCGTTAAAAAGTGTGACAGTTAGCATACAATTATTTTCACATAGACCACAATGAGTAAATTCTTTTTCACAAGTAAAGTGATCTAATTCTTCTTGTGTAGCCATTTGAGATTTCTCGTCAATTTGCGCATTTTCTAAAGCAATTAGCGCACAACCAAACGCCCCCATTAACCCAGCAATACTCGGACGGATGACTTGACGACCAGATAATAATTCAAAGGCACGTAAAACGGCATCATTATAAAAAGTGCCACCTTGACAAACGATTTTTTCACCTAAATCTTCTGGCTTTCTGACTTTGATTACTTTAAATAGGGCATTTTTAATGACTGAATAGGATAGCCCAGCTGAAATATCTGCTACACTTGCGCCTTCTTTTTGGACTTGCTTTACTTTTGAATTCATAAAGACCGTACATCTAGAGCCCAAATCAACCGGATGAGCAGAGGTAAGAGCAATTTTAGCAAAATCTTCAATATCATAATTTAAACTCTTGGCAAAAGTTTCAATGAACGAACCACAACCAGACGAGCAGGCTTCATTTAATTGAATGGCACTTAAAGCCCCGTCTTTTATGGTCATCGCCTTCATATCTTGACCACCAATATCTAAAATAAAATCTACTCCTGGTTGGAAATGATTCGCAGCTTTATAGTGAGCAATGGTTTCAACTTGACCTAAATCAAGCTTTAATGCATGCTTAATCAGATGTTCACCATAACCGGTAACACAGGACTTGGCAATATAACAATCTTCAGGTAATTTTTGATAAATGTCTTGGATAACTTCGATGACACTTTCCAATGGTTTACCTTTATTATTGCCATACGATTGATAGCAAATTTGGGACTCTTCATTAATCAAGATAAC
>DXCM01000075.1 GCA_019116025.1 Candidatus Companilactobacillus pullicola | reverse complement strand
GTTCAACTATTTGATCTAAGCCTAAAGTTCCAAGTTTAACCACATCACGAGCAACATAATCAGCGTCATACACAATAAAATTATGATTTCTGAACAAATTTAAAACGGTTGATTTACCGGAGGCTATTCCTCCTGTTAAACCATAAATCTTACTCATTTTATTACCTGACACCTTGGACAAAAATGCGTACCACGACCTCCAACTTTGATTTTTTCAATCGTAGTTCCACATCTTGGACAAGGCGTTCCTTCTTTTCCATAGACTTTTAAATTATTTTGCATATTACCCTTGTGGCCATTTGCATCCACATAGGTTCTGATTGATGAGCCACCAGCTGCAATTCCTTTTTCCATCTCTTGGTTAGAAGCTTCGATGACATTTTGAATATCTTTATCACTAAGATGGTTAGCAGGCGTCTCAGGGTGTATTTTCACTTGCCAAAGAACTTCGTCTACATAAATATTACCTAAACCGCTCATAACCGATTGATCTAATAGAACGGTCTTAATGGCCTTTCGGTGACGCATGATCCTTGGCTTTAAATTTTCAAACGTAAATTCCGTCGACAATGGCTCTGGACCAAGCTTTTTCAGTGATTTATTTTCAGATAACTCATCCGTATTCCACAACTGCATACGACCGAATTTACGAACATCATTATAAATCATCTTTTGACCATTATCCAAAGTAAAGATAGCGTGTGAATGTTTATCAATTGCATCAGGATCAGATGAAATACGATACTTACCTTCCATCCTCAAATGACTAATAATTGTATAGCCATTATCCAAATGAATCAATAAAAACTTTGCTCGTCGACCGACATCAGTAACCGTTGCTCCAGTGACGAATTCAACAAACTGATCTACATCCCCAGTAATTAAGTCAGGGTAACGAATTTCAACATGCGTTATCTTGTGATCTTTCACTTGAGAGTTCAAACTACGCCTGACAGTTTCCACTTCTGGCATTTCTGGCATCTTATCACCTACTATTATTTAACTTCTTAATTATTATAACTAATATCAACTAATATCGTACAAGTATGCCGTCGGTAGTAGAATTTCACCACTTAGGGCCCACAGATTTTCTACTACCGACTATATTTCTGATTCTATTGTTACTTGGTCAAATTCGTAATAAACAAAGGCTTACCATTTTGTAAACAGATATCAGTTTCAACACCTAATTAAATTAACCCATACACACAACAACAGAACACAACATTAGTCCGGAGCAAAAATTGGGAATGCGTTCAGCTATGAAATCATTGTTACCGGCTCTGCCGGTTACAATGAGGCCGACTTTGGAAATCCATTATTTTGCACGAAGTGTAAAATGATTAGTTCCAAATCGTGCCCATAGCGTTCCAACAGCATTCCCAATTTTTGTGGAGGACGGGAATCTTACGCTACTACCCTTTACTTAGCTTCATACCAAGTCTTTCCATGAGCTGTTTCAACTTTCAAAGGCACATCCAATTTAACGGCCGAATCCATTACACTTGGAACTAACTTCTCCAATGTTGGGATTTCAGTTGCTGGAGCTTCAAAGATCATTTCATCATGTACTTGTAAAAGTAAATTAGCTTGCAAATTTTCTTTATCCAACATCTTTTGCATATTAATCATTGCAACTTTAATGATGTCCGCTGCACTACCCTGAATAGGTGTGTTCATAGCTGTTCTTTGCGCAAAGTTTCTAACATTGAAATTCTTTGAATGGATATCTGGCAAATAGCGACGACGATGCATGATAGTCTCAACATAACCATTTTCACGCGCATATTTAACAATATCATCCATATACTTTTTAACTCCTGGATATTGTTCAAAATAAGACTGAATAAAGGCTGCCGCTTGTTTACGACTGATACCGATATTTTGTGACAAACCGTAATCACTGATTCCATAAACAATCCCGAAATTCGTAGCTTTCGCCTGACGACGCATATTTGGAGTAACATCATCAGTACTGTCTAATCCGAAAATTCTCATGGCTGTATGAGCGTGAATATCATAATCCTCATTGAAAGCTTCTTGCATATTTTCATCCCCAGAAATGTGGGCAAGAACACGCAATTCAACTTGTGAGTAATCGGCTGAGAAGATTTCCCAATCTTTATGTTGTGGCACAAAGGCCTTACGGATCTGCTTTCCTTCATCAATACGAATTGGAATATTTTGCAAGTTAGGTTCAATTGATGACAAACGGCCTGTTTGAGTTAATGTCTGCAAATAGATCGTATGGATCTTGTTATCAGGTTGAACAAACTTTTGTAAACCAACTACATAGGTTGATTGAATCTTGGAAATTTGGCGATAATCCAATACTTTTTGTACTACTGGTGACTTATCTTTCAATTTCTCCAATACATCGACAGAAGTTGAATAACCAGTCTTAGTTTTCTTGACCACTGGCAACTTCAAATCTTCAAATAAGACAACTCCAAGTTGCTTAGGTGAATTAATATTGAATTCTTTTCCAGCATCCTTATAAATTGACTTCTCAATATCAGCTAAACTAGTGGCAAAAGTATTCTCCATCTCCTTTAACTTAGAAACTTCAACGGTAATACCTTTGATCTCCATTTCAGCTAAAACAATCGACAATGGCAATTCAATTTCATCGTACAAACTGTCCTGATCATTATCTTTTAACTCTTTTAACATTTGATCTTTCAAATTGTCTATAACTTGAGCCTTTTGAGCTAAGAAGTTCAACAACAAATTGTCGTCTTCAGGAACAGCTTTTTTAACACCTTTTCCATAAAATTCATCTTCAGTTGGTAAATTAACATTGTAATTCTTAGCCACCAAACCAATATCTTGCTTGTTGTCATTAGAATCTAACAAATATGATACCAACAACATATCAAAACTGACACCAGCCAATTGACAACCATAACGATGTAACAACGCAATTGTGCGCTTATTGTCGAATAAATACTTCTCTTTTGTCTTATCTGCTAACCAAGACTTTAAAGTTTCATTTTCTAAGATTGAAAAATCAGTTGTCCCATAACAATCGGTACCGTCAGAAATTAAAATCCCTGTAATCGGTGCCGTATGATAATTTTCCCCAAAGCCTTCGATTATTAATGTCTGAGCTTTTGAACTTTGAGCAATTTTTTCAATAGCTTTATCATCTAAAGCTTGAACTTTTATATCGTCCAAATCTTCTGCCGTTGTTTCCTGAGGGACATCCATACGATTAAGGAAAGTCTTAAAACCCATCTTTTGATAAAACTGCATCAATTTTTCTTGATCATCGCCATGATATTCCAAGTCACTCATTTTGATTTCTACTGGAGCCTCAAGATCGATTGTGGCTAATTTCTTACTCAAGATAGCCTTATCTTTATCATTGATCAGATGTTCCTTTAACTTGCTCTTCTTCATCTCATCAACATGGTCATAAATACCTTCAACACTGCCATACTCGTTGATTAATTTGATGGCAGTCTTTTCACCAACTTTTTCAACCCCTGGATAATGATCAGAGTTATCGCCCATCAAGCCTTTCATATCAATGATCTGCTTAGGAGTGATGCCTAACTTTTCTTGTACGTGTTCTGGTGTATAGCTTTCAGTCTCAGTAACACCTTTGACATTAACTTTAACCGTTACCTTATCAGTTGCTAACTGAGTTAAGTCACGGTCCCCAGTAATAATAGTAACGTCCATGCCATCTTTTTCAGCTTTATGGGACATAGTTCCAATGATGTCATCGGCTTCATAATCTGGTAATTCATAAGTCTTAATACCACGATAATTGAGCAATTCCTGGATTAATGGCAATTGTTCCATCAACTCTTGTGGCGTCTTTGCACGTGTTCCTTTGTATTCATCAAACATCTTAGTTCTAAAAGTTGTTTTTCCAGCATCAAATGCCACTAAAGCATGCGTTGGTTTTTCATCTTTTAAAATAATTTCCAACATGTTATTGAAAGCATACAAAGCATTAGTATGTATCCCTTCACCATTGATAAATTTATCTAGGACATTATGCATCGCAAAGAATGCTCTAAATGAAACACTATTTCCATCTATTAAAAGTAACTTTTTATTTTTTGACATATATTCTCCAATAAAACCGAAATTAACTATTTCTATTTTAACAAATACCAACCTGTTGTAACAGTTTCCGAACAACTAAAAAAGCCCAGATTTCAATCCAATCAAGGCTTTTAACTAGTTACTCTTCTTTTCATATCTAAAATAAACATAAATTATCGATATCAGTACCAATAATGATAAAACAGTTAAAACAATAAAGTCAATTTTTGTACCTAGAATAGTATTAACAACTGTATCTTTAGTACCACTGGTTAATGCGGCAGCGGTGATTACGACTGATAAAACATTTGTCCCCAATGAGCCAGCATATTGTTGCATCATACTAAAAAGTGAATTCTGATCTGATTTTTTTGAACCCTGAACTTGCGTACTTCCGTCGGACAATGACGTTCCAAAGCCGAAGTTGAACCCAATTCTTACAATGATATAGATCAACGTGATACTCATCAACGTCAAATTCTCACTATTGAACCAGAATAAGGCTGAACCAATAGTTATCAAGCTGCCACTGAATAAAAGCGGAATCAAGGCTCCTTTTTTATCGTATACGTATCCAGCTAAAGGACCGACAACCGCACCTAAAAGTGACCCTGGTAATAACATTAAACCAGCCTGAGCTGAATCTAATTTCAATGCTGTCTGTGCAAAAATAGGCAGCACAAACGACAAACCAATATTAATAAATTGTAAACTGAAATAACTAAATAATCTCAATCTCAAAACTGGCAACTTTAGGATCGAAAAGTCGATTAACTGACGCTTACTATTTTTGTTATACCAACTAAAGATTCCAATAACAACGATTGAACCAATTAACCAACCAATAAAGTTTACGGATAGCCAACCGTGTGCTCCTGCCTGATCGAAGGTAAACAAAATCATTGAGAATATAATTGCTAAACCAATAACACTACCATAATCAAACGAGACTTTAGTACCAGGAACTTTTCCGCGAATAGAAAAGTAACCGATCAAAAATAAAATGATGATTAAAGGAACTACACCTACAAAAATTTCACGCCACGACCAAATACGGTTAACTACACCTCCATATGTTGGTCCGAGTGCTGGAGCTAAAGAAATAACCACTCCCGCTAATCCAGTATAGAGTCCTAATTTTGACTGCGGAACCTCCAGGAAAATCAAATTGAACATTAAAGGTGTTGATAAACCTGTGGCAATTGCTTGCAAAAGACGTCCCGCCATCAGAATAGGAAAATTAGGAGCGAGCATACAAATAATTGACCCCAATAAGCACAGTGACGCCGCAAATATAAAAATTTTTCGAGGATCAAATTTTTTCAAAATATAGGCAGTTGTACTCATCACCACGGTCGTCAGTAACAAATAACCCGTCGTCAACCACTGAACGGTACCTAAACTGACGTTCAAAACTTTTGTTAGTGTGGGAAAAGTAACATTCATTGAAGTTTCAATCAAAATTCCCGTAAACGACAATAACCCAACTGCTAAAATTGATAATTTCACTCGGTTAGAGACTACATCTTTCAATTTTTTACCTCTCTTCATACAAAAAGGCCATGACAATTTGCTCTGTCATAGCCTTAATTAATACTTTTACTTTACTATTTTGAAATTTTTTTATCTAGAAGTTTTTATAAAAATCTAAATATTATTGTTGATTAGGATTTAGAGTACTCAATAGTTGTTCATAAGCAGTTTCGTACTTTTGAACATCTCCGGCACCCATGAATATCATAACTGTATTGTGATATTCCAATAATGGAGACATGTTATCAAGTGTTAGAACGTTACCACCCTTATGAATCTTATCGCCAAGATCCTTACTTGTAATATCACCATGAGCTTCACGAATGGAGCCAAAGATATTAGTTAAGTAAACTTCATCAGCCATATCCAATGACTTAGCAAAGTCATCCATCAAGGCCAAAGTTCTTGTATAAGTATGTGGTTGGAAGACAGCAATAATCTTCTTATCAGGATACTTTTGTCTAGCAGCGTCAATTGTAGCTTTAATTTCCTGTGGATGGTGAGCATAGTCATCAATGATAACTTGATCTGCCACTTTCTTTTCACTAAAGCGTCTCTTAACACCACTAAATGTTTGTAGTTCACGATTGATCAATGCGTGATCAAGATTTTCCATATGACCAACACCAATGACAGCCAATGAATTCAAGACATTGTGTTCACCAAACAATGGCACTTGGAAGTTACCAATATTCTCGCCATTAATAGAAACATCAAATGATGATCCCTTAACAGTACGTTGAATATTTGTAGCACGAATGTAATCTGATTCATCTAATCCATAAGTATAGATTGGTGTATCAGCCTTGATTGTCTTGGCATGCTTATCTTCACCCCAGATGAAGATACCCTTCTTAGTCTTTCTAGCTTCTGACTCAAAAGCGTCAACAACATCGTCGATTCCGCCAAAGAAGTAATCGGGATGATCGAAATCAATATTAGTAATGATTAGATAATCTGGTGAGTAAGCCAAGAAATGACGACGATATTCGTCAGCTTCAAAGACGAAGAACTTAGCATCTTTAATACCCTTACCAGTACCATCACCGATTAAGTATGATGTCTTAGCAATACCACTTAAAGTATGTGCCAAAAGACCAGTCGTACTTGTCTTACCATGAGATCCAGCGATACCAATTGAAGTATAGTCAGAAACCAATGTACCAACTAATTCAGGATATGTAATTACTTTTAGATGCATATCATTAGCTTTTTTAATTTCTACTTGATCATTGCTAAAAGCGTTTCCTTTAACAATAGTTAAACCTTCGTGAATATTCTTTTCATCGAAAGGTAAAATCTTAATTCCCGCTTGTTCCAGACCACGTTGAGTAAATGTATATTTATCAATATCTGATCCTTGAACTTCGTATCCTAAATCTTTCAAGATAAGTGCTAGAGCACTCATTCCTGTTCCTTTAATTCCAACAAAATGATAGACTGTCTTTTCCATAATAGCTCCTAATTGAACAAATTCTTTGCTTCTTCAAAATCAAATGCTTGACCAGCAGTACCGTGATCAAGTACTAGAATACCACGCTTTTGTGGTGCATTTGGAATACCCAATTCTCTAGCTGAGCAAATCATTCCAAAACTATCCACTCCACGCAAGGCACCAGGCCAAATTTCTTTACCTGTAGGCATAACTGCACCTGGAAGTGCAACTACAACTAATTGTCCTTGATCGATATTAGGTGCGCCACAAACGATTTGTACAGGCTTATCCAAGCCCACATCAGTTTGCGTAATATGCAAATGGTCTGAGTCAGGATGAGCTTTCATTTCATCAACATGTCCGATTACGAACTTAGGACTCTTATCTGCTTCTAACTTGTCAGAAAAACCTGCTTGAGCAAGTGCATCATTCAAAACGCCAACTTGTTCATCATTTAGGAATACTTGACCGGAGTCATTTTGGATTCCTAATTTTTCTCCGAGGCCAAAGAAATTAAAACCAATGGCTTCATCGTTTTTTTCATTGAAAATACGTACAACATTATCTTTTTGGGCAGTTCCTTGAGTAATACCAGCATCATTTGCTAGTTCTACGATAAGGACATCCCCTAGAACATCTGGATTATAAAAGCTTAATAGCAAGTTTTTCCCCTCACTTGATTAATTATTTGTTAATTACACTGTTAATAAAGGTCTCAACTTCTTCTTTAGTTTTGCGATCTTTATTTACTAGTCTACCAATTTCTTTGCCATTTTCAATAATAACAAAGCTAGGAATACCCATAATTCCTAATTCTTGTGCAACTTCGAT
The DNA here is from genome assembly GCA_019116025.1 of Candidatus Companilactobacillus pullicola. Classification (GTDB taxonomy): domain Bacteria; phylum Bacillota; class Bacilli; order Lactobacillales; family Lactobacillaceae; genus Companilactobacillus; species Companilactobacillus pullicola. The sequence continues at coordinate 19,017 of DXCM01000075.1, read as the reverse complement.
GTTATTATCACGGTCAAAGCTGATCCAAGTAAAGTCTGAGTATTCATCTTCCAATTCTGGAAGCTTTGGTTCAATAAATTTGCAGTCTGGGCACCAGTCTGCATGGAAAAATAGAACATATTTTCCTTCTTTTGTGGCTTCATGCCAGTCTTTTACGTTATAATCTTCAATTGTCTTCATAACTAATTCACCTCTGTCAATAAGATACTTTTTATTTATTAAACGGTCAATTAAATGTTCTTGAGCATTCGAATGATATATAATAGTGGTAATATATCAGTAAATCGAAATCAAGGAGTGATTTTTTATGAGTAAAAAAGGTATCGGTTCATTAATCGTTGCTGGTTCTGTACTTGCAGCTGGAGTTGCTGCTACAGTTTTAGTAAAACACCATCTAGATAGCGAAAAATTAATTGATAAAGTTAAGTCCGTTTTGGGCGAAGATAGCAAAGTCATTGGCTCATGGGTAGAACCATTTTACCAACGTGTCGATGTAAATGGACATTCCACTTGGGGAATCGTTGGTGGTGTTACAACCATGGATGAATTTGATGTTGCTCAATATCACTTCATTGCCGACGCTGTCAGTGGTGAATTACTTAACATAAAAAAAGTACAATAAATAATAAACGATAATTAATTCTCAAATTGGGCTTTCAGGTAATTGATCCTGAAGCCTTTTTTTGAGAATTTTTCTTCATACTCTGTTTCGATATTTTTGGCGTTCAACGTGTCATCGTTATGTAGATCCAATGAGATTTCATCAAACTTCATGCCAAAATTATTCATACTGATCAAGGAATATTCGAATAATCCTTGATTATCAGTCTTGAATTGAAGGTATCCATCGTCCTTCAAAATATATTGATATTGTTTCAAGAAAGACTTATAAGTTAAACGGCGTTTTTCATGACGTGTCTTAGGCCATGGATCAGAAAAGTTTAAGTAAACACCGTCGACTTCATTTTCAGCAAACAGTTCTGATAGATCTGAACCATTGGCTAATAGCAATTGCAAGTTGGGTAATTTTAACTCAACTTGCTTTTTTAGTACCAAAGCAATAGCGCCCTCTTGAACCTCCATTGCAATATAGTTATTTTGAGGATTTTTTTGAGCCAATTCTGTAATGAATTTACCTTTTCCTGAACCAACTTCAATGAATAAAGGCTGTTTCTTTTCAAAACGATCTTGCCATTTACCTGGCATATTTTCTGGTTGCACAGCAATTAGGTCAAGGTTGTCATTGATCATATCCTTGGCCCAAGGTTTGTTTCTTAATCGCATAAATCAAATTTTCTCCATTAATTTAAATATTTTTTCAGTTGTCTTGGCATATAGAAATAATTTACAAATACTAACACCAAAGCTCCAGCAATAACAATTATAAGCCCATTCATGCTCAATCCAAACTTATAAATAATTGCTATCGCACTGACGATCCATTGAATGCTTAAAATTATCGTGCTTAATTTTGTGAAGGAAGCAATCTTATCTTTACTGCTGATTGGGTACAAACGTTGCATAAGGTTCTGCATAACTTCTTTGAAGTAAGGTTTTAATTGGAACCCAACTAGATAAATGAATAACACTTCGACTATCAAAGAGATATAGAAGTTATCGATCAAAGCTAACATTATTGCTTGAATGACAGTTAATCTCAAGAAAAGTCCGATGTATTCATTATTTCTAACAAAGCCACGGGCAAATAAGTACAAATAAGTATTCGAACTAGTTGGTTTAATACCCTTGAATAAACCATCCAACCACTTACGACGTTTAATTTTACTATTAACTCCTGGTACATCTGTAAATAAGTTGTAAAAACGTTTGATCCGAAACATTCTTTGATTCTCAGTCGCAATTGCATAATCCCACTGCAACTGACCACTAGTCTCCAACGGTTTCACCCGCATATTCAAGAATAAATAATAAATTACTCCGACAATAACCATGACCGCACTCAAAAAATAGGCAGAAATGATTAATGAAACAACCAAAATAATATTTGATACTAAGCGCATACTTAAATTCCCAAAATGATCTTGACCATATAAGGCCATCAAGTCAACATTCAAAGAACCCAATTTAAATACAATCAAACCAATTGCAATCAAAACAATATCAATAATTCTCATTCCAGCAGCTCGTGATGCAAAAGCTGATAATAAGAAATTAACTAAAGCTAAGGTCACAATTGGAATAAATACACTATAGTTTTTAGCCGCCTTGAAATATTTATAAAATTCTTTTTCCTTAACTAACAAGAAAGTACTGTCAGGCTCTTCTAACAAGGTAGCAATTCCCCCAACCTGTGTAGCTAGGAATAATAATAGGATAACTATTGGTTTACCTAGAATTAATTGTTGGTGAATTGTTCCTAAAAGATTAGAATACCAAAATCCTAACGCACCTATCAAGACAATAAATGCTAGGACAAAATTATCATTAAAGATAAGTCGTAAATATTTAAATTGATCGAGTTGATGTCTTCTCAATCTTTTTTGCCATAGATCTGTCATTAGTGATCCTCGTGTGACATCTTGATATAGATATCATCAAGATTGCTGTCTTCTTGCATATTGAAATTAGCTTTGAGTTGATCCAAAGTTCCGTCAGCTCTCACTTGTCCATTGTTGATCAAAACAAATTTGTCCGCATGGTTTTGAACTGTTGCTAGGATGTGTGTCGACATCAATACAGAACATCCAATTTTTTTCTTAGCTTCAACAATGTTCAAAAGATCATTAACCGCCAAAGGATCCAAACCTGTAAAGGGTTCATCAATAATAAATAGACTTGCATCGGTCATGAACGCACAAACAATCATAACCTTTTGTTTCATCCCTTTAGAAAAATTCTGTGGGAACCAGTCTAATTTATTGTCCAAACGGAAAGTCTTCAACAATTCATTAGCATTAACCCAAGTCTTATCATGATCCAAGCCGTAAGCCATAATTGTTAAATCAATATGCTCTCTCAAAGTCAATTCAGGATATAAAATTGGCATTTCAGGAACATAGGCAATCTTTTTGCGATATTTCTCTACATCATCATGCAGACTGATTCCATCAATTAAAATCTGTCCGCTACGTGGTGTCAAAAGACCAATAATGTGTTTAATAGTTGTTGATTTACCGGCACCATTTAAACCAATTAAACCAACGACTTGACCACTTTCAACATTAAAGGTCTCTTTTTTTAATACTGATACTTGACCGTATCCTCCGGTCAGTTCTTTTACTTCTAAAGTCATGGATTAAACCACCTATTGTCTGTTTTTAATAATGTTAATATGATAGCATTGTAGTAAATATATTGCTGTTTTTGAAAGGAGTTTTTTCATGGATGATTGTATTTTTTGTAAAATTATTAGAGGAGAAATCCCTAGCACCAAAGTTTACGAAGATGATGATATCTTAGCATTCTTTGATATCTCTCAAGTAACACCAGGCCATACTCTTGTAGTCCCTAAGAAACACGTTCAAGATATCTTCGCTTATGATGAAGATCTAGCCCAACGCGTTTTCAAGAAGGTTCCTATGATTGCACGTGCCATCAAAGCATCTAATCCCAAGATCATTGGGATGAACATCTGCCAAAATAACGGCGAAATTGCTTATCAAAGTGTTATGCACTCACATATCCATCTAGTACCCCGTTATTCCAAGGATGATGCCTTTTCAATGCACTGGGGCGATAATACTGGCCTTGCAAGTAATGAAGAATTACAAGCTCGTGCTGACAAGATCAAAGAAAACTTGGAGGACTAAAATGAAATTTTTTACTGGATTCGTGGTTGGTACAGTTTCCGGAATTGCAATTCATCTCGTCCAATCAAAAAATGCGCTATCTAGTGTTAATGATACCAAGATATTTCAGAATATAAAAGATTTTAAGGATATATTAACTGACTTACAGAAAAATGCTGCTGTAGTTCCAGAAGTAGTATCTGGTATTCAAGCCGACTTGAACAATTATTCGCAAAGTATCAAGCCAGACGTAGAAGAACTCCAAGAATCTATCTCTGAAATGAAGTCTAACCTCGATCAATTAAACAAAAATTGAAGTTAAATATGAAGTTTTTGTGATTTTTTCATAAAATGATAAACTATTAACGGCATTTTATGGTAGTCTTTTCAACTGTAGATATATTTATTTAATTAAGGATGTGTAAAGATGAATAAACGATTAACTAAATGGATCTTGGCGCTTGCTGGTCTATTTATGGTAACTGTTGTTGCTGCTGGTTGTTCAAGTAACAAAACAGTTGCTACTCTTAAGGGTGGAAGAATTACCCAAGAAGAATACTACAAGGAAATGAAGAGTTCTTCTCAAGGTAAACAAACCCTACAAACAATGATTATCACAAAGGCCCTTGAAGACCAATATGGTAAGAGTGTTTCAACAAAACAAGTTGATAAAGAATACAACAAGTACAAGAGTCAATATGGTTCTTCATTTAGTTCAATTCTTCAACAAAACGGTATGACAACTGCCCAATTTAAGAAGAATATCCGTACAAATCTTCTTACAAAAGTTGCTTTGAAGAAGAACAAGACTGTTACAAACAAAGATCTTAAAAAAGAATGGAAGAGTTACCAACCTAAGATTACTGTTGCACATATCTTAGTAGCTAAGAAATCAACTGCTGAAGAAGTTATTACTAAACTTCAAAACGGTGAAGATTTCAGCAAACTTGCTAAAGAATACTCAACAGATTCTGCTACAAAGAACAAGGGTGGTAAGTTAGCAGCCTTTGATAATGATACAACAAGTATTGATTCAGACTTTAAGACAGCTGCATACAAGCTAAGTAAAGTTAACGACTACACAACAACACCTGTTAAGACAAGTTACGGTTACAGTGTCATCAAGCTTCTTAAGAAACCTGCTAAGGGTAACATGAAGGATCACGAAGCTGAACTTAAATCTAAGCTATATGCTTCATGGTTACAAGATTCAACTGTAATGCAAAAGGTTATTTCTAAGGTATTGAAGAATGCTGATGTTTCTATCAAGGATAGCGATTTGAAAGATGTTCTTTCAGGTTACGTATCATCATCTTCATCAAGCAAAAAATAATTGATTAATTGAAAAAGAACTCTAGATATAAAAATCTGGAGTTCTTTTTTTGAGGAAAAATATGGATTATATCAAATACATTAATGATTTCAAATTACAATCAGATCAAAGTTTCTTAGAAAATGTGAAACGATTCTACGAAGAAACTGATACAACCACTACCTTCTATCACGGTCAGATGGTCGCTAATGAAGCCGTTAAGCTCTCAAATGAAAACCACAGTCAACTTTACCCGGCAGGACTTCTACACGATATCAGCGCCTTTATTCCCAAAAGTAAGCGTCTAGATATATCTGAAAAATTACATATTCCTATCCTAAAAGAGGAACATCAGGTACCCCTTCTACTTCATCAAAAACTCTCCGCTTATATTGCAAAGAAGTGCTTTCAGATCAATGATTCAAATATTTTAGATGCCATCGAATGTCATACTACTTTAAAGAAAAATTTTAACAATTTTGACTTAACCGTTTTTCTAGCCGATAAAATTGCTTGGGACCAACCCGGTACCCCACCTTATTTAGAAAAATTGAATGAAGCTCTAAAAGATTCCCAATCAAAAGCTGCACTCGTCTACATTAATTATCTATTATCACATAATCTTTTAGTAGCGCATCCTTGGTTACTGGCTGCTCAAAAACAATTAACTCTTGAATGTAAATAAAAAATAGCAAAGGAGCGTTCACATTAACCCATATGGTTGATGTGAACGCTCCTTTTGATTCTAATAAATTAAATATATTCTACTTTTAAATTTAACTATGTTTATAAAATGAACGATTATCCAGGCCAAAGACTCTCTCAGAGAACTTACCATCTTCAGTTTTATCCAAAGCCTTAGTAATCATATTAATTGAAGCATCCATCATATCGATGTTATGCAATACTTCAGCCTCTAATATCTTAGGACGCTCTGGAGAACCGTATTCAAGCAAACCATGATGCGATAAGATCATATGTCTTAAAAGAATCATATCTTCACTTTCAAGACTTATATCAAGATCCGTTGCAGCCTTTACAATTTCTTCATCAACAATCGTAATATGGCCTAACATATTCCCCTCAAAAGTATATTCGATATCCAAACTACCTGTTAACTCAATGATTTTACCAAAATCATGTAGACAAGCTCCCGCTATCAATAGGGCACGATTAATTTGTGGATAAAGATCAGCAATCTTTTCCGCCATTCGTACCATACTCAAAGTGTGGAAAGCTAAACCACCTTGGAAATCATGATGATTGCTCTTAGCAGCAGCACTAGTAAAGAACTGATCATGATATTTTTTGAACAAATATCTAACGATCCTATTCCAAGCACCATTCGTAATTTGTAAAAAGACATCCTCGAACTCATTTTCCATATCAACACGTTTCATAGGTGCCGTCTGGACAAATTGTGACATATCGACAGTATCAGCATCCAAGAGGCCTAGACGAGTAATATTAACTTGAGGTTTACCTTGATAAAGATCACGACGTCCTTCTAATTGAACGATTGCTCCAACATGATAATTTTTAGCATCCTCTTCACTAGCATCCCAATATTTACCAGGTATCTGTCCCGACTTATCTTCAAAAACCAACGATAGAAAATTTTTGCCGTTCTTGGCTAGACGAAAATCGGAACGCTTAATAATAACTTCCAGACTCATTGTTTCTCCGTTATTAAAATCAATAATATGTTTACTCACTAGGCTTCCCCTTTCAATTTTAAGATGTGATCTTGTGGCAGTGAACTAGGTTCATTGGCCGTCACATAAATAACTTGATTATCTTTAGCAATCTTTTGAATCAATTCTAAGACATTCTCAGTTCGTGAAATATCAAAATCAACAAACGCATCATCGATCAAGATCGGTAACTTGATCAAATCTGATATTTCCGTGACAAAAGCTAGACGTAATGAAATATACAATTGAACTGTTGTTGCCTGTGACAATTCATGGACATCAAAGCGATTCTTAGATTGGCTGAAGACGGCAATATCATTATCATGAAAATCTATCTTAACGTAATTATTATTCGTTAACAAAGCAAAGTACTGCGTTGCTCTTTGGATCATCTTTGGATAACGATTTTCAGTCGCTATATTTAACATTTCCTTGATCCACTTGCTAGCCAAAGTCTTGGCAAGCCACTCATCGTAATATTCGATAATATCGACTTTATTTTGAGCCAATTGGTCAACTACCCTTTGATATTGGGTATTATCCAAAACCTGTTGCATCTGTTCTTTCAAAGAGCCAATTTGACGACTCAATTCATTATTCTTATCGGTCAAAGATTTCTTTCTCATAACGACTTGATTCAAATCATTAATCAACGCTGCATGATCTGAATACTGTTGCAACTGAATTAAATCGTCACCTAAGAAAGCTCGATCCTGTTTAATTTGACTAATAGTCGTTTGGTTCTTAACTTGACTAGTATGCATTTGAACGAATCTTTCCACACTGACTAACTGGTACTTGTCTACGATTTGAGAAATTTCAGCATTGATCTCTTGCAAACGTTGATTGCGATTATCTGTTATTTCTTGTGTCGCCGATTGATTCTGTTCATTCAAATCAGCCCGTGCCTTGACTTGATCTAGTCGTGCAAAATACTTTTCAATCTGTTCATTATAATTATCATTTTTATATGACTTATCTAAAATATTTAGTTCAATTAAAATATTACGCCATTTATTCAAATCAACCTCAATTGCCTTAATACCGTCACTCAAACTGTTTTGAGAAGAACGATAGTTAGCTAACTGTATGACCGTACTTTGAATATTAACAATACTCTCACGACTCAAATTCAGATAGCCCTTTTGTTGAAGAAAACTATAGTTAGACAAATCTTGCGTATTCTTTGCATTATGACTCTGATAGAAATACCAAGCAGCACAGCCGATCGCTACAATTGCAAAGATTACCTTCAACGGATTTCCTGTTACAAAGGCCAATATCACTGCAATTCCACAAACTATCAATGGTAAATTATTATTTTTAATATTTTGTTGCGGATTGATTTGATCTAATTCCTCGTTTGAGAGTGGTCGCATATCTTCAGATAATTGAGGATTATCCCTAAATAATTGATCTACTTGTGTATCCACTTTCAACAACTTTGATTTCATATCGTCACGATGAAATTGTAAGTTTTGCAACTCAAATTTCTGATTACGAATATAATCCATGCGCTTTTGATTAGCTTTATAATTGATCAACATCTGTTTTTCAACGTTATTCAATTGAGCAACATGGTTAGTCGTTGTGGTTTCTTGCAGAGTACTCAATTCCTGATTATCGGTTAAAAATTTCTCCCAATCCTCATTACTTATCTGAATATTTTCATCAATCGGTTCCTTATTTTTCTCTAACTCCTCATAACGCTCCCACTTCTTATCTAAATTACGTAAAAAGTTTTCACGTTCACTGACTTGTTTCAATAATTCGGCATTGCTATCAAATGCTGCCTGTGTCTGCTGAGACTGATTCTTAACTTGTTGATAAGCAACCTGTTGATTCTCAAACTCGGCCTTTTGCTCTAATAAATCATCACGTTGTTTTAATTTGGCAACCAATGGTTGTTTTTGTCCACGATGTTTGTAGATATTCTCTGCAGAAGTGGTCATTTGATCAGCAGTTGCCAACCACTCCTTGCTACCAACTGCCCCTACAGACATAATTTCAGTTTCTAATTGGTTTTCGTCCAATCCGTAAATAGAAAAAATATTTTTATCATCAAAGACGTGAGTGTGCTCGAAATCTTCCTTGGTAAAGCTACCTACGATCTCTTTTAACGAACTTTCAGGAACTTGTTGATCATCATGAAATAAGGTTAGATCTCCGCTCCCTTTTCCATCGATTCGACGAATTGTCCAACTACTGCCATCATCAGCCTTAAAAACCAACTCGCCTCCGTATTGACTACTCGTCTTAGGCTTATATTGTAAATATTTATTGTCGCCTCGAGCTGATGCAAAGCCAAACAGAATACTTTTAATGAAATTTAAGAGGGTCGTTTTTCCGGCTTCATTGGAACCAAAAATAACTTGATAATCTTGTTGAAAGTTAAATTCTTGGTCGACCCATTTACCAAAACCATATATTTTTGCTTTAACTAGTTTCACGATTACTCTCCAGTATATTTTTGATTAATTGCATTTTTAGTCAGTTTGACAATATGCTCCAGAAAATCTGGCTGACTAATATGCTCTCGAATAATATCAGAACTATAAAGTCTACTATCCAAATCTTTTATATCATCTAAGTTTATAGCCTTTTGTTCTGCTTCATCCCAATACTTTTGATCAATCGTTGCCAATTGTGGATTACTGTTATAATTTCGACTAATCTTATAAAGAATACCCGGCGTAGCCAAAGTCTGTATATGCTGTTTCAATTCATTACGTTCAATTGTTTTAACAACGTCAGCGTTTAAATTCTGAGCATTCTCAATTGTTAAAGTTAATAGAGTATTAGGTTTATTCAGGAGTTGTTGAATCTTTGTGATCAAGGAATCAACCGTATCATCAGTCGTAGCATTTAAACTGGCTTTTTCCCACGTATAGACACTGCTCTGAACAAATTTAATTTGAGTTGAGGTATTCTCAACCGTTACAAGATAAAAGCCTTTAGGAGTGGTTTCATTCTGATTGCGCCCTTGAATATCTCCAGGATAAACAATCATCGGTTTCTCATTTAGGACTTCCCGTTTATGGATGTGCCCTAAAGCCCAATAATCGTACCCTTTCTTTAATAAATCACTAATTTGAAAAGGAGCGTAGTTATTATCACCGACACCTGCATGCAAGATGCCGATTTGATAATCTACTGCGTCACGTTCAGGGTATTCTTGAACCAGATTTTTACTAATATGTTGTTGATAGTAGCTGAATCCAGCAATCCCGACTTTTTGTCCATCTTTGGCTGTCAGAACCTTCTCAGTAGGTTCCTTGCCAAAAATTGTCACATTATCAGGGAAATCAATGACCGAAAAATTACTTCGATAGTAATCATGATTACCATAAACCATAAAAACTTTAATATTGGCTTGGTTCAATTTTTCGAATTCTGATTTTAAAAACATCTGAGCCTTTAAAGAACTATCAGTATCATCAAAAATATCTCCAGCTAAAATAACAAAATCAACCTTCTGTTCCAAAGCAACACGAAAAAGCTTCTGAGCTGACTCATAAGTAGAAGCCTTCAATTTAGTCTGTAATTCCTTTGAAAAGTCACTAATACCAACAAATGGCGTATCCAAATGTAGATCCGCTGCATGCAAAAACCTCATTCTAAAACTCCCCCGTAAAAGAAAAGGACTTGAGCAAAATACCTAAGCCCTAAGTCCTTATTATTTATCTTGATAAATTTCGGCGATTGGTTTTGAAATGATCTTGTTCAATTCATCCATCATCGAATTCATCTTTTGCTCTTTTTCCATTAAGTTTTGAATTTCACTGTAGTTTGAAAGTTGATCTGTTAATTCACGCATTGAGTTGATGTCATCATCCGTGATTTCTTGACCTTGCATTTGTTTTTGTTGTAATTCAAACTGTTTGTTTTGAACCTTATCAAAAAGCTTATATGCTAGGTCGTTAGCCTTAACAGCTTCAAAAGCAAGTTTTAATTCGGAAACTTCTGTTGTCTTTCTTAAATCTTGTTCGAGTTGGTTGGCACTATCATAAATGTTCATACAGTCCTCCTATTGACCAAAAAAGTTCTTAATATCATTATACCATTCCGTGGCTTTATTTTTAACGTTGTTTACTCCATCTTCAATAGATTTTGTAATATCTTTGTTTCCAGAATTATCTTTAGACGCTTTAGCTAGGTTTGCAGCGTCTTTTACTCCAAAATCAGTACCTTTAGTTTCTGGCAAAATGTTCTCCATTTCATTTTTGAAAAGTGGAGCTAGACCATTCTCACTAGTACCAGGTATAAAGTGATTCTGATCCGTCTTATCAAATCCGATCCAACTAGCAACAACGACATCTGGAGTATAACCAATCATCCATTGATCCTTGGTACCGTCATAGCCCCATGAACGAGGTACTTCGGTACTACCAGTTTTACCAGCAATTTGATATCCTGAAGGTTTGGCAGCTTTACCAGTCCCCTCATTGTAAACGCCCAACATCATACTAGTCATTTCTTTAGCGGTATTCTTACTAATAATTTGTTTAGTAGAATTATTAGTATTATCGACAATAACTGTCCCTGTTGAATCGACAATTTTAGTAATGAAATGGGTATTTGCCAATTTTCCTTCATTAGCGAAAGCGGTATAAGCACGGGCCATTTGCATTGGCGAGACACCATTTTCCAAACCACCTAAAGCAAGTGCCAAATTCTGATCATTCTTATGAATCTTGATACCAAAATTCTCAACCGAATTAACACCTTTTTTAACACCGATTTTGTCCAATAAGGCAACGGCTGGAACGTTTTCACTTTGAATCAAAGCTTTATACATTGGAATTGATTTTTGATATAACCCATCAGCGTTAGTTGGCGTATATTTATTCTTACCAAAACTAGTTATTTCATCTGGCAATTCAGAATCATAACTGTAGCCATTTTCAATAGCCGGAGTATAAACAGCTAATGGTTTAATAGTAGAACCTGGTTGTTGCTGCATCTGCGTTGCACGATTATAGCCTCTGAAGGTATGATCGCCACGACCACCAATAACAGCCAATACACCACCAGTCTTAGGATCCAAGGCAATTGAAGCTCCTTGAATCTTAGTACCGTCAGCGGCATTAGATGGGAATAAATAACTATTATTAAATGAATTTTGCATATTTGTCTGCATTTTTTGGTCCAGAGTCGTATAGATCTTATAACCCTTATTTAAAATGTCATCTTCTTTTAAGCCATATTTATTAACGGCTTCAGAAATTACGGCATCAAAGAAATATGGATATTTATAAGAACTGCTTTCTGAAAAATTATCATTCAAATAAATTGGTGTATTCTTATAATATGTGGCTTGTGATTCAGTCAGCTTATTATTTTGAACCATTAATCCTAGAACTAGATTACGTCTAGCTTTGGAATTAGACATACTGTCTATCGGATTATAGTTGTTAGGAGCTTTCAAGATACCAGCTAAAACAGCACCCTCGGCTGGATTCAATTCAGAGGCATTTTTTCCAAAATACTTCTCTGATGCATCCTGAACTCCCCAAACACCATTACCAAAATAAGCATTATTCAAATACATGGTTAAAATTTCTTTTTTCGAGTAAACATGATTGATCTCAATTGACAAGAATAATTCCTCACCCTTACGTGAAAGAGTTTGTTTCTGTGTCAAAAGTGAATTCTTAGCTAATTGTTGCGTTAATGTACTACCACCACCACTAATACCATGATGTATTACATATCCCAACGCCGCACGCATGTAACCTTTAATACTGAAACCTGGATTAGTCCAGAAAGTACGATCCTCAGTGGAGATTACCGCATTCTGGATATTTTTAGAAATTTTATCGTAACTAACATATGTCCCCTTGTTTGCATATAATTCCCCGGCATCATCGCCATCTTTATCTAAAACCGTCGTCTTAGTTTGAAGCGATGACTGTAAATCTTCAACATTTGATGTCTTAGCTTTATAAGTCCAAATGCTACTTAAGACCAGTATTGCAGTTAAAACTAATAAGATAATCCAACGAGTAATTTGGAATCTTTTCCAATACTTTTTAATAAAAGACCAAGCAATTAGTAATTTCGGTTTGAGCCAATCCCAAAACCTGTTTTCATTATTCATTGTTTAAATACCTCTGTATAAGAACAAATTTTATCACATTATTGGCACTTTTTTTAAATTAGTCGTCAATATTTAAGGAGAACCCTTTCAATGTATCAAAAAAAAATCACCTATCATTCAAAAAATTACGGAAATTTAACTTTAAGACAACTACTAAAAACATGGCTAATTCCTAAAAAATGGCAGCATCTGTTCCGCATTCAGCACGATGTCCTCGTTAATGGCATATATCATCCCTTCAATACTGTCATTAAAGACGGCGACATCATTACCTTGAAGTTCAATTTTGAACCTCGAACCGATCAGCACTACTTACCTGGTCACGAAAAGATCGATGTGGCTTACGAAGATGATGATATTATTGTCGTCAATAAACGAGCCGGCAAAAAAACACACCCTAACCTCAAGACTGAAGACGATTCCTTAATGAACGACGTTGAAACTTATTTAACAAATGCCCATCCTTATATGGTCCACCGAATCGACATGGAAACTTCTGGACTGGTGCTCATTTCTAAAACGCCTTACTTAGTACCGATTTTCAACCGTCAGCTCAGCAGCAAGACCTTGCACCGACAATATTTAGCCGTTGTTAATTTAAATCAATCAATACCAAATTCTGGCACGATAGATTTACCAATTGGCCAAGACCCTAATGATGTACGTAAAAGAATGGTAACCAAAGATGGTTTAACTGCCATTACTGAATATGAAGTAATTAAAAAGAATAACAATTTTGCTTTATTAAAATTAAACTTGCTCACTGGTCGAACTCATCAATTGCGCGTCCACTTGTCACACATGGGTTGGCCGATTGTCAACGATCCCCTCTACAACTCAGAACCTAAAAATGGTAAACTGTTATTGTTTGCTGATAAATTGACTTTTGAAGAACCTTTCACAGGTAATTCAAAAATAATTGAAGCAAAATTATCGAAAGATATGTATAATTTAATATGTGCTTATTTTAAGCAACCAAAAAGCTCATCTAATCCCGACAATTAGATGAGCTCTCTTTTTGTCCAAAAAAGTTTAGGAGTGAAATAACTTTCTTGGTTAGACTGTACTAAAGGATGGACATAATCAATTTTATAATCGCCCCGACAGCAATTAATAAAATATATCCCACCACCAGCTTAGTTACAGCTTTGATTACTAAAGGATATGTCTTTGTCTTTATCTGTTCTTTTAGATATGGACGTAGATCATCCCATATATTTGGGTAAAGTAGTACGAGTAACAGTGTAATGTAAGGTACTACTTTGAGAATAGCTAAAATGGGAATTAACAGGAAGGCTAAGGCCCAGCTAGCTTTAAACAAACTCAAAGCATTAGTTTTGCCAATTTTGACAACTAATGTATGACGACCATTTTTTACATCTTCTTCTAGATCCGACGTGCCATTGCTGAGTTCCGCACAGAAAAAGGCGAAAGTATTTGGTAAACTTACCAAAATCACAGAAATAGCTGTACTAGAATCAAATTTACCAGTTCCAGCTAACCCTAAGTAAGAGTATGTCACTGGAATCAGTTGGGTAATGGCAATAGACACCACTGCTTCTCCAAACATTGTGGAGTTAAGTGGCTTGGGACCTGCTGAATACAATAGTCCAACTCCGATACCGACAATACCGAGCACTAATGTTATCCAACCTGTCTTATAAATTAAGAACGCCCCAATCAATAATGGAAAAATGGCCAAACCGTACATCCATTTTTTGACTATTGCCAATGATTCGCGATTAATTCCGATCGTACTGATCTTGTCACGGTATTCTTTACTAGATGAATTCCGATAATCCATATAATTATTATGAAAATTGATAAATAAATGAATAAAGAAAACAGCTATGAAACCTAAAATACCGTATAAGAAATTGTAAGTCCCATAATTTAGATAGGCAAAGACTATTGCTAATATCAACCATGCTAAATCGAGCGTGGTCGTTTTTATCTCTGATAATTCGCTAAAGAGTTTTCTATCCAAAATTAATTCACCCTACATTTCTTCTGGAGCTTTAACACCTAGAAGTGCTAATGACATTTGTAATACTGTTGAAACTGATTTAACTAAAGCAAGTCTTGCTTTCAAACCTTCGTCGTCAGCCAAAATTCTGCTGTGTGCGTAGTATTGGTTGAAACTCTTAGCAAGCTTCAAAACATACTTAGCAACAACTGAAGGTTCATATTCTTTAGCAGCACGTTTAACAACTTCTGGGAAGTCTTGAAGCATCTTGATAGTATCCCATGCTTTTTCATCTGTAACAGCTAAATCTTTAGCATCAGAGTAGTCAACATCAGCTTTTCTCAAAATACTTAAAGCACGAGCATTTGTGTATTGAACGTAAGGACCAGTTTCACCTTCAAAACGAACAACTTCTTCTAGATTAAAGTCAAAGCTATCACGACGATCGTTCTTCAAATCATGGAAAACAACCGCACCAACACCAACTGCTTCAGCAACGGCATCTTTGTCTTTCAAGTCTGGATTCTTTTCTTCAATTTGTTTCTTAGCAAGATCAACCGCGTCGTTTAAAACGTTGTCCAACAAGATAACATTACCTTTACGTGTTGAAAGCTTCTTACCACCAGTTGTGATCAAGCCAAATGGAATATAAACAATATCATCAGCCCAGTCATAACCCATCTTCTTAAGAACAATCTTAAGTTTTGTAAAGTGCTCCGCTTGTTCGCTACCAACAACATAAAGTGATTTAACGAAGTCAAAAGTATCTTTACGGTATTTAGCAGCAGCCAAGTCACGAGTAATGTAAAGTGTGGCACCATCAGTCTTCTTGATCAAAGCTGGTGATAAGTCATATTGTGATAAGTCAACGATCTCAGCACCACGACTCTCTTGAAGCAAACCTTTTTCTTCAAGAGTATCAACAATAGCATCCATCTTATCGTTATAGAAAGATTCACCTGTAAAGTGATCAAATTGAACATCTAGACGGTTATAGATTGTTTGGAATTCCTTCAATGATAATTCCTTGAACCATGACCAAAGAGCAAGAGCTTCCTTGTCGCCATCTTCCATCTTCTTGAACCAAGCACGAGCTTCATCATCAAGTTCTGGCTTTTCTTCAGCTTCCTTATGGAAACGAACGTAATATTTCAATAGGTTATTAATAGGATCAGCTTCAACTTCTTCAACTGAACCCCACATCTTATAACCAACGATCAACTTACCAAATTGTGTACCCCAGTCACCTAAGTGATTGATCTTAACTGGATTGTAGTTCAATTTAGCAATAATCTTAGCAATGGAATTACCAATTACAGTTGAACGTAAATGACCCATTGACATAGGCTTAGCAATGTTAGGTGATGACATATCGATTGGTACGTTACGTCCCTTACCTTCATCAGCATTACCATAATTATCTTTATCAGTTAAAATTTCAGTTAAAACAGAATTTGAGAATGCTTTCTTATCTAAGAAGAAGTTAATATAAGCGCCAGTATTAACGACCTTCTCAAAGCCAGTTGTTTCAATTTTGCCTACTAAATCTTCAGCAATCATATTTGGAGCCTTGTGTAAGGATTTAGCTAAAATAAATGTTGGAAACGCATAGTCACCAAGATCTGATGTTTTAGGTTTCTCAATTAATTTTGTTACTTGTTCCTCTGTAATTTCGTCAGGTAAAACTTTGACCAAAGCGTCAACTACTTGTTTTTTAAAATCCATATTTTCCTCCTATTAGATAAAAAAAACGCCTCTTCCAATAATATCCTTATTGAAAGAGACGAGATTTCCCGCGGTACCACTCTAATTGATTAATATCCACTCATTAATATATTCAATTTACTTTTAAAATATAAGAAAGGATGCGACTTAGTCATTGAAATAGTCAACTCACACCAAAATTTGACCTCGCTTGAAAACAATTAACTAATTAGTCCCTCTTTTGCAAAAACATGATAGCACATAAAATTATCAATAACAATAATTATTCTGAAGATATCACATCATTTGATACAAAAAAACGTTGATCCAATCGACCAACACTTTCAAAACTGTATAAAAGCGAACTACGAGAACTGTACCCGTAGTAACATCAAGTATTATAATACCAGTGTTTCCAAAGCTTTTCAAGCACTAATTTTAAGTCGTGACACACTCATGACACACAAAGTGGGAGTATAAGTTTAATCGCCAGTCTTAACTGACTAGCGATTTTTATTAATTCAATAAAAAAACTCACTCTAAAAATTATAGAGTGAGAGTCGTTTTTAATTATTTTGAAGTTTGTTTACGGCTTCTGAAATTGTCTTACCGTTTGCTGAAACATTTGCGTTGTTTTTATCTGAAACGGTAAACAATTGTGAATCCGTATTTAGTTGAATACGATATTTCATATGCTTACCTCCTAAAAACATTATACTTATTGTAATACTCTCGAAAGTAAAAATGTCAAGTTTTTTATTTTATTATCTGTATAATTGTAAAAAAAAAGTCCCTTTCCCAGCCACAGCAAAAACGAGAGAGAAAAGGACAGCATTTAACTATAGACAGATCTATCTGTAACCAGCAGATAGAAGTCAGACCATTGATTAACCAAATCAATAGAAGATATAACACTAATGTTCATATACAATATAATACATATTACATAAATTGTAAACTGATAGATTTAATGGTTAAATATTAATTGGAGGTTATGATCTAACCAATCCT
Organism: Candidatus Companilactobacillus pullicola; assembly: GCA_019116025.1. Lineage (GTDB taxonomy): Bacteria > Bacillota > Bacilli > Lactobacillales > Lactobacillaceae > Companilactobacillus > Companilactobacillus pullicola. The sequence continues at coordinate 1,481 of DXCM01000075.1, read as the reverse complement.
CCAACCTCCAAATCAATGATTTAGGAGGTATTGCACTAATGTTTGAAGTAATAGTAGCTGTTTGCTATTTAACCATTGGAACCGTTGAATTATTACATTTCTTTGGCCTATTGTAAACAGAAAAAACCTCTAAAGGGAGCCATGGTGTCAGCAAGCTGACCAACCATGACTCTCTTTTTGCATTATATCACGAAAAATAACTCCCGTTCAAATGGCAAGAATTATTTTATATTACAAAAAGCAATAAAAAAATTACAAGATTCCTATATGGAACAGCTAGATGACGATGAAAGAAAAACTTTAAGTCTTCAAATTGAAACTTTAGAAAGAAGTGACACTTTAAATTCAAATAAGTAACAAAAAAAAGCCCACCACCTAAATTAATAGATGATGGGCCTTTTTTAATACTATCAAAGCTAGTTCAAAATCGAGGTAGTTTACAATATTGTCCACGTCAATGAACAACCTTAAGATAACGCATATTATTATATTTGTCTAGTCTTTACTATTCAAATTTTGATCCAGAAGTATACTCAAGCGGAATAAATTGATCAGTAGCAATTTTTGCCATTGGAATTCCGTTAATGATTCTAACTCCATCAATTTTAAAAGATTTGGTAGTGCTGACAGACGCATTCTGTACACGCTTTCCATTCTTATTGAAGACCGGTGCCGGTGAATCATCAATATATTTAACGATAATAAAATCCTTAAAAGTCGTCTTTGAAAGAGGAACAAAAATATCAGTAGCAATTTGATAATGAGGTTCATTATTTATCAATCTAATATCTGAGCTCTTCCAAGTTGATCCTGCCTCATACGTTTCAGGTCGTTCAATGCCTAATCTGTCAACTGGATGTGTTTGTTCAGTTAATTTGATAACATTTTCTACTTTAGGCTTTTGGGGTTCAACTTTAGGTTGTGTGGTTGCTTCAGTTTTGGCTGGTTGCTTATCAAAGACTCCCCAATCATAGCTCATGTCTTGAGAACCACCGCCCCAGCTTGATGTGTACTGCCAAGCGACAATGTTACCTCTTGCTCCACAATCGCTTGATCCATAGCTAGCTACCCAAGTCGGGTACTTATTAGCATCAAGAATACCTTGGTTGAACCAACTAGCCATACTATATTGGAATACATTTGTATAACCTTGTGTTTCAAGGTAATTAATGAAAGTATCAACATAGCTTGCTACTGCCGACGTATTTAATGATGGATCCTCAACATCAACGCAAAGCGGTGTATCTTTTCCATAACCTAAATTAGTAACCGATTGTTCAAAGAATTTTGCTTCGTTAATTGCATCAGTGACGCTGATTGCTAAGAAATAATGATAAAATCCAACGTTCATTCCAGCTTTAATTGCATTTCTAGTTTGAGTTAATGCTTTAGGACTTAAATAGTTAGATCCATTAGCGCTTCCTTGAGTAGTTTTGATCAAAACGCTTTGAACACCAGAATTTACAAAATTTTGGAAGAAT
>DXCM01000074.1 GCA_019116025.1 Candidatus Companilactobacillus pullicola | reverse complement strand
TCCATCATTACATTCACGATTAATTAGTTTTAATATTCCAGAAAAATAAAGACGGAGAGTTTCTTCAAATAGCATATCTTCATTTAGACTGTAATTATTGATCAAGCCCATTGTAATTTGAATATCATGATAACTATGACTTTCAATAAAAACCATCAACATATTGATCAACACTCGAAAACTTTCACTGCCATAAACCCTCAAATTTTGATATTTTTCAAGATTATGGACTACCTTTTCTCGAAATGCACGAATTTGATCAAGTGAAAAAGCAAACATCGCATTGTTAAACATCATCAACTCATAGTGAGTCCATGTTTCGCACTTAATTAAATAATTAGTGATAATGTTTTTAGCGCTTTCGTTTAATTGATTTCCCTTTAATTTATCTATAGTTAATTTTGTTATACAAGCTAAATGCTTATATTTTTCATCGTTGTAAATATGACAATAATTAATTACTTTTTTTAAAAGCTTTTCTATTTTTTGAACATCTCTGCGAGCAATTGCTTTTTGTAAATCAACTACATATTGCTGCTCATAATCTGTTTCAAACCCATTCGCAATGTATTTGAATTCCGCAAAACTTACATGAAGCCTGTTTAAAAACTCTTCAAAATTATTTATTGAAGTTCTGGTTCGGTTCATCACAAAATTTGAATATGCAGTTCTACCGCAAACTCCAGATGTCAATTCTCTAACAGGAACTCCTTTAGCCGTTCTAATATTAGAAATTATCTTCCCATAATTCTCTTCCATAAATACAACTCCCTCTATGCACACATAAGTGTTAATTTGTTCACTTTTGTGAACATACTTACTTTTTTTATCAATAAATTAGCTAATTTAATGTTAAGGGAGAAATTTATAAAAGGAAAGGAATTCAGGATATTATTTTTTATTCTCTCTTAACCAATTAAATTCATGAAAGAGGGGTTAACTATGAAAAAAATCAAACTGTTTAACTTATTCTCAACATCACTTATTTGCTCATCGTTATTGATGACCGCTCCAGTTTCAGCGGCTGAAGCTCACAGCGGACACCTTTCACCAAATTCGCAAATGCCAATTGAAAAGAAAGAATCGGTCATTCCGAATACAACGACCAGTTTTGTTTTGACGAAAAATAATCAAAAACAAACGGTCGACGACACGGTGAAATACATTGAAAACCAAGGAATCAAGGTTAAATCCGTTGTTCCTGAAATTGGCTGGATCGAAACTGATCGGACAAATCAACATCAAGAAAAGAAAATTGAAAAAGATACCCATGCTGATGTGCAAACGCCTGATAATCAAGCAAACAACTCGTATACCCCGACGGCCATTCCATCGCGATCAACTTTTAACAGTCCAGTAAATAAGTATTTCTGGAACCGGCAATGGAACATGCACATGATGACCCAAAATCCTGATAATTATGTCAATGATACTCAATCCCATGTCAAAATTGGAATCATTGACAGTGGCATTACTGATGAATACCGTCATCAGTTAGGTTCCCGAATCAGATATGCCGAAAATTTCGTTCCGCGCGGCGGATTCAATTATCAAGATTATGATGAATCCGGTAATCCGAGTGATACCAATGATCGAATCGGTCATGGAACATCTGTTACTAGTTTGATCGCCGGGACCGATAAGATGGTCGGCGTGAACTCCAATGCAACAATTGACGAATACCGGGTCTTCTCCCAGAAAGGCTGCAGCTCCTCATGGGTCTTAAAAGCACTAATCAAAGCTGTTAATAATGGTGACGATGTAATCAATTTAAGTTTAGGACGCTACGGTCTTTTAACAGGCGGTTACATGAATGGCCGGGCCAATAACGATATGCCTGAATACCAAGCATGGACCCGGGCCGTTCAATATGCTAAGCAACATGGGAGTACCGTCGTAGTCGCTGCGGGAAATGAAAGTATTAATTTAAACAATCCGCAAGCAATGACGGATTACATTAATAAAAATAATTCAAAATTACATGCCGTCGGCCAAGGAGTCAGTTTACCAGCAAGCGTTCCGGGAATTATCCAAGTAGCTGCCACTGGTAATCAAGGTGAACGGGCTGAATATTCATGCTACTCAAAAGATTCGGTATATGCACCCGGCGGCGATTCCAACCGAACAGGAATCCATAATCCAAATCAAGCCTTTATTCCAACAGATTGGTTATTAACATATGGCGGTCATGGAACCCAATATAACTTTGGAATCGGAACTTCTTTCGCGGCTCCTGAAGTAACCGGAATGATTGCCCATGAAATTTCAAAGAATAATTTATATGGTCAATCAGACGCAGTGATCGCTAAGTTACGCCAATCATTGGAAACCAACAATCACGGATTGCCATGCGTGATCTTAGATAAGTTGATCAACGATGACCATGCTCCGGCAACCAATGATCGCAGTTGGCATTCATCAAGTTCAAGCAGCAGTTCATCGTCATCATCAAGCTCACGGTCTTCAAGTAACTTTGCCCAGCAAGAACAACAGGAAGAGCAAAATGATTGGTGGCAACAATCCCAACAACAAATTGCTGAATAACAAATCCTAAAGGGTAATCTTCTGACTAGAATCTAAAAAGCTGCAGTTAGCAAAAAAACTAACTGCAGCTTTTTTAATAAATTAAACTTCATAAATACTAAGCATTTACTTAACTGAAAAATGATAAATATGCTAGAATATTCTTCGTCTATTAAGGCTCTACCCTATTTGGCATATTGCTTTAGCTGAGGAGCCATTATTTAGTAAACCAATTGTTCCAATCAAACCACTTAAAAAGGCAGTAATAATAAACCTTTTGAGCTTAATTGTCATTGTTTTACCCTTTCTTTTTTGGTTTAAAAATCAAGTTATCCTTGATCTCTCCTTAGGATATTATAAACGGTTTGCTTTGAAATTCCTAGCCTATTAGCAATTTTTGTTTTAGGAATTCCATTTTTTAACATTTCGATTGTTTTGAAATAAATCTCCCGATTCTTTTTCTTAGGGGAATCAGCACTATATTGGATCCTTTTCCCTTTGTATTTACCAGCCAATTTAGCCTGTTCAATCCCCTGACGCTGTCTTTCACGAATCATTTTTCGCTCCTGTTCAGCATCATATTTTTTTATTTCCAAAATCAAATTTGTTAATAATCTTTTTAAATTATGATCCTTAATTCCTTCAAAAGTAGGTAAGTCTAATACATTTAAAAACGCTCCTTTTATTGTTATTTGGTTGATAATCCGAGTAATATCATCGCTATTCCTACCTAACCTATCCAAACTAACTACATACACTTCGTCCTCACTAGTTAACCTTTTCAACAAACGTTTCAGTTGCGGACGTTCCATATCTTTACCCGACAATTTTTCTTTATAAATCAAATCAACTTGTTCTTCTTTTAACCGAACAATTTGTCGTACTAAGTTTTGATCAACGGTTGACACTCGTGCGTATCCTATCTTCATTCCTAATAGTCCTTTTTATATTTTTCGTCTAAATAGGGTAGAGCCTTATCAAACCATTCAATCAAAATTCACTAGCAAAAGTAATTTAAGGATTTCCGTACAAACCATTAGTAACTATCAGCAACTTTTTCAGTATACAATAAATGCTAATTTAGAAAAAGCTACTCTTCCATCTGTGGGAATATCTACCAGTTTATTTCTTAAAATCATTGGCGTTTTTTGTATTCTTGCTGCCGTTATTATCTACGTTATCTTCTTTAAATTACTGTAAAAGGAGAATACAATATGAAACAACGTCTAAGATACATTCTTGGGAGCATAATAGCGGTTATTGGACTTCTATTTATCTTTAGTATCCCGATCACAAACTTTATGATTACAAGTTTTCACCCTACAATTGAACGGCAAACATCATATAATGTGCCTTACGATTGGGACAGTGTTAAATTGATTAATCTTTTTAACGTTACGAAAGCAAGAATCTATCACCCAGAAGTTCATGTGGTTGGTGCAATATACAATGAGAGAATTGATTTGAGTACCCCAATTGCACAAGGGGTTGATAATACAATATTTGCCCTATGTGCTTCAACACTTTATCCAAATGAAGAAATGGGTAAAGGAAATTATATCCTTGCAGCACATAATGTGCGGTACAGCAAAAAAGCATTGTTTAGTCCAGTTTATCGATATGTTCATCTTGGAAGTAAAATCAATATTACTGATTTTAACCAAAACTACACTTACAAAATTACTTCTAAAAAAGTTATATCTCCTATGGATTATTCAGCTTTAACCCCAACGAAAAAAGCTACTCTAACCCTTATTACATGCGATCGAACTAATAAGAAGCGTGAAGTTTATGTCGGAAAATTAGTAAAAACGACTCGTTTTAGTAACTTACCCCAACATACTAAAAATTATCTAAAACAAAGGTTTAATTACTAATGTACGTCATGGTTAATGATCAAGGAAATGTCCTTGTTGAAGAATACGACATTCCGAGTAACACTAGCCGTTTTTTCTTCGCCGATTTAGACACGATTGCAGCAATTAACACTTACTCCTCAAAAGATGTAACCATTAAGAAGTTTTTTCCTTGGTCTTCTCCAGAACTAGATGACTGTCGATTAATAAAGAAAAAAATTTGGCTTAAAAGTCAAAAAAATAATCCTATTTCCCGAAATCCTTAAATATGGGAGTCCTAAAAAGAGATGAGATTTACTAACTAGTAATCTTATCTCTTTTTTATAAGCAGTCCACTAATTATATCCATTTTTCATTTTTGTTCACAAAAACGGTCATTTTAACTTTTTAGTGAACATCAATCCCCCTTAACTAAAATCTTCTTTATCTTAGAGTCAAGGGAGAAAAAAGAAAAGGATGTGATTATATGTTATTCTTACTACTTTTCCTTTAGTAATAAAATGTTTCACTATTTAAATCAAATGGAAAGGAATTAAGTTATATGAAAGGTAAAAAAAGTAAGATCATTCTTTCTGGAATGGCCTTAATGCTTCCATTAATGTTTTCAGAAACTATTAATGCAGCTGCTCCTAATAGTTATAGCGTTTCATCAAGCGTTATCTCTAAAACCCAAAGCATATATACGCTACCTCCACAACCCACCGGACAAAGTACCAAGGGAATTTATCAAGATCGTCAACCCTTAGGGTATATCTTAAAACCAGGCAGCGTTCTTACAATTACAAATAATTCAAATACTGAATTTACAATCCAGTTACTCAATAATAATGGACCTGCAACAATTAATAAAAAAGTACAGGCACATTCTACTGAAACCATTGAGGTACCTAAATCTCCTGTTCCACAAACTAATAGAAATGGAAAACCAATTAAAGATAAAGCCAATGATGTTGACTTGGTCCCATTTATTCGCACTCCGAGAATAAATACATCTGATAAAATATCATGTAATGTAAAAATCCAAGGCTCTTATAATGATCTTCCTATATTTAGTTATACTAATAGTAATCAAAATAACTTTATGAACCAATGGAAACGAGAAGATAGCTACGCCTTAGTTCAAGGAAATGGATTTCAAATCTTACTTCCAGCCGACGCACAAAGTTATGTTGAAAATATGGATAAAGCACCTTTGGGATATAATGCTAAGGGACAACCTAAACCAGTACCTCAAGGACAAAAGTACATTTGTCATAACTTAATGGACGTTCTTCATTTCTATGATGATGTCCTATATCCAACATATAATACAATTGCAGGGCTATTACCCAATGCTAACGAAGAATATAATAAACTAGTTCCTGGCAAATATTTTTACACTGTTAACATTAAAGGGGCAGGTGGGGGAAGTTATGGTAGTTCAAAAACCGAAGTAAGTAGCTGCAATGACCCCGCCTGGCTACAACCTAATTGGCTACTATTTCATGAAACAGGACATGGATACCAAACAAGAGAAATGAAAATAGGCTCCCAATATACCGTCGAAGTTTCAAATAATATCCTTGGAAATTATATGTATTATCACGTTCTTTTTAATGGTAATTCTCAAGGCGCAGATACTTATTCATGGAACTATATGGGTGGAAGAGGTGCCAATAAAGAAAGAATGGAAACTAGCATTCATGATATTCTAGTTAAAAATAATTGGTCTTGGGATCAAATTTTGCCACATAACGGTGGAAGAGGAAAACATGTCGGATTAGTTTTACTTCAAGATATGGTCGAAAAAATGACATACAAAGGCTGGACAAAGGTGTACAATATGGATCGCCAGCAACTTTATGCTGCTAAACAACATAAAGAAAAAGACCTTGATGGTAAATTACTTAATCTTTGGGACCTAATTACTAAAGCGGCTGTTGATTCTGGTTATGACTATACCGCTATCATGAATGAAATTGGTAAAGCTCCATGTCCTTCAATTTCACAAGAAGTACAGCAAAATCAAAATAAAGTAGTTAATTTCTTATGGTATTTAATGCCTAAGTCTTCGTATAGCCAAGTCTATGCAATCGTTCAAAAAATTCAGCAAAAAAATCCAGGTTTGGTTTATGACTCAAACTTCACATTAGTAACTCCAGACCAAACCAAAGCTCTCAACCTTAATGGAACACTAAACGTAACATTCAACAATTTACCTTCATCTTGGAAAGGTAAGACAATTAGTCTTATGAATGGTAAACAATGCTTTGGAAAAATGACTATTGGATCAGATGGTAAATGCAGTTTATCTAATATCCCTCTTGGAACATACACATTGACTGACTTGCCTAATGACACTGAACTAGAAAATCACTATGTTACGGTAACCAATGACTCAACACACATGAATTCAATAAATGTAAACTATCATTCAACAAGTTCATCTATTTCTTCTAGTAGCACTATTTCTTTAAGTTTAAAGAATAGTTCAAGTGAAAAAAATAGTTCAACTAATAGTAAAAAAACAAGTTTAATTAATAATTCTTCTCGACAGTCAAGCAGCCAGGTATCCTCATCTTCTTTACAAAAATAAAATAAGATACAACATAAATAATTATTTGTGATAAATTCTAAGAATGTTATACTTTAGTTATTCTAATGAATGACACAATAGCAA
>DXCM01000073.1 GCA_019116025.1 Candidatus Companilactobacillus pullicola | reverse complement strand
TGGAATTTAATGGCAAAACAAATTAAGTTTTCAGAAGATGCACGTTCAAAGATGATGGACGGTGTTAACAAATTAGCTGACACAGTTAAGACAACAATCGGACCTAAGGGTAGAAACGTTGTTCTTGAAAAGAGTTACGGTTCACCAGAAATCACAAACGATGGTGTTACAATCGCTAAGAGCATCGAACTAGAAGACCACTTTGAAAACATGGGTGCAAAGCTAGTTTCTGAAGTAGCTTCAAAGACAAATGACATTGCCGGTGACGGTACTACTACAGCTACTGTTTTGACACAAGCAATTGTTAAAGAAGGTATGAAGAACGTTACAGCCGGTGCTAACCCTGTTGGTATCAGAACTGGTATCGAAAAGGCTACAAACGCTGCAGTTGATGAACTTCACAAGATTTCACACAAGGTTTCAGGCAAGAGCGATATTGCTCAAGTAGCTTCAGTTTCATCAGCTAGTGAAGAAACTGGTAAATTAATTGCTGATGCCATGGAAAAAGTTGGTAACGATGGTGTTATCACAATTGAAGAATCAAAGGGTATTGATACAACACTTGATGTTGTTGAAGGTATGCAATTTGATCGTGGATACATTTCACAATACATGGTTACAGATAATGACAAGATGGAAGCTGACCTCGACAATCCTTACATCTTGATCACAGACAAGAAGATCTCAAATATTCAAGATATCCTACCAATGCTACAAAAGATTGTTCAACAAGGTAAGTCACTATTGATCATCGCTGATGATATTGATGGTGAAGCTCTACCAACACTTGTTTTGAACAAGATCCGTGGTACATTCAACGTTGTTGCTGTTAAGGCTCCTGGTTTTGGTGACCGTCGTAAGGCTCAACTTGAAGATATCGCTACATTGACTGGTGGTACAGTTATTACTTCTGACCTTGGACTTGAACTAAAAGACACAACAATGGATCAATTAGGTCAAGCTGGTAAGGTTACAGTTACAAAAGACAACACAACAATCGTTGAAGGTGCCGGTAACAAGGACGCCATCAAGGAACGTGTTGAAACAATCAAGAAGCAAATCAGTGAATCAACATCTGACTTTGACAAGGAAAAGCTACAAGAACGTCTAGCTAAATTAGCTGGTGGTGTTGCTGTTGTTAAAGTCGGTGCTGCTACTGAAACAGAACTAAAAGAACGCAAATACAGAATTGAAGATGCCCTAAATGCTACACGTGCCGCTGTTGAAGAAGGCTACGTTGCTGGTGGTGGTACAGCTTTGATGAATGTACTTGGCAAGGTTACAGCTCTTAAAGAAGAAGGAGACGTACAAACAGGTATCAATATCGTTGCACGTGCTCTTGAAGAACCACTACGTCAAATCGCTGAAAATGCTGGTTTTGAAGGTTCAGTTATCGTTGAACACATTAAGAACCAAGATAACGAAATTGGTTTCAATGCTGCAACTAACAAGTGGGAGAACATGGTTGACGCCGGAATCATCGACCCAACTAAGGTAACACGTTCAGCATTGCAAAATGCATCTAGTGTTGCATCACTATTGTTAACAACAGAAGCAGTTGTTGCTGACAAGCCAGAACCAAAGGATAACAATGCAGCCGCTGGAGCAGCTAACCCTGCAGCCGGTGGAATGGGCGGCATGATGTAATCTTTTGATTCATCTAAAAATTAAATACTAAAAATTAACAGTATCTATTTGAATTTTGAATAGGTACTGTTTTTTTGTTATCTTGATGTAGTGGAAGGATGCCGTCGGTAGAAGAAAATCTGTGGACCTCTGGAACGTGGTGGACACGACTTGAAGCTAATAATTTTACACTTCGTGCAAAATCATGGATCTTCAAGTTCGGTCTTCTGGTAACCTTGCTTCGCAAGCTAACCAGAACTTCACCACTGAGGGCCCACAGATTTTCTTCTACCGACTATATTTCTGATTCTATTTAATAAAGCTGCGATGCTTAAATGGTTCTAGTTACGTGTAATCAAACGATTTTTATGAATTCTGTCATAAGAAAGGGCGTAGTATCTGTGAATCTATCTAAAATTTTGAGTAAATGTTATTTTTGCTATTTAGTAATTTGAAAGTATACAAATAACAGGGCAGAATATTAATCTGGAGCAACAAGCCCGATTGGTTTCAGCACAAATTTATACTTAGTGATTTATCGTTTCTAAAAAAATTTGGTTTAAATATATATTGATGAAATAACTTTAATTCACTACTGTCTTACTATCTAATATTTAAAAGCATACAAGCAATAGAAGTAATTTTTGTGGAGGACGGCAAGTTAAGCAAATCTTTATTTTGCATTTTGAAGAATTTTGTGATTGAATGAACTTTTTATAATAACCGTAAAATATGAATACTTTAATTAATATAATTTAATCAATATAGCTGTATATACCAGTGATAACAGCGATTGTGACGAAAACAACGCTATATATCAATAAAATTAAGATAGAATTCTGAACTAAAAAGTTTCCAAATATAGTTACTATTTGTGATTAAATGAACTATAATGTGGTTGTAATGAAATCGCTTACAAGAGACGATTTCATCTATATAGAAATAGATTCAAATCGGAGAATATAAAAGGAGGCAATATTATCATGAGTAGTCGCGATACTGCAAATGTTCTATGGTTCAATGAATTACACCGTAAGGATGTTAATTTAGTTGGTGGAAAGTCTTCTTCATTGGGAGAAATGACTTCATCAATGGATGTACCGGTACCATATGGTTTCGCAACAACCGCACGCGCATATCAATACTTCATGCAAGAAACCGGATTAAACGATAAGGTTAACGCATTATTGGAGAGTATAAATGACTACGAGAATTCAGACGAACTTCACAAGACTTGTGAACAAATCCGTAATTTGATCGTCGGAGCAACGATGCCAAGTGACTTGGCTGATGATATTAAGGAAGCATATGCCGAGCTTTCTGACAAGATGGGACAGACAGATCCATTCGTAGCTATTAGATCATCTGCTACAGCCGAAGATTTACCTAATGCTTCGTTTGCTGGCCAACAAGAATCTTATCTAAATATTAAAGGAGCCGATGACGTTGTTAACCGTGTACAGCAATGTTACTCCTCACTCTTTACAGATCGTGCAACATACTACAGACACAAGCAACACTTCCCACATGAAAAAGTTGCTTTGTCAGCTGCCGTTCAAATGATGGTCTTCTCTAAGGCATCAGGTATCATGTTCTCAGTTAACGTTGCTAACGGTGATGAATCCAAGATCGTTATTGACGCTATCTATGGTTTAGGTGAGTACATCGTTTTAGGAAAGGTTACACCAGATCACTTTGTTATTGATAAACAATCAATGAAGATTGTTGAAAAGAATATTATTAAGAAACCTATTCAATTAGTAAGACTTCCTGATGGAGGTACAAAAGAAGAGCCTGTTCCAGAGGCATTACAAGATGAGCAAGCACTTACTGATAGCCAAGTAATCGAATTAGCCGGCTATGTAAAAGAAATTGAACGTCACTACGGTTGCTACATGGATATGGAATATGCTCTTGATAGCAATACTAATAAATTGTGGATCGTCCAAGCTCGTCCAGAGACAGTATGGTCACAACGTAAGAAGAATAAAAATAACGATGGGGATGATAACGTGGTTGCAGAATCAGACGCTAAAGTTGCGGTTCGTGGATTACCAGCAAGTCCAGGATTAGCTAGTGGTGTTGTTCACGTTATTGATGATCCAAAAGATATTGATCAATTTAAGGAAGGCGAGATCTTAGTTACATTGATGACTTCACCTGATTGGGTTCCAGCCATGAAGAAAGCCGCTGCCATTGTAACTAATAATGGTGGTATGACCTGTCACGCTGCTATCGTTTCTCGTGAAATGCAGATTCCATGTATCGTTGGTACAAAGAGTATGAAAGTTGCCGCAACTGATGTTTTGAAGACAGGCGATGTTGTTACAGTTGACGCTACTAACGGAATTGTTTACATGGGTAAAGTTGAGAGCATGCTTAAGAAACCAGAACCTGCTGCCCAAGGTGGACAAGTAGTTGCCGCCGAAACATTTGCTCCAACAGCTACACGTGTCATGATGAACCTTGGTGATCCTGATTTGGCTGACAAATATTCAACATTACCAGCTGACGGAATTGGCTTGATGCGTGAAGAGTTCTTATGGACAACCTTTATTCATGAGCATCCACTGTATTTGATCGAGCAAGGACATCCAGAAAAAGTTGTCGACATGTTAGCTGACGGAATTTCTAAAGTTGCCCGTGCTATGGCTCCTCGTCCAATGGTATTACGTTTCTCAGACTTCAAGTCTAGTGAGTATCGTAACTTAAAGGGTGGCGACAAGTATGAACCACATGAGCCAGCTGATTTGTTAGGTTGGCGTGGTGCTTCTCGTTACTACGACCCTAAATATATCGAAGCCTTCAAACTTGAATTAGCTGCTGTTAAGAAAGTACGTAATGAATTTGGTTTGAAGAACCTGAATGTCATGATTCCATTTGTTAGAACTGTTGACGAAGCTCAAAAAGTCACCGATATTATGCGTGGCGAAGGCCTCGTACGTAGTGCTGACTTCCACGTATACATGATGGCTGAAATTCCAACAAATATTATTTTAGCCGATCAATTTAACAAGTATGTTGATGGCTACTCAATCGGATCAAACGATTTGGCAATGTTGATTCTTGGCTGTGATCGTAACAATGATACAGTTGCTAGTTTGTTCGATGAGCGTAACCTAGCTGTTAAACGTGCTATCAATCACTTGATTCAAACAGCTCACAAAGATGGTAAGACAGTTGGTATTTGTGGACAAGCACCATCAGAGTATCCAGACTTCACCGACTTCTTAATTAGATGTGGTATTGATTATGTTTCAGTTAACCCAGATATGGTCAAGGAAACGAAACGTAATGTAGCACACTTCGAACAAAGAATTATGTTGGATAAGGCAACTGGGAGGGGCCTAAATGATCCAACTGACTATGATTGGAAATAGTTGAATAGTTACAAAGATAGGACTGCATACAACGTGCAGTCTTATTTTTTGTTATGATTGTGTATATGAAAAGTATAGAATTGGTTACTATAGTATAAAAAGAAGAGAGAATCAGAATGGATAGTATTGAGTTTGGTCGCAAAATCAATTATGTGCCAATGACAATAAGTTTAGCTGTCGGCGTGATAGTTGGTTTAGTGATAGCAGTATTTGCACATCAAGCGTTGTTAGCAGTAATTTTAGGAATCACAGTTATCGTAATATGTGCTTTGATTTTTGCCAAAAGTTTATCGGATTTCTATGGATATTGGGAACTTACCGAAGAAGGAATCAGATGCTACGACTATTTAAATTTCAGCGTCAAATTCCAGTCAGTATTGATGCCCTTTAGTGAAGATCAGATGACCTTTAAATATGACGATATAAAATCATTGAGAGTAGTCGTAGGAAGAGAAATGAACGCACCAGCCAATATATTAGGCGGTTCATTTTATGCACCCAAGAAAATTATGTTCAATTTGCCGACACCATATTATTTGGAAATAAAGTTAAAAGACGGACGAGAAGTTAATTTGGATTTGTCAGCCGATTGGGATGATACAGAGACAATAGAGTACGTTATTGCAGTTATTTGTGATAGAGCAGAGATAGGTGCAGAAATGGTGAAACAATCATAGAGAGCGGAGTAAGGGCGCTCAGCCTCCGAGGATTTGCCTAAGTCCTGGAATCGCACGCGAACCTTGCGTGTAATTTCAGGACTGTAGCAAACCACAGGAGGTTGCCCTTGTGTAGCTCGTTTCCACTATTCAGCAAAGAACCATGGTTATCCTGAATAGAAACCAAAACTATTCAAAAAAGAACAAAGGTTAAGAAAAAGACCAGTACGGCAATCATCAAGAACTAAAGATGAAAACCGCACTGGTCTTTATTTATATCATTTAACTTTTAGTGATCCGCATACGACCATTTCTTTTGGACTGATAAAGAGCCTCATCAACCCGACTATAAAACTCATCCGAAGTGAGATCAGAATCCCGTATTTCAGAACTACCCACGGAAACAGACACGTCGACAGTTTGGTTGTTGATACAGAATTGAGAATTGTTGATGGCAGAAAAGACCTCTTGAGTAATAGAATCTATTTCTGTCAGCTTATAACTAGGTAAGATAATATTGAATTCTTCGCCACCGGTACGATAAAACCTAATGTTATTATCATTGGCAGCCAGAACTGTTTGCGTAATGTCAGCAACCTGTTGCAAAACTTTGTCACCAATTAAATGTCCATAGTGGTCGTTAATACTTTTGAAATGGTCAATATCGAACATGATCATAGCGACATCTATTTTGTTACTTTGATATTGATTGAATAGAGCGTGAATATCGTTATCAAAAGCCGCAAAATTTTTAACATGAGTCAGCGCATCTAAATGAGCAAATTCATAAAGTGTATGTTTGACTCGAATATCACGCACGAAGAAACCAATGTAACTGTAGACGAAAATTTCGAAAACGATTAGGTAGGATACTTGACGAAAAATTGTCGTTACATCTAATGAAAATTTGATTCTGGCCAAAGTCCAGAGGATGACACCAAACAATAATCCATCGAGAATGTAATAAATAAATGGAAAAGAGTTTGCTCGCTTTTTCTTGATATATTTAAGTGAAAAATAAAAGGCAAAGAGTGTTAAAGCAAAACACCACGATTCCCAGTAAAAAATAGCAGAATTAAAAATCATGAATATTAAAACAATTGGTATGAAGACAGGGTAGTTGACCGGTGCATCTAAAAAGACAGCACAGAATATTAAAGCAATAATTTGAAAATTTATGAAAATCCATGTAGTTTCCTGATTGACAACCAGAGTTTGAAGTCCGAATAAGAGAATGAACAGGTACATAATACCCAGTTGAGCCTTGAGAATATTCGATTCAATCTCAATTTTCCTTATAGATAGGACCGATTTTATTCCATCAAATAATATTTCGTAAATAATAAAAACGCCAAGAATAAAGAAGAGACTGACGAGTAAAGGCATCTCTTGTAGAACATATTTTGTTAACAATTTTTATTAACCTCCCTCATGAAATATGCTTCGATGACCTTACGTAATAAGTGAAAATATATTTTTAAATTTTTGATACCATAGATATTATACATAAGTAGCAATAGTTTTATAACAGAACGATTGAAATATTTGTTGCATAATACACGGATTGGTCAGAACTGTGGAGTATTAGTATTTTTGAGGAAAAATAAATATCCAGCAACTCTTTAGTTCGAGTTACTGGATATTGTTGTTTTTATAGTTAATAAAGTGCCTATTGTGGAGTATCTTGCATTCCCCAAGTTATTGTACCCGAGTATTGACCAGCGGAAGCTGTTCCAGGAACACGCAATTTCCACTTACCTAAATCAACATACTTAGTAAAGTTTTCTCCTGTATAAGATCCAGAGAAACCTTCACTTTTGATTGGAATACCACCGGTTGAAAGAGGTACCCAATTTTCCTTATTAGCATCGTTGGCTTGATTCAGATAAATGGCATCATTGTTGTCTTGAATTAGTTTCGTTGTTTTGTCCTTTTGATTTACGATAGAACCCCCACCGTTATTATCGTAACCTACAGTAATTTGGAAAGGATTATCACTAGTATGATCTATGACTAACAGACCATCAGTTCTGATATTAGGGAGTACTCTTTCAGAACCAGTGCTATTGATAGTTCCAAATTCTATTGAACTAGGGACTTTTTCAAATTGCATTGTTGGGGCTGTTGCGGAAATATTTAAAATAGCAGCTGTCGATAGACGATTGTTATATGTTTTACCAGAAGCTGTTTGAATATTGTTCAAGACGGCAATATTGGTAGCGGTTAGTTCAAGGGGAGATGTAACCTTGGCTTGAAAGACGATTGGTACTGAACTGCCACTTGCGATAGCACCTAATTTAAGACCATCAATATCAGTATTGTAACTCTGTTTAACGCCATTTACAGTAATACTGCCAGGTACTAATTTGATTCCATCTGGTAAGGTATCGTTGAAAGTAGCGCTCTTTATGGTATCGGTACCGGTAGGATGAATCGTAGTTTGGTATTCAATAATGTCGCCTTTAGAGCCACTTTCAGTATTAGAGAAATTAGTATTTTTAGTAACGTTACGTAATTTCTTATCAAATGAAATATTCAGATTAGGATTTCTTATAGGAATTTTTACCTGATCAGTATAGTCAGTAGTAGTATCAAGAGCTACACCGCTTGAGGTCTGGTTATTACCTGAGAAGGAAGCAGTATTAGTTAGACTACCAGTGCCTGCGGCATCAAAGGTAACTGTGGCATTAAGATTAACAGTGTAAGTACCCTTGTCAGGAATTACAGTGTTAGGTTCAAATTCAAATTTATTACCTGATACTGAAGAGGATGGTATAAAGCCACTATCAACAACTTGATCTATATCATGTTCATTGGAACCAGTGTCACTTGATGGTACCGCATGGGTGACAGTATAGTTAATAGTATTTGGATTTATTTGTAATCCCTTAGGTAAACTATCAACTATTTTACTCAAGTTCCAATGTGAATTTAGACCATTATTGACTACTTTAAGTTTAAAGTGGAGCGTGTCACCAACGTTATTTGTTCCATCAGAGTTTTGATTACTATTGGTATAAGTTTTGGTTACGATAGGTACAGCATAAGGAGAGACTGTTGCACCTATTGTTGAGGAGTAATGACCGGTGGCACCCGTATCTAAGGTTTGGTAAGGCCATCTCAAGGTATATGCAGAATTTTGACGACCATCAGCATCCACAATTGCAATGAGATCAGAACCTCCATATTGTGTTTTAGCGAATAGGAGTGGTTGTCCGGCCTTTTTATCAGTATCACCAGGATCACTACCACCTGGTTTAAGGTTTGGCGTTAATACGCTACCAGCATTAGCACTAAGGGGTTTACCTTTGATATCTGGAGAGTAACTACTTGAGAAAGCAATACCCATAAAGTTTTCGAAGCCACCGGGAACATTATTAGTGACAAATAGTTTAGATTTACTACTGTTAGTATTCTTAGCATTATTGATGTAAAGTCCTTGGCCTCCACCAATAGCAAAAAGTGGAACATCATCACCAATGGCATCTACGTTGGTATTGGTAGAAGAGTCATAGATTCTGCTGTCTTCATTCATTGCTGTATCTTCACCAAAATATGGTTGAAATTGTACTTTCTTATTAGGACTGTAGACATAAAGTTCTCTTTGAACAACAGGAGCACCTGTAGATGATGGTCTTAGTACTACTTCGGCATAGGCACCGGCGGCGGCAGTACCAGTTAAGTATCCAGCAATTTTTAAGACTAGACGACCATTACTATCAGTAGTATGCATAAGGACTTTTTGATCCATTTTAACCATCAGTGCCTGGCTACTGTAATAATTGGCCGTTGATCCATATGTACCGGTAACAAGCGCATAGTCAAATGATGAATCTGAGGTTTTTTGAGGGCTACCATTGATATAAGAGTTTTGACCTTGATGGAGGATACTATAATATTTCCCATTATTATTAATAAAAACATTGATTTTAGAATAATAACTATATCCGGAACCATAGCCAGTATTCAAGCCTATATTGGATGCGCCGGTCGTAATAGTATCGTCACCACTAGTTACATTACCAGAACTATTACGTGCTGATCCAAAAGTATAGTCTAGTGAAACATTATTACTAGCACTAATTGGAATAGAACCAACAAGACCTCTATTTGAAGTGGCTGGCACCCAATTGCTGTATCCGTCATCAATTTTATTAGTATTATCGATAACATTCTGAGTTGTAGCGGCCTTAACTGTTAAAGTGTTATTGCTAAAGGCAATAATACAAATAAACACGGCAAAAAAAGCCACCAAGATCCCTCGAATGTATTTATACTTATTAATCATTAATATCTTCCTCCCCAAAAAGATATAACAATAACTGAATATATCTATTATTATTTATATTATATAATTTAATAAAATTTATTTGTTCCAATTATCGAGGATTATTTTTATAAGGATTGAATTAAATTTCACAATATATTTGTAGAAGAAGTAAAGAGACGGAAAAATGGAACAATTATTTACAATTGGACAGTTATCCAAGTTATTTAATACTAAAATATCGACTTTGCGTTATTACGATGAAGTGGGTTTATTAAAGCCGGCCAAGGTTGATCCTAAGACGCATTACCGTTATTACACGACGGTACAATTTGAAAGACTTAATGTTATTACGTATTTACGAACGCTGGATTTATCGTTGGATTCAATTAAAGATTTTTTTGAGGCACGTGACATTCCCAAATTGGAAGCTATGTTGCGGGAACAACAAAATCAGGTTGAGAGACAAATCTCAACTTTACAAAATGTTAAGACTAGAATTTCGGCAAGACTTTCACAAGTAGAAGACGCTTTGAATAGTAATTTGGGAAAAATTGAATTAGTGGAACTTCCCGATATACCGGTTATAACTTTGAAAGAAAATTATCGTCCCAATGAGGATATCGAACTTCCTATTTCAGTACTGCGACAGAGATATAAAGTAAATAAGAATATTTTTTTAGGTAAAATAGCTTTAGCCATTTCCAAAGAACAATTGAATCAACGGAAATTTAGTGAGTATACAGAATTGGTATTGATCTTAGAACCTGGTGACGATAACAAAGCAACATCGTTCTTACCAGCAGGTCGATATTTACGATTAAGATTTCATGGAACACATGAGACAGCCGGAAAAGAATATCAAGAATTGATGGATTATTGTCAAAAACATAATTTTGAAATTAATGGCAATGCTATTGAGACTACATTAATTGACTATGGCATCACCGATGACCTATCAAAATATGTCACGGAAATAAGAATTCCAATCACCGATTAACTTTTTGTTGACCCTCCACCTACTAGAGAGTTTATAATTTATAATTAACGAAATAATAATTGGGGGGGGATAAACATGATAGGAACGACTTTTAACGTAGCGATGATTATTGGTGGAAGTTTTGCTGGTAGTTATTTTAAAAAAGGAATCAAAGCCGAATATAATGAGATATTGACTCAAGCTTTAGGTTTAGCCGCGATGATGATTGGAATCAATGCTGTTATAGGAAATATGTCGAAAAGTCACTATCCTGTTTTGTTCATCGTGAGCTTGGCAATTGGTGGATTGTTGGGGCAGTGGATTGACCTGGAGAAACACTTTGACAATCTGGTAGGCAAATTTTCCAAGAAGAGTGCTGATGGCGGTAAAAATTTGTCCGAAGGCTTGGCCACTGCTATCCTGTTGTATTGCATCGGTTCGTTATCAATTTTGGGACCGATTCAAGAAGCTTTGAATCATGATTCGACTTTCTTATTTACCAATGGGATGTTGGACGGTATTACTTCGATTGTATTGGCATCAACTTTTGGTATCGGGATGGCCTTAGCGGCCGTTGCTGTGTTTGCTTGGCAGGGTAGTATTTATGTAATTGCATTGCTACTACAAAATTCAATCAATACTAATATGATCACGGAATTGACGATTGTCGGTGGCGTACTGATTTTTGCTTCGGGGTTAGGATTGTTGAACATCCGGAAGATTAAAGTTTTGAACTTATTGCCATCTTTGTTGGTTCCTATTGTTGTGATTGCTATTATGCAGTTGTTTTAAAATAAAAAATGCTCGTGATAAAGAATTCCATTTTGGAAAACTTTTATCAGGAGCATTTTTAGTTTATTAAGATTATTCAAGATTTTTATACTTTTATGAATGTATTATTATTCTAAAAATTTCAAAAATGAATTGATTTTTAATCAGTTATTTCGTAATTTAGGGGTCTTTTTTTGATAAGATAAAGTCAAGTATGTAAAAGAAAATTTACAATCGCAATTAATCTTTACATTCGTTTAGGGGGAACTAAATTGTGATAAAAACTAATGAACTAGACTTTGAAGACGAGTTAATAAATCATTTGGTTGATTTAGGTGGAACAAAACAATGGAGTTATCTTCCGAATATTAAAACGACTGATAATTTATGGGCTAATTTCAAAAGGATTGTTGAGCAACATAATCAAGATCGCCTAGATGCACCACTGACTAAATCAGAATTTCAACAAATAAAAGTCATTATTGGACAATTAGAAACTCCATATCAAGCTGGACAATTTTTGTACGGTATGAATGGAATTTCTCAAGTCGAAGTGGACTTGGATAATGGTAAACATGTGTATCTTAAGATATTTGATCAAGATAATATTGGTGCTGGGGATACAATTTATCAGATAGTTAATCAAATTGAGCGGCCTGCAGTTATTCCTGGTCGCAAAAATCGCCGTTTTGATACGACTCTTTTGATCAACGGATTGCCAATTTTACAGATTGAAGAAAAAGCCGATGGGCACGATGCTAAAGAAGCTTTAAATCAGATGCACCAATATATTGAGGAACGTCAATATACGGATATCTTTTCAACTTTACAAATATTGGTTGCCATCACACCGCATGATAGTAGATATATGGCAAATACTACTGCAGACAAATTTAATACTGATTTTGCTTTTCGCTGGCAAAAAGCTGATGACAATAAACCTGTCTTTGATTGGAGAGAGTTTTCCAATTATATGCTGTCTATTCCAATGGCACATCAAATGGCTACTAACTATATGATTCTGGATGGAACACCAAAGCATCAAATGATTAAAGCCATGAGACCATATCAAGTTTATGCTACGCAACGTGTTATAAGAAAAATACGTGAACATGATTTCAGTATTGGTAAACAAGGAATAGGTTATGTTTGGCATACGACTGGTTCGGGTAAAACAATTAGTTCGTTCAAAGCTGCTTGGTTAGCCTCACGTTTACCAAACGTTGATAAGGTCGTTTTCTTAGTTGATAGGATTGCTTTAACTAATCAAACTGTTGATGAATATAAAGCTTATGATCCAGAAAATACTGATGAAAGTAATGGAGGAGTTGTAACTGATACAGCTAATCGTTGGGCTTTATCTAAGAAACTATCCAAAAAAGGTAATGGAATCATCGTTACTTCTACTCAAAAAATGGATTCGATGGTTCAAAGTAGTAATTTCAGACCTATTGATAAAAACATTGTTTTCATTGTTGACGAGGCTCATCGTTCAACTTCAGGAGATATGCTGAAGCGAATTAAGGATGGATTCCCGAGATCAGCTTGGGTTGGTTACACGGGGACACCGGTTTTTGATGAACATCCAACAACTCAAGAAGTTTTTGGTGATTTAATTCATGCTTATACAATTAGGGATGCTATTGCCGATGGAAATGTTTTAGGTTTTAAAGTTGATTTTGAAACAACTCTGTCGGATTCAGTTTTGCGTGATCAGTATTTGCCTGAATATTTTAAAGGACGTTATCCGGGAATTTCAGATGAAGATATTGAAATGCGTATCGACAATATGACTGATGCAGATATGGATGATACTGTTGAGCCATCGGTTTATGATAATAATCCTAAACATATTAAGTTAGTCGTTGATGACATTATCAAGAATTGGAGTAAACGCTCAAGACAAGGCAAGTATAATGCTATATTAACAACCCATGTTGGCGGTGGTAAGGCTTCAACACCTATGGCAATTATGTATTATCGCGAATTTAAAAAACGTGATTCTGGTTTGAAAGTAGGAATCACTTTCAGCCAAACTACATCAAATAGTGACAATCAATTAGATAATAATAAAGATTTGCGAGAAGCAATGACCGATTACAACAAAGAGTTTGGTACAAGCTTTGGAGATCAGGATGTTAAAGATTATACCGCTCAAGTAGTTTCCAGATTAAATAGGACTATTGATGACGGTAAGTATTTTGATATTGTAATCGTTGTTGATCAATTACTAACCGGTTTCAATGCTCCACAAATGAATACATTGTACGTTGATCGTACTTTACATGGTTCTGCATTGATTCAAGCCTATTCTAGAACCAATCGTGTTTATGACATGCAGACAAAGCCATTTGGGCGAATAGTTAATTATCGTTGGCCACATCAAACTGAGAAGTTAATGAAAGAGGCTTTAGCAATATATGCAAATCGAGATTCGGCCAATTTTCAGATAGAACTTCCTGGTAAGGTAGATGTGATTGCCAAACCTTATGAAGAAGTTAAATCAGAATTAAAAGAAGTTACTACACAGCTGAATGATTTTTCTGATGGTTTTACAAGAATTCCTCAAGATGACAACCGTATTGAAGAGATGTATTCAGTACTACGCAAATATAATCATTTGATGGCTATGGCTAAACAAGATGATAAATATGATGATGAGAATCCTGATATTCTTTTAAATGAATTGGGAATGGATACAAATACCGAAGAAGTGTTAACAACAACTTTAAGTAATAAACTGAAAAAAGAAGTTGCTAGGATTCATCATGTTGATGTATCACAAATTGATCTACAAATGGAGCATGTTAAGGCTATTCGAGTTAATTATGATTATTTGGAAGAATTGATTGCTAATTTGATGAATCAATATCATGACGATGACTTGGAAACTGCTAATAAAACAGCCAAAGAAATTAAATCAATTTCTGATAAGGTTGACAACCGTAAGTATGCTGAACAGATTAATCAATTTACTGATGATGTTTTAAACGGCAATTTTAAGTATTCTGATACGTACCCCGTAAAACAAAACGAAGTTAAAAATTTAGTTTCAGGCCATAATGACATGCGTTTGCGGAATGATATTTTCGATTATAAAAAGAATTGGGGATTAACTGACATTGAAGCATCTCAAGATATTAATAAGTTAGTTTCAGATCACGTAAAAGATGCCGATGATTTAAATATTGATGGGGCCTTAGATGAAATAGTTAAAGAAGCCTGTGTTGTTTATCGAATGGACGCTGAATCTGAAGAAGTTAGAAAATTAACAAAAATTAAGTATCGTACTCATTTGAGAAGAAGTTTTAAGAAATTTGCAGATCAAATGGTTGATAAATATTAGGAGAAATTATGAGTAAAGCACAGGAAATAACCAGTCAAATTTGGGAAATGGCAAACCGTTTACGAAGTAATATGGATGCCAGTGAATATCGTAATTATATTTTAGGGTTTATGTTTTATCGTTATTTGTCAGAACATCAAGAACAACGAATGGTACAAAATGATTTGATCGATGTTGAAGAAGGACAAAGTGTTAATGATGCTTATATTGAGCAAGCTAGTGGTGATGACTTAAATGATTATTTAGAAGAATTGGCTGATTCATTAGGTTATGCTATTGCTCCACAATATACATGGCAGACAATTGTGGATAAAGTAAATGATAATTCAATCGCACCATCTGATTTTCAAGATATGCTGGATAATTTTAATCACAACGTTGATTTGAATAAAAATGCTAAACAAGATTTTCATGGTGTATTTGCAGATATGAACTTGGGTAATTCACGATTAGGACAAACGACTGCTGCCAGAGCAAAAGCTTTAGTTGAAATCGTTAATCTGGTTGATGAAGTTCAATACAAAGATGATGATGGACATGACATTCTAGGTGACATTTATGAATATTTAATT
This sequence comes from Candidatus Companilactobacillus pullicola, assembly GCA_019116025.1. GTDB lineage: Bacteria > Bacillota > Bacilli > Lactobacillales > Lactobacillaceae > Companilactobacillus > Companilactobacillus pullicola. Next base: position 47,648 of record DXCM01000073.1, on the reverse strand, counting down.
GCCCAATTTGCCGGTAATTCTGGTAAAAAAGCTGGAGAATTCTACACACCTCATCAAGTCTCAGAAATTCTGGCTAAATTAGTGACTATCGACCTAAATCCAAAAGAAGATAAACCAAGTGTTTATGATTTTGCTTGTGGTTCTGGATCATTGCTACTAACTGTTCAAGAACAAATTAAAAATCGCAGTTTGTTCTATTATGGACAAGAATTGAATACGACGACTTATAACTTAGCTCGTATGAATTTGATGATGCATGACGTTTCATATATGAATATGGACTTACGTAATGCCGATACTTTAGAGAGCGACTGGCCTGATGGCGTTGATTCCAGTGGCGTTGATCATCCTCGTAGTTTCGATATGGTTGTAGCAAATCCTCCATATTCAGCTCATTGGAATAATGAAGATAATAAAATGAAAGATCCACGTTTTAAAGAATATGGCGGTTTAGCACCAAAGACTAAAGCAGACTATGCCTTCTTGCTTCATGGGTTATATCATTTAAGTAATGAAGGTACTATGGCAATAGTATTGCCACATGGTGTTTTATTCCGTGGTGCTAAAGAAGAAAAAATTCGTAAGGCATTGTTAAACAAGAACCAAATTGATGCTGTAATTGGATTGCCAGCCGGATTGTTCTATTCAACTGGAATTCCAACATTAGTGATGGTCTTGAAGAAGAATAAGACTACTAAAGATGTCATGTTTATTGATGCAAGTAATAATTTTGAAAAAGGTAAAAATCAAAATATTCTTCGTGATGATGACATTAACAAGATCATTAACACATATAAAGAACGTAAGGATGTTGATAAATATGCTCACATTGCTCCAATGAGTGAAATTGAAGAAAATGATTTCAATTTAAATATTCCACGTTATGTTGATACTTTTGAACCTGAACCAGAAATTGACTTGGGTGAAGTTACTAAAGAAATTCGAGAAAATAACAAAAAAATTATGGAAAATAAAAATGAGTTACTTTCAATGATGAAAGAACTCACTTCTTCTGATGAAAAGACTCAGAATGATCTCGATGAATTTATCTCTATGTTAAGTGATGAGGTGAATAACCATGGATAAGAAAATGGTACCTGAAGTCCGATTTAAAGGGTTTACTGACGCTTGGGAACTTCGTAAGTTGTTGGATCTAGCGAATATGAATGCCAGAATCGGTTGGCAAAATCTTAGAACATCAGAATTTCTCGATAACGGCGACTATATGTTAATAACGGGCACAGACTTTAAAGATGGTGAAATTGACTATTCAAATATTCATTACGTGAAAAAAAATCGCTTTGACCAAGATAAAAAAATTCAGATTTCAAATGGCAGTATTTTGATCACAAAAGATGGGACACTTGGTAAAGTTGCTTATGTTACAGATCTACCAATGCCTGCCACGCTAAATGCAGGTGTTTTTAATGTAAGAATTAAAAATGAAAATGAAGTTAATGACAAATATCTTTTTCATTATTTAAAAGCACCTTTCTTATTAAAGTTTTCAAGTGAACAATCAACCGGAGGAACAATTAAACATTTAAATCAAAATGTTTTAGTTAAATTTCCAGTTCCATTACCCGCTCTGGCGGAACAAAATAAGATTGCGGAGTTTTTGACTAATTTTGATAAGCTCATAACTCTACAACAACGGCAGTTAGACCTATATAAGAAACTTAAAAAGGGATTATTACAGAAACTATTCTCTAAAGATGGGGAAAAAGTACCTGAGGTGAGATTTGCTGATTTTCATGATGATTGGGAACAGTGCAAACTAGGAGAAATATCAAATATTACTAAATTGGCCGGATTTGAATTCACAAAATATGTACATTATTCAAATAAGGGAAAAATTATTGCATTAAGAGGTTTGAATGTTAAAAATGGAAAATTAGATCTATCGGACGTTAAATACATTGACAATTCTAATTTTGCCAAACTAAAACGAAGTAAATTATATAAAAATGATATGTTATTTACTTATGTAGGAACCTTGGGTGAAAGTGCATTGGTCCCTCAAAATGACTCATTTTATTTGGCTCCAAATGTTGCACTAATAAGATTTAATGAACAGTATATTCCTTATTTCTTTAGAGAGTATATGTCTACACCATCGTTCTACTTAAAAAACGTTCTCCCATTAAGCAGTTCTTCATCACAGCCTGCATTGTCCATGAAATCAATAAGAACTTTTATAATAAAGTTTCCAAATGAGCTTGAGCAAAAAAAACTAAGTATCTTTTTCAAAAATATTGAAAATGTTATTACTCTACAACAATATAAAATAAATAAATTAGAAGAATTAAAAAAATATTTTCTGCAAAAATTATTTATTTAACAAAATTGAATGCTAGAAATTTAAACTTCTGGATAATAAATACTGGTATCTAAATTTAATACCATATAAATTATTCGGAGGTTTTTTCTATGCCCAGAACTAAATCATCACAATTATTTTATAAGTATTATGAAGAATGGATTGAGCTATACAAAGTTAATGCCATTAGATCAGTAACTTTAGATAAATACTATATGTGTTTAAAGTGGATCACTAAATTGGCTCCAGAATTAAAATTAAATGATTTGAATCGTCGAACCTATCAAAAATTAATCAATGATTACGCTTTGGAACATGAGAAACAAACAACTCAGGATTTTCACCATCAAGTAAAAAGTGCAATTATAGATGCTTTAGACGAAGGATTAATCAAACAGAATCCTACTCGAAAAATTGTTATTAAGGGTAAAAAGCCAGGTAATAAAAAGCCGAAATTTTTAAATCAATACGAATTACAACAACTAATTAGACAACTTGATTTAGGGACGGAATTGAATTGGGATTGGTATATTTTACTAGTGGCTAAAACCGGATTGAGATTTGCAGAGGCTTTAGCGGTTACTCCAAATGATTTTGACTTTACCAAACAATTATTAAGCGTCAGCAAAACCTGGAATTATCGGGCAACAAAGGGCGGATTTCAACCAACAAAAAACTTTTCTTCAATTAGAAAGGTACAACTCGATTGGCAAATTGCTATGCAATTCTCACAACTGGTGAAAGATTTACCTGAAGATGAACCGATTTTTGTTAAACGACGTGTCTTTAATTCAACCGTAAATAATCGTCTAACTGTTCTATGCGAGCGTGCCCAAGTCCCCGTCATAACTGTTCATGGACTCAGACATACTCACGCTTCAATCCTCTTATTTGCTGGGGTTTCGATTGCTAGCGTTGCAAGAAGACTTGGTCACTCTAATATGACCACTACTCAGGATACTTATCTACACATTATTCAAGAATTAGAAACACAGGATGGCGAAAAAATAATGAGACAAATGGCTCAATTAATGTAAAAAAACAAACATAACAATGATTTTGTCGTGTTTGTCTTTTTGTTAGATGAATAATTTTTGTAAAAGGTATTTCTTAAAAAAGTTTAATTTGTTTAATTTTTCATATTGTAGAGTGATTTGCCTATCTATTCGTTTAAAAGTTCCTCCCACCTTTACTTGTTCTTGAAATTTTGGAATATTCAAAATAAGATTTCCTAATACAGCCAAGCCAATTCGTTTTCTAGTTGTCCCAGACGAATTAGCGAGAGCTTTTTTTCTAAAAGAACTATTATTTATAGCCGTTAAAACAAAGTAATTATCATATTTTTTTGAATCGATTTTTAATCTAATTCCATCAGAAGACATTAAGAAAATATCCGTCAATTTAGGAATAATCGTCGCTCTGGCAAGTGGAGAAGCCATTTTTGCGATAATTATTTCACCTGGATATATATAATTTGAAGAGAGAGATTGTGCTTTTTCCTTAGATGTATAAATTTTGTAATTATTTAAAAAGAAACCATCTCCTATATTTTGCAACTGAATAATTCTAATGCCATCGGAAGTATAATCAGAAGATTTTAAATCTGATCCAAAAGGGCCCCCTGTAAATGAATATTTATCATTGAAATCTCTAAGTTCGTTTAACTTAAATTGTTTCCAATCTTCGTGAAAATCAGCAAACCTCACTTCAGGAACTTTTTCCCCATCTTTAGGGAATAGTTTTTGCAATAATCCCTTCTTAAGTTTCTTATATAGGTCTAACTGCCGTTGTTGTAGAGTAATAGAAATGTCAATTAAATTAAGTATATTTTTTATTAACAACTGTTCATTACTATTCTTAGAATACTTTATACTTATATTTTTAATATCTCCTAAATATATTCCCGGTTGGGCGGATACAACTTGATTTATTTTTAATTTTTTTTGGAAATGTGGTGCCATAATTAAAAATCTTAAAAATTCGGAATCTATATCTTTTGTTCTAAGGTATGCAACACTTCTTTGAAAGGTTATATGTGTATCTCCATTATATATAGCGGTTTGACCAATCGATCCAACAATTGTTAATAGTATGTCTCCTTTTTTTAATCTAAATGATTTATGAATGGATTCAAAATCAGAAATCGATATATGCCTCTCGTTATTACTAATGTTAATTTTTCCATTTTTTATATTTTTTGCACTTAATAAAAGTGGACCATCTACAAAGTCTCTATGTGTACCATGAGTACCATCCTTTAACAAAATAAGATGGGACCCAATGTTATCCTGTTCCCAAGTTTCAGTCTATAAAAAAAATATAGAAATTTATAAAAATGATTATTTTTTATGAAAGAAAATTCCTCTAATAATGAAGGTTATTATATTCAAAATAATGAAATTTATTTTGGATAATTAGTAGTTGAGAGAAAAATCGGACAAGATAGTAATGACTTAAAATTTTTGGGGGCGGTGTATATCGGATTTACTTAATAATTTAGAATATTGGAGAAAGAAGAGTTTCAAAATAGAATTCCGAAATAAATGGACATTGCAAAAAATAGAATAGGACTGGTCCAACTTGACAATATAGAAGGAAATACGATTTGATTTAAAAGAAACTTCTTAAGTGTTAAAATATACGACCAGACGTTCGTCTGGCCTTTTTAATTTCCTCTAAAATTGATACAATATCATAGGTAAAGATTGGGGATAAAAATATAATGAAAATACTTTTCGTTGGCGATGTCGTGGGTTCTGTCGGCATTAAAGCTATAGAAACATATCTACCTGAAATCAAGAAGAAGGTTAAGCCACAATTAACGATTGTTAATGGTGAGAACGCTGCTGGTGGTAAGGGTACGAAAGAGCCTGATTATCAAAAAATCACACGTGCCGGTGCTGATGTCGTAACGGGAGGAAATCATACTTGGGATAAGCGTGAGATTCTTGACTTCATCGACGATCCGAAGAAAAATATTCTCCGCCCATATAATTTTCCTGGTGACCATGTTCCTGGACGTGGTTATCTAGAAATTAATGTTAATACGAAAAAAGTCTATGTTATCAATATGATGGGAACGGCCTTGATGCAACCGATCGACAATCCATTTCTAGAAGCTGATAAGTTGCTCAAGACTTTAGATGAAGATGCTATCAAGTTTGTCGATTTCCACGCTGAAACAACCAGTGAAAAAATTGCTTTCGGTAATTATGTGACCGGCCGTGTCTCAGCTGTCTGTGGTACGCACACTCACGTTCAAACAAACGATGCACAGGTTATCAACAAGCAAACAGCTTACCTAACTGATGTCGGGATGACTGGCTCATACGATGGTATTTTAGGTGATAAAAAAGAACCAATCATCAATCGTTTCTTAACACAAAGACCTAACAGATTCGATGTTGACGAAGACGGCCGTATGCAGATCGGCTTTGCTGTTATCGAAATTAATGATCAAACAAATAATGCACGTAGTATCAAGAATTACGTGATCACACCAAACAATCAATCTTTTTTGAATTAATGGAGGGGAATTCATGCCTCAAAAAACTAAAGAAACACCAATGATGGAGCAATATCTGGAGTATAAGAAACAATATCCAGATGCTTTTTTGTTATATCGTGTTGGTGACTTTTATGAAATGTTCTATGACGATGCCGTTAAGGGTTCACAAATACTAGAACTGACTTTGACATCCCGTAATAAAAAAGCCGATGAAGGCATCCCAATGTGTGGAGTTCCTCACCATGCTATTGAAGGTTACATTGATACACTTGTGGATAAGGGTTATAAAGTTGCCGTCTGTGATCAATTGGAAAATCCTGCTGATGCCCAAGGTAAAATGGTTAAACGTGGCGTTACACGAGTAGTTACACCTGGAACGATCATGGATAAATCCGATCAAGCTAAGGAAAACAACTACATCACAGCTATTACAGCTAATAAAGATGTTTTTGGATTAGCTTACGCAGACTTATCCACCGGTGAAGTGAAAGTCACATCGGTTACTAGCCAATTAGATTTAACGAATGAACTACAGAATTTGGATACCAAAGAAACCGTTGTTTCCGGCAGTTTCCCACAAAAATATCTCGATCAATTACGTAAATATGGAATCTTGATTTCAAAATTGGACGACCTGGATGATAACTACAGCTTTGATTTTTCACAAATCAGTTCGAAACTAGAAGTATCCACCGTTAAGTTGTTGATAAGTTATCTAATCAAGACGCAAATGCGTTCTCTAGATCATTTGAAAGCCGCTCAATCATATGAGACTTCCTCATATTTGTTGATGGATCATTCTGCTCAAAGTAACTTAGAGTTGTTCAAGAATATCCGTACTAATAAGAAGTCAGGAACGCTCTTGTGGCTATTGGATGAAACTAAGACTGCCATGGGAAGTCGACTATTGAAACAATGGTTAGCCCGTCCTTTGATCAGTGTCGACAAGCTAAAACAACGTCAGCACTTCGTTCAAGTTTTCATGGATAATTATTTCCAAAGATCATCCTTCCAAGATTATTTAACTAAAGTCTACGATCTAGAACGTTTAGCCGGACGAGTTGCCTATGGAACGGTTAATGGCCGTGACTTGATTCAATTAAAGACCTCGCTTGAACAAGTTCCAGAAATCAAATCGATTCTTTTAGACATTGGCGATGATGAATTGACAGCCTATGTGGAAAAAATTGATGAAGTGGCTGATATTCGTGAACTGATCGACAAAGCTATTGTGGAGGAAGCTCCGATATCCATTACTGGCGGTGGCTTGATTAAAGAAGGTTATAATGACCAACTTGATAAATATCTTGACGCCTCTAAGAATGGTAAACAGTGGTTAGCAACTTTAAAGGCTAAGGAACAAGAATTGACTGGTATCAATAACTTGAAGATCGGCTATAACAAGGTTTTCGGTTATTACATCGAAGTCAGTCGTGCCAATATCGATAAAGTTCCAGAAGATCGTTACCAACGTAAGCAAACATTGGTTAACGCGGAAAGATATATCACCCCAGAATTAAAAGATAAAGAGAGCTTGATTCTTGAAGCTGAGGAAAAATCTAAAAGTTTGGAATATCACTTATTTGATCAAATTAGAGGCAAAATTAAAGATCAAATTAGACGAATTCAATCCCTTGCTAACATCGTATCTCGCCTAGATGTTTTACAGAGTTTTGCGGTTGTCAGTGAGGAATATCACTACGTAGCACCAGAATTCATCGAAAAACATGAGTTAAATATCACAAATGGACGTCATCCAGTTGTGGAAAAAGTCTTGAGTAATAACAGTTATATTCCTAATGATGTTAACTTTGACGACCAGACGGATATTCTTTTAATTACTGGTCCTAACATGTCTGGTAAGAGTACTTACATGCGTCAGATGGCCTTGACAGTTATCATGGCTCAAATCGGTTGTTTCGTACCAGCTGATTCAGCTCAAATGCCAATTTTTGATCATATCTTTACTAGAATTGGTGCCGCCGATGATCTCATTTCCGGTGATTCAACTTTCATGGTTGAGATGCGTGAAGCTAATGATGCCTTGAAGAATGCGACTCCAAACAGTTTGATTATCTTTGACGAAATTGGTCGAGGAACGGCTACTTATGACGGAATGGCTTTAGCGCAAGCAATCATTGAATACATTGATAAGCATGTCAAAGCGATGACACTGTTCTCAACTCACTATCATGAATTGACAGAACTAGAAAGTCAGTTGCCAGGTCTAAAGAATGTCCACGTTGACGCTTCTGAAGAGAATGGCGATTTAGTCTTTCTTCATAAAGTTTTACCCGGTCCAGCAGATAAATCATATGGTATCCACGTTGCTAAATTAGCAGGGTTACCTGATGATGTTTTGGTCCGAGCTGATAAAATTTTGAGTAGTTTGGAAGAGACTTCAGTTCATACAACTACTTCTGACAGTATTCATGAAGATGTTCAACCAGTCGTTGCTCAATCAGTATCAGAAAATGTACCTGAAGCAAGTGCTGAACCAGAACCTGAAGTGGAAGAAGATACGCAAATGTCATTATTCCCTGAACCAGAAAAGACAACTAAGAAGTTATCAACAAAAGAGAATCAAGTTCTCAAAGAATTAAACAATCAAGATTTAATGAGTGTCACTCCAATTGATGCCATCAACTTACTATACAAATGGCAAAAGAAACTTAAATAAAAGAAGGTGGAAAACGTGGGTATAATTCATGAACTGCCAGTTGAATTGAGTAACCAGATTGCGGCTGGGGAAGTTATTGAACGCCCCGCATCAGTCGTTAAAGAGCTGGTGGAAAATTCCATCGATGCACAAGCAACACAAGTGCTGATCACGATTCAGCAAGCAGGATTAAAATTAATCGAAGTCAATGACAATGGTAAAGGCATTTCCGCAGATGATGTGGAAGTAGCCTTTTTGCCACATACAACTAGTAAAATTGCCAACGACCGTGATCTATTCAATATCAGGACACTCGGTTTCCGTGGTGAAGCTTTGGCCAGTATTGCGTCTATTTCCAAGTTAACTGCCGTATCCAGTACTGATGGCAAGTCAGCTATCCGTGCTAAGTATTCAGGAAATGAGTTAGTTAAAAAAGAAACCTTTGCCCGTTCTAAAGGAACAACAATTACAGTTGAAGATATGTTTTTCAACACACCAGCTCGTTTGAAATATGTGAAGTCGCTTCATACTGAGTTGAATAAGATTGTCGATATCGTTGATCGACTAGCCATGGGACATCCTGATATTTCCTTTAGATTAATTAATGAAGGAAAAGATTTAATTTGGACCTCTGGCAATGACAATCTTCAACAGACAATTGCTGGTATTTATGGACGAACGATTGCCAGTCATATGTTGGAGTTTGAAAATTCTGATCCCGACTACGAGATTCACGGATTCTTCTCTAAACCAGATACGACACGGTCAAATCGTTCCTACATTTCACTGATTTTGAATGGACGTTACATCCGTAATTTCCAATTAACTAATGCGGTAATTCGGGGCTATGGTTCAAAATTAATGGTAGCTAGATTTCCGGTAGCAGTGATCGACATCAAAATGGATCCTAGTTTGGTTGATATCAACGTTCATCCGACAAAACAAGAGGTACGTCTTTCAAATGAAGGACATATCGGTGATTTGATTAGTAATGGAATTAAGAATCGTTTGTCAGATCAAAACTTGATTCCAGATGCGGTTAAGAACTTAGGCAGAAAAGAACCAGTAAAGCCGGTTGATACTTACAAGCCAGAACAGATCAGTTTCAATGATATTGCAACGATTGATAAGATCAGTGAACCTTTGAGTACACCTACTAAAACAGTAGAGCCAGCTACTCCACAAGAACAACCACAGCCAATGGAAACAAATGAAACCTTTGAAACACCGATGACTGGGATGCCAATTTTTAAAGATCCAAAACATTTGAAATCTTGGGATCAACGTTTGCAAGCAGAAACTACTGATAAGGTTAAAGTTTTAGATAATGAGTCACAAAAGACAGCTGCTCCGAAAGCTGAACCGATCAACCAAGAAGAGAAGAGCGGCTTTCCAGATTTACGTTATATTGGTCAGATTCATGGAACTTATTTGGTCGCCGAAAGTGGCGATGGCTTTTATTTGATCGACCAACATGCGGCTCAAGAACGTGTTAATTACGAATATTATCGTAAAGAGATCGGTAAAGTTTCCAATGATCAACAGAAGTTATTAGTTCCTATTGTTTTAGATTATCCAAATTCTGAAAGCATTTTGATTCGTGAAAAGAAACCCGTTCTAGAAAGTATCGGACTTTATCTGGATGATTTTGGACAAAATAGTTTTGTCGTCAACACCCATCCCACATGGTTTGTTCCGGGACAAGAGGAATCGACTATCAAAGAAATGGTTGACTATGTGTTAAATGATTCTAAAATCAGTGTTGCTAGTTTCCGTGAAAAGAATGCCATCATGATGAGTTGTAAACGAGCTATTAAGGCTAATCATCATATCGACGATCGTGAAGCTGTGCAGTTGTTGCATAACCTGACTAAAGCTGAGAATCCGTATAATTGTCCTCATGGACGTCCGGTTTTGGTTGAATTCAGTAATAAAGATTTGGAAAAGATGTTTAAGAGAATTCAAGATCCACATGATACTAGAGAGAGTGAATAATTATGTTTGAATATTTAAGTGGTTTAATTACAGCAGTTACCCCTTCATATGTTGTTGTGGATGTTAACGGCGTGGGTTACAAAGTCCAAGTGGCTAACCCTTATCGTTATGAAGAAAATCAGGATGCTAAGGTTTATGTCGAACAGATCGTCCGTGATAATGAACAGTCGCTTTACGGATTCTACGATTTAAATGAGAAAAATATTTTTCTGCATTTGATCAGTGTTTCCGGAATCGGACCTAAGAGTGCGCTAGCTATTTTAGCCGGTCAGGACTTGCAAGGTTTAATTCATGCGATTGAAAATGATGACGTCAAATTCCTAACCAAGTTTCCAAAGATTGGTAAGAAAACAGCTCAACAAATTATTTTGGATCTATCCGGTAAATTTACCGCTGAGGGTCAAATGACACTTGGTGAAGCACCAGTTGAATTCAGTAGTAGTTTGAGTCAAGAATTAGAAGATGGCTTGGCAGCCTTGGAATCCTTAGGTTACTCACCTAAAGAAATCAGTAAGGTCAAGTCGACGCTTGAAAAGGAACATTTGAAGAGTGCTGATGAGTATCTTCGTGCTGGTCTTAAATTATTAAGCAAGTAAATGAATTTTTGAAATGAAGGGAGTGTTAAAAATCGAAAATAACGAAAATGATGAAAGTGAACGTTTAACAGACGCTGATTCACTAGATAACACTGAAGATGTCATTGAACAAACACTCCGTCCGCAAACTTTTGACCAGTATTTAGGTCAAGAGAAAGCTAAGAAGGAATTGGATGTCTATATCAAGGCAGCCAAGCAACGCCAACAAACACTAGATCACGTGTTACTTTATGGCCCTCCTGGGTTAGGTAAGACAACCTTGGCGATGATCATTGCTAATGAAATGGGTGTCAATATCCATACAACTACTGGGCCTTCGATTGAAAAATCTGGCGATTTAGTAGCTGTTTTAGATGAATTAGAACCAGGCGACGTTTTATTTATCGATGAAATCCATCGTATGCCACGAGCAATTGAAGAAGTGCTTTATTCAGCCATGGAAGACTTTTATATTGATATCATTGTCGGACAAGGCAGTGAATCCCGTTCTTTGCATCATCAATTAGTACCATATACGTTGATAGGTGCAACCACAGCAGCCGGAAAACTGTCAGCTCCATTACGAGATCGGTTTGGAATTGTCGAAAGAATGGAGTACTATACCATAGATGAATTATCCAAAATTGTTTTCCGTTCCGCCAGTGTTTTAAACATTAACGTCGATGAAGAAGGAGCCCACGAAATTGCTCGTCGGTCTCGAGGAACACCTAGAATTGCCAACCGTTTATTGAAACGAGTACGTGATTTTGCTCAAGTTGCCAACAAAGATACGATTGACTACGACATGGCCGAATCAGCATTGAACCAATTGCAAGTTGACGATGCTGGACTAGATCATCTTGACCGTCGAATTTTGTCCATGATCATTGAACTTTATAATGGCGGTCCAGTAGGCTTAAAAGTTATTGCCGCTAATATTGGTGAAGAACAAGAAACAATTGAGGAAGTTTATGAACCATATCTAATGCAAATGGGATTCTTGAAGCGTACAGCTAAAGGACGCGTTGTTACGAGAAAAGGTTATGAACATATGGAATTGCCTTATCCTGAACAAAACGAATAGAGTAATATCAACTGACTTGGGTTAAGTATGCCCGTCGGTAGTAGAAAATCTGTGGGCCACTGGAACGTGGTGGACACGGCTTGAAGCTAATAATTTTACACTTCGTGCAAAATCATGGATCTCCAAGTCCGGTCTTCTACTAACCTTGCTTCGCAAGCTAAGTAGAATTTCACCACTGAGGGCCCACAGATTTTCTACTACCGACTATAGTTCTGGTTCTATTATTATTGGTTAGGATTGCAGTATTTATATAGTTTTTTAGTTTCACATAACGGAGTGAATTAAGGAAATATCCAAATAATGGATGTAGCTAAACTTTTCGTTAGAATGCTATTTTTACTATCTAATATTTTAGAAATACATAAATAGAACATGATATTAGTCTGGAGCAACAAGCCCGATTGGTCTCAGCCGTGAAATTATACTTAGCGATTTATCGCTTAGTATAAGACCTGTATTTGAGACAATTGTGAACTTCAATTGGCTCAAATCAGCGTCCACAGCGTTCCAGACCAATCGGGCTTGTTGTGGAAGACGGCAGTCAGCAGTTTCATTTGCTTTAGAATATTCCATGATTAAAAAGGAGAGTTTTGAAATGACACTAACAACAGAAGATTTCGATTATGACTTGCCAGAAGAATTAATCGCACAAACACCTATCAAGAATCGTGATCAATCACGTCTATTAGTTTTGGACCATGAGACAGGAGAATATCAAGATAAGCATTTTTATGATATCCTAGATTACTTAAATCCTGGCGATGCTTTGGTAATGAACAATTCACGTGTTTTACCAGCTCGTTTGTATGGTACGAAAGAAGATACCGACGGACACGAAGAAGTATTGCTTTTGAATAATATTGAAGGTGACAAGTGGGAAGTCCTAATGAAACCTGCTCGACGTGCCAAAGTAGGAACAAAGGTTGAATTCGGTGATGGTCAACTTGAAGCAGAAGTGCTTGAAGACCTCGAACATGGTGGCAAGATCATTGAATTTCATTACCAAGGTATCTTCATGGAAATTCTAGAAAAATTAGGAGAAATGCCACTACCTCCATATATCAAGGAAAAGCTAGACGATCCAGATCGTTATCAAACTGTTTATGCTAAGGAAAATGGTTCAGCTGCCGCTCCAACGGCTGGTCTTCACTGGACTAAAGAATTATTGAAAAAGGTTGAAGACAAAGGTGTTAAATTAGTTTATATTACTTTACATGTTGGTTTGGGAACATTCAGACCAGTAACTGAGTCAGATATCAGTAAACATGTGATGCATTCAGAGTTTTATCGTTTGGATGAGGATTCCGCTAAGACTTTGAATGAAGTTAAGAAAAATGGTGGCAAGATCGTCGCTACTGGTACAACTTCTATTAGAACTTTGGAAACTATTGGAACTAAGTTCAATGGTGAAATCAAAGCTGACAGTGGTTGGACTGATATCTTCATCAAACCAGGCTACGAATGGAAAGTTGTTGACGAATTCATCACTAACTTCCATTTGCCAAAGTCAACATTAGTTATGTTAGTTGCAGCATTTACCGGAAGAGAAAATATTTTGAACGCATACCAACACGCTGTAGAAGAGAAGTATCGCTTCTTTAGTTTTGGGGATGCAATGTTCATTAAGTAGAGGAAAGTTATGGAATCGGCTATTAAGTACACATTAATTAAGAAGGAAAAGCACACCGGCGCTCGTTTGGGCTTGTTAGAGACTCCTCACGGCACATTTGAAACACCAATGTTCATGCCTGTTGGAACAGAAGCTTCTGTTAAAAATATGGCACCTGAGGATTTGGAAAAAATCGGTGCTTCAATTATTTTGGCAAATACCTATCACTTATGGTTACGTCCTGGTGAAGATATTGTTAAAGAAGCTGGTGGTTTGCACAAGTTCATGAATTGGGACAAGGGTATCCTGACTGATTCTGGTGGTTTCCAAGTTTTCTCATTGGCTAATATGCGTGATATTACTGAAGCTGGGGTTCACTTTAGAAATCATTTGAATGGCCGTCAGGAGTTTCTTTCACCTGAAAAAGCCATAAAGATTGAAAATTATTTAGGACCTGATATAATGATGAGCTTGGATGAATGTCCACCATTCTTTGAAAGCTATGATTATATTAAAAAGTCAGTTGCACGAACAAGCCGTTGGGCAGAACGTGGCTTAAAAGCTCATCGTAATCCTGATTGGCAAGCATTGTTCGGTATCGTTCAAGGTGGTGGCTTTGAGGACCTTCGTAAACAAAGTGCACGTGATCTTGTCAGCATGGATTTCCCTGGATATTCGATCGGTGGTCTATCCGTCGGTGAGTCCAAAGGTGAAATGAATCGTGTGTTAGATTTCACTGCACCATTGCTACCGGAAAACAAGCCTAGATACCTTATGGGAGTTGGGACCGCTGATTCATTGATTGACGGTGTTATCCGTGGAATCGATATGTTTGACTGTGTTCTACCAACAAGAATTGCTCGTAATGGTACATGTATGACAAGTCATGGTCGTTTAGTCGTTAAGAACTCGAAATATGCACATGACTTTACACCATTGGATGACAACTGTGATTGTTATGTATGCCGTAACTATACACGTGCTTACATTCGTCACTTGATTAACGCAAATGAATTATTTGGTACACATTTAACTAGTTACCATAATCTTTACTTCTTGTTGAACCTAATGAAGGGTGTTCGTCAAGCTATCAGGGATGATAACTTACTTGAATTTAGAGAACATGTCTTTGAGGAATATGGTTTCAATAAGAAAAACGCTAAGAAATTTTAGAAGATTTTGATAAGAAAATCCTTCTTATCTGGAAACAAGGTTACATTTTTGGTAACCTATAAGTATGTAAATTATTAAGAGGTGGAAAATTTGAATATGCTTACTTTAGGTGCCGGCGCTGGTGCTGGTGGCTCAATGGGTCTTTTGATCTTTGTTGTTATTATGTTTGTTGGTATGTACTTTATCTCTATCCGTCCACAAAAGAAACAACAACAAAAGCGTCAAGAAATGCTTAAGGAAATGTCTAAGGGTGACAAGGTTGTTACACTTGGTGGTATTAAAGGTGTTGTTGCATCAATCGACCGTGAAAACAAAGAAGTCGTTGTTGATTGTGATGGAATCTATTTAACATTTGACTTGAACTTCATTCGTCGTACAACTCCAGTTGCTGCTGCAGCTACAGATACAAAATCAGCTGACGACAAAACTGCTGAAGACAAGAATGAAGCAGCAAAGAGTGAAGATGCTCAAGAAGATGTTAAGGCAGAAACAACTGATGACGTTAAGTCAGATGAAAAAACAGAAGCAGTAGAAGAAACAAAAACTACAGATGCTGATACTAAAGAAGAAACAAAATAATTCTTTAATTAAAAAATAATCCAACCCTAAAACGGAGGATTATTTTTTTTGCCATTTATTTATTATATGTGGTTAGCAGAATTTTGATTCAAGCGGTGGCATATAACTTGCATTAAAGTATACTCTAGGGTTTATTATTAAGAATGTGGAATAAACAATGCTGTTAGATTAGGCATAGTTTATAAATTATTTAAAAAATAATAAGTGATAAATCAAGATGTTTAATAATGCATGATGTAAAATATAAATACATGATGCATTCAAAGGAGTTTAAAAAATGGTTACAGAAAAATCAGCAATTTTCATTATTTTTGGGGGTTCTGGTGATTTAGCTCATCGGAAGCTATATCCATCTTTGTTCCGTCTCTATAAATCAGGTATTTTAAAGGATCACTTTGCAGTTATTGGTACTGCCCGTCGTCCATGGAGTGATGATTATTTCCGTGGAACTGTTGTTACATCCTTGAAGCAGGATTTCAATGATAGTGAGGATATCATGGAAGAATTTGCTCAACATTTCTTCTATCAATCACATGATGTTAACGATTCTGAACATTATATTGCCTTGAAGAATTTGGCTGCTAAATTGGATGACCAATTCGATGCCGGCCATAACCGAGTTTACTACATGGCAATTGCTCCTAGATTCTTTGGTATCGTTGCTGAACATATTAATTCAGAAGGTTTGAAGACAGAGGACGGCTATAACCGTTTGGTAATTGAGAAGCCATTTGGTCGTGACTTGGACTCTGCTTGTGAACTAAACGGCAATATTTCTAAAGCCTTCCCAGAACATGATATTTATCGTATCGATCATTATCTAGGAAAGGAAATGATTCAGGATATTCCAAATATTCGTGCTAATAATCCCAAACTTGAAGAAGCACTGAATAGTAAGTATGTTTCCAATATCCAAATCACGCTTGCTGAATCCCTTGGTGTCGAAGATCGTGGTGGCTACTACGAAACAGCCGGTGTTTTACGTGATATGGTTCAAAATCATATTATGCAAATTATTGGTGCCGTGGCTAGTGACGACCCTGAAGCCAAAGAAGCTGAAGTTATTCACAAAAACAAGACTGATCTCTTTAGCAGTTTGAAAGAATTAACTCCTGAAGAAGTTGATACTGAATTTGTTCGTGGCCAATATGACACTGACGAAATGGGAGATAAGAAGGCCTATCGTCAAGAGGATAATGTAGCAGAAGACTCTAACATCGAAACATTTGTTGCTGGTCGAATTGAATTTGATACCAAACGTTGGAGTGGCGTGCCATTCTACGTTCGTTCAGGTAAGCGTATGTCCGAGAAATCATCAAGAATCGATATCGTCTTCAATGATAAAGTTGAAGAATTAGGCATCAAACCTAATACAGTTGTTACTTTGTTGATTGAAAGAACTAATGGTAACAGTATTTTAATTAATGGAATCAATTATAAAGAGTCAGCTCAAAACTTCATTTCCTTCCCAGAAGAAGCTGAATTTGATAAAGCTCGTGAAGCTTATGAAAGTTTGATCATTAATATTCTTGAAGGTAATCGTGTTCATTTCACACTTTGGGATGAGTTGAGAAGTACTTGGAAGTATATTGATACGATCAGAAATCGTTGGGATGAACAGACACCTGATTTTCCAAACTACTTGAGTGGTTCAATCGGTCCTGATGCAGCTGATATGTTGCTAGAACGCGATGGAAACTCATGGGTTTGGGATGACTAGAGATACTTGCTCAATTTGGTTGTAGTTGATACTATTTTTGTAATCAAGCATTTTAGAAATAAAAAATAATAGAATAGGATATCAGTCCGGAGCAAAAATTGGAAATGCGTTCAGCTATGAAATCATTGTTACCGACCTTGCCGGTTACAATGAGGCCGACTTTGGAAATCCATTATTTTGCACGAAGTATAAAATAATTAGTTTCAAATCGCGCCCATAGCGTTCCAACGGCATTCCCAATTTTTGCGGAGGACGGCAAGAGCATACTACAATAGAACTTGAGTAAGAATCACTAAGGAGTGCTTAGCCATCTTTTTAAAAATACCAATTAAAATTGAAGAAAATCGAAAAGTCATCCATGTCGACATGGATGCTTTTTTCGCTTCAGTGGAAGAAAGAGAACATCCCGAATATAAAAAGAAATGTCTGATCGTAGCCCAAGACCCTCGTAAGCACAATCATCATGGAGTGGTAACAACTGCGAATTATAATGCTCGAAAGTATGGAGCTCATTCAGCTATGCCGGCTCAAGAAGCAGTTGATCTAATTCCTAAATCCAAGCTGGTTATCACGCCACCAAACTTTGAATTGTATCGTCAAGTTTCGAATCAGATTCACGATATTTTTCATGAAGTAACTGATAATTATCAAACTGTAGCTTTAGATGAGGCTTACCTCGACGTAACGGAAAATAAACTGCACGAAACTAATACGATAAAGATTGCTAACTATATCCAACAGAGAATTGTCAAAGAGACCCGGTTAACTTGTTCGGTAGGTATTTCCTACAATAAATTTTTAGCCAAAATGGCTTCCGATTATCGTAAACCGTTTGGCAGAACAATAATTTTAGGCAAATATGCTAAAGAATTTTTAAAACCCATCCCGATTGAAAAATTTAATGGTATCGGTAAAGCTATGCAACAAAAGATGCATGACATGGATATCTATACTGGTGGAGATCTACAAAAACTGGATCAAGATGTCTTTTTGAAAAACTTTGGTAAAATGGGATATATCATATACAAACGAGTTCATGGAATTGATGATTCACCGGTAAATGGTCATCGAGCTCGTAAATCAATCGGTCGTGAAAGAACTTATAATCGTAATTTAGTTACGGATGAGCAAATTCTTCAAGAACTAGATTTTTTGGCAGAATTAGTTAGTAAAGATTTAAAGAAGCAACGTCAGCATGGCAAAACTGTCGTCCTTAAATTACGTAATTCAGACTTTGAAACGATTACTAAACGGATGAGTTTTCAAGACTATGTCCAAACAAAAACCGATATTTATCGTGTTGCCAAGGATATTTATGATAAATTAAAGGTAACCGACCAAAAGATTCGACTATTGGGAATCACGGTCACGAATTTAGATCCGTTGTCATATGAAGAAGTTTCTTTGAATTTGTCTTATAAGGAGGACAATTATAATGAATAGCTTTGCTGAAATAATTGCAACAATAAAAAAATATGATAGAATTATCATTCTACGTCATCAAAATCCAGATCCTGATGCATTGGGATCCCAAGCTGGTTTAGCAACTGCCATTCGTCAGGCTTATCCTGATAAAAAAGTTTTAATTGGTGGAAGTGATGTTGAAGGTTTGAAGTGGCTTTCAAAAGCTCAAAAAGTATCTGACGAAGATTACCAAGGTGCCTTGGTAATTGTTGTTGATACTGCAAATGAACCTCGTATCGACGACCAACGTTACAATGATGGAGCACTCTTAGTTAAAATCGATCATCATCCAAATGATGAACCATACGGTGATCAATTATTCGTTAATACTGATGCCAGTTCTTGTTCAGAAATTATTGCTGATTTGATTGATAGCAGTGATGAACTACAATTGACTAAGGAAGTTGCTTATTATTTGTACGCTGGAATTGTCGGTGATACAGGAAGATTCCTTTATCCATCAACAACAGAGCACACAATGCAAGTTGCCGGAAAGTTTATTGGACTAGGTGTTGACATTGCAGCTATCAATATTAAGATGACTGAAGTTACTTTGAAACAAGCTAAGTTACAAAGTTTCATTTACGACATCTTACAAATTGATGATTCAGGTGCCGCTTTAGCTATTATTGACGATGATTTAATGAAGAAATTAAATCTTGATCAAGAAGAAGCTAATTCCGTTGTTTCAACACCAGGTCGGCTTAAAGAAGTTCATTCATGGATGGAAGCTGTTCAAAAAGACGATGGTACTTTCAGAGTACATTTACGTTCTCAAGGACCAGTTATCAATGAACTAGCTAAGAGACATGATGGTGGTGGACACCCATTGGCAAGTGGTGCTACAGCTAAGGATCTTGATGAAGTTAAACAAATGTATAAGGAACTAATAAAATTAGTAACTGATTTTAATCAGAAGGGTGAATAGATGACTAAATTTTCACAATACAACTTTAATGATGCTATCAATAAATCATTAAAAGAAATACACTTCGATGAGCCAACAAAGGTTCAAGAAGCCGTAATCTCATTGGTCAATAAGAAAAAAGATATTATTGTTCAATCTGAAACTGGCTCAGGTAAGACGCATGCCTTCTTGTTGCCATCGATGAATGCATTGACAAAGGACCAAGAGGTTCAATTGTTAATTGCTACGCCAAGTAGAGAGTTGGCATATCAAATTTATGAAGATACACAAAATATTTTGAAGAATTATCCTGAAGAATATAATGCCTTTATCTTTGTAGGTGGAGCCGACCGTGAACGTCAAAAGAGAAAACTAGAAGCACATCAACCACAAATTGCTATCGGTACTCCCGGAAGACTCTGGGATCTTATTCGTGAGAATGATTTGCATGTTGAGAATGTTCAAAGATATGTTGTCGATGAGGCTGATATGACTTTGGACATGGGATTTTTGAATGATGTTGACCAAATTACTAACAAATTGCCTGAAGACCGTGAAATGATGGTCTTTTCAGCTACAATTCCACAAAAATTGGAACCATTCTTGGATAAGTACATGCATGGTCCTAAGCGAGTTGAAATTAAGAATAGCAGTATTATTCCTAAGAACGTTGATAACTGGCTAATGTTTACTCATGGTCGTGATAAGAAAGAAATTATTTATCGACTCATGACAATCGGTGAGCCATATATGGTTTTGGTCTTCGCTAATACGAAGAAGACGGTTGATGAAATTTATCATTACTTACGTAATAAGGGGCTTAAGACTGCTCGAATTCACGGTGGCTTGACTCCTAGAGAACGTAAGCGAACTATGAAGCAAGTTGAGAACATGGAATATCAATTCGTTGTGGCGACTGATTTGGCTGCTCGTGGGATTGATATTAATGGTGTTTCTCACGTTATCAATGCTGAGATTCCTGATGACTTAGATTTCTTCATTCACCGTGTTGGTAGAACTGGCCGTAATGGTATGTCTGGTACAGCTATTACTTTGTATGAACCAGGTGAAGACCACAAGGTTGATGAGATCGAGCATATGGGTATCAAATTTGAGCCTAAGGACATTAAGAACGGTGAGATTGTTGATGTAAAGGAACGTGATCGTCGTCAAAGTCGTAAGGCTACACAAGAAAAACTGGATACTAAATTAGTTGGTTTTGTTAAAAAACAAAAGACTAAGAAGAAACCAGGTTACAAGAAAAAGATTAAACAAGCTATCTCTGATGAACGTCGTCAACAACGTAAGATTGAGATCAGACAAGAGAGACGTAAACAAAGGGATGCAAGACGTAAAAATAATAGTTAGTTTTAAATATTGACAATTTTTGAGTTGGTGGTTAATATTTTCTTTGGATATATCTTGTATTGAGTACTTCCAGAGAAGGCCGTTTGGTGCGAAAGCCTAAGTACTTAATGTAAAGATGCTGCCAAATTAAATTGTATATAAAATATTGAGAGGCTAACGAAATCGTTGCAAACAAGGTGGTACCGCGCATGGGCGTCCTTGGGGTTGCAACGATTTTTCGTTTTTTTGGGGAGATAAGATGAAAAATTTATCAAGTGCTGAAATAAGAAAGATGTTTTTAGACTTTTTCCAATCAAAGGGTCATATGATTGAACCTAGTGCATCATTAGTTCCACATGATGATCCAACTTTATTGTGGATCAATTCTGGTGTTGCTACTTTAAAGAAGTATTTTGATGGAACAGTTGTGCCACAAAATCCTCGTATCACTAATGCTCAAAAATGTATCAGAACGAATGATATTGAAAATGTTGGACGTACAGCTCGTCACCAAACCTTCTTTGAAATGCTTGGTAACTTTTCTGTTGGTGATTACTTTAAAAAAGAAGTTATTCCTTGGGCTTTTGAATTTCTAACAAGTCCTGAATGGATCGGTATGGATAAAGATAATTTGTATGTCACAACTTATCCTAAAGATACTGAAACACAAAAGTTGTGGGCTGAAGTTGGAATTGCTCAAGATCATATTTTAAAGAACGAAGATAATTTCTGGGATATCGGTGAAGGTCCTTGTGGTCCCGATTCAGAAATCTTCTATGATCGTGGTCAAGAATTCAACAACCTTTCAGAAGATGATCCTGAGAACTATCCTGGTGGCGAAAATGAACGTTACCTAGAAGTTTGGAATATTGTTTTCTCAGAATTGAATCATTTACCAAATGGTCAATATGTTGAACAACCACATAAAAACATTGATACGGGTATGGGACTAGAACGTCTAGTATCTATCATTCAAGGAACAAAGACTAACTTTGAAACTGATTTATTCATGCCATTGATCGAAGATGTTGGTGAATTGAGTGGCAAGAAGTATGGCGAAAATGCTGAAGATGATATTTCATTCAAGATTATTGCTGATCACGCTAGAACTGTTTCATTTGCTGTTGGTGACGGCGCATTGCCTTCAAATGAAGGTCGTGGCTATGTTATTAGAAGACTTATCAGACGTGCTGTTTTGAATGGTAAGAAATTAGGCGTTAACGGACCATTCCTTTACAGATTAGTTCCAATCGTTGGTAAGATCATGGAAAGTTACTATCCAGAAGTTAGCCAACAACAAGACTTTATTGCTAAGACTATTGAACAAGAAGAGAAACGATTCTCAGAAACTTTGGACGCTGGTCTTGCCTTATTGAATGGTAAAATTGCTGACTTGAAGAAGAATGGTCAAACTACTATTGATGGTGCTTCTGCTTTCAAACTTTACGATACTTACGGTTTCCCTATGGAATTAACTCGTGAATATGCTAGTGACGAAGGATTATCAGTTGATGAAGATGGTTTCAAGCAAAACATGGAAGAACAAAAGCAACGTGCTCGTGATGCTCGTGGCAATCTTCAATCCATGGGTATGCAAGATGAAACTTTGATGGAAATCAAGACACCTAGTGAATTCGTTGGTTATGATCACAACGAAACACAAAGTACTTTGAAGAACATCATCGTTAGCGACAAAGAAGTTAAAAATGCTACAGAAGGTCAAGCACAATTGATCTTCGATACAACTCCTTTCTATGCTGAAATGGGTGGTCAAGTTGCAGATGTTGGTAATATCTATGACTTAAAGGGTAACCAAGTTGCCGAAGTTGTTGACGTACAACATGCACCAAATGGACAAAATATTCATTTGGTAAATGTGATGTCAGAACTTGATGCTAATAAAGAATACAAGCTTGAGATCGATGGTGATTTCCGTGAAAAAGTTCGTCACAATCACACAGCTACTCACTTGTTAGATCAAGCTTTACGTGATGTTGTAAGTTCTAGAACTCATCAAGCTGGTTCATTAGTTGAACCTGACTACTTGCGTTTTGACTTTAACAGCAACGCTGCTTTAACAGCTGACCAAATTAGTCAACTTGAAAAGATCGTTAATGAAAAGATCTGGGCAGCTATTCCAGTTAAAACTGAAGTATTGCCAATTGAAGAAGCTAAAAAGAAGAAGGGTGCTATTGCTATGTTCAGCGAAAAGTACGGTGACACTGTACGTGTTGTTGAAATTGGCGATTACTCAACTGAATTCTGTGGTGGTACACATGCTCGCAATACTTCAGAACTAGGTTTATTCAAGATCACATCAGAATCAGCTATCGGTTCAGGTACAAGAAGAATTGAAGCCGTAACTGGTGAAGAAGCCTTTACATACTTAAATGATCAA
Source organism: Candidatus Companilactobacillus pullicola (assembly GCA_019116025.1). Lineage (GTDB taxonomy): Bacteria > Bacillota > Bacilli > Lactobacillales > Lactobacillaceae > Companilactobacillus > Companilactobacillus pullicola. The sequence goes on along the minus strand of DXCM01000073.1, from coordinate 24,310 downwards.
CTACAAACTTTGCAAGAAACTGCAAAGAATATGAAAGTAAATCAATTAAAAGATGTTCCAGCACGTGCTAGTCAATTAGTTGATGAAATCAAGGAATTGAAGCGTGATAATCAAAACTTGAAGACACAATTAACAAGTCAAAAATCCGCTGAAGTCTTTGATAATGTTGAAGAAATTAACGGTTATAAAGTTATTTCTAATATCATTCCAACTGATATGGCAACATTGAGACAATTAGCTGACAAATGGAAGAATGATGAAAAATCTGACATTCTTGTTTTAGGTGCTAGTGGAGACAATAAAGCTAGTCTAGTCGTAGCTGTAAATAAAGATTCACAAGCCAAAGGGGTTAAAGCCGGAGATATCGTCAAGAAGATCTCTAAGGAGATTCAAGGTGGCGGCGGTGGTCGTCCAGATATGGCACAAGCCGGAGGCAAAAACCCAGCTGGTTTAACAAATGCGTTACAATTAGCCAAAGATATTATTAAATCTTATTAAAGTGGGCTATAATTGAACTAAGCATTCTAGTCACTTAAATATTTGTTATATGGAGGTTTGCCATGAGTTCACTTGATAAAACAATGAGTTTTGACTTTAATGAAAACAAAGGCAAAGATGTCAAAGAGACACTTGAAAGTGTTTATCAATCACTAGAAGAAAAGGGGTATAATCCAATTAATCAAATAGTTGGATATCTTCTTTCTGGTGATCCAGCATATATTCCCAGACATAATGATGCCCGTAATTTGATTTTGAAACATGAAAGAGATGAGATAATCGAAGAATTAGTTAAGAGTTATCTCAATCAAGGTAAGTAAATGCGATTATTAGGTTTAGACGTTGGTGCAAGAACCGTCGGTGTCTCAGCTAGTGATTTATTAGGCTGGACAGCACAAGGTGTGGAAACAATTCATATGAATGAAAAGAAAGATGATTTTGGCTTAGAACGTTTAGGTGAAATCATCAAGGAAAAGCAAGCTACGGGGATCGTTCTCGGTTTGCCTAAAAATATGAATAATACTGAAGGTCCAAGAGCAGAAAAATCTCGTGAATACGGTAAAATGGTTGAAGAACGTTTTGATTTGCCAATCGACTTTATTGATGAACGTTTGACAACTGTGCAAGCTGAAAGAATGCTGATTGATGAAGCAAATGTTTCACGTCGTAAACGTAAGAAGGTAGTTGATAAGATCGCTGCTGAAATGATTTTGCAGAACTATCTTGACGCCAAAGGTAAACTAACACGAAATTAGGTGATAAATATGAGTGAAAAACAACCACCAAAAGATTTAGATGAAGTTATTTTAAGTGATGAACAAGGTAATAAAGAGGTTTACAAGATTCTCTTTACTTTTGATTCAGATGATTATGGTAAATCATATGTCTTCTTATATCCTAAAGCTTCAGAAGATGCAGACGAAATTGAGATTCAAGCCTTTTCTTTCACACCAGATCAAAATGGTGATGTAGATGCAGGAGAATTGGACCCAATCGAAGATCCTGAAGAATGGGAAATGGTTCAAGAGGTTCTAAATACCTTCACAAGTGACGAAGAATAAGATAAAAATAACGATTGGCGCAAGCCAATCGTTTGGTATTTTTATCTTAAAGTATGATTCACAAATTCGCTTTTTAGCATGATTGATGTAAGGGGAAATAATGCTTAGTCTTTTACTTATTTTACTTTTGATTTATGGTTTTTATATTGGTGCACGCCGTGGCCTTGCCATGGAGGCATTTTACGCAGTTGGATATGGACTGTTCTTTTGTTTAGCGTGGGTAACATTTAAGGCCCTCGGTCCTAAATTTGAAATGATCGTCCCATACCCTTCGGCAAGTTTGGGCAGTGAATTTGCCTTTTTCACAACAAAAGTTGGTATGAAATTAGATGATGCATTTTATCGTGCCTTTGCTTTTATATTCGTTTGTTTCATAGGTTGGATAATTATTCGTTTTGCTGGGCTTTACTTTAAACGACTAACTTATTTTCCGATGTATAACGACGTCAATGTATTGAGTGGAGGAATTATTGGTTTTGTTGTCACATATGTATCGATCTTTATGATTCTACTAATTTTGGCAATGATTCCAGTATCCGGAATTCAACATGCTTTGGAACATTCATTTGTAGCTTCGACAATGATTAAGAGTACGCCAGGTTTAACGGCAACGCTAAGTAGTCTGTGGATCGGAGCTATGTAAAACTTTAAGACTGAGACTTTTGTTTCAGTCTTATTTTATAACAGGAGAAAGAGTATACAGTATGAATAATAAGGCTTTGAAAGTATTAGAATTTGACAAAATCAAAGCTGAAATTGCCAAATACCTAATCACAACGCGTGGGAATACTCTCTTAAAGAAATTAATGCCGATGTCAGTCGAATCAATCGTTCAAAGATTGATCGATCAAACCAAGGATGGAGCTGACATTCTCCGTATTAAGGGGGAAATCCCTGTTAGAAAATTAGCTGATCTGCATGATCAAGCTAACCGTCTGAAAAAAGATGGTAATCTAAATGGAACTGAATTGGCTCAAATAGGACAAGTACTTCAGAATACAACTGAATTAAAAGAATTCTTTGCTGGTCTAAAAGATGATCAAATTGATTTACGTCAACTATATGAATTGAACGATAAATTGATTGATAACCCTGGTTTGACTAAAAGAATTTCTCGATCATTGGATGATACTGGTAGAGTTTTGGATACAGCATCTGATGATTTGAAATACATCCGTGGACGTATTTCACGTTTGAATGACCAAATCAGACAATCAATGGAACAGTACACTCGTGGTAAAAATACTAAGTATTTGACCGAAGCTATTGTGACTTTACGTGATGACAGATTTGTAATTCCAGTTAAAACAGAATATAAGGCTAAGTTCGGTGGAGTAGTTCACGATCAAAGCGCGAGTGGACAGACACTTTATATCGAGCCTCAAGCCGTAGTTGGTTTGAATAATCAACTACATGAATCACAAGTTTCCGAAAAAATGGAAGAAGTGCGTATTTTAAATGATCTTTCTGATTTGGTTCGTCCAGAAATCGATGAGATTGTTAAGAATAACGAAGTTTTAGCTCAATTTGATTTAATCAATGCTAAAGCTAAGTATGCACGCGAAATAAAGGCGACAGAGCCACTAATTTCAAAGGACCATGTGGTTGACCTTTATAATGCAAAACACCCTCTAATCGACCCTGATAAGGTTGTAGCTAATGATATTAAAATGGGTGATGGCTATAAGACGATGTTGATCACTGGTCCTAATACTGGTGGTAAAACTATTACTATGAAGACGTTGGGCTTGATTCAGTTGATGGCTCAGGCTGGTTTATTCATTCCAGCTCGTGAAGAGAGTGAAATTGCGGTCTTCGATGAAGTCTTTGTTGATATCGGTGATGAACAATCAATTGAACAGAATTTGAGTACTTTCTCATCGCATATGGATAATATTATTAATATCATCCACAAAGTATCAGAGCACAGTTTAGTTCTGATCGATGAACTTGGTGCCGGAACTGATCCACAAGAGGGAGCTGCAATTGCGATTGCTATCCTTGAAAAATTGGCCCAGTCCCACTGCTTTATCATGGCAACGACTCACTATCCAGAATTGAAGGTGTTTGCTTATAACACGCCGGAAACAATCAATGCCAGTATGGAATTTGACGATGAATCGTTGAAACCTACTTATCGATTGTTGATTGGTATTCCTGGTGCAAGTAATGCCTTTAATATTGCTGCTAGATTAGGTATGGATAAGAGTGTGGTTGATCGTGGTCAGTCGCTTATGAGTGGGGAAAGTCAGGATCTTAATAATATGATTGCTGATTTGGAGAACCGTCGTAAGGAATTTGAACAGAAGAATGATCAATTGAAGGTTCAATTATCTAAGAACAAAGATGTTCAAAAAGATTATGAACAAAAGAGCGATGCTTTGGATAAATCAAAGGCTTCTGAAATTCAAGCTGCCAAGGTTCGTGCTAATCAAATCGTTGCCAAGGCTAGAAAAGAATCCGATAAGATCATTGCGCATCTGCGTGAATTGGAACGTAGTGGAGCTATGGTTAAAGAGGATCAGATTATTTCAGCTAAGACTGATTTGAAGAATTTACATCAGGATGAAGCTATCAAGAAGAACAAGGTTCTACGTCGTAATAAACGTAAGCAAGTCTTGAAGGTCGGCGATGATGTTAAGGCTTTGCCATATGATCAAGTTGGTACAATTGTTCGTAAGAATAAAGATAATCAGTATGAGGTACAATTGGGTATCTTAAAGATGAAGTTTGGTGCTGAAGACCTTGAAAAAGTTCAATCAGCTCAACCAGAACCGGAAAAGAAACCGACAATGGTCAGAAGAACTAAAAGTACTGGTCTATCTAGCAAATTGGATCTACGTGGTGAACGTTACGAAGAAGCAATGTCAGATCTAGATCAATATATTGATGCAGCACTGTTAGCTGGTTATAATCAAGTAACAATCGTCCATGGTTTTGGTACGGGTGTTATTAGAAAAGGTGTTACTAACTACTTGCAGCGTAATCCACGTGTTAAATCATTTGGCTATGCTCCAGCTAGTTCAGGTGGTTCTGGTGCAACGATTGTTGATTTGTAAACATAAGACAAATATTTTTTAAAATAAGTCTATTAATGATAATATTTAACAAGTTAAAAGGAGTGATCATTATGGTTGATGAAGTAACAGATAAAGATTTTGAAGAAGAAACAAAAGATGGCGTTGTCCTAGTTGATTTTTGGGCAACATGGTGTGGTCCATGTCGTATGCAATCACCAGTTATCGAACAATTGTCTGAAGAAGACGACTCTGTTAAGTTTTTGAAGATGGATGTAGACGCCAACCCTGATACACCCAAATCATTTGGAATCATGGCTATCCCTACATTACTAATCAAAAAAGATGGTGAAGTAGTCGATAAATTAACAGGTTTCCGTAGCAAGGCTCAATTAGCTAAGATTCTTGATGGCTATTCAGACTAATAAATAAAAGCAAATAAAAATCCCCTAATTCAACTGCGAATTAGGGGATTTTTGGTGTATACTTTAGTTTCGATCAATTTGTATTTTAATTGAAACACGTTTGGCTTTGCTGTCGACGGTATATGTGCCTAAGCAATATGCTGCAATAGTTTTTTCGACAGTTTCAGCAATTATTCCAGTCTCTAGTGAAAATTCCGGATCATCGTTGTTAGTATCGAAACGTTGAACTACTTCAGGACCGGTTAGAGTATAGACATAGCTGTGTTTAGTCTGTTTGGTAATTTCAAGTTTACCAAATCCAGCTTTTTGAAATAGTTCGGGTAGACTTTGCATATCAAGAATCAATTGACGGCTAAGATTTTTACCTGCCCAGTATAGTAGTTCGACGGTATCTTTATCTAGTAGATCAGGAAGGATAAAATCACGGAGTACCGAAACTGCAAAGTAATTTTCAGTTAACGTATTTTCAGTTTTATTATCTTGGGTATTTGTTAACTCTGGTTTGTTGAGATCATTTGGTTTTGCGGCCATTGCTTTAACTCCTTTTTTCAGACAATTCATTATATCATTAGAATAATTGCTTTTTAAGTCAATGTAAAAGATAGCACATAAATATTTTCATAAAATACGAATAATTCGCTTAAATGAAGGTAGGGGTAACATATGAGTGATAATAGACCAATTGGAGTGTTAGATTCCGGACTAGGCGGATTAACAGTGGTAAAAGAAGTAATTCACCAGTTGCCTAATGAAGACGTTGTATTTATTGGCGATGAGGCCAGAATGCCTTATGGAACAAAAACACATGAACAAATCATATCTTATACTCGTGAAATGGTACAGTATTTAATTAAACAAAACGTAAAGTTAATTATTTACGGTTGCAATACTGCCACGGCCAATGCTTTACAAACATTGCGTCAAGAATTCACAGTTCCAATGATCGGTGTGATCAAACCAGGCTCACAGGAAGCCACTAAGGTAACTAAGACGGATCACATTGGAATCATTGCAACAGAATCAACAATCAATTCAAAGAGCTACAATAAAACAATTCAAGAGATAGATCCAAAGATTAAATCTTTAGGCGTTGCTGCACAAAAATTTGTTTCTTTTGTTGAGAATGATCAAGCTGACACTAAGGAAGCCAAGGATAACATCGAGAAAACTTTAGAGCCATTTAAGGATAATGAATTTGATACTTTGATCTTGGGATGTACACACTTCCCAATGTTAAAGAAGCAAATCAATGATTTTTTGCCAGAGACTAAACTAGTTGATCCTGCTGTAAGCACAGTTAAAGTTGCTAAGAAATATTTAGCTGAGAATAACTTGTTAACTAATACAAGTGGTCATACACTGAAATTACACGCAACTAGTGATATTGTCGAATTCTCAAGGTTAGCTAAGCGTTGGCTACAAACTGAAATTGATGAGATAGATCTAGTAGATATCGGAGGAAAAGATGAAAGAAATAATAATAGCAACTAAGAATCCCGGTAAAGCACGTGAATTCAAACGTGTTTTTGACGATAAACAATTTGAAATCAAAACACTATTAGATTTTCCTGATTTTCCAGAGATTAGAGAAACTGGTAAAACTTTTGAAGAGAATGCTACTTTAAAAGCTCACGCTGTCATGGAACGTTTCAACTTACCAACAATTGCGGATGATTCTGGTTTACAAGTTGATGCTTTGTATGGTCAACCTGGAATTTATTCAGCACGTTATGCTGGAGATCACAACGATGCTGCTAATAATGCTAAATTATTGAGTGAGTTGGGTGGGGTTCCAAAAGAGAAACGAACAGCACACTTTGTTTCAACTTTGGTTTTTGCTAATCCTAAGAATGATAAAGATTTAGTTGTTGAAGGAAAAGTTGACGGAATTATTGGGGCTTTTCCAGAAGGCGATGATGGTTTTGGATATGATCCATTATTCTATGTGCCAAAATTAGGTAAGACGATGGCCCAAATTACAGTCGATGAAAAGAACCAAATCAGTCATCGTGGACAGGCTATTAAAAAGTTAGAAAAACAGTGGCAAGATTGGATTATTTGGTAATTAATTGCCCTAAAATTGTTATAATGCTAGTATGAAAGTGCTATTAAAATACAGGAGGGTAATATTATGACTGGTGGACAAATTGCAGGATTAATTGCTGCAGTCGCATTTGTAGTGTTGGTTGTATATTTAGCCAGAACACTAGTACAAACTGCTAAATTGCTTCAAGAGTTGCAAGAAACAATGAAAGAAACTACTAAGATGGTGGAGATTCTATCTAAGAATACAGACCAGATTATGGATCAAAGTACAAAACTTGTCGATAAGACAAATACTTTGATGGATGATGTTAACAGTAAGTCTAGTAAGTTAAATCCACTTTTTGATACAGTGGAGAACCTAGGTAAGAAGAGTGCAGCCGCAACTTCAGAGAATCACAATTCAGGTTTTAGCCTTCAAAACTTACTAACATTAGGCAACGTAGCTACAATCTTTAAGACCGCTACTAAAGTATGGCCAAGAAAGAAGAGAGATTAGTCATGAAAAATAATCATTTTGTTATTGGCCTAATTCTAGGCTGTGCATCAGGATATTTGGCTTCTAAGTATTTAACTAGTGAATCAGGACAAAAGTTAATTGAAAACATTAAGACTATTCGTGGCGATTTCAATAATGGTGGCGTTGGTCTAAATACTAATGGTGATTTAGTAAATGCCTTCAACGAAAAAACAGATGCCCTAAAAGATCATATGGCAGAAACAGTTGATAAGATTAAAGATGACGAAGATACATCTAATATTGTTTTTAATGAAGATGATCTTAACGACGAAGAATAATATAGAACTTTAAAATTAAATTAAACATAAAAAAAGGATTTGATAAAACCGATTGGTTTCATCAAATCCTTTTTGTTGTATTAGTCGATATATTTTAGTTCTTTACTTGTATGTGTGAATGGTTCGCAGCCATCTTCAGTAATGTAGACACAATCTTCAATTCTGACACCAGCAACGTTTGGAATATAGATTCCTGGTTCAATTGAGAAGCACATGCCAGGTTTTAGAACCATGTCATTGCCTTCCATGATTGATGGGAATTCATGTTCAGAAGTACCCATACCATGTCCTAGACGATGAATGAAGTATTCGCCATAGCCTGCTTTAGTGATGATATCACGAGCTACTTTATCAAGTTCAGCGGCAGTAATACCAGGTTTAGCAGCATCCATAGCAGCGTATTGAGCTTCAAGATCAACTTTATAGATATCAAGGGATTTGGCATCTGGTTTACCAAAGGCAACAGTACGTGAAGCATCACTGATATAGCCATTGTGAACGGTACCTAAATCGAAGAGGATCAATTCATCTTTTTTGATAGGATTCTTTTCAGGGCCACCATGTGGATTAGCAGCATTGGCACCGGCTTGAACGATGGTATCAAAACTCATGTGCATGACACCTTTTCTCATCATTGCATATTCGATTTCAGCAACAACTTCTTGTTCAGTACGGCCTTCTTTGATAGCATTAAAAGCAACTTCAAAAGCGTAATCAGCTTCAGCACCAGCAGCCTTTAGTTCTTCAATTTCAGCAGCTGTCTTGATTAATTTAGCATTTTCCATATAACGAGAAAGGTTAGTAGGGAATTGGGCATCAGGAAATTGTCCTTTGATGGCTTCTAGTTTTTGAACAGGTAGGTCATCTTTTTCGATACCCCATTTAACAGGAGTCCCGGCAACGTCCTTGATATGACCAGCCATTAGTTCGAATGGTTTCTCATGATCTAAGTAGCCGAAAACATCTTTATCCCAGCCAGCTTCCTTAGCGGCTTCAACTTCTAGTTGAGGGGCAAATAGGAATGGGTCCTTGTCAGGGAAAACTAAAAGTGCGAGAATTCTTTCTACAGGGTCGCTGTAAAAACCAGTGAAGTAGTTGATATCACTAGGGTTAGAGATATATGCAATGTCTAGATTGTTTTGAGCCAAATATTCTTGTAGATCTAATAATTGTTTCTTCATGAAAATACTCCTTTACGTTCAGATTTAATAGTAGTATATCACTGAAAATCATTTTCTTTTTGAAAAAATATGAAAACATATACCAATAATGTAGAAACCGCTTGCAATCTGTGAAAATTTCTGATAAATTAAAGTTAATTAATGAAAATATTGTTTGAGAGAGTGAGTACTGATGGACAAAAAAGTAGTAACAATTTATGACGTAGCCGAAGCTGCTAATGTTTCAATGGCTACAATTTCACGTGTAGTAAATGGTAATGCTAATGTAAAAGAGGAAACAAGAAAGCGTGTTTTGGAAGTAATCGATCGTTTGAATTATCGTCCTAACGCGGTTGCCCGTGGTTTAGCAAGTAAGAAGAGTACAACTATTGGTGTTATTTTACCAGATATTACTAATCTTTACTTCGCTTCATTGGCTAAAGGTATTGATGATGTTGCTTCAATGTACAAATACAATATCATTCTAACAAGTTTACAAGAATCTGTTGGAGATGAAGAACAAATCTTGAATAATTTGCTATCTAAACAAGTTGATGGACTTATTTACATGGGCAAACAATTATCTAAGAAATTAAAGCGTATCCTTGCAAACTCAAAGACACCAATCGTTTTGGCTGGTTCAGTTGACAAAAATAATGAAAGTGCCAGTGTAAACATTGATTTCACAGACGCTGTTGCTAGTGTTGTAAGTCAATTAGCACAAAATGGTCACAAGAAGATTGCTTATGTCGGTGGAAGTCTAGAAAATCCTATTGACGGTAAATACAGACTTGATGGTTATAAGAAGGCTTTGAAGAAGTCACATCTTAACTTCTCATCTAACTTAGTATTTGAAGCTGAATATTCAGTTCGTGCCGGAGAAGCAATTTGGGATGCTATCCAAAGTAGTGGTGCCACTGCAGCCTATGTAACAGATGATCTATTAGCTGCTGGAATTCTTAATTCAGCTGTTAAAGCAGGTGTTAAGATCCCTGATGATTTTGAACTTGTTACAAGTAACGATACAATACTTTGTGAGGTAACACGTCCAAAGATGAGTTCTATTGAAGAACCATTATATGATATTGGTGCCGTTGCTATGCGTTTGTTAACTAAGATGATGAATCAAGAACAAATTGATGAAAACACAGTTAAATTGCCATACAGCATTGTAAAACGTGGCTCAACAAAATAGTTAAATTGTAAATAAAAAGCTCTGAGAATGAAGTTATTTCATTCTCAGAGCTTTTTTACTTGTTTTTGATTGTTTTCTTCTGTTTGTATAAATCCCAGATAATAACGACGATATATCCGAAGGCGACCAATGAAAGACCACCTGTAATGATAGAACTTAGTTCATAGGGCATATCGAAGAATCCAGATAAAATGGAATAAAGCGTGTTAGCTAGGACAATCATAGCCAAGGTTAATGATTTATCCCATATTTTAATATTGTGTTTAAATTTATATCCAACCACGATTAGGATGAACAGAATCAAAATAGCAGCAACTATATATAAAGTATTTTGTAAGAATTCAGGACTGAAGTACATATTTTTCTCCTTAGATCTAAAGTAACGAAACTAATTCTATCATAATTTTCATATAAGGAATGAGTAGGAGTTATAAGTTAACGAAATAGTTATTATGATACCGTCGGTAGTAGAAAATCTGTGGACCGCTGGAACGTAGCGGACGCGGCTTGAAGCTAATAATTTTTCACTTCGCGAAAAATCATGGATCTTCAAGTCCGGTCTTCTACTAACCTTGCTTCGCAAGCTAAGTAGAACTTCGCCACTGAGGGTCCACAGATTTTCTACTACCGACTAGATTTCTGGGTTTATTATTGTTGGTCAAATTTGTGGTGTTTGGATAGTTCATAGTTCTATTGCAATCAGACATTAGATAAGGACTATAAATGGATGTACTTGAATTTTTAATTTATTAGTCCTTAAAAAAGCTTGGGTAAAATGATTTTTGAATAGAAAGGATACTGGATTAAATAATTCATCTCGAATAAAGTAATCGAAGGACTCTTTAGTCCGGAGCAAAAATTGGGAATGCGTTCAGCTATGAAATTATTGTTATCGGCTATGCCGATTACAATAAGACCGATCTTGGAGCTAATGATTTCGTGCGAAGAACGAAATTATTAGCTCCAAGTCGTGTCCATAGCGTTCCAACAGCATTCCCGATTTTTGTGGAGGACGGCAAATTTACACTATATTAGAAGTATATTTCCAAACAAAAAGGGCGCTCATATCAACCACATGGTCAATATGAACGCTCTTTTTCTAAGAATATTAATTATTCACCTGTTGCTGGGGTAGTTGAACCTGTGTCAGTACCTGCTGAAGAGGAGTTACCGCCACCAGTTTCGCCACCGGTTTGTTCATTGGAACCTGAAGTAGAACCACCTGTAGATGTGTTCTCTTCACTTGAACTGTTGCCAGAGCCAGAACCTGACCCTGTTCCAGAACCAGAGCCTGAACCGGTACCTGTGTCTGAATTGCTGTTAGAAACATTTGATCTAGCTGTCGATTCAGTTGAGGCCGTATTAGATGAAGAATTGTTATTAGTGATTACTTGTGATGAATCATTACTATTTGTGCTATTACTGAAACCAGAAGTACGACCGCTGCCGTTTTCTGAGGCTAACTCACTAGCTGACTTACTGTCATCACCGAGTTGCTTTACAGTGCCGTAACCGTTGCTGCGTCCAAAGTAGTTATCCCAGAATAATTTGTAATTCTTGGCTTTACCACCAATAGCAAAATTGTTGTAAGACATGTCACGAGGACTACCTTTGTAATAAAGCGAGGTAGTTGTATGTTGGTCAACTTTAGATGTGACACCATTATAACCAATCGTACCAACGTTAGTACCTGTCTCTTTATCAACCTTGTAGGATTCGACTCCACTTGGTTTAGTAAAGGCGGTATGAACGTTCAAGACACTTTGATCTTGTTTGTAAATGGCATTTGCCATATTCGCCCAGAGTTCCTGGTTAAGATCAGTAGAATTACTTGATAGGTTGTAATTGTTACCATAGAAGTTATCATAACCAATCCAAGAAGCTAAGGTCATACCATCGGTACTACCGATAAACCAGTTATCACGATAATCATTTGATGTACCAGTTTTACCAAAGAGGTTCTTAGTACTGAAGTTTGCCTCATATGAAAGGGCAGAAGCAGTACCTTTAGTTACAACACCGTGAAGCATGTTCTTGATAATGTATGAAGTTTGTTTACTGAAGACACGGGTACGGGAATCTTTATGTTTATAAATATCGGTACCGGATGGATCAGTAACTTCAGAAACAACATAAGGATCAACATGGACACCCTTATTAGCAAAAGTAGAGAAAGCACTAGCTTGTTGAAGTACTGTCACACCAGAAGCTGTACCACCTAAAGTAATACCCAATTGTTGATATTCTTTATCGGAAAGATCGATGCCCATCTTCGACATATACTTTTCAGAATCAACGCCGTGTTGTCTGATGTAGTTGTAAAGGTTAACTGAAGGAATATTGTATGATTCTTCCAGTGTTTCACGAGCAGAGATAAAACGATTTTGAATAGTTTCACCGTAATCAGTTGGAGAGTACTTCTTGAAACTTGTCTTGAAGTCAGCCAACATTGATTGTGAACCAATCAAACCATTCTCAATGGCTGGGGCAAAAGTAATCAACGGTTTAATAGATGAACCAGGTGATCGCTTAGTATCAAAGGCGTGGTTGTTTTGAGATTTCTTGAAATTGACACCACCGACGAATGCCAAGACTTGACCAGTCTTATTATCCAATAGAACAGAACCATTTTGAACTGGTTCAGAAACCTTGATACTCTTACCAGTATTAGGATCAGTAGCGTTATCAGTATGAGTTGTTCCCAAGTTACTCTTGTATGCTTGGGCTTGCTTGTTCATCGCTACATATAAACTCTTGTTGATAGTACTGTGAATCTTGTAATTCTTATTATGTAATTCGGTATCAGCCTGGGTCCAGTATCTTTCATAAAGATTTTTATCTTTGACCAAGTCCTTATACTTGATACCATCATTCTTAGCCAAACGTTTGATTAAAATTGTTCTAGCTTGAGAAGTTAAGGTATTGTACAAGTAACCATATTTGATACTTTGACTATCTGCTTTAGCAGGTGCTTGGAAATCACTCTTCAAATCAAATTTCTTGGCCTCATTATATTGGGATTCAGAAATTTGATTATCACGATACATACGATATAGAACAATATTCTTACGTTTCAAACCAAGACTTATATTATCTTTAATACGGCCACGTTCATCATAAGGTGTGTAAATCGAAGGACTTTGAGGCAAACCAGCGATAAAAGCTGATTCAGCTAAATTCAAGTCCTTAGCATTCTTGCCAAAGAGACCTTGAGCAGCAGCTTGGACACCTTGAATATTTTGTCCTTTATTATTACGACCAAAGGTAGCGGCATTTAAGTAATCTGCGAGGATTTCATCCTTAGAGAAATACTTATCGACACGCATAGCCAAAAAGATTTCGACCGCTTTACGTTTCCAAGTCGTTTCTGATGACAACATTTGCATTTTAACTGTTTGCTGGGTCAAAGTAGATCCACCAGTTTGTGCACCGATGCCGGTAATGTCAGAAATAATAGCTCTAAAGATAGACTTAGGAACGACACCTTTATGACGATAGAAATCACTATCTTCAGTTGAGACGATAGCTTTCTTTAAATAAGGTGACATCTCATCGATTGAAATTTTTGTACCCTCGAGGTCTTTTTGAAGACTTTCGATTTTTTGACCATCGGCAAAGTATAAAGTAGCTGAGTTATTTACATCTTGAAGTTCAGTTCTCATCTCGGTTTTTGTGGGAACGCTAACTTGATTTGTCAGCGCAGAAACATATCCCATTCCAAGACCTACTGCTAAACTTAAAATAATAAATAGACCAGCGATAGAATAGAGAACGATTCTTCTAATGATCTCTATTGTAAGATTAGCTTTGTTAGCAAAATCCGACCAGCTCTTAATACTTTTGAACCAATTGACAATGCTATTCCATAAATTTTTCACTTTTAAATAAGCTCCCTTAAAAAGTTACATACCGTAATTATATAATAAAATTGATTTAGAAGTGTAAAAACAAAAAAAGTTCCATAGAAAAGAATTTCTACGGAACTTTTTTTAAGTTACTTAATCAAGCGGTAGATAGCGTCTGCATAGATTGCAGTGGCTTTTAATAATTTATCAATATTAATATATTCATTAGGTTGATGCATAACATTTTCGTCGCCAGGGAACATTGCACCAAAGGCAATTCCATGTTTCAAGATACGACCGTAAGTACCACCGCCGACAGTGAATGGTTCCGTTTGATCATCAGTGTGATCACGGTAGGCACCAACTAAGTCTTGAACCAAAGGATCATCTGCATCAATAAAGTGAGGCAATTGATTGTGTCCTTCGATTACGGCTGTAACATTTTCTGGTAAGTGTTGATTGATCTTTTCAGTCAAAGTGTCACCATTGTCACCCTTAGGATAACGGATGTTTAACAAAATGTTAGCTTTAGTTTGATCGTACTCGTAGATGTTAGGTGAAAGTGTCAAATCGCCCATAACATCGTCTGTGTTAGCAATTCCTAAATGTTTACCTGCAAAATCAAGATGCAAGTCATTAGCAATAAATGAGAAATATGATTTTTCGCTATCATTCAAATTCAAAGTAGTTAAGAATTTAGCTAAATAAGTAGCGGCGTTAATACCATTGAATGGTTCCATGGCATGCGCACCTTTACCGATAATTTGAACCTTGATAGTGTCATCTTCAGTAGTTGTGTTGCCTTTGACTTCAGTATTCTCAGCTAAGAAATTATTTAAACTTGCTTTTAAATCTTCAGCTTTAGCTAAATTTAAATCTAATTCTGCTTCGGCATTTTGAGGTACCATATTAGGTCTGATACCGGCATTGAAACTCTTAACTAATCCAATTTCTGGAGTAGGGAAGTTAACTCTAAAGGAAACGATACCTTTTTCACCATTGATAGCTGGAAATTCAGCGTCAGGAGAAAAGCCTGTTTCTGGAAGAGTTTCTTTTTCCATGTAATGGTTGATGCCAACCCATTCGCTCTCTTCGTCAGTTCCCAAAATTAATTGCACTTTCTTAGAAGTTGGAAGCTTTAGTTCCTTAATGATCTTCATTGCATAGTAGGAAGCAAGACTAGGTCCCTTATCGTCACTAGCACCACGTGCATAAAAGTTTCCATCCTTAATAACGGGTTCAAATGGATCTGTATCCCAACCTGGGCCTTCGGGAACAACATCAACGTGTCCCAAGATGGCGATAGCGTCATCGCCGTCACCAAATTCAATTCTTCCAGCTAAGTTATCAACATTCTTAGTTTCGAAACCATCACGGTCTGCAAAATGCAAAAATGTTTGAAGGGCTTTGGCTGGTCCAGGTCCTAATGGAAAATCACTAGTTTTGTGTTCGACATCTCTTGAACTATCAATACTTACTAATTCAGAAAGATCGTTAATTAATTCGTCTGAACGATGTGAAACTTCTTTTTCCCAATCTATAGACATATATCTTTGACCTCCACATGAAGTTTTATATATTTTACCAAAGGTTTTGATTAATGGCTAATTTACCTAAATTTTCTTTATGGAATCGTTGTCATTGTTGAGCGAGAAATCAACAAATAAATTGTTGAAATCACTTAGTAAATCAGCGTTTTTAACTGTTTGATCCGTTGTTGGCTGAGCTAGAGAAATATTTTCTAACAAATCGATATTTTTTAATCGTTGTCCTTGAGGAAGGTCATAATAGCTATCCTCACTGTCATTTCCCAAGTAGTTATCAGGATTCAATTGAATCAAAACATTTTTAGCATTGATCCAACCATGTTTTAGTTTTAACCAAGTTTGTGATCCGAGACGTTGGATGGTAATAATCTTTTCAGGCTTGTTAGCTTCAAGACGATTTGAAACAGGGCTCTTTGTATCTGGTTCACTGTAAAGAAAGTTGTTAGGCTGTTGACGACGATAAATGGCTTTGGCTCCGAAATATTGACGCAAGTCTTTTAGAACATATTCGGAATTAAAGCCAGTTGCATTAGCAAATTCGTTTTCACCTATTTGGACGTATTTTTTACCTTTAGTTTTGATGATGTTGGTAATGTGATAGCCACCAAGAGGTTCAACTTTCTTTTTAGTTTTGATCAACCGATATGGATTTTCATAAATAGGCTTTTCTTTAGAACTCATATAGTAGACATTTTGATTGATAACTTGACTCTTAGATTTGTCTTTAAGTTCCCGATATTCATTACCAGTACCTGGATAATTAGTGACGACACCATCAATTGGCATGTTTATCAGAGTATTCCATTTTTTAGGACTTTCGTTCATTTCATCCCAGACGTAAACACTCTTTCCCATGTAGTGCATGGTATTAATTATTTCTGGAGTAACGATATTTGATGATAGGTTAACACCAGTAACGTATTGTAAAATATCGAAATTGACCCGTTTAATTGTTCCAGCAATGAAAATTCGAGGGATGTCAGGCATCAGTTCAGCTTCATTTTCCAAACTCTTAGTTGAGAATGAATGAAACATAACACGATCTTGCATACCATATTGATCAATAACTTGTTTAAGCAAGGCTTCCATGTTTTGAGGATTGCCTTTTTTAGTCTTCTTAGTTTCAATTAAGAACTTAGCTTTAGGATTGTTTTTATAATGCTCAAAGACTTGATTTAAACTATGAATTGATTCGCCATTCTTTTGTTTTAAAGAAGATAGTTCTGAAAAATTGTGTTGCGATACAATACTAGAGGTACCAGTAACACGTTCAAGATCACGATCATGTGAAACGACAAGAACATTATCTTTGGAAACATGGATGTCTAATTCAACATAATCGGCACCTTCAGAAAAAGCCTTATTGAAACTTTCAAAGGTTTCTTCAGGGGCGTTAATTGGATCGCCACGATGACCGATAACAGTGAATCCACTGGCAAAGAGGAAAAGTAATAGTGCCAATGATATTTTGAAGAGGTTGAAACTTTTTGAAATCATAATTAACTCCCTAACTTTTTAGATATTATATACTAAGTAGTAAGTGGTGAAATTCGGTTGTGGTATTAAATTGCCGTCCTCCGCAAAACTTGGGAATGCTGTTGGAACGCTATGGGCACGATTTGAAACTAATTATTTTACACTTCGTGCAAAATAATGGATTTCCAAAGTCGGCCTCATTGTAATCGGCAAAGCCGATAACAATGATTTCATAGCTGAACGCATTCCCAAGTCTTGCTCCGGACTAATTTGTTGTTCTGATTTTGTATGTTTTAAAGTATAGAATAGTAAAGCAGTAATTATCGTTTACTATGTAAGAATTTAGAAGGTATTTAAGACTATATAGAAACCAAATGTTGCAATACTACTAATATAATAGTAGTAGAACCAGAAATATAGTTGGTAGTAGAAAATCTGTGGGCCCTAAGTGGTGAAATTCTACTTAGCTTGCGCTAGCAAGGTTAGTAGAAGACCGGACTTGGAGATCCATAATTTTTCACAAAGGGGAAAATTATTAGCTTCAAGCCGTGTCCACCACGTTCCAGTGGCCCACAGATTTTCTACTACCAACGGCATGCTTACGCCATATCAGTTGATATCATCTATAACCAATCTAACCAAGTAAGAACCGAAATGTGAGGTAGTAATAGAAATGGATAATGAAAAACAAACGCTCGATATTATTGAACAAATAACTCGTAATGATGGAACTAAATATTATGAATTAGCCAATATCGTTATGAACGGTCGAGCTGAGAAAGCAGCTGAATTGGGAATGATCAAAGAAGTTAGGATCTTAAAACTTAATATCCCACACTCATCAGCTGTCCAAGTCTATGAAGACTATGTTAACGAAAATTATACAGTTCCACCGATGAATTTAACAGAATGGGTTGAATATAAGAAACCTGAAGGCAAGATTAGAGATGCTTTCAATGAGATTCTAAAAGCAAATAAAATAATTTCAAAGGATGATAAGGAAGAATAATGGATTACTTTATATCTGATACACACTTTTTTCATTATCAATTATTGGAGCCGAATGATTTTGCACCAAGACACTTTGAGAATGTTGATGAAATGAATCAGGCAATGATCGATGCTTGGAATGCACGTGTTGATGAAAATGACCGTGTCTACCATCTTGGCGATATTTCTATGCGACCACAGGATTATCCAACTGACCAAGAAACCTATGATATTTTGCGTCAATTAAACGGACATATGACTTTGATCAAGGGAAACCATGACTATCGTTCACTTTTCAAATTTATTGAGAAGCACAATGAAATTATGGCTGATGGCAAACCGAGATTTGAGTTTGAAGATGTCGGCTCGCTTTTAAAATTTGATCATCATCAATTTTATTGTACACACTATCCTATGTTATTGGGTAAAGTCGATAAGATAATTAATTTGCATGGGCACATTCATCATTATTCTGTACCAATTCCGGAAAATATCAACGTCGGAGTTGACGCTCCAGAACGTGATTTATTATCGGAAGATTTACCATGGGGTTCACCTTTGCGTGGTGAAGAAATTTTGGAAATGTACGATAAAAAGAAAAAAGAGTTAGAAAATATGCAAGGAAAGTAGGGCACTATGGAAAAAATTCAAATAGTTCATACTAATGATTTTCATTCTCATTTTGAGAATTTTCCACGCATAAGTCGTTTCATTAAAAATGCTCGTCAAACAAGTATTGCTGATGATTTCTATTTGTTTGATATTGGAGATGCGATGGATCGAGCTGCGCCTTTGAGTGAAGCCACTAACGGTCAAGCCAATATTGAATTGATGGACCAACTTAATTATGATGCAGCAACAATTGGTAATAATGAGGGCTTAGGTAATAGTCATGAGCAATTGGAGCATCTTTACGATCATGCTAATTTCCCAGTTATCTTAGGTAACTTATATGAAGAAAAAACTAAAAAGTTAGCTGATTTTGCTATCCCATCAAAGATTTTTACGACTAAAGCACAGACAAAAATTGGTGTCATCGGTTTGACGGCACCATTCATTTTGACATATCCCTTGTTGAATTGGGACATTCGTTTGATTCAAGATATCCTTCCTAAAGTTTTGGAAGATGTTAAGGATTGTGACGTGATCATTCTCTTGTCTCACTTAGGTGTCTCAATGGATCGAATGATTGCTAACCAACATCCTGAAATTGACGTTATTATTGGTTCTCATACGCATCACCTGTTTCCAAAAGGGGAAATGGATAATGGAGTTTTATTGGCTGCGGCCGGTAAATACGGTCAAAATGTGGGAACAATTAATTTAGAATTAAATCAGAATAAAAAGATAGTTAGTAAGGATGCCTTTACGACACCGACATCATCTATGAAAGTACTGGATACTGATGATGCCTGGATCAAAGAACAACATACTAAAGGTGAACAACTTTTGGATCAGCAAAAAGTCGCTAAGTTGCCTGAAACTTTGAGTAATGACTATCATGCTGATCATTCAATCATGCAAGAGGCTTTAACAGCTGTGCAAGAGTATGCTAAGGCTGATGTTGCAGTTTTGAGTTCCGGCTTATTTTTGAAAGATTTACCTAAGGGAATTATTTCTGAAAAGAACCTGCATGATATTTTGCCACATGCGATTCATGTGATGAGAACGACCATGACCGGCGATAATGTTTGGCGTTTGGTAATGGAAATGGAAAAGAACCGTTTATATTTACGGACTCATCAACAAAAAGGAATGGGATTTCGTGGTAAGATATTTGGCGAACTTATTTATCGAGGAATTACGATTGATAACAAACGTAATGTCTATATAAATGGCCAAGAATTAAATAGAAATCAAGAGTATACTTTAGCTTTATTGGATCATTACCTGTTCGTTCCTTATTTTCCTTCTATAGAGATAGCGGGAGAGAACGAAATCATGTATCCTAAGTTCTTGAGAAATGTTTTTGGTGAATATTTAGAGAAAAAATATCCGATTTGAGGTGATTGTTTGCAGGAAGTTGAGAATAATACCACAACGAAGTTAGCTGATGTTATTGTTCTGGCTGATAACCTAATTACGATTAATAAGACCCAGTATAGAATCGTTGAGAACCACGATAACGGTTTTAGCGAAGAACGTATTGAGGAAAGATACAATAACGTCTTAGATAAGTACGATTATATTGTTGGCGACTGGGGTTATGATCAATTAAGATTTAAAGGTTTTTATGAAGATGGACGAAAAGAAAGTACACTGGATACGAGAATCTCACATTTAGAAGATTACTTGATAGAGTACTGTAATTTTGGTTGTGCTTATTTTGTCCTGGAGAAGGTCAAGAAAGCACCGTTGAAAAGTAGTCATCGGAATAAGTCTAATCATAAATTTCATACTCGTAATAGTAATACTAGAACGAAACATTCTAATAATACGAAGAATAATGTTAAGAGTAATGTTAATAGTCAGAAGAGAAAGAATAAAGTTGCTAAACGTCGTGTAAAGAAGACAACGGCTAAAAAGACTTTTAAAATTAGAAAAATAGGTGAAACGAATAAATGAAGTATCAAACATATTTAATTGATTTAGATGGAACAATGTATCGAGGGAAAGATAAGATTCCTGAAGCTAAAGTATTTATTGATAATTTAAACGCCAAGGGAATTGATTATTATTTCCTAACGAACAACACAACTAAGACACCGCAACAAGTAGCAGATAATTTGACTAATAATCACCAAATAACTGCAACGGCAGAGCAAGTAATAACGCCATCACTTGCTACGGCAGCTTATGTTAAAAATATGTTTGATGATGATACAAAGAATCATTCGGCTTATGTTGTTGGAGAATATGGACTTAAGAGTGCAGTCTTTGAAACAGGTATCAAGTTAAACGAAACTGATCCTGACGTTGTAATTGTCGGATTGGATTATGACGTTACGTATCATAAATTTGAATTGGCTACCCTAGCTATCAAACGTGGAGCTCTTTTTATTGGAACGAATGCTGATACTAACTTGCCTAATGAACGTGGATTAGTACCTGGTGCAGGTTCTGTTATTTCGTTGGTCGAAACGTCTACTCAACAAAGAGCTAAGTATATTGGTAAACCAGAACGAGACATTATGGACTTTGCCGCTAAGGCTAAAAACTTTGATCCGAAAACAGCTATCATGGTAGGGGACAATTACAATACAGATATCAAATGTGGTATTAACGCTGGTGTTGACACATTGTTAGTTTATACGGGTGTAAGTACACATGAAGATATTGCCGCACAAGAAATCAAGCCTACTCATGAAGTAGAAAGTTTGGATCAGTGGGATGTCTAATACGCAAAAAGACGGCTTGTATACAGCTGTTTTAGCGCTATTCATTTTGACAACAGCAATAACTGTAACGATTTTTTCCAGTTATTTCTTATTTGCCATCAATATTAGACTTTACAATTTGGATTCACTAGTGAATATGGACTATGGGACAGTTTATAAAAATTATGCACAAATGATGGATTATTTAATTAATCCTTTCAATTGGCATTTTCATTTGAGCAACTTTATTTCCTCACCTGAAGGCAGACTGCATTTTGAGGACTGTAAGAAGTTATTCATGCTGAACTTTGGCGTTTGGATAGTTTCTGGCCTGCTTGTAGCTAAATTTGGTAAAGTGAGAGCTCATTTTAATAAGGTGTTCTTGTGGATTTCTATTTTAGGGATTATTTTGGCGTTGATGATGTTGGTCGACTTTGATGGATTCTTTGTGATCTTTCATGAAGTCTTGTTCCGTAATAGCGATTGGTTATTCGATCCGGGACGTGATCCAATCATTAATGTCTTGCCAGAGGAATTCTTTACGCAATGTTTTGTTCTATTCTTTGTTCTATTTGAAGGATTCAATTTTTGGGAAGCAAGAAAAAGAGCTTAAGACAATTTGTCTTAAGCTCTTTTTTTACGATTTTTAAGTGCTGTGATCAACACAGGAATCAATGATATCAAGATGATACCGAGGATAATCATTGAGAAATGTTCTTGAACTGCAGGGATGTTACCAAATAAATGACCTGCGATAGAACAAATCAGAACCCATAAGAAGGCACCGATAAAATTAAATTTTAGAAAAGTTCTATAATGCATTGTCCCACTACCAGCAACGAATGGAACGAAAGTTCTGATCAATGGGATAAATCTTCCGATAGCAATGGTTTTACCACCATGTTTTTGGAAGAAAATATGTGCATCGTGTAGATGTTCTTTATTTATCAGTTTACTGAGATATTTATTCTCCGTCGCAAACTGGCCAAAATGTTCACCAATTTCATAGTTCATCGAATCCCCTAAGACAGCCGCTGCAAGGAAAATAATAAATAATAGCCAACTTGATAAGCCATATTTAGGATTAGCTGCTAAAGCCATCGCTGCGAAAATCAAGGAATCACCAGGTAGGAAAGGTAAGATAACTACACCAGTTTCGATGAAGATAATTAGGAACATGATTAGATATGTCCATAGACCGAAATTATTTACGATATTGACCATGTGACTATCAATATGCAAAATGAAATCGACCAGACTCATTACGTAACTCAATCAATCAACTCCAGAATTCAAATTAGTCTTTATTATACTAGCATAACTTAAAATTAGCTTTAGTATTTCTAAAATTTAAAGTTATTTTTCAAAAATGGACGTGCTATGTTCGAAGTAATTCTTGTCAGGATACAAATTACGAAGGGCTTTAGTTACCGCAATAGGGCCCTCAGCAAAGGCAGTGGCAATCAATTGAAGTTTTCCAGGGTAAGTAACGATATCGCCAATAGCAAAGACATTAGGTAGGTTAGTTTCCATTTCTTGAGATACTTTGATAAATGGACCTTGTAAATCAATATTCCAATTGCGAAGAACTCGTGAATCGGAGACGAATCCATAATTAACTAATAACTTATCAGCAGTTACAGTCTTAATTTCATCTGATTTAACCATCTTAAGGGTTACGTCGATTTTTTTGTGATCATCGGTATTATAGTCAACACTTTTAATAATATAGGGATTGAGTTGTTCAACGGCAGATGCATTCAATTTTTCGACACTTGATTCCATCGCACGGTATTTGTTTCTTCTATGAATGAGGGATGTATGTTTAGCAATCTTGCTAAGATCTATAGCCCAGTCCACAGCAGAGTCGCCACCACCCGCAACTAGAACATCTTTACCTATATAGTCTTCAATGTCATTAACGAAGTAGTTAAGGTTATTCTCTTCAAGTGAAGAATCATAGTCGAAAGTTAATTTTCGAGGCTCGAAGGCACCATTACCAATAGCAATAATAATAGCTTTAGTTTTAATGTCCCCATTATTAGTTTTAATTGTCCAAGTATCGTCATTGTTTCTATCTATAGAAGAAACAGTCGTATTTAAATAATTATCACAGTCCAATACACTAATTTGTTCAGATAATTGTTTAACAAGATCAGTACCTGATATTTTAGGTAAAGCAGCTACGTCGTAGATGTGTTTTTGTGCGTACAATGTTTCAGGTTGACCGCCTAGTTTAGGTAGACTCTCTATGAGGGCTACATCCAAGTTACGCAATCTAGCAAAGTAAGAAGCAAACATACCTGCGGGACCGCCGCCTATGATTGAAATGTCGTAAATTTTATCATTCATTATCTTAGTCACCATTTTCTGTTATATAATCTATAGATACATTGTTACATATTTAGAATCTAAAAAGGTGGAAAATTAATGAGAATAGGAGATAAACTTACGGGAACAATTTCAGGTATTCAGTCCTATGGTGTGTTCGTTAAATTGGACGAGAAGCATCAAGGATTGATTCATATCTCAGAACTAAAGCATGGATTTGTTTCTAATATAGAAGAAAGATACAAAGTCGGGGATGAAGTAGAAGTAATCGTAATGGGAATCGATGAATATAATCAAAAGATCAGTTTGTCGACACGTGCTCTGAGTCCTGAAAAGATAGGACGTCCAATTTTACATAAGCATTTCTGGACGGATTACCGTGACAAGATAGGATATAAGACGATTGCTAAGCAAAAAGATGGCTGGGTTAACAGTGCTATGGAGCTAATTTCAGAAAAAAAGCGAAAAAATTCAACTTTTTTGTAAAAAAGGGTTGCAACTCCTTTATACGATTGGTAATATATATCTTGTTGTTGCGACAGAGCAACGGCGTCAACGCTTTGAAGCTTAATTGCTTCTCCGTTGATTCCAAATTATTTTAAAGAAG
>DXCM01000072.1 GCA_019116025.1 Candidatus Companilactobacillus pullicola | reverse complement strand
AAAATTGGGAATGCTGTTGGAACGCTATGGGCGCGATTCGGAGCTAATTATTTTACACTTCGTGCAAAATAATGGATCTTCGAAGTCGGCCTCATTGTAACCGGCAAAGCCGGTAACAATGATTTCATAGCTAAGTCAATTTTCTCGTAGCTCCATACTAAACCAGGCTTTTTATCAATCATTTTAAAATCTAAATACTAAACAAAAAACAGCTTCTATTAAGAAATTCAAGCACATCTACATGTCTTGAATACTTAATGGAAGCTGTTATTTTATTTAAGAATTAAAATTCCTATTTGATTACACAGCACTAAAAAATCTCTAAATACTGCAATTTACTCAATAATATTAGAACTAAAAATCTAGTCGGTAGTAAAAAATCTGTGGGCCCTCTGTGGTGAAATTATACTTAGCTTGCGAAGCAAGGTTAGTATAAGACCGAGCTTAGAGATCCATGATTACGCACAAAGTGCGGAATTATTAGCTCTAAGTCGTGTCCACCACGTTCCAGCGGCCCACAGATTTTTTACTACCGACGGCATATTTCAACCACATTGATCAAGAATCGTGATTTCTAATTAGAAGAAAGCATCTTTATTTTTTCCTAGAATATCAATAATCGAATAGGCATTGGAGAAACTAGTTGTCTTCTGTGATAACTGCGTTATCTCTTTCCAAAGTTTTTCAGTGTAATAATTGAAAACCAAGTTTTTGTCTCTAGCATCATTAACTTCTTCGACCATCTTTTTAAACTCTTTATCAAAAATAGTTCCACGATATTGTTTTTCAACAAATCCCCGAACTGTATCCTTAATATAATGTTCCATTTTTTGGTTAATCGCTGACTCATTGATCTGTTTAGAAAAAGCATTACTGAACTCAACCAACAATGAAAGCAATAATCTCTGTTTTGAATGATCCATTTATTTATTCACCCACCAATCAATATAAACGATTTTCACTTCAATAGATACCAAAATTAACTATTACCCGATGGTGTATAATTTAAAGTATACCTTAATTACTGCTCAGGAGATATTTATGAATAAACAATTTTACAAGACCATGAATTTTTGGTACGGCGTTATTCTTTTAATTGTCGGAATTATTTTTATCGATCACTCCACTAAACAAATCTGGGGCTTGATCGATGCTATTTTTATTATTTCAGCTATTATTTGTTTCTTACTAAGTTTATTCCATAAACCAAAGCCTAAGAAAAAAACTGATTTACGTTTATAATTTATGAAGAAAATAACAGCGACTATTAAGTATTCAGGATATGTAAAAATACCTTGAATACTTAATAGTCGCTGTTTTCATTTCTATCCCAAGTTAATCGGATTAACATGTCCCCAACGGTTGGCCGCATACTTCTGTAACTTCTGGCCTAAATCGACAACTGATTTTGGTGCCTTATAATCATGTGTTAACAAATAACGATTGATTTCCCCACTTAAATTGCCACTGATAATCGTGATATTCTGATCTTCATTCAATTCTTTATAAGCCTTAACCACTGCCGCATAAAGATTCTTATCATTTTTCACAACCTCTTCTTGAGCAGCTTCATCAACTAATTTCATTAACTCTTCTGTATTAGCATTCATAATTAATCCCCCCAAATATAAATATATTTGTAATTATACTCTATATAGTCAATTTCTAATTCAAATATTAATTAAGTAAACGTTATCTACCTATTATATAGCGTGAAGACAACTTACATGTTATTATTTATACAGTTTATTGAAAGGATGGTATTGAGATCATGCGCTTAAGAATAAATATCATTGCACACAAATAATAAAAAGGCATTATTATCCCTGGGGTAAATAGTGCCACCAGGAGGATTTATGACTGAATCTAAATTAACATACGAAAAAACACGCGTTATTATCGCCGGAGTTAGCCACCTACAACCTGACTTCGAGTACACAATGCAAGAACTTGCTTCATTAGTCGAAGCTAACAATATGGAAGTTGCTGACACGATCACTCAAAAATCAGATTCTGTCAGTGGCGCAACTTACTTTGGTTCTGGTAAAGTTACTGAGATCAAAGAAATCGCCAATGCTGATGACGTTCAAATTATCGTTTTAAATGACGAATTAACACCATCCCAAATCAGAAACTTGGAAAAAGAAACTAAATTGAGTTTCATGGATCGTACCGAATTGATCCTTCAAGTCTTCTCCAATCGAGCACAAACCAAACAAGCCAAGCTTCAAGTCGAAATTGCTAAACTACAATATCAACTTCCAAGAATTCACCCGTCAGGTAATCCATTGGATCAACAATCTGCTTCTGGCGGTTTAGCTAACCGTGGTGCTGGTGAATCAAAACTGGAACTTGATCGTCGAGTTATTCGTAAACGTATCACTGCTTTACGTAACGAACTTAAGACAGTCGATAAAACGGTCAACGTTCAAAGCAGACGTCGCACAAATACGACTTTACCTTTAGTTTCTTTAGTTGGTTACACCAATGCTGGTAAGTCAACGACTATGAACGGACTATTGAATTTTAACAAAGAAGATTCTGACGATCGTAAAGTTTTCGAAAAAAATATGCTTTTCGCAACACTAGATACTAGTGTCCGCCGTATTGACTTGGCAGATAATACTAGTTTCCTCTTATCCGACACTGTTGGCTTTGTCAGCAAGTTGCCACACAACTTAGTTGAATCATTCAAGACCACTCTAAAAGAAGCTCAAGACGCTGATATTTTAATTCAGGTCATTGATGTCAGTGACGAGCATTGGAAGAATATGCTAGAAGTTACCGAAAAAACTTTGAAGGAAGTTGGCGTCGTTGATAAACCAATGATTTATGCTTTCAACAAAGCTGATCTCAAACCTGGTCAACAATTCCCTTCTATCGAAGGCGACAATATTTATTATTCAGCTCTCGATAGCAAGTCGATCGAAACCTTGATTCAATTGATCAAACAAAAGATTTTCGCTAATTATAAAGAGACAACCCTTTTAATTCCTTATGATAAACAAAAAATTACAGAAGAAATTTTAAGAAATTCTCAAGTACTCAAAAAAGAGTTTACTAATGACGGATCTTTAATTACCGCCAATCTTAGCCCTGAAGAATTAGAAAGATTTAATAATTACGTCGAAATAGAGTCATCTCACAAATAGATGGCTCTATTTTTTTTTGCATTTTTATACATAATGTATTATTATTTTATAAAACATTAGAATTTTTCTAATTAAGGGCGATTTGTTTTTAATGTTCATTAGTACATTCTAAGAATAATAATTTTAGGGAGGTTAAACAATGAAATCTAAAAAGTATTTACTTGCATTGTTACCGATATTTCTATTCGTATTAGTTCTAAGCGGTTGTGGTTCCGCTACTGAAAAAGACAGTAAAAATACACTTGCAATTAACTCCGGAGATGTTATTGCAACCATGGATTCATCTATGAACACTGATGCTATTGGTGCTCAACACTTAACAAACACAATGGAAGGTCTTTACCGATACGATGGCAGTGAATTAAAACCTGCAATTGCTAAAAAGGTTGTTAAACCAACTAATAACGGTAAAACTTATACTTTCGATTTGAGACACACTCAATGGTCAAACGGCAAACCCGTTACAGCTAATGATTTTGTCTATGCTTGGAGAAGAACCGTTGATCCTAAAACTGCTTCACAATACGCTTATATTTATTCCGGTATCAAAAATGCTGACAAGATCAATGCCGGTAAAAAGCCTGTAAATACTTTAGGTATTAAAGCTTTAGGTAAATATAAACTTGAAGTAACTTTGGAAAATGCTATTCCATACTTTAATACTTTGATGGCAAGTTCAACTTTCTACCCTCAATACAAACCTTCAGTTGAAAAAGCTGGTAAACAATATGGTTTGAGTAGTACTGGTATGGTCTTCAACGGACCTTTCAAACTAGTTAACTGGAACGTTTCTAAAAATAGTTGGACTGAAGTTAAGAACAACAAATATTGGAACGCTAAGAATGTTAAATTAAAGACTTTGAAATATTACGTTGTTAAGGATGCCAATACTGGTTTAAACCTTTACGATGCTAACCGAATCAACCGTTACGAAAAACTTGGTGGAGATACAGCTCGTCAAGTATCCAGTTACAAGACTTTCTCAATGGATAAACAAACAGCTAACTTCTATCTTGAATTGAACCAAAAGAAATACAAGTTCTTCCGAAATGCCAAAATTAGACAAGCTATCTCAATGTCAATCAACCGTAGTCAATTAACTAACAACGTTCTTGGTAAGACTGGTGGTATCGAACATACTATTGTTCCTGTCGGTATGTCATTCAACCCAACAACTAAAGTTGATTTCACTAAAGAAAAGATGCTTCAATCATCAAATCAATACACTGAATACAATCCTAAAGAAGCCACAAGACTTTGGAAGGAAGGTATCAAGGAAACTGGTCAAAAGAACCTTAGTTTCACTCTTCTAGGTGATGATACAGATAATTCCAAGAAACAAAACGAATACCTTCAAGGACAAATGGAAAAGAATTTGCCAGGTATCAAGATCACTTTATCAAACGTACCATTTAAGTCTCGTCTAGATAAATCAACATCTGGTAACTTCGATATTGTTGTTACTGGTTGGAACGCCGATTACCCAGATCCCGTTACTTTCCTAGATATCTTTACAACTGGCAACGTTCAAAACAACGGTAAGTATTCAAATGCTCAATACGATGCTTTGATCAATAAATCTAAGACTACCGATGCTACAAACGAAGAAGCTAGATGGCAAGATCTCTTACAAGCAACTAAGATCTTAACTGATGAACAAGGCGCTATTCCTTTGTATCAATCATATCAAGCTAACTTAACTAGAAGTAACGTTAAGGGTTACCGTATCACACCAAATGGTAGTTATAATCTAGTTACAGCCTACAAAAAATAATTATGTTGAGGGAGATTAAATAATGGCTAAATATATTCTCAAAAGAATTCTTTATTTATTCTTGACCCTTTTCATTATTGCGACGATAACTTTCTTCATGATGAAGATGCTTCCTGGTACTCCGTTTTCCAACCAAAACCGTATGTCCGCGGAGCAACTGAAGATCGTTAAAGCCCAATATGGACTGGATCAATCAGTATTTGTTCAATATATTCGTTACATTGGGGGATTACTACAAGGTAATCTTGGTACTTCTTTCCAATTCAATAACGAACCTGTTACATCATTAATCGGTCAAAGACTTGCTCCATCAATGCAAATTGGTGCCCAAGCTATGGTCGTTGGTACTATCGGTGGTATCCTTCTTGGTGCCCTCGCTGCTATCCGTAAAAACACATGGGTTGATACACTTGCAACATTCATTTCAATCCTAGGTCTATCAATTCCATCTTTCGTTTTAGCCGTTTTACTTCAGTTCTACCTAGCCTACAAATGGAAGATCTACCCAGTTGCTCTTTGGGATAACTTCCAATCAAGTATCCTACCTACACTTGCCCTATCAGCTTTACCATTAGGTACTGTTGCTCGATTCATGAGAACCGAGATGGTGGATGTTATGAGTAGTGACTACATTGAATTAGCTAAATCAAAAGGTAATTCAAACTGGGGCGTTGTTGCAAAGCATGCGCTACGTAACTCATTGATCCCAGTTGTTACTATCATCGGACCTATGGCTGTTTCAGTTATGACTGGTTCCATGGTTGTTGAGAACATCTTCTCAATTCCTGGTATCGGTGAACAATTCGTTAAATCAATCACTACAAATGACTACCCTACAATCATGGGACTTACAATCTTCTATTCATTCTTGTTGATCATAGTTTACTTAATCGTTGATATCCTTTATGGTCTCATCGATCCAAGAATCAGACTAGGAAACGGAGGTAAAGAATAATGGAACAGATTCCTCAAATTCCTAAGGAAAAATTCAGATTAATTCACGACGAAAATAATAAAGACCAAGAAAAAATTGGTACGCCTTCACTTACATATATGCAGGATGTTCGTCGTCGTTTGTTCAAAGATAAAGTAGCTGTCGTATGTTTGGCATTAATTTCAATCATCGTTGTTATTTCAATCTTGGCTCCAATCATTGCCCCACATAATCCCAATGCACAACAAGTTACAATGTCCAACTTGCCTCCTAAGTTGGGTAACCTAAATATCCCTGGTATGAACGGTTATCAAAATATGGGTGGACACATGGTTGACGCTTATAAACAAGCCGATGCTCCTAAAGGTACTTTCTACATCCTAGGTACTGATTACCTTGGACGTGACTTACTATCAAGAATTATCTACGGTACAAGACTTTCACTAGTTGTTGCCGTGCTTGCTACTTTAGTTGATCTTCTAATCGGTGTGCCTTACGGTATCGTTTCTGGTTGGAAAGGTGGCAAAACTGATACATTCATGCAACGTATCGTTGAAATTGTTTCATCTATCCCTAACTTGATCGTTGTTATCCTAATGATGATCATCCTAAAACCAGGTTTGACATCAATCGTTATTGCGATTGCTATTACTGGATGGGTCACGATGGCTCGTCTGGTCCGGGCGCAAACCTTCCAATTGAAAGAACAAGAATATATTTTAGCTGCTAGAACTTTAGGTGAACCTTCAATGAAGATTGCCACAAAGCACTTAATTCCTAACCTTTCATCAACAATTATTATTCAAACAATGTTTACTATTCCAAATGCCATCTTCTTCGAAGCTTTCCTAAGTTTCATTGGTATTGGTATTCCTGCTCCAAACGCTTCATTAGGTACCCTTCTATCAGATGGTCAAAAAGCCTTTAGATTCTTACCATATCAAATGTGGGCTCCAGCTATTATCTTGAGTGTTATCATGATCGCCACAAACCTTCTAGGTGATGGTCTACGTGATGCCTTTGACCCACAATCATCAGAAAACTAACTAAGGAGAAATCACAATGGATAAAATTTTAGAAGTAAAAGATTTGCATGTTGATTTCGATACCTATAATGGTGTCGTTCATGCCATCCGTGGTGTTAGCTTCCATTTAAACGCCGGTGAAACCTTAGCAATTGTTGGTGAATCTGGTTCTGGTAAGTCCATCACAGTTCGTTCGATCCTACAATTACTAGCTAAGAACGGAACAATCTCACAAGGGGAAGTCCTCTATCATGGAGATGACCTCTTACAAAAGAGCGACAAACAAATGGACAAGATCCGTGGAAATAAAATTTCTATGATCTTCCAAGATCCTATGACATCGCTTGATCCCACTATGACTATTGGTAAGCAAGTTGCGGAACCACTATTGATCCACAATAACGTTTCGAAAAAAGATGCTCTCAAGCGTGCTGAAGAAGTTTTACGCTTAGTAGGTATTCCTAATCCTAAAGCCAGAATGAATGACTACCCTCATCAATTTTCAGGTGGTCAAAGACAACGTATCGTTATCGCTATTGCCATCGTTGATTACCCTGAAATCCTAATCGCTGATGAACCAACAACTGCCCTTGACGTTACTGTTCAAGCTCAAATTATTGATCTATTAAAAGAATTACAACAAAAGATCGGTACTTCAATCATCTTCATCACCCATGATTTGGGTGTTGTTGCTGGTATCGCTGATCGTGTCGCCGTTATGTACGCCGGACGTTTAGTCGAATTCGGTTCAGTTAACGACATTTTCTACAATCCTCAACATCCTTACACTTGGGGATTACTAGATTCAATGCCAACTCTAGAAACTAACGAGTCCGATCGTTTGAATTCTATTCCTGGTACACCACCAAACCTTTTGAATCCACCAAAGGGTGATGCCTTTGCTCCACGTAATGCTTACGCTATGGAGATTGATGAAGAAGAACAACCACCATTCTTCAAAGTTTCAAAGCACCATTACGCTGCAACATGGCTACTTCATCCAAATGCACCAAAGGTAACACCACCAGCAAGTATCCTTAACCGTTTCGAAAAATTTAAGAAGTTAGGAGGCAATGTGAAATAATGGCTGACGAAAGAGAAGTAATTGTATCCGTAAAGAATTTAAAACAGTATTTTAACATTGGCAAACCTAACATGGTTAAGGCTGTTGATGACGTTTCCTTTGATATCTATAAGGGTGAAACCTTTGGTCTAGTTGGTGAATCTGGTTCTGGTAAGAGTACTACTGGACGTAGTATTATCAGACTTTACAATCCAACTGACGGTCATATCTTTTTCAATGGCCAAGATATTAGTAAAATCAAGAGTCACGGTCCTAAGATGAAGGAATTCCGTCGTGAAATGCAGATGATTTTCCAAGATCCATACGCTTCATTGAATCCTAGAATGAAGGTTAAAGATATCATCGCTGAAGGACTTGATGTTCACCACCTAGTTAAAAATGACGACGAACGTGACAAACGTGTCCGTGAATTGCTCGACATGGTTAACTTGAACCCTGAACATATGACTCGTTACCCTTACGAATTCTCTGGTGGACAGAGACAACGTATCGGTATTGCTAGAGCTTTAGCTGTTGATCCTCAATTCATCATCGCTGATGAACCTATCTCAGCTTTGGATGTGTCTATCCAAGCCCAAGTTGTTAACTTGATGCAAGACATTCAAAAGAAACAAGGATTAACTTACCTATTTATTGCCCATGACCTTTCAATGGTTAAATACATTTCAGACCGTATCGCCGTTATGTATCGTGGTAAAATCGTTGAATTAGCAGACTCAGATGAAATTTACAACAATCCACTTCATGCTTATACACAGAGTTTGCTATCAGCTATTCCCGTTCCTGATCCTGAAATTGAAACTAAGAGAACTAGAATCGATTTCGATCACAAACGTCCATTTGAAGATGATCAAAGACTACAAGAAGTACTTCCCGGACACTTCTTATACTGCAACGATGAAAAAGCTGCTAGTTTTAAAAAGAATTAGTAAATAACATCTGACAAATCAAATCCTAAAAGTTATTTACATAAAGAAAAGAGCTTGCCATAAGGCGAGCTCTTTTTGTATTTGTCTTTTTCATAACAATTTCTTCTTTCTGTTTAAATTTGTAAAATTTTATATCTTTGGGGAGGAGATATATCTATTTTTTAGGGAGATTAGAGTTTAAAAAGATTATTTATCGTTAATTTTTTATTTATGTAATTTAGTAATTCTTGGAGAATGTTTTGTAATCATCGATCACCTCTTTGCTTTTGACTATGCTTAAATAATACCCAGAATTTATGAATATATGATTAGTAAACTACGAATTAAATAATAATTAATTGTGAAGAAATTTTGACGAACCGTCTTTTTTAGACAAAAGTGATAGTAAAATGTACTATAAGTTCTGTTTGATTGATTATAGTGTAGTGACTGCCGTCCTCCGCGAAAATTGGGAATGCTGTTGGAACGCTATGGGCACTATTCGGACTAGAGAGTACTTCATTTGTTTTATCCGAGATGAATTCTTTAATCTGGTTTCTTTTCTATTTTAGGAATCGATAAATATAATTTCACATCTAAGACCAATTAAGCTTGTTGTTTCGGACTAATATCCCATTCCATTACTTATATAATTTTTCTGAACCAAAAATCATAATCATTACTTGATTACATAAAACAATTCAAATACTGCAATTTTAATAAATAACAATAGAAACAGAAATACAGTCGACAGTAGAAAATCTGTGGGCCCTCAGTGGTGAAGTTCTGGTTAGCTTGCGCAGCAAGGTTACCAGAAGACCGAGCTTGGAGATCCATAATTTTGCACGAAGTGTAAAATTATTAGCTTCAAGTCGTGTCCACCACGTTCCAGTGGCCCACAGATTCTCTACTGCCGACGGGCATCCTTAACCCAAATTTGAGAGGAGAAATATTCATGAAACACATTGTAACTGGAATCGTGGCACATGTTGATGCCGGCAAGACTACTCTTTCTGAGGCTTTACTCTACAAAGCTGGTCAATTGCGTAAACTCGGTCGTGTCGATAACGGCGATGCTTTTTTGGACTCAGATGATCTTGAAAAAAAGCGTGGTATCACTATCTTCTCTCATCAAGCTAACTTACAATACGATAATTTGAAATTAACACTCTTGGATACTCCCGGACACGTCGACTTTGCATCCCAAACTGAACAAGTTTTAAGTGTCCTTGATTATGCTATTTTGGTCGTATCTGCCACTGATGGTGTTCAAGGTTACACCAAAACGCTTTGGAACCTACTCCAAAACTATCAGATACCAACTTTTATTTTTGTTAATAAAATTGACGCTGCTGGTGTCAACCAAACTCAAGTACTGGAAGAATTACAGAATAAACTTTCTCCTGGTTGTATAGCTTTTAACGATTTAACGGATGATATTTACGAAGAGATTGCCCTTCAAGACGATGACATCCTCAATCAATTTTTAGAATCCGGCACTTTATCGGACGATACTGTTCGTCACATGATTCAAAAACGTCAAATTTTCCCTTGTTACTTTGGTTCAGCTTTGAAAATTTCTGGAATTGATGAGTTTCTTCAAGGCTTTGAGAACTGGACAAACGAATCTACATATGATGACACTTTTGGAGCCAAAGTTTTTAAAATCTCTCATGATGAAAACGACGAACGCTTAACTTGGATCAAAGTGACCGGCGGAATTTTACATAATAAGGATGTTTTGTTCAAAGATCAAAAAGCCAATCAAGTACGAATCTACAATGGTTCTAAATTTGAATTACAACCAGAAGTCGCTGCTGGAGGAATCTGTGCTGTCACTGGTTTAACTGAAACTTTTCCTGGATTAGGTTTAGGCAAAGAAATTAACGCCAGTGATCCAACAATTCAACCAGTCCTCACCTATACTGTTGATCCTAAAGATAACGATATTCACACATGTTTAACTGCTCTGAGACAACTAGAAGATGAAGATCCTCAACTTCGTGTAACTTGGTCCAATCAACTTGAAGAAATCCGTGTACAAATAATGGGTGAAGTCCAATTAGAAGTCCTTCAACAATTACTTCTACAAAGATTTAATTTAGATGTCGATTTCAGTCAAGGCAGCATTCTCTACAAAGAAACTATCACTAAAAAAGTTGAGGGTATCGGTCACTTTGAACCCCTACGTCATTACGCCGAAGTTCATCTATTATTAGAACCCGATAAACCAGGTAGCGGATTAACCTTTGACTCTCAATGTAATCTCGACACCCTCGGTAAAAATTGGCAACATCAAGTTTTATCTAATTTAGGCGCTAAAGAACATTTAGGAGTCCTAATCGGTGCCCCAATCACTGACATGAAAATAACACTGATCAGTGGTCGAGCAAGCAATGTCCATTCAGTCGGTGGCGATTTCCGTGAAGCAACTTGGCGAGCTGTCAGACAAGGATTAATGATGCTTAAACAATTTAACGGTTGCCAATTGTTAGAACCATGGTATCAATTCCGACTAGAAGTAGATCAAGACCAAGTAGGTCGTGCCATGAATGATATTCAAAAGATGAATGGAACTTTTGACACACCAGAAGTAACCAATAATCAGACCAATATCTTAACCGGTATTGCTCCAGTATCTCAGATGCAAGGCTACAGTAAACAAGTTCGAGCTTACACACATGGTCAAGGACAACTAGAATGCATCGTTCTCGGTTATCGCCCTTGCCACAACGCCGATGAAATTATAGAAAAAACACAATATCATCCCGTTTCCGATCTAGAAAATACCCCCGATTCCGTTTTCTGTGCCCACGGTGCCGGCTATCCCGTAGCTTGGGACCAAGTCCCACAAACAGCTCACCTACCTTATACTTATCCATTAGAAAATCTAGAAAAAGGAAATGAACTTGCTTAGATTTCCTTTCCAATGATTTAATCTTTAACTTTTTAACTTTGTAGTAACGAAATTAGAAATATTCATCCAGATTTACTAACAAAAGAAGTAGGATTTAGTCTGGAGTAAAAAATATGTGGGCCCTAAGTAGCGAAATTCTACTTAGCTTGCGAAGCAAGGTTAGTAGAAGACCGAGCTTGAAGATCCATAATTTTACACGAAGTGGAAAATTATTAGCTTCAAGTCGCGTCCGCTACGTTCCAGCGGCCCACATATTTTTTGCGGAAGACGGCATTTTAAAGCACAATTCCAAGATTTAACAACTAACAAAAAAGTCTGCTAAACAAGCAGGCTTTTTGTTTACGATATTTATATGTAGGATAAATATCTTATTTAACTTTTTATCTTAAGGGGGGAGATAAATAAAGTTTTATTTGTGTTTAATAAGGGGATTAAACTTTTAAAAATAGGGTTTAAATTAATATAAGGGTTTATTCTATTTGTTAAGTGAGTAATCTAAATTCATCATCTAATTAGTAAAACTAGCTTCCAATTTCATCCGGTCACTTCTTCCAAGTTTATCTGTAAATATATCTTTTATAGGGGGGAGATATATTAATTGAATTTATAAGGGTTTTAATTTTGTATATAAGTTATAAGGGGTTTATTTCTATTCATTTTATGTTTTCAATAAGTATATTTAAAAAGGATTATTTCTAAAGAATTTGTTTGTTCATCCGGTCACCTCTTTGTTATTTGACTATGCTTAAATAATAACGGGAATTTATGAATATACGATTGCCAAATTACGAATTAATTTATAATAATATGTGAAGAATTTATGACCAAACGGACTCAATATTCCAAAACGTCTGATTTTACTACCTTTGGCAAGACCTATTACCTGAATTCATCCTCACTCTGATTTATACTGAGATTAAAATAATGATAGAAGCGAGGTACTAAATTATGCACTTGAGTAAAGAACAAAAAGCTAATTTAAAGGATGCTATTATTGCTGGAACAGCTGCCGGAATCATTTCTGGATTCGTTAAACTAGGTTGGGAAAACGTCTTACCACCACGTACACCTGCCCGTGATGCTGTTAACCCACCTCAAACCTTAATGGAACAAATGGGTATTCCTCAAAGTATTACTCGTGGCACTTATACTTATTCTGGTCACCAAATGTCTTGGGCAAGTTTCATGATGCACTTTGGTTTCTCCACATCGTTTGCCATTATTTATGAAGTTTTATCACAATACAAACCATTTATCAGAAAGGGTTCCGGAGCTATCTTTGGTCTAGCAATCTGGGTAGCCTTTCATATTGGTATCATGCCAATGATGAAGACTGTTCCTAGTCCTAAAGACCAACCTACTGAAGAACATCTTTCTGAAGCACTCGGTCACATTGCTTGGATGTGGACAAACGATATTGTCGGCCGTGAACTTTATCGTCGCTTAACTGCACAGAAATAGGGTCTCCTTTGAATAAATGGGACACCTCAATAACTGAAAGAATCAGCTATGGCCTAAGTGATGCCGCAGATAATCTCGTCTTTCAAATGATGACAACTTATCTACTCTTCTTTTACACTGATGTTTTTGGATTGACAGCTAGCGAAGTTGCAATCCTTTTCGTCGTTGCCAGAGCCGCTGATGTTTTTGAAAGTCTGATCATCGGTATTTTGATTGACAACACCCATTCTCGTTGGGGGAAGAGTCGACCATTTTTCCTGTGGTACTCCTTTCCCTACGTCATCTTTGCTATCCTAACTTTCGTCACACCTAATTTTCTACCACATTCTGGAAAATTAATCTGGGCCTATATAACTTATCTAGGATTAGGATTCTTTTATACCGCCGTTAATCTACCTATCACATCCATTTTGCCAACCATGACTAATAATGAGCAGGAAACTACCCTTTTAGGCGTTATCAGACAGTTTTCTGGTAGCTCTGTCCAAATTATCGTGGCCGTCTTTACCATCCCTCTAGTTAATCTTTTCGGCAATGGTAACCAACAAAAGGGATTTTTAGGTACGATCATTCTCTTCGGGATCATCTCCTTGGCTTTGATTTTGAATACTTTCTTCCATGTTCGTGAACGTTATACGGATGACAGTATCAGTCACCAGCCACTCGTTAAAGTTTGGAAGATGCTTAAACAAAATCGACCCTGGATCGTTATTTCTGTCGTTATCTTTCTTTATTGGCTAACCACTTCCATTAAAAATCAAACGACTATTTACTATTTTAAATACGTCTTACATGATGAAAATCTAGTCTCAATCGCTAATAGTTTTACTCTGACTGCTTTAATTGGCGTTGTCGCTATTTACTTTGTTTCCGCCAAATTAGGTAAAAAACATACCATGCTATTAGGTATCATTATCGCCTTTATTGGTCAGGTAATTATCACTGCTGGTGCCTATTCAAAAAATTTGGCCCTCATCTTCAGTGGTATCTTCATTAATGGTATCGGTGGCGGATTTATTATCGGCTTAGTCTCAATTATGATTGCCGATACTATTCGTTATGGTACTTCAATGGGTATTCAAGCTGAAGGTGTCCTAGCATCAACTGACGATTTTGGTGTTAATCTTGGTTTAGGATTGGGTGGTTTGATTACCGCTGAATCTTTAGAGTTATCAGGCTACGTTTCCAACAAGGCTCAATCGGCCACCACTATCTCAGCAATTAACTTGAATTACGCTTTGATCCCATTGGGGTTATATTTAATCATGTTTTTAATCTTGCTAGGATATAATGAGAAACAAATTCAACAAGCTATTAATAAAGAAGGTAAATAATGCAACAAGAATCACTTTTTGCAACTAACAAAAATGATGACAACAATAGCCCTCTAGCTAATCGGGTTCGCCCAACTACACTAGAGGGTTTTGTCGGTCAACAACATTTAATCGGTGATGGCAAAATTTTGAAGGAAATCATCGATCAAGATAAAATCCCCTCTTTGATTTTTTGGGGACCTCCTGGGGTGGGTAAAACTACTCTAGCTGAAATTATTGCCAAGAAGACAAAGGCTAATTTCATTACTTTTAGTGCTGTTACTAGTGGTATCAATGACATTAAGAAGGTTATGAAGGAAGCTGAAATGAATCGAGAAATGGGTCAAAAGACTATTGTTTTTATTGATGAAATTCATCGTTTCAACAAAGCTCAACAAGATGCTTTCTTACCTTTCGTCGAAAAAGGCAGTATTACCTTGATTGGTGCCACAACTGAGAACCCATCATTTGAAATCAACTCTGCGTTACTATCGAGATGTAAAGTTTTCGTCTTAAAGTCTTTAACTAAAGATGATTTAGTCGATCTCTTGAAAAAAACTCTCGCCAATCCTAAAGCTTTTCCAAAATTAAAAGTTGAAATTGACGATGACACTTTAGAATTGATTGGTAATTACGCTAACGGTGATGCTCGAGTAGCTTTGAATACCCTAGAAATGGCCGTTATCAACTCAACGGTTCATGATAAGGTTGCCAAAGTAGACCTGGAAGATATTCGTCAATTACTCAACACCAAATCTCTACGTTACGATAAAAATGGCGAGGAACACTATAATATTATTTCTGCTTTACATAAATCAATGCGCAACAGTGATACTGATTCAGCTATTTACTGGGTTACTCGGATGCTCGAAGGCGGCGAAGACCCTCTTTACATTGCCCGACGTCTAGTTCGTTTTGCTAGTGAAGATATTGGCTTGGCAGATACAAATGCTTTAAACGTTGCAATCAATGCCTTTCAAGCCTGCCAATTTCTAGGTATGCCTGAATGTAACGTTCACTTAGTTGAGACCGTAATTTATTTATCAGTCGCTCCCAAATCTAATGCCACTTATAAGGCTTTATTAAGAGCCCAGAAAGACGTTAAGAAGTATGGTAATCTTCCAGTACCACTCCAAATCAGAAACGCTCCAACGAAGCTTATGAAGAACCTCGGTTATGGAAAGGATTATGAGTTAGCTCATGACTACGCCGACAAGTTAACATCAATGAAGACCGTACCTAAAGAAGTTGAAAACAGTAAATACTACCGACCAACCGAACAAGGTAAAGAACGTCTCTTTAAGCAACGTTTAGAATACATTGAAAAATGGCACCAAGAGCACGATAATAATGAGTAATTCAGAATTGAGGGGTTTCATATGATGAAACGACGTAATTTATTACTCGGCTTATGTTTATTATTAGTTGGAATATTTAGCTTTTCTAATCCGACTGAAGTTAAAGCTGTTAGTTTTGTTCATACATTCAAAAAGACCACATTAGTTTCCAGAAGTGATCAAAACGATGATTTTACTTACGACTTTTCTCGAATAAAGAAACGTAAACTTAAAGCCAAAACTGATTGGCTTACCGATAAAATAGGCAAGAATTCAGGCAACGACCATTATTATCGAGTTGCGACTAACGAATGGGTCAGTACTGACGACGTGGCTTTAATAAATAAAGGTATAAATCGCCCTATCACTATTTCAACCGGACATAATATTTGGAAATTTAATCATAAAACCTATGAATTTACCTATACTGGACGCCGATTAGCTGCTGGTACATGGGCAAGTGATGAAAGAATTCAGCTACCACGTGGAATATCCTATTGTAAAGTTGGGCCAAACGAATGGATACAGAATATACATTATTAGAGAGTGGAGCAAGTCATTTAGACTCTGAGCATTTGCAGGACTTTGCGAATTGGCTGCAAAGCAGGCAGTTCGTGAAGTCAGGCAAAACACAGGAATCTGACTTGTGGAACTCGTTTTTATTAGAGAGTGGAACAAGAACACTCATTTCTACTACATATATATCAAAAAAACAGACTCCATTAAGAGATTCAAGCATATTTGCATGTCTTGAAATACTTAATGGGTCTGTTTTTATTTTCTCTGTAAATGAATAACATCATCACCAGATGATAACAAAGCGTCGGTAACCAAGTTCTTGAAATAAGAAGTTCCAATAACACCCGTCATTCGACCTAATGTAGCATCTATTTCATCAATCTTCTTCCAATCTTCGAAATGACAATCTACTAGTGCATTACCATTAACGGTCCTAACTATCCCTGCCATTTCACTAGATTGGCGTACTTCCATCTTACCGCCTAATTTTTCAACTTCACTTTTTACTTGAGGTATAGCTAGTTCCATAACCTCCAAGCACAAGGGAATATCGTTATTAAGTTCTTTGGTAGAACGAGCTTCTGGTGCTAAGATAATATATCTTTTAGCCAAATTAGCATACAACTTTTCAAACGTATGGATACCACCATTACTCTTTAAAACGTTTAAATCGGCATCCAAACTATCACAACCATCAAAAGCTAAATCAAATTTATCTACTTGATCCAATGGAACTACTGGAATATTCAATTCTCGACAAAGATCTCTTGTCATTTCTGATGGACTTGAAACTTTAATTGATTTATCAGTTATTGATTTAATTAAACGTCCAACGGTTCTACCACCGCCAAAACTGACATTCATATTTGGCTTGATTAAAGCTCGTGCTTCCTCGATTAACTTTTCCATTATATTCTCCTCAAAAAACTAGTTTGTAATTATTTTATCCGTAGATACAAAAAAAGACCACCGAAGTGGTCTTAAGGGTTTATTCAATTTTGAATTATAGAACCTTAACAGCGAATGAAGGCATGAAGTAACTTGAGATTGATGAGATCTTTACAGATTCACCAGGTTGTGGTGCAGCGATGTATTGGTTGTTACCTAAGTAGATAGCTACGTGATAACTTGAACCTCTGCCACCCCAGAATAGAAGGTCTCCGGCTGATGCTTGAGAAACAGCTTCTTGTGTACCGGCACTTTCTTGAGCTACTGTGTATGAACCAATATTCTTACCTGTTGCTTCGTTGTAAACATATGATGTGAAACCTGAGCAGTCAAAACCACTTGGTGTCTTACCACCCCATACGTAAGGTGTTCCTAAATATTTCTTAGCAGTACTAATAACATTAGCAGCTGTTGCTTGTGTAGTATTTGTTGTTGAAGCAGCTTCTGTAGTTGCTTGACTAGCAGTTGTTACATCAGCACCTCTTAACCATTCGTTGCTACCTACAAGATACCATGTAGTACCGTTGTCATCTACAACAGCCTTAGCTACACGCCAGCTTGTGTTTGATCCAAGAATACGGTTAGCAATCTTTGAATCTGTAGATGGTGTACTGAATAGTGCTGAATTGTTCTTTGTACGTACAACTGAAGGAGCATTTTGGACAGTTGTTGCAGCCTTAGCTGAAGAAGCGTTTGATAGACCTAAACCTGTAACTGCCATTGCTGCAGCAGCTGTAAATGAAATTAGACTTTTTTTAACGTTAGTATTCAAAATTGAAATCCCCCATGAATTGGTATATTTTTTTAAATGTTTTTAATTTTTATAATTTATTAATTTCTTATCACTCAACGACCACTATATTACTCCCCGAATATTGCAGAACTGTTACAACAATTGTATAAGAATGTTACACTTTGGAATCTTTGACAAAAATAGGGCAATAAACACTGATATATCAATGTTTATTGCCCTATTGTGAAAAATCAAATTAATTTACTTTTTTACTTTTTAGTATTTGATCAACCTTTTTCTTAGTCGTTTCGATGTCATTATTAATAATTTTATAGGATTTTCCCTCTAATTCTTTAGGAATTCTTAAATCTCTGAGGAATTCATCGCTATTTATACGCATATTTAGACGTTTTTGATCATCCCCGCGTAATTTTAATCGTTGAGCGACGGTATCGAAGTCCACTTCTAAAAATATCACAATCGCCTTTTCCCCATATTTTTCCTTATAAGAAATGGCACCTTGAGTATCTACGACAATACTGGCTATATTATATTTTTCCCAAGTTTTATTGAGACTTTCCTCTGAAGATCCATACCAATGACCACTATATTCGACTTTTTCTAGATAATGATTCCTAA
The DNA here is from genome assembly GCA_019116025.1 of Candidatus Companilactobacillus pullicola. GTDB lineage: Bacteria > Bacillota > Bacilli > Lactobacillales > Lactobacillaceae > Companilactobacillus > Companilactobacillus pullicola. The sequence goes on along the minus strand of DXCM01000072.1, from coordinate 14,624 downwards.
AAAAGGAATCTTCTGTTTCAAAATAATAATCTACACCGTTTTTTTCGCCATCACGTGGTAATCTAGTAGTGTGAGTGATGACACTTGGTATACGATAAGTATTTTTCAAATATTTGCTAATGGTAGTCTTGCCGGTACCGCTTGCACCGGTAATAACAATAATTTTTTTATCCATTATGAACCCCTATGTTTGAAATATTTCTTCTACTATATTAATATACTAGTCTGTTAAGTAATTAATCCGAGGAGATTTTACATATGAAAATAGAAGATTTAAAGGTTGGAACTGTTTACGACTGCTCCGTTGATGAAGATATGGATTACCCATTCCAAGGCAAAGTTGAAAAGATTTATGAACACTCTGCTTTAATGGAAATTGTAAAAAATGATCCTAAAGATAATGCTAATAAAACTGAACTTAACAACAAAATTGTTGTAAGTATCAAGAAGATTAAAAAAGCTAAGTAATTATGTTTCAAACAAAAAGAAGTTGATTTTAATTAATCAGCTTCTTTTTTTATTCCCTTATTTCTCAACATTAATGAATGAACTAGCGGGTACTCTTAATACACGGTATTCCATAGCATAACGATTAGCCTTCAAACCTAGACCGTTCTTGAAATTATTCTTGTACTTAGCTTGCATGGTAATGACGTATGCATCTTGGTACTTAGAATCTAATTTCTTAATTTTCTTAACTGGCCAATTCAAACGTAACCCCGAAACGGTAAAAGGCAATGTTGCGTCAGAGATAGTAGCATTCTGACTTGAAACTGTATATTTAGAATTATTCAACCAATATTGATAAACATCTGTAGATGAACTTGACTCCTGCTTATTGATCTTAACGTAGTAGCCTTGTCCATCATCAGTTGTTTGAACGATCATTGGATTGTATTTATAGGTGACTGCAATATTCTCCTTATCGTTTAAATCAACCTTAGTGAATAAACTAGTATATAACATTCCACTCACAGCTAAAATAACAACCACGATCTCCAATAAATCAGTTAAAATTGTTACCCCAGTAATTTTTTTCTTTTGTTGAACAAGAATTTTTAAATGACGATTTCTAATATTAAATACCACAAAGATTAACAGTGCTAATACAATAATCCATGCAATAATTCCCACAAAATTCCAAGAATTCATAGTTTTCTCCCAACTAAATTAATTGTCTTAAATGCTTCATAACTTTATAATAGTCATTACGCTAATTTTACCACGAATCGGAAAAATATTTGAAATTGAGATATAAAACGCTAAGAATTGTGTGGGCACATACGTTTGTGGGATTTTTATAATGGTAGTATAACCACGCTATATCGTGTATTAGTCGTTATGTCGAATACTATATGTTGTGTTTAATATTTCAAATGATTATACTGATTGAGAATAGCAAGTTGAAAGGAGTTAATCACTATGAATAACGTAATCGTATATAGCAAGAACAACTGTATGCAATGCAAGATGACTAAGAGATACTTAAAGGAGCACAACGTTTCCTTTGAAGAAAGAAACATCAATCAAGACCCAGAATATTTGGATCTTTTAAAACAACAAGGCTTTAAGAGTGTTCCGGTTGTTATGAACTCTGTCAGCGATCCAATCGTCGGTTTTCGCCCAGACAGCCTCAAAGAACTTGTAGGTTAATCATGAAGAAAATAGCTTATTATTCTATCACCGGACAGACTAGAAGGTTCGTTAATAAACTTGGAATAGATGGATATGAAATAACCGACGCCGACCCCTTTTACCAAATGGGTCGGCCATTTATTCTTATCGTACCTGCTTACGATGACGATATGATGGATCCTGTAATCGACTTTTTACAATATAAAGATAATGCTCAAAATTGTATAGGTGTTGCTGGCGGCGGCAATCGCAATTTCAATACTCTGTACAACCATACTGCTAAAGACATCGCAAGTGGATTAGACGTTCCGGTTGTCTTTGAATTTGAATTCAATGGTACTCAAAAAGACGTCGAAAATTTTAAGAAAGTAGTGAATGAAATTGGGATTAAATAACCTAGATGTAACCAAACTTCATTATTTTAAGTTAAATAATGAGATCAACATCCCCGTGGATGATAAGATTCCACTTAATAAAGACAAGGAAGCTGTTAAAGCCTTTTTTGCTGAGAATGTTGAACCAAATACTAAGAGATTTGATTCCTTCAAAGATCATATCGACTACTTGATCGACAACGATTTTATTGAAAAAGAAGTTATTGATGAATATCCTCATGAATTTGTCGAGAGTCTTTATAACTACTTATTAGATCAACATTTCCAATTTCAATCTTTCATGGCTGCATACAAGTTTTACAATCAATATGCATTAAAGACCAATGATGGCGATTTATACCTTGAAAATTACGAAATGAGAATTCTTTTTAATGCTCTTTTATACGCTAATGGCGATCAAGCACTAGCTAAGAGTTTAGCTACTGAAATGATTGCTCAGCGCTACCAACCTGCAACGCCTTCATTTCTTAATGCTGGTCGTAAACGCCGTGGTGAATACGTTTCATGTTTCCTACTACAAGTTACAGATGACATGAATAGTATCGGTAGAACTATCAATAGTGCCCTCCAATTATCACGAATCGGTGGTGGTGTCGGTATAACGCTATCTAATTTGCGTGAATCGGGTTCACCTATTAAGGGCGTTGATAACTCTTCATCAGGTGTTCTACCCGTTATGAAATTGCTAGAAGACAGTTTCAGTTATAGTAACCAGTTAGGTCAAAGACAAGGTGCCGGCGCTGTGTACCTAAACGTCTTCCATCCTGATATTATTGACTTCCTATCTGCTAAAAAGGAAAACGCCGATGAAAAAGTCCGTGTAAAGACACTTTCATTAGGTGTTATCGTACCTGACAAGTATTACGAATTAGTTCGTAATAATGAAGATATGTATCTATTCAGTCCTTATTCAGTTGAACGTGTTTACGGCGTTCCTTTCTCATACGTCGACATCACTAAAGAATACGACAACATGGTTAACGACGATCGTATCAAAAAATATAAGATCGAAGCTCGTGAACTAGAGGACGAAATCAGTAAGCTACAACAAGAATCAGGTTATCCTTACGTCTTGAATATCGACACTGTTAATCGTGATAATCCTATCGACGGTAAAATCATCATGAGTAACCTCTGTACTGAGATTCAACAAGTCCAAGTACCTTCAGAACTAAATGATGCTCAAGAATACGTTAAATTAGGAACTGATGTCAGTTGTAACCTTGGTTCAACCAACATTTTGAATATGATGCAAAGTCCCGATTTCGGACAATCAATTCGTTCCATGACTAGAGCTCTTACTTTTGTCAGTGACGCCTCAAATATCTCTGCTGTACCACCAGTAGCAAATGGTAACAAGATGAGCCATTCTATCGGTTTAGGTGCAATGGGACTCCACACATTTTTGGCTTGCCATCATCTTGAATATGGCTCTCCTGAAGCAATTGAGTTCATCAATGTCTACTTCATGCTCCTTAACTACTGGACATTGGTTGAAAGCAATAATATTGCTAAAGAACGCCAAGAAACCTTTGCTAATTTTGAAAAATCAAAATATGCGGACGGATCTTATTTCGACAAGTATCTAGCTAAGAGCTTCGCCCCTAAACTTGACGCTGTCAAAGAACTCTTCAATGACACCTTCATTCCTCAACCAAAGGATTGGTCAGAACTAAAAGACAACGTTATGCGTGATGGACTTTATAACGCCTACCGTATGGCTGTTGCACCAACAGGTTCTATCTCTTACATCAACAATACCAGTGCTAGTTTACAACCTGTTACTAGATTGGTCGAAGAACGTCAGGAAAAGAAGAATGGTAAATTATACTTCCCAGCACCATTCTTAAGTAATGATACTATCAAGTATTACAAGTCAGCTTATGACACTGATATGCGAAAAGTTATCGATACTTATGCTTCAGCCCAAGAACATATTGATCAAGGAATGAGTTTGACTCTCTTCATGCGTTCAGAAATCCCTGCTGGTCTTTACGATTGGAAAGCTGCAGACGATACTAAACAAACAACACGTGATTTAAGTATTCTTCGTAACTATGCTTACTATAAGGGCATCAAATCACTTTATTACGTTAGAACCTTTACCGAAAATAACGATGAAATTGGCAGTAACGAGTGCGAAAGCTGCTCTATCTAGGAGGAAATTTTTATAATGGTTGATACATATTACAAATCAATGAACTGGAATAAGTTGGAAGACCAAATCGATAAGGAAACTTGGGAAAAGTTGACTTCACAATTTTGGTTGGATACACGTATTCCTCTTTCCAACGATTTAGATGACTGGCGTACCCTTAGTCCTGCTGAACAAACCGTAGTTGGACACGTTTTTGGTGGTTTGACCTTACTAGATACCCTTCAATCACAAGATGGTATTCAAGCTATGTTGAAGGACACTCGTACTCAAGCTGAAACAGCTGTTTTCAACAATATTGAATTCATGGAATCAGTTCACGCTAAGAGTTATTCATCTATTTTCAGTACTTTGAATTCTGCCGAAGAAATTGAAGAGATTTTTGACTGGACAGATCACAACGAATACCTTCAAAAGAAAGCTAAGTTCATCAACGATATTTATCAAAACGGTGAACCTCTTCAAAAGAAAGTTGCCAGTGTCTTCCTTGAAAGTTTCCTTTTCTATTCAGGATTCTACACACCACTTTATTATTTAGGTAATAACAAACTAGCTAACGTTGCTGAAATCATTAAGTTGATCATCCGCGATGAGTCAGTTCACGGAACTTATATCGGTTATAAATTCCAATTAGGTTTCAACGAATTGAGCGAAGATAAACAATCTGAATTGAAAGACTGGATGTACGATTTACTCTATACTCTCTACGATAATGAAGAGAAATATACTAAAGAATTGTACAAAGAAGTTGGTTGGGTCGATGAAGTTCTCGTTTTCCTTCGTTATAACGCTAATAAGGCTTTGATGAACTTAGGACAAGAACCACTATTCCCAGATGGTAATGCTGAAGACGTTAACCCTATCGTTATGAACGGTATTTCAACTGGAACAAGTAATCATGACTTCTTCTCACAAGTTGGTAATGGTTATCTAATGGGTAAAGTTGAAGCCATGAAAGATTCCGATTATGATATTGGACGTACTGGTGACAACAAGACTCCTGATGACAGTTCACTCTTCAATAAAGTTAAAAAATTAAAATAGTTCCACAAAAATAAGGATTCACCAATTAAGGTGAATCCTTATTTTGTTATGTTAGTAAACAATTTCTTCGATAGATCTTCTAATGTATTCCATTCATCAGCTGTAAAATTACTCTTCGCTACAAGTATTTCTGGCAACTCATTTACTTCTTTACGCTTAGAAATTCCTAGATCAGTTAACTTCACATTAACAACACGTTCATCTTCCTTACTACGTTGACGAGTGACTAATCCTTCTTTTTCCATTCGTTTTAATAATGGTGTCAGAGTACCTGAATCAAGTGAAAGTAGTTCACCTAATTTTTTAACAGTAACATTATCGTATTCGTAAAGAGAAACTAAAACCAAATATTGTGGGTAAGTTAAATTATTTTTACTAAGTCCATCGTGATATAACTTTTGAATTGCACGTGAAGTTGCATAGAGAGAGAAACACAAGTGGTCATCCAAGGGGATTGGCTTGGTAGCATCGATTGCAATATTTTCTGCCATAAATCATCCCTCCTTATCATTTATGCATACATTCTATTCTTATTTTAAGGAATTGTAAACTATTATATTTCACACAATCTAATTTCACTCTCTTAAAGTACTTTTATCTCCACAAAATAAATAATATTTATTTGTATTATTTATTTATTTTTTATATATAAAAACACAATATTTTTTAGAGTTATATGGCATGTTAAATATTCTTTTATTTGTTAAGATTTCTTTGTAGAGTGATTTTGTCATATGAAAGGAATATTCATGACTAAACGTAATGGTTTGAAACAACTATTATTAATCTTTATTGGGATAATGCTTTTACTCGTACTTTATTTATTTAATCATATCCAAATAGTTAAAGCGGATGATAATGCTGACTATGAGTATGCTTTATCACACACACCTAAAGGATTGAATTGGGATAATAATGCCTTTGTCGTTGCTGATTTCCAAAAGGCAGCCGAAAAACGTTTGGGTAGACCGGTTATTGTACCTTCAAATAATATGTTCAATTCAAGTACGACTAATAATGCTCAAATAACCCAATCGACTAATCCAGATACTAAAGGAACCAGTGTAATTAAAATGACCAATGGTACCTATCAGACTGGTGCTGTATGGAGTAATAGAAACGCTGATAATTATTTTGATATTCGACATCCCCAAAAAGCCTCAATGTGGCTCTATTTTGGTCCTGATACAAATCCAAATAAGGATCCTTCAAAATTAGTCGGTGATGGAATGGCCTTTGTTCTCCAGAACGATAATAATGCAGAAAATTCAATTGCACTCTCCGCAGACGGAATTCCAGTTAATGGACAAGCTTTGGGTGTCTGGGGGGCTGATTGGGACCATGGTGATCATAGTTCCGTTGCTAAGACTACAAAAACAGCCATTCAAAATAGTTGGGCTTTAGAGTTTGATACTTTCGTCAATCGAGAAAAACCAAACTCCTCTGGAACTGGTGAAGGTGTTTCCTTTGACTTAGATGTTTCCGGAGGTAGTAGTAACTCTAATCGTCATATTGCTGGTAATTATCCAGCTTTGGAAACTACCTATATAAATGATATGAGCAATTTTCCAAGATACATTACAATGAATCACGGAAATAACTATAAAATCCGACCTCATTTAGTAGATGGTCAATGGCATCACGTTACTATTACTTGGACACCTAAAAGTGATACCGATCATTCACAAGGAACTATAACTTACGCTTACAACGACAAAAATCCAAGTACAGGAGCTCCTATTACCAACGATGTAGTACAAACATCTTTCAATATTGATACAAAAAACTTTGGACTAACAGGAGATAATACTAAACTTTACTGGGGATTCACTGGATCTACCGGTAGATACTCTGAAAATAACTTACTAGTTTTCGAATCCATCCCCTCATTCGTTGATGCTGAAGCAACTCCGGCTATTTATGACGATTCTCAAGGTGGGAGTGAAATCACTGAAAGTAACAATACCGTCGATCCCAACAGTGATATTAGATACACTTATACGCTGAATTATAAAGGTTGGACTAAGAATTGGGACAAAATCAATGCAAAAATAAATGTACCTACTCATATTAAATTCACTAGCGGAACAATAACTTATCCAGACTCATTAGACAACAAGCCACACCAAATAGATCCAAACGTTTTTAATAATTCCGAGCTTAAATTTCAACTCCCAGATAAACTTACTCCTAATAGTAGGACTGCCATCATCGAGTTACATGGTAAAACTGAAAAAAATGCTTCAGAAACTCTAACGGTTCCTTCGGCCCATGCTTCTTTCGAAGGTGATAATCTTATTACAGATGCCAATACTATTCCTTTTAAAATTAGGTCTAGAAAATTAAATCTAGATAGTGATTCCCCTAATATCATCAAGGTAAAAGAAAATGAAGATGTTAATATTCCAGCCCAGGTAACTTATGCTGGTAGTAATAACAATCCCTACTATCAGAATTTAACTGTGCATCAAAAATTAAATAATAGTTCTACTGAAATGCAAAATATCGTTGATTCATCTGGTAAATTTAATCTCCCAATAAGCAGTGATTCACTGGAAAAAATCAATACGGTTTCCTTCTACGTTACAGATCAGGATGGCAATACCAGTAATACTATTACGCGACAAATCACCGTCGGTGGGAATTTAGCATTTGATTATGTACAAAACATAGTTTCGTTCAAACCCATTAACGGTTCCTTCACTGATGAAATACTGCCTCGACTTGGTAAATGGCAAATTAATGTTGTTGACAGTCGAGAAAAGGGAAGTCGGTGGTCTGTTCAAGCCCAAGCTGACGATCTGGTCTCAACTGATAAAGATAAGAATAAATTATTAGGTAACCTTTTTTATCGAGATGCCAATGGCAAAAATCACAGCATCAAAAACGGTTTTTCCGTCGCCACGCATACGAAAGATACCGATGACACACAAATTAAAAATATTGCGGATTCTTGGACCACTGATAGTGGAATACTATTAGCGATAAATAAAGGTAATAAAGCTGGAATCTACACAAGTACAATATCGTGGTCACTAATTGATTCTATTGATAACTAAGAAAAATAAAAAGAGCCTGATGTGATATTCATTTATTATCACATCAGGCTCTTTTTATTTATTTTCAACTAACTTCGATATCCCATAAACATAGCAAAAATCAGAATAACTAAAACGATTGTTGTAATAATTACATAGAGATTATCGTGTTCTTTATAAAAAGCGTAAATAGAAACTACAACACGTAATACTGGTGTCAAAATAAGTAGGAAGACACCTAGCATAATTACCGCATATGATTTTCCAGCCGCTACACCAGCAAAGATTTCCATAAATCGACGTGGAAATTCACCTGAGGCATAGCCGCTACCACTCATAAAGTACAAGGCCATACCTATTAAAATAACGATTGCTGAAGTGACAACACCGATACGCAAAATTTTACCAATTACTAATTCAACCTGTCGAGTTTCTTCATGTGTATTATTATTCATTAGATATTCACCCCAAATCCTTTAAGAGCCATTTGTACTCCCATGTAAAGAATAATAGGAATAAAAATCATTCTGATGATTCTTGGCTTCAAGACTTGCATCAAACGGGCACCAATAGTTGCTCCAGCTAAAACACCGATTGCCAATGGTGCAGCAATATCGGGACGAATTGAACCATTAAAGAAGTATACTGTAGCACTAGCTGCTGCAGTAACACCCATCATCAAATTACTAGTAGCACTTGATGGCTTCAATGGCATTTTCATAATTGTATCCATAGCAATAACCTTGAAGGCACCACTACCAATACCCAATAAACCACTGGCTAAACCAGCAGCCCACATCATGATAAAACCACCAGGAACGTTTTTCATTGAATAATCAACTTGTTTCTGCTCCGCTTTATCATAATAAGTACTTGCCAATTTAAATTTATCGACGATTGGATCATGTCCGGTATAAACATTCTCACCTTTTTTATCCATCAACTTACGGATCATATTGTAAGTTGAATAAAGTAGGAAGAAACCAAATAAGACATATAAGAAATTACTTGAAAATACACCTACCAATAAGGCACCCATAATAGCACCAACGGTTGTCGCAATTTCCAAGAACATGGCCACACGCAAATTTAACATGTCGTCTTTTAAGTACGCAATTGTGGAACCAGAACTCGTGGCAATAACAGAGATGATACTAGCACCGATTGCATACTTAATATCTAACCCCATCATAATAGTTAGAACCGGCGTAATAATCATTCCTCCACCAATTCCTAAAATTGCACCAAGAACTCCAGCTCCTACTCCCATTACTAAAAGTAGTAGCATTGAATTCATTATTTTTCCTCTTTTTCCTCTTCATCTTTTTTAGAGAAGTTCTCTAAAGAAGTTTCATAGTTCTCTTTCATTATATCCATTGCGTGCTTAATTTCATCATTTTTTAAGCTATTTTCAGAAATTAAATCAATATGGAATTTAGAAACATTGAGGTAGTCACAAACAGTGGAGAGATAGAATTTTGTCTCAGCTTCAGCATCATCATCGAAGAAGTGGGTAACTTTCTTAGCATCGGCAAAAGGTAAATTGATGATTCCTGTTTCCAAATAATAATCAATTGGGAACTCAGCATCAGCAACGTGAATGATAATTTGTGAGAGCTCATTATCAGCAAGATCTTTTTCCAATTGTTCCTTAGTCTTGTTCAATGACCATAAATCCTCTTGCAACAAGTCATCTTTACTAATATCTAATTTAGTTTGCTTAAATTTTTCTTCTTGAATATTCTCAATAAAATCGGTAACTTTGATTTTCATTATTTTCTCCTAGAGGTACTCTTTCAAAAAGTTTTCCACAGCACCTTGATATTTTTTAGAATCCACATAGTAGCTCCTGATATGAACCCCTTGACTTTCATAAGACATTCTCGGGAATTTTCCACATGTTAATAACTTTTCACGCATTTCGAATGGAACTGTAAAATCATTTTTTCCATGCATAAATAAGATCGGCAAGGTATTTTTTTCCAAAGCTTTCGTACAATCAGCCTCTGCATATGAAAAACCAGCCCGTACTTTAGAGACTAGTGAAATTCCCTTGATCAAATATCTGCCTTTAATATGATACCTTTTTTGACAATGATAACTCAAGATTTTCGAGGCACTCGTGTATCCAGAATCTTCAATAACTAGTTTAACATTCTTTGGTAATTGATACTGAGTTGTCAACATTACTGTAGCAGCTCCCATGGAAGCACCAAAAAGAATAATCTTACCACTAGGAAATTTTTTATTAACTTCCTTTATCCATTCCAATAAATCCAAACTTTCAATATAACCAAAGCCCAAGTACTTACCTTCACTCTTACCAGCAGCCTGGTTATCAATCTGCAAAATATTTAAGCCTAATCTATCAAACAGTTGGGCATGTACGTCTAAAGATTTATGATCAACACCAAAGCCATGAACCAGAATAACAGTTGTAGTACTTTGATTATCGGTAAACCAACCATATAACTGACTATGATTAAATTTCGAATTTATTTTCCATTCTTGTTTTGGCTTTTTTAAAAATATTTCTGTTTGTTCAACTAATCCTTCATCCATTTTGACCTTAGGTGCTTCACCACCTAAAGCCTTTGAACCTCTTTTTTGAATAAATAAAAAAAAGGCGTTCAAAATTAGAACGACTAGTAATAACAATATCAAAAGAAAAATTATCATGATATTCCCTCACTTACGCTAATTCTTTAACGCCTATCATAGCAACGGCTACGATAATCATTGAAATAGTAATGCCAACAAATAATGTTGAGAATGATAATGCAGTAATAATCAAACTACCTGCATAAGGACCAACCGCACGTCCTAATGATCCAAAGATGCTGTAGAAACTTTGGAAAGTTCCACGATTACGTTTCGTCGACATTTTACTCAACAGAGCTGGTATGGTTGGAAAGACCATTGATTCACCAACAGTTAACACTAACATACTAATTACAAATGCTAGATAAGTTTTTGCCCCTGGTAATAATAAGAATGATGATCCCATAATGACTGTTCCAATAAAAATTTGATATTTCAAAAGTTTAAAGATTTTTGAGATGACACGATTCATTACTGGTTGAATGATCAACAATGAACCGGCATTAATTGTAAAGACAAGTCCGTATTCACGTGTTGTGTAACCTTGATTCAACATATAAGCTGACAAGTTACTGTCCCACTGTGAGTAACCTAACCAGACAATGAAGATAGAAGCACAAATAATGAAGAGATTTAAATTAAAACGTTCCGAGCCAATCTCAATTCGTGGATCAACATCGTCATTTTCAAAGTTGGCTTGTTGCTCAGAATCACTGTGTTCTGAAACATGCTCCAATAAATTGGCTTTAAACATCAAAATAATTGCACTTAAAACAAATAACAACATTGGTATGAAGAAAGTAAGAAAAATGCTCCACTTGAATATGAATCCAACCGCTGTTGAACCTACAGCGATACCAATATTTGATGCCAAATACATATTATTAAAGACGACTCGGCTATTACCTACCATTTGTTCAGCTACGAACGCGGTATAGGCATTGACCGCCGTATAAATAAGTCCCATTCCGAATCCTAAAATGAATAACATAATGGCATATGTAGGCCAAACATGATGAACTGACATACCTAATAAAGATACGATAGAAATAATATAACCGATATACAATGTCCCACGTTTTGAAAAACGATCAAACATAATACCGCCCATTGCGTTACCAATCATCATAAAAGCTGAATAGACCATCAAAGTAAAACCTGCTGTTACCAAGGTTTCATGCAGATTTTTATGAATGAAGATCGTATTAACCGGTAAAATGAATCCCATTACCAAATTGAACGCAATATTTAAAAGTAGTAACCATATTCTTTGTGCTCGCATTTTTTCACCTCTTCTATAAATTTTCCTATAAAAAAAACCATGGTATAAATTAACCATGGTTTTTTTGGTAGTACTCAAAATGAGTAAATAGATTCCGGTTCACATCCAGTTTCTATAGATATCCCTCACAAATCCGGTGAGTAGTGCTCGATACCCTACCTTCATAAGTGCCGTCCTAATTCGACGGCTCTCGACTCATCGCACAACCCTCATCATAATATATTCTGAAAATTGTTGCAACTTTTTTCACTAAAGATTTGGATTTTCGTTAACCTTTTCTTCAGTCCAGATCTTGTAAATTAAGTTTAATAAGCCACCCATTTGTCCATCTACACCGTTATACATCCAACGATAGATACATACATTATCATTCATTTGGTCTTCTGGTGGATTAGCACTATTGGCCGTGACAATAATATCAGCCTCTTTAGGATCACTGACGATCTTAGCGTATGGCAATGATTGTAATGTCACTGATAAATCTGAATAAACTAAGAAGAATGATTCAAGTTCAAGATAAACTTTGACCTGAATGTTCTTATTATATAGTGAGAAGAATCTATAGGCGATTGCATAGATAGCCTCTGAAATTTGTTTAGCTTTTCCAGTCAATGATTGATACTTATCACGAAGCATCAAATGTTGAACAGTTGAATAGATTTTACTCTCCAGTCCTTCATCATTCAATTTACTGATGGCATCGCCAAACCCAGAGTACAAGTTAAGAATCTCAATATAATTATGATCCAAAGCCAATACACCAATAATACATGTAGTTAAATTATATTTATATCTCAAAAATTCACTATGTGACATTGCCATATCAGAGATTGTTTGTTCAACGTCAATTGGAATCAATTCCAAGAAATCATCAATAAAGTTAGCAAATAAAGGATTATATCTGACTAATTGTTTTGATACTGATTGAAGATAATCTTCTGACACCTCAAATGTTGCTGGAACACACATCAAAAGAATATAGAAATCGGCTGATTGGAACATTTGCTCCTCATAGCTGACATCTTCTTTAATGGCACGTTTCAATTCACGAACCTTTTCGCTACCAGTGTCCCCCTCAAGCATTGGACCGGCACTTTCGAAAATGTTAGGGAAAGGATAATTAATGACATTCAAAGCATCCATGTTAGTTACGTGATTTCCAGCGATAATACGATACAAATGAGCCATAACGACGTAAGCATAGAAAGTCTTAGTAATATAGTTTGTTGGTTTTAAACGATATTTATCTAACGCAATATCAACAACTTTAAAAGCAGTCTTTTGTGTGAAATCTTCAAATGGCCATACGTATCCCCGAGTAGCATTCCAATACAATGCTGCGATAGCCAAACGGATAGATTCCTCATCACCTACGAAGCGCATTGGTTCATAAGCTATTCTGACACCAAAACGTTTCAAATAGCCCCTCATCGGCTTTAAATGACGTAAGACAGTTGCCTTACTACTATCAAGTGTTTGATAGAAATGTTTAAATGAACTTTCCTTTTCCTTTACAATGGCATCTAAGAATAGATAACCATCAGAATTAGTCGTTAAATAAGCATGATAAGCATCCCTAGTAACGTCGAACATTTCCTCAGTCGAATACTTCTTTTTCTTTAGAATTCGTTTAAAATCCTCTTGAATTCCTAAAAAAGTATTATAGACGCTACCATAACTCTTATTCATTTGATAGGCAGCTTTTCGTAAATTAATATCCTTTACCTTAATGTCTCGGTTACGATATGTTCCGATAAGATCTGCGCTAGCAAGCTGATTAGTCCTTATTAACTTTATTTTATTAAATAATTGTATTTTTTCGATTTCGGACTTCGATAAAAATAAGTCAGTAAAGCTATCCAAGAACTCCACCCCCATAGATAGAATTAATTCTATTATAATAGAACATACTCAAATTTTTATAGTGTTTATTTATATTATTGTAAATATTTTTTTAAATAACTAACCCACAACATTTTGGAACTTAAATAAATAGACAAGATATTTATAGAAATATGAATATATTTTATTATCTATACCAATAAGTTATTTTACGCCTTATTTTAAATAAGTATAGCCCTTGATGGTTCCTTAATTCAGAAAAAAATAATTTTCATAAAAAGTAAAAATATAGATTGAAAGAATCGTATTTTTTCAAAATGCTAAGCTTTATTTCATAATAAACAATAAGGGTTTTGAAAAGGGCATTTCATTTGTAAAATGAAATGCCCTTTAAAATAGTTCTTACAACTAATCTGAAATTAATAAATTGAAAAAGTATTTTTATAATTTCTGAAAACATATTTTAAAGCACAAAAAAAGAGATCAACCTAAGTTGATCTCTTATCATTAGCGTGGCAGCTACCTATCCTCGCGGGTAGTTTCCCACCAACTACTTTCGGCGTGGAGAAGCTTAACTTCTGTGTTCGGCATGGGAACAGGTGTATCCTTCTCGCTATCGCCACCACACTATT
>DXCM01000003.1 GCA_019116025.1 Candidatus Companilactobacillus pullicola | reverse complement strand
AACAAAGAATGCATTATCCGTTTCAAACGTTGGAGCGGCCAAGTTGATTCCAGAGTCAGATCTTACACCTGATTCTCTTTTCCAAGAGGTCAATGAGATCATGAGTAGCGAATCAATTCAAAAAGAAATGTCCGAGAAATCTAAGAAAATCGGTGTTCCTGATGCGGCTGATCGTTTGATCAAGATTCTCACGGACTTGGTAAATAAGTAATATAAGGATTGATATTGATGGCATTAAAAAAAAGACTTAGGATAAGTAAAAATGGATTGATATTTCTAATAGTTTTTATCATAATTATTATTGCTTATTTTGGTTCGCCTTTGAGTAAAGTTAGAAATATTAATGTTGAAGGCGTTAATGATCTGGGAGCACAACAAGTAATCAATGCGACCAAGATCGATGACAATTCAGTATTGTTAAACGTTTTAATACATCATAAATCAATTACAAAGAAGACCGAGAGTAAGTTGCCATCTATTGAGTCGATGAAGATCAAAACGCGAAATATGCGGGATGTAACGATACGTGTTAAGGAGTATCCCACTTTGGGATTTATCAATAAAAATGGCTACTATTACCGTATTATCAACAATGGTCATGTGATAAATCAAAAAATGAGTGCGCCTATTGGTAATTATCCAACGTATAGTAATTTTGGGGCTAAAAGGTTAAAGAAGATCTCTAATCTTTATGCGGAATTACCAAGTAACGTACAAACAAATATTTCAGAAATCTATAATGCACCGACTAAGTTAAATCCATATCGGATTAAAATTGATATGAATGATGGTAATAAAGTTATCGCTGATATGAGAACTGTTAAAACTAAATTAAAATATTATCCAGGTATGGCTGCCCAAATGAAAAAAAAGGGCGTTATAGATTTGGAAATTGGAGCCTATTCTTATCCCTTTAAAGATAAGAAATAGGTTTAATATAATCGTTTTTGTGTTAAAATTTTTTAGTGAATAGATTTTTTCTAGGTAAGGGAGGCTGCCACGATTAATGGACAATTCAGAGTTTTTTGTAGGTCTTGATATTGGTACAAATTCAGTAAAAGTAGTGGTTGCTGAATCGTCAGATGACAGGTTAAGTGTTGTTGGCGTAGGAAGCGAACGATCACAAGGAGTTAGCCGTGGCGTTATAGTCGATATTGATAAGGCTGCCGGCGCTATAAAACGGGCTGTTAAGAAGGCCGAGACGCAGGCAAATATTACGATTCGTGACGTTGTAGTCGGTATATCGGCGAACATGTTACAAATTGAAAAATGTCAAGGAATGATAGCGGTCGGTTCTCAGTCCAAGGAAATTACTGAAAATGATGTCAGACAAGTTATGTTGGCTGCAATGGTTCAAAACTTACCTAGTGAGCGAGAAGTGGTTTCTTTAATTCCTAAACAATTTTCTGTCGATGGATTCAATAATATTCGTGATCCTCGTGGAATGATTGGTGTTCGTCTGGAAATGACAGGAATCATATATACTGCACCAAAAACAATTGTACATAATACGAAAAAGGCCATCCAAAAGGCTGGTCTAAATATAATTCATAAAGTTATTTCTCCAATGGCGTTAAGTCAGGTTGTATTAAACGACGGTGAAAGTGACTTTGGAGCCGTAATTATCGATATGGGTGCTGGCCAAACAACTGCTTCAGTTGTTCATGATCACAATCTCAAATTGTCTACAGTTGATTTTGAAGGTGGAGATTACGTCACTCATGATATTTCGGTAGTTTTGAATACAACAGTTGAAAATGCTAATCAATTAAAACTTTACTATGGTAACGCTTCATCGGCTCAAGCATCGACTGAAGAGAACATTAGTGTAGAAGTAGTTGGTAAAAATGAACCTGCGACGATTTCAGAAGAGAATTTATCTGAGATCATTGAAGCTAGGTTGGAGCAAATTTTCACAAGATTGCAAGCTCCGTTAGAAGATGCTGGTGCTTTGTCACTTCCCGGTGGAATTGTTTTGACTGGTGGAGTTGCAGCAACGCCAAATATTGAAGATTTAGCTCGAGATATTTTCGGCGTTAAAGTGAGAAGCTATGTACCTACCCAAATGGGGATGAGGTATCCGTCATACTCATTAGGCCTGGGCTTAGTAACGTATGCTTCAAGATTGAATGATATTGGTGTTATTGCTGATAATGTTGTTAATGGTGCAACCATTGGTCGCAACACGCCACAACAACAACCACAGTCACAACCTGTTCAAGCCCCTGTTAATAAAACAGTACAAGAACAACCACAGACTCAAGAGCCAGAAGCTGACGATGAGAAAACTTCAACGCCGGATCAGACTAAGAAGACATCGAAGCTCAAGGACTTTTGGAGTAAGTTTTTTGATTAATAAAAATAAATTAAATTCAATTTTAAACTAGGAGGAACTCCTTAATGGAATATACTTTAGACTCAACCAATAATAAGGGAGCGGTAATTAAGGTTATCGGTGTCGGTGGCGCTGGTGGTAATGCCGTAAATCGAATGGTCGAAGCAGGAATCAAAGGTGTTCAATTTATTACTGCTAATACTGACGTTCAAGCACTAGAAAGCTCTAATGCTGAAACTAAGATTCAATTAGGACCTAAACTAACAAGAGGATTAGGTGCTGGCTCAAATCCCGAGGTTGGACAAAAGGCTGCTCAAGAAAGTGAAGAAGCCATTAAAGAGGCCCTTGAAGGTGCCGATATGATCTTTGTTACTGCCGGAATGGGTGGTGGTACTGGTACTGGTGCTGCTCCAATCGTAGCTAACATTGCTAAAGAAAGCGGTGCTTTAACGGTTGGTGTTGTTACACGTCCATTTGCCTTTGAAGGTGCAAAACGTTCTCGCTTTGCTGCTGATGGTATTACTGAACTTAAAAAAGATGTTGATACATTAGTTATTATTTCAAATAGTAAATTGTTAGAAATCGTAGATAAGAAGACACCAATGGGTGAAGCATTCAGTATTGCTGATGATGTTTTACGTCAAGGTGTTCAAAGTATCTCTGATTTGATTACATCTCCTGGTTTCGTTAACCTTGATTTTGCCGATGTTAAGACTGTTATGTCAGACCAAGGCTCAGCTTTGATGGGTATTGGTACAGCTAACGGCGAAAACAGAATTACAGAAGCTACTAAGAAAGCTATTTCTTCACCATTGCTTGAAGTTTCTATTGATGGTGCAAAACAAGTTCTTCTTAACATTACTGGTGGCCCAGACTTGTCATTGTTTGAAGCACAAGATGCAGCGCAAATTGTTTCCGAACAAGCTACCTCAGATGTTAATATTATCTTTGGTACTTCAATCGATGATACTTTGGGTGATCAAGTTAAGGTTACCGTAATTGCTACAGGCGTTGAAAGTGAAGATAAGAAGCGTGAACCATCAAGACGTCCTTTAAATAACCCAAGAGCAGCTTTTAACAATAATCAAAATAAGACTGCTGACAATGCTGATGAACAACCAGCTAAGCCAAAGGAACAAACACCTAATAGTGATCCATTGGCTGCTTGGGATATTAATCGTGACGCATCTAAGTCTAATAACGATGTTGCTGGTGAAAAAGGTGATTTTGAAATTTTCCAAAAGCCAGAAACAATTGATTTAAGCGATGATGACGATGATTCAACTCCTCCAATCTTTAAACGTCGTAACAATAAATAAAAGGAGATTTTCTTATGGCATTTGAAAAACTAAGCAGTTTTTTTGGAATTAATGACGATGAAGACTTTGAAGAAAAGAAAGTCGACACACCTCAACCTAAAAAGAATTATTCAAATAATGAAAAGGTCGTATCAATGAGTGCAGCAAGTGAGAGTAGAAGTGCGGTCAATAGTAAGATTGCTATTTATCAACCCAGAGTTTACTCTGACGCAAAGGTTATTGCTAAACAACTTTTGAATAATAAAGCTGTGATCGTTAATTTTAATAATGTCAATGATGAACAATCAAAGAGAATCGTGGATTTCTTAACTGGTACTATCTTTGCTTTAAATGGCGAGATCAAGCGTGTTGGGGAAAAAATCTTTCTTTGCACACCACCGAAGTTTGAAATCGATGGAAGTATACCAGACATAAACGAATAGTAAGTCGAGGAAAGATATGGATCGAATTGTAAGTGGATTACCATTTATCATTAGCTGGGCATTTCAAGCATATGAATTTATTTTGTTCGTCTACTGCTTGATGTCTTTTATACCAGCACTGTATAACTCTGCTTTTGGAAGATTTGTTGCGGCAATGGTAAATCCATTCTTAAATCTAATCAGAAGAGTCATACCAACAAGTATTGGCCTTTTTGATTTCTCCCCAATTATCGCCATAATAATATTGCGATTAATACAGAGAGTGATCTTTATGATAATTTTATGATGGAAGATAAAAAAGGGATTATGGGTGGAGGCTACTTTAGACCAGAGGAAAAACCGTTTATCGATAAGATGAACGATATATTGCTGAAGGCCCAAACAATGTATACTCCCCAATTGACGGATTTTTTAAATTTACGAGAACAAACGATTTTAAATAATCTGATTAATAAGTATGATGATTTATTTGTACATTATTTTGGTGGATATGATAATGCTGAAAGGGTCAGGGGAATAATAGCTCCTGACTATTTTGTACCTAAGGATTCAGACTATGATATTTCCATGTATGAGATTCGTTATCCAGAAAAATTTGCTAATTTACATCACGGACAAATCCTAGGATCGTTAACCGGTTCAGGAATTGACCGCGACCGTTTTGGTGACATCATCACTGATGGTGAGAATTGGCAATTTTTCGTTTTTAAGTCAATGAGTGACTATATTGAGAATCAAGTTAAGAAAATCGGTCCATTTAAGATTCACTTGATGGAAAAAGATTTTCAAGATTTGTTATTGCCTAAGGATGAATCAACGGATGAAACAATCAATGTTCAGTCGTTGCGTTTGGATACTATCATCGCAACAGTTTATGATTTGTCTCGACAAAATGCTAAGGCATTAGTAGATCATGGGAAAGTTCAAATAAATTGGGCTGTTAATAAAAATGCAAGTTCATTTATTACAATAACTGATACACTAAGTGTAAGAGGTTTTGGTAGAATAAGAATTAATGACATTATGGGACGATCAAAGAATAATAAATATATTCTCTTCGTGAATGTTATTAAGAAATAATAGGGGCGTGAAGTTATGGTATTGTCACCAGTAGAAATACATGATAAAGAATTTGATAGTAAATTTAGAGGCTATGACCGCGACCAAGTGAATGAATTTCTGCAACAAGCAGCTCAAGATTATAATTTAGCATTACAAAAGAATGCTGAATTAGAAAAACAACTCAAAGATACTACTGATCAATTGAAATATTTCACTGATATGAAGGATGCCTTGAATCAATCTATTTTGGTTGCCCAAGAAGCAGCTGAAAAAGTTAAATCTGAATCGGAACAAGAAGCACAGATTATTGTTGAGGAGTCACAGAAGAAAGCACGTGATTTGTTGAATCAATCAACAGACAAATCTAATCGTATCTTACAAGATGCGTCTGATCGTGCACGTCAAGTGACAATTGAAACCGATAATTTGAAGAAATCAGTCAACTCTTTCCGCAAGGGACTTCAAGGAATGCTTAAGCAACAACTTGATATGGTTGACAATCCTGAGTGGTCTAGGTTGAATGACAGTACGTCTACTGATAAGTTGAAACAAGAAATTGGTGGGCAAGGTGTTGATAACCAAGACTATCAGCCAAATGTACAAAATAATGAAAATATGCAAGATCAGGTTTCAAAGTCAGATCAAATGAATTATAATGATAATATTCAGGATGACCAACCGGACGAATCTTACACGATTAATCATCAACAAAATGAACCAACGTTCAATTTTCAAGATGATTCTGATGATGGTGATCCTAAGGAAAATTAAGAGAATAAGTGCTTAAACTAGATTTTTTCAGCGAGCTAACGAATGGTGTGAGGTTAGTAAAAACTTTTTAAGTATATCGACTCTTAAAAAACTGTATATTAATTTACCAATAGGTGGTATAGCGAGAACTCGTCCTAGATTGGATGGGTTCTTTTTATTTTAGAAGGGGTGAAAGAATGCGAGTAAAAGATACTCTAAACTTAGGTAAAACTAAGTTCCCAATGCGTGGTAATTTGCCAAACAAAGAAGCTGAATGGCAAAAAGCATGGGAAGAAAACAAACTTTATGAACAACGACAAAAATTGAATGAAGGTAAGCCAACTTTTGAATTACTAGATGGCCCTCCATTTGCTAATGGTGATATCCATATGGGACATTCACTAAATAAGATTTCTAAGGATATTATCGTTCGTTACAAGTCAATGAACGGTTTCCGTGCACCTTATGTACCTGGCTGGGATACTCATGGTCTTCCAATCGAACAACAATTGGCTAAAAAGGGTGTTAAACGTAAGGAAATGAGCATGTCCGAATATCGTAAGTTATGTTACGAATTTGCTCAAGGCGAAATCAAGAAGCAAATGGCTGGATTCAAACGTCTAGGTATTTCTGCTGATTGGGATCATCCTTACATTACTTATCAACCTGAATTTGAAAAGGCTGAACTAGAAATCTTCGGTGAAATGGTTGATAAGGGCTACATTTACCGTGGTAAGAAGCCTGTTTACTGGTCACCATCATCAGAATCAACTCTTGCTGAAGCTGAAGTTGAATATAAAGATATCAAATCACCATCAATCTTTGTTGCTTTCAAAGTGCGTGATGGCAAGGGCGTTGTTGACAGCGATGCATCATTTATCATCTGGACAACAACTCCATGGACAATTCCAGCTAATGAGGCTATCTGTGTAAATCCTAAATTCATTTACGCTGAAGTTAATGCTGACGGTAAAAAATATGTCGTTGCTCAAGAAAGAATCCAATTCGTTCAAGAACAATTAGGATGGGAAAACGTTGAAATCCTTAAGACATTCAAGGGTTCTGAACTAGAAGGACTAACTGCTACACATCCACTTTACGACCGTGAATCAGAATTGATTCTTGGTTATCACGTTACACTTGATGATGGTACTGGTTTAGTTCATACAGCTCCTGGATTTGGTGCCGATGACTTTGTTGTTGGTATGAAATACAAGTTGCCTGTCTTCTCACCAATTGACGCTCAAGGACGTTTTACTGATGAAGTACCAGAATACAAGGGTGTCTTCTACGATGATGCTAACAAGCTAATTTCTGAACGTATGAAGGAAAATGGCTCACTATTGAAGTTGAGCTTCTTCACTCACAGTTATCCACATGACTGGCGTACAAAGAAACCAGTTATTTTCCGTGCAACACCACAATGGTTTGCATCTATTGATAACTTCAGACAACAAATTCTTGATGAGATCGAAAAGATCGACTTTATGCCTTCATGGGGTAAGACACGTCTTTACAACATGATTCGTGATCGTGGCGACTGGGTAATTTCAAGACAACGTGCTTGGGGTGTTCCATTACCAATTTTCTATGCTGAAAATGGCGATCCAATCATGACTAAGGAAACTGTTGACCATGTGGCTGACTTGTTCGGTAAGTACGGTTCAAACATCTGGTTTGAAAAAGACGCTAAAGACTTGCTTCCAGAAGGATATACTAATCCAGGTAGTCCAAATGGTAAGTTTACTAAAGAAACTGATATCTTGGATGTTTGGTTTGACTCTGGGACAGTACATTCAGGTGTTGCCAAGACACGTGATAACCTAACATTCCCAGCTGACTTGATTCTTGAAGGTTCTGACCAATATCGTGGTTGGTTTAACTCAATGTTAGTTACTTCTGTAGCTGCTTATGGCGTAACACCATATAAAGCTGTTATGTCACAAGGTTTCACTTTGGATAAGAACGGTGTCAAGATGAGTAAATCACTTGGTAACGTTATTTCTCCTAGTGATATCGAAAGACAATTCGGTGCTGAAATTATCCGTCTCTGGGTTGCTTCAGTTGATTCAAGTTCCGATGTTTCTGTAACAGTTGATTCATTCAAGCAAGTTTCTGAAACTTATCGTAAGATCAGAAATACAATCAGATTCATGTTAGCTAACACATCTGACTTTGATCCAAAGACAAATGGTGTAGCTTATGAAGACTTACGTCCAGAAGACAAATATATCAAGGTTAAGTTGAATGACTTAGTTAAGAATGTTTTAGCAGATTATGACAAATATGATTTTGGTGATGTTGAAAAATCAATCGTCAGCTTCATTGTTAATGAAATGTCAACATTCTACCTAGATTTTGCTAAAGATGTTGTTTACATTGATCCTAAGGATTCACATTCTCGTCGTTCAATGCAAACTGTTATCTATGATGTAGTTGTTAAATTAGCTAAGATGTTAACACCAATCTTGCCACATACTATGGAACAAGTTTGGGAATACCTTAATGAACCAGAGGATTACGTTCAATTAGCAGAAATGCCAGAAGTTGAAGAAATCCCTGATCAAGCTGAAATTGAAAGTGAATGGGCAACATTCATGGACTTTAGAGATAATGTTTTGAAGTCACTTGAAATTGCTCGTGGCGATAAATTAATCGGTAAATCACTAGAAGCTAAGGTAACAATTCATCCTAGTGCTGAATTAAAAGCTGTTCTTGATAAAATCGATAGTAACTTTGGTCAAATGTTGATCGTATCTCAATTCGAAATTTCCGATCAAGAGATTGAAAATGCTGATAAGTATGAAATTGCTGATGTCCTAGTTGAAAAGGCACAAGGCGAAGTTTGTCAAAGATGTCGTATGATCAAGACTGATGTCGGTGTTGATAGTAATTATCCAACATTCTGTGGCAGATGTGCTAAGATTGTTGCTGAAGAGTATCCAGAAACAAAGACTGAGGGCTTTGATGATTAGGAATGGTGAATAATGTTCACAGGAAAAATAGTAAGATTCAATAAAGACCGTGGTTTTGGTTTTATAAATAACGGGGATGAAGATATTTTCTTCTTTGCAGATTCAATTCTTAACCGTGAGGACTTTTATATTGAAAAGGACCTCGAGGTTACTTTTGAGATTGCACCTGGTTATAAAGGACCACAAGCTGTCAATATTAATATTAAAAAAGAAGAAAGCGCTGAATAGTGCTTTCTTTTTCTTTGAAAAGAAAATAGGAGAAGGAATATGAACGAGCAAGCAAATCCTAGAAGATGGATGATTTTGATCTCGGTTGGTATTTTTACTTTAATGTCAACGCTTGACGGTTCAATCGTTAATATCGCATTGCCGGTTATTAGTAAAAATTTAAATATTGAGATGAACATGGCTGAATGGGTCGTTTCCATATACTTGGTCACAATTTGTATATTCTTGTTGATGTTTGGAAAGATTGCTGATTCCATTGGGAAAATAAAAGTTTTTAAAATTGGTTCAGTAATGTTCATAATAGGTTCCATTATCTGTGGTTTAAGTGACAATTTAGTATTATTGTTGTTGGGTCGAGTAGTTCAGGCTACTGGTGCTTCAATGGCTATGGCAACTAATAATGGGATCATTACTGAAACTTTTCCATTACGTGAACGTGGTTATGCCTTAGGTTATATAGGCTCATTTGTTTCAATTGGTGCGATTGCTGGACCCGGAATCGGAGGGTTGATTTTAGGACATTTCCACTGGAGTTATATTTTTTGGATCAATATTCCCATTGGCTTGGTAGCTTTGATTTTGGGTTATATGAATTTGCCGAAAGTTGAAAAAACTAATCCAGTTAAATTTGATAAAACGGGATTTGCAGCCTATTTTGTAACTTTGTTACTCTTCTTTGGTGCTATTTTTATTGGCCAGTCAGTTGGCTTTACTAATCCATATATTATTGCAACCTTTATAATCTCAATAATTTTCTTTATAATTTTCTTGTCGATTGAAAAAAGAGTTGCAAATCCAATGATCGAGTTACGAATTTTTGCCAATCATAATTTCACATTAGGCTTAGTAGCTGGCTTCTTTATCTTCGTTACTAACTTTTTCTTTAATGTGATTTCACCATTTTATTTGGAGAATGCCTTAGGTATTGCTGCCTCAACTGCAGGATATATCTTAATGGCTTTTCCACTAGTACAGGTTGTAGTTGCACCTATTTCTGGTAAAATATCAGCAAAGGTTAATCCAATTGTCTTGACGATTGTTGGATTAGTCGTGATTGAACTAGCACAATTAGGATATCTAGCCTTTGATTTGAAGACAGAAATTTGGTTCATTCTATTGTGTATTGGTCTAAATGGGCTTGGTAATGGGCTCTTTCAGGCACCGAATAATACTATGATCATGAGTTCTGTTGAAACAAAAGATCTAGGAATTGCGGGTGGTTTAAATGCCTTATCACGTAATTTAGGTATGATAATTGGTGTCTCAGTTTCAACCACAGTACTATTTTTATCAATGAGTAAGTTTTATGGTAAGTCAGTTACTACTTATGTTGAAGGCAGACCAGATATTTTTATCGATGGGATGCGTGTTACAATGACATTTGCAGTAGTTATTTGTTTAATTGCAATTGTGATGTCAGTTGTAAGATTAATTAAGTCAGGAAGGTCAAGTAATGAGTAAAGAAGATTCGAGATATTATGAAGAGGTCGTTGCTAAAAAAAGAATGTTTGGCGGCAAAATTTTTAATGTTGATGTAGAACAAGTTGTTTTACCTAATGGGATTCCTGATATCCGTGAAGTAGTCGAACATCACGGTGCTGTAGCGATTATTCCTTTCACTAATGATGGCAAGATGATTTTTGTCAGACAATGGCGTACACCACTGGAACAAGAAACGTTAGAGATTCCAGCCGGAAAAATTGATGCGGATGAGGGTAGTGATTTAAAAGAGGTTGCCCTACGTGAAATGGATGAAGAATTAGGATTAACAACTGATAATCTTGAAAAAGTTACAGCCTTTTTTGCCAGTCCTGGTTATTCAAATGAGAGATTGACAGTCTTTAAAGCTACTGATTTGAAAAAAGTTGAATTCAAACGTCCTTTAGATCCAGATGAATTCTTAAATGTAGAAGAATTGACATTAGATGAAGCAAAAGAACAAATTGAAAAAGGTGTTATTTGCGATTCGAAATCAATCTATGCAGTTACCTATTGGGAATTAATGGAAGCAAAGGAAAAATAAATGTTTTCGAAATTAAAGGACTTTTATAATTCAAAAGTTAAATCAACTGATCATCCTCAAACTGTGGTTCGAGCTGATCAGATTGAACAGCAACAAGAAAAGATGCGCATGCAGGAACGTCGTCGAGCAGAACAAGAGTATGCAAAACAACATCCTGAGCAAATTATTGAAGAAAAAATGCAATCTTTTGAGAATAAGACAAATAGTTTGAAAAAAAAGCTAAATATTGCAATCATTACAGTATTCGGCCTAATTATCTTAGTGTTTTTAATATTATTTTTTATTTGAGGGGTAAAGTATGAAAATTGGTGTAATCGTTCCAATGGAAGAAGAAATTAAATTGATGAAGGAATCTTTAACTAATGTTAAAAAAGATTCTGTAGCTGGAGTAGATATTACCATTGGTAATTACAAGAATCATCAAGTTTATCTAGCACAAAGTGGAATCGGTAAAGTACAAGCAGGGATGACAACGACAATTATTAATGATCGTTACCAACCTGATTTTGTAGTTAATACCGGTTCAGCTGGTGGTATTGGTGAAGGTCTACACATCGGTGATGTGGTTATTTCTGATAAAATGGCTTATCACGACGTTGATGCAACTGGCTTTGGTTACAAAGTGGGTCAATTACCTCAACAAGAACTTTACTTTAATGCAGATCCAACCTATGTTGAAAAGATTGCTGCCGCTGCTAAGAGAACTGGCCTAACATCTCATGTCGGTTTGATAGTAACCGGGGATCAATTTATTGACGCAGCTGAAAAAATTGCTACAATTAAAAAGTCGTTCCCAGATGCTTTGGCATCTGAAATGGAAGGTGCAGCTGTGGCTCAGGTCTGTACACAATTCAAGACACCATTCGTTGTTATTCGTTCAATGAGTGATGTTGGTGACGAAAATGCTAGTGTAAACTTTGATGAATTTGTCCTACAAGCCGGACGTAAATCAGTGACAATGTTGCTGAACTTTTTAGACCAAGAATAGAGGGGATTTATCGTGGCATTTGTTTATTTAGATAATGCTGCTACGACACCAATGGCTACATCTGTAGTCGATGTGATCAGCGACCAAATGGCGAATAATTTTGGTAATGCTTCTGCTACCAATTATTTTGGACGCCAAGCTCGTAAAGTTTTAGATGAAAGTCGGCATGTAATTGCTCAAAGTATCAATGCGAAAGATTCAGAAATAGTCTTTACAAGTGGTGGTACTGAAAGTGATAACACCGCTGTCATTGAAACGGCATTATCGAGACAAAAATTAGGAAAACATATTATAACGACAGCAATTGAACATGAAGCTATCTTGAAACCAATGGCCTACTTGGAATCACTTGGCTTTGAAATTACTTATCTTAAACCTAATGAACGTGGCGAAGTTACTGTTCAGCAAGTTAAAGATGCTTTACGTGACGATACTATTTTGGTATCGATCATGTATGGTAATAATGAAGTAGGTTCAATGAATCCGATTAAAGAAATTGGTGAATTGTTAAAAGATCATCAAGCCTTTTTCCATACGGATGCTGTTCAAGCTTATGGCATGGAAGATATTGATGTTAAAGCTGAACATATTGATATGCTTTCAACGTCAGCACACAAGATCAATGGGCCTAAATTTATTGGCTTTTTATATATTAATGACGATATACATATTCCATCTTTTGTAAAAGGTGGCGATCAGGAAACTAAACGTCGTGCCGGAACTGAGAATGTTCCCGCTATTGCTGGTTTTGCTAAAGCAGTACAATTGATTACTCCTGATGAAAAGAAGGCTCGTCAGGAACGTTATTTTGGCTTTAAACAAAAGATCCAAGAAATCTTAAAACAAAATAATATTCCTTTCGGAATTAACGGACCAACTGACAGCCATGCTTTGAATCACGTTATGAATTTGTATTTGCCTGGCATTGATCGTGGCGTGTTATTGACACGTTTAGATTTGGAAGGCTTTGCTATTTCTGGTGGTTCAGCATGTACTGCCGGTAGTTTGGAACCTTCACATGTTTTAGTAGCAATGTTTGGTGCGGATAGTCCTAAGATCAATGATTCAGTTCGAATCAGTTTTGGTAAGGATAATACTGAAGCAGAGATTGTTAAATTCACAAATAAATTAGTAGATATCGTTTCCGACTTGACTAATTAATTAATTTTATTCAAACTTATAATTAATAATGATTATTTATAAGGGATGATAAATATGGATAAAAAACAAGCTCAAGTACTCGGGGACCAAGAAACTTATGAATTAAGTCCTGAGATCAAACGTTATTCACTAATGGACAGTGGTTTTAAAGAAACTAACAAGGGTGGTTTCCGTCTGGAACATCCACTTAATGGAACATCTCCATATGCGGCAAGATTTTTTGTCAAAGCAATTGTTAGCAAAGATTTAGATAGTTTGAAACTATCAATTACCGACAAGAGCGGTATGCACAACATTAATATCTTTAAACTAAAAGATTCTGAAGAAGAAATTAAAGATTACAGATATTTAATGGACTTTTTGAAAGAAAAAAACGTATTAGCAAAATAAATGAGGTTTTAAAATGGATAATAAGAAGAAGCGTGTTGTAGTAGGTATGAGTGGTGGCGTTGACTCGTCAGTTAGTGCACTTCTTTTGAAACAACAAGGCTATGAGGTTATCGGAGTCTTCATGAAGAACTGGGATGACTCAGATGACTCCGGTGTATGTACAGCTACTGAGGATTACGAGGATGTTGCTAAGGTTGCCAATAAGATTGGTATTCCTTACTACTCGGTTAATTTTGAGAAGGAGTACTGGGATCGTGTATTCGAGTATTTCCTAGATGAGTATCGTAAAGGTAGAACTCCAAATCCTGACGTTATGTGTAACAAAGAGGTTAAGTTCAAGGCTTTCTTGGATTATGCTAACAAGTTAAATGCTGACTATATTGCAATGGGACACTATGCACAATCATTCCGTGATGACAATGGTGTTGTTCATTTGCTACGTGGTGGCGATGCTAACAAGGACCAAACTTACTTCCTAAGTACTGTTCAACAAGATCAACTACAAAAGGCTTTGTTCCCAATCGGTGGAATGCAAAAGTCAGAGGTTCGTCGTATTGCTGAAGAGGCTGGTTTAGCTACTGCTAAGAAGAAGGACTCAACTGGTGTATGCTTCATCGGTGAGAGAAACTTCCGTAAGTTCTTGAGCGAGTTCTTACCTGCACAATCTGGTAAGATGATGACACCTGATGGTGAGATCAAGGGTGAGCATGCTGGTTTGATGTACTATACAATTGGCCAAAGATCAGGACTTGGTATTGGTGGTAACGGTAAGTCTAACGAGCCTTGGTTCGTTGTTGGTAAGGATATGAAGAAGAACATTCTTTATGTTGACCAGGGATACGATAATCCTAGACTATATGCTGATCATCTAGATGCATCAGATCTTTCATTCATCACAGGCTTAGATTATGGCGATACATTCCATGCCACAGCTAAGTTCAGATATCGTCAACAAGATACAGGCGTTACAGTTCATGTTTTAGGTGACGGTAAGGTCAGTGTTGAGTTTGACAATCCAGTACGTGCTATCACACCTGGACAAGAAGTTGTCTTCTATGATGGCGAGGAGTGCCTTGGTGGCGCTACTATCGATGCTGCTTACATGGCTGCAAAGAAGCTACAATACATTTAAGATTAACTAATAATGACAGACATCTGTTGGAGTACACATATTATGTGTGATTCTAATGAATGTCTGTTTTTGGTATGGGATAGTGTGCTTCTATTATTGAAGTAGTGCAGGATGCCGTCTTCCACAAAAATTGGGAATGCTGTTGGAATGCACTAGGCCTTGTCAAGTTGACACTTTTTTCGAGTAAATAATATAACTTTAAGAGATGGATTCATTCCAATATTCCTTTGGAGTGAGTCCATTTCTTGTTTCTGATCTATCTAGAGTATCAAAATAATTCATTTCGTCCTTCACCAAAAGTTTTA